>NZ_CAMEFX010000014.1 GCF_945915845.1 uncultured Actinobacillus sp. | reverse complement strand
ATTAAAGTTCAGTCAATTTAACCTGTGCCAAAATCCCTTCCAACGCTGTTTTATCGCTTACGCCCACGTTACTTTGGGAAACCGCTAAAGCAGATGTCGCACTGGCAAAGGCAAGGGTTTTCGCTTTATCCCAACCTTGTGAGAAACCATAGATAAGCCCTGCAACCATTGAGTCGCCAGCCCCTACGGTACTTACCACATTTTCGCAACGTGGTGGTTGAGCTTGAAGTACGCCTTCGTTATTGATCCACACCGAACCTTTTTCACCCATTGAGATAATGACGTTTTCAATGCCTCTAGCACGCAAATCTTGAGCAGCAACAATCACATCTTCGAGGCTATTTAAGGCTCGACCAGCCCAAACTTCTAATTCACGGCGATTAGGCTTGACTAGCCAAGGATGGGCTTTTAATCCAGCGGTTAATGCCGCATTTGAGCTATCCAATACCACTTTTAAACCTTGCTGATGTAGCGTTTCTAACCACAAGGCAAATTTCTCAGGGCTTACGCCACGAGGTAAAGAACCACAAACAGCAACAAGATCAAATTGGCTTTCCCAATGTTGAGTTTGAGCGGTAAATTTCTCCCACTCCTCTTCGCTGATCTCAAAGCCTAAAAAGTTGAGATCCGTGACATCGGCTTCCGTTTCCGTAATTTTGACATTGATACGAGTTTTACCTGCGACACGATAGAATTGATCGTCCACCCCATTTTTTGCGAAAGATTGCACAAAATCCCCTTGATTCTCTTCACCAAGAAAACCAGTTACAGATAATTTTGTGCCTAAATCTGCCAAGACTTTTGCCACATTGATCCCTTTTCCGGCAGGATATAAACCTAAGGTTTCAACGGTATTAACTTCGCCGATTTCAATACGGGCAAGGCGACCGACCAAATCAAATGCAGGATTTAACGTTACTGTTGCAATACGCATATTTTCCCCTTATTTCTCACCTAAACCGGCTTCAATTGCTGCACCGATACCGTCTAAGGCTTGTTGTGCATCATCACCTGTTGCCACAAAGCGTAAACGCGTGCCTTTTGTTACGCCAAGTGCCACGATTTTCATCAAACTTTTGGCACTCACAAGCGGTGAGTTTTTATCAAGATTTTGCACTTCGATTTTTGACGTATATTTTTTCACTTCATTAACAAGCACCGCACTTGGGCGAGCGTGTAAACCGTGTTCGTTGTGAATAACGAAAGTCGCTTCTACCGCACCTTCTGTTGCATTATCAGCTACCGCTGGCACAACTGTTTCAACCGCAACGGTTTGTGCTGATGTTGCAGTACCTTCAATGCTATCTTCAACGGCAGGAATAAAAGTGACACTTTCGCCAAGGCCTTCTGCCATTGCTTTGCCTAAGGTTTCAATAGCTTGTTGAGCATCATCGCCTTCTGCAATAAAGCGTAAACGCGTCCCTTTCGTTGCACCTAATGCCACAATTTTCATTGTACTTTTTGCATTTGCCGGCGCTGTTGCACGGTCAAGGTTTTCTACGGTAATTTTCGAGCTAAATGCTTTTAACGTTTGAACCAATACCGCACTTGGGCGAGCGTGTAAACCGTGTTCATTACGTACCGTAAAGTTTCCAACCACTTGTCCATTATTTACCGTTGAAGTGGCTGAAACAACTGCGGTTGAATTTTCGGCGGTATTGACCGTTTCGCCATTAAACAACGCAAGCATCTGCGCGCTATTGGCAGAAGCAAACTGACTGCGAACCTCAGATTTTAATAATGCGGCTAAAATGGGATTGAGTGCATTATCTACCGTAGCCACGCTGACTAATGTTTGTCCTTGCGTATTACGTGCAACTGCTACGCCATTAGCCAAGTTACCTTTTGCGCTATCAATCACGAACACATTATCGCCTAGATGAAGTGGAGCGGCTGAAACCACATCACTAATAAAGGCTTGTGTGACGTAATTTTGCTCTTGTAATTTACCCGCATTAATAGCAGAAAGGGTAATCAAACTTGAGCTTTCTACATTTAATGAGATTAAGGCTTCTGAAAGCGCCGGTAATGTTTTTTTACCGCTTAAAATATCAGCAAACTCTTGCACATCTTGGGTTTTTGCTAATTTTTCTGCTGCTTCTTCATCACTTAACACAGTCGTTAATTGACGAAGTAAAGCTAAATGTTCATCGGATTTTGCCGCAATACCGATAGCTACGTAAGCAATATTTCCTTCGCCCCATTCAACCCCTTGAGGAAATTGAATAATTTGTACACCGGTATTTTGAACTAAATCTCGGGTATCTAATGTGCCGTGCGGAATCGCAATCCCATTGCCTAAAAAAGTCGAGGTTTGGGTTTCACGTGCCAACATACCGGCTTCATAGCCTTCTGCTACGTTCCCATTTGCAACTAAACCTGCTGCGACTAATTTAATCGCCTCTTCTTTGTTCGCTGCTTGCCCGTTTAAACGGATATTTTGGGCTGATAAATCAAGCATTTTTGCTCCTTCTTATGGACAGTCATTTTCAATTTAAAAAACGTTCTGATTGTACCTTATTTTGACTAAAACGTTCTAGCAAAAAGATAAACAGTTTCTAAATAGACACTACAAGTATAATCTTAAGAAAACTATTTTCGACTAAATAGCTATTTAATCAAAAATAAGCTACAATTTGCAGAATTTTATTCTTTTATATGGTGAATTTTGTGGATAAAAAATTGCCTAAAGCCCTTGATGCCATTGATGTCAAAATTTTGAATGAGTTGCAACGCAATGGCAAAATCTCAAATATTGATTTATCAAAGAAAGTGGGACTGTCGCCAACACCTTGCTTGGAGCGGGTGAAGCGTCTTGAAAAGCAAGGTGTGATTACGGGGTATCGTGCATTGCTTAATCCGGAGTTGTTGAATGCCCCTTTGCTGGTGATTGTGGAAATTACCTTGATTCGTGGTAAACCGGATGTGTTTGAGGAATTTAATGCGGCGGTGCAAGCTTTAGATGAAATTCAAGAATGTCATTTGGTGTCAGGGGATTTCGATTATTTGTTGAAAACCCGTGTCGCTGATATGGCGGCATATCGCAAATTGCTAGGGACGACTTTATTGCGTTTACCGGGTGTGAATGATACACGCACCTATGTTGTGATGGAAGAAGTGAAACAAACGAATTTTTTACAATTAAAATAACACTCACGTAGAATGATTAAAAAACTAACAGATGGCTTTACGCCTCAACATTATTTTGTTGAATTTTTATTTGGATTGACCGCACTTTTTGGGTTCTATTTGATTATTGCTTGGTCAAGTTATAGTCCTATTGATAGTGCTTGGTCTGTTTCGACTTACCAAACAGAAGTGATTAATAAGTCAGGCAAATTAGGTGCTTGGGTGATGGATCTCTTTTTTGTCTTTTTTGGTAAAGTTGGAAATATCCTGCCTTTCCTAATTTGTATTGCACCAATTTATTTTATTCGTACAAAGCGCGTTGATAGCCTAACATGGACGCGTTTTAGCTTGCGTATGTTTGGTTTTGTGATGTTAATGTTGGGATTGACATCGCTTTGTTCTTTATTGCTTGATAACGACAATTATCATCTTGCCGGTGGGGTAGTTGGTGGCAGTTTGGTGCAACACCTATTTCCAACACTAGGTCAATTTGGGGTTTTATTATTTGCTTTTATTACAAGCATCATTGGTTTTATTTTTTGCTCGGGTGCGTCGTTAATCCGTTTGATTGTAAAATTTTATCATTGGTTAACGGTTCAAAATGAATCTGAAGAAAAACTGATTGAGCAAGATGAAGCCGTTGTTTCTCAGAAAACGACAGAAGTTCAAGAAGTAGAAAAAACGATTGCGCCATGGCAACAAACATTAGACAGTCAAGCGGAACAAGCGAAGACCTTAAATATCAATATTGAAGGCTTAAACTTGCCCCATGAACAAGAGCAAAGTCCGCTGGCAAATGATGAGATGGACGATATTGCTTTGTTAGGGGAATATCAAGTGGAATCTCCGGAACAGCTTCCTGAAGTGAGTATTGCCAGAGTAACTTTGCCAAAAATTGAGCCTGAAACGTCCATTTCTCTTCCAATGACAGAAAGCGCGGTCGCTCTTGAAGAAGATTTGATGGATACCCCACGTATACCTGAAGTGAAATTATCGCCTAAACCGATTTTCCCGGTAGAAGCAACAGAAGAGGAACCATCTCCTGAGGCAGAGGGGGATTTGAGCCATTTGGCTACTGCCTTTGCCGCACAGGAAGCAGAACGTGAAAATAGACGTCAAATGCAAGCGCAAGAAATGGGGATTGCGTTAGAAACAGATGCTCATTCTGAACCGGAACAGAATGGATTACGTTCTATTTCTGTGGATAAGGTGATAGAAATGTTCGGTAGTCCAAAAGCGACGGAAAAACCGACAACAGCAATGCCAACCTTGGATTTGCTGGATCAACATTCTACCCAAAGTCATGACATCACCCCAGAAGAACTGCAACAAACTTCACAACGTATTGAAGCGCAGTTACGTAATTTTAATGTCAAAGCAGAAGTGCGAGATGTTTTAGTGGGGCCTGTGGTTACGCGCTATGAACTTGAATTACAACCAGGTATTAAAGCTTCTAAGGTGACAAGTATTGATACGGATTTAGCGCGAGCTTTGACCTTTAAATCTATTCGTGTGGCAGAAACCATTCCCGGAAAACCTTATATTGGTATTGAAACTCCTAATGCGAAACGTCAAACCGTCTATTTGCGCGATGTATTAGATAGCGATGAGTTCCGTAATTCTAATGCGTTGTTGCCAATGGCATTGGGGAAAGATATTTCGGGCAAATCCGTGGTAATTGATTTAGCTAAAACGCCACACTTATTAGTGGCAGGCTCAACGGGATCGGGAAAATCTGTTGGGATCAATACCATGATTTTAAGTCTGCTTTATCGCGTTAGACCTGAGGATGTGAAATTTATCATGATCGACCCGAAAGTGGTTGAACTGTCGGTATATAATGATATTCCGCATTTATTAACGGAAGTCGTGACCGACATGAGAAAGGCGGCAAATGCGCTACGTTGGTGCGTAGAAGAAATGGAACGCCGTTATCAATTGTTGGCACAGGTTCGTGTGCGCAATATTGAAGGGTTTAATGATAAAATCGATGAATTAAAAGCGGAAGGTTATGGTATTCCTGATCCGCTTTGGAAGCCGTCAGACAGTATGGATGCAACAGCACCACATTTAGGCCGAATGAATTATATTGTGGTGATTGTTGATGAGTTTGCGGATCTGATGATGGTGGCAGGAAAACAAATTGAAGAGCTCATTGCACGTTTAACACAAAAAGCTCGAGCAGTGGGGATTCATGTTATTTTGGCAACTCAACGTCCATCTGTGGATGTGATTACCGGGTTAATTAAATCCAATATTCCGAGTCGTATTGCCTTTACCGTTGTACAACGCAATGACTCGCGGACGATCTTAGACCAAAATGGGGCAGAAGCATTGCTGGGCCGTGGTGATATGCTGTATTTAGCTAATGGCACGACAGAATTAATGCGTGTTCATGGTGCCTTTATGACAGATGATGAGGTAAACCGTGTTGCGGATGATTGGCGTGCGCGTGGTAAACCGAATTATATTTCCGCTATTTTAGAAACGGTTGGGGATGATGAAGAGATCACAATGGATGATACAAGTTATGCCGGCGGTAGCGATGAACTCGATCCATTGTTTGATAAGGCCGTGGAAGTGGTGAGTAGCACTGGAATGACTTCAACTTCGTTTATTCAACGCCGCCTAAAAATCGGTTTTAACCGAGCGGCAAATATTATGGATCAAATGGAAGAACAAGGTATTGTTTCAGAAATGCGTAACGGCAAACGCGAATTACTGGTTCGCAATACATCGGAATATTAAAAGGAAAATCAAATGCAAAAAGCAATAAAAAAATTCACCGCACTTTTCACTTTAGCCATAGCTACACCTTTAGCTTTTGCTGATGCGGCAAGTGAACTTCAAATGCGCTTACAAAAAGTGAGCGTGTTTAGTGCGGATTTTACTCAAACTGTCAGCTCAGCTAATGGCAAACAAGTACAATCAGGTTCGGGAAAACTTCAAATTAAACGTCCGAATTTGTTCCGTATGGATAATAAAACCCCACAAGAAACCCAAATTATTGCGGACGGTAAAACCCTTTGGTTTTACGATCCTTTCGTTGAGCAAGTTACAGCAAATTGGGTAGCGGATGCGGTGAACAATACGCCATTTGTGTTGTTAACGAGCAATGAAGCCAGCCACTGGAATCAGTACAATGTGCAACAAGACAGCGATACCTTTGTGTTAACCCCAAAAGCTAAAAACAGCAATATTAAGCAATTTGATATTCGTATTGATGCCAATGGCGTGTTAAAAGGCTTTAGTACCATTGAGAAAGACGGGCAGTCAAATTTATACGCGTTACGTAACATTACCAACGCGGATTTAGCGGATCGTCTCTTTAAATTTAGCGTACCGAAAGGGGCTGAATTTGATGATCAGCGTAATAAAAAGAAAAAATAGATGATGTTGTGGGGCGTAGAAATGCGCCCTTTTTTCTCTTTTAGTGTCACTTGATGTAGGAATGATGTATGTCTAATCTGACGTTTGATTTTGCTGAAAATGATTTTCGCCCTTTAGCGGCGCGCATGCGTCCGCGTTCGCTGGAGGAATATTGCGGTCAACAGCATTTAATCGGCTTGGGTAAACCGCTACGTAAAGCTATTGAAGCAGGGCATGCCTATTCGATGATCTTTTGGGGGCCACCGGGGACAGGAAAAACAACATTAGCGGAAATTATCGCCAAACAAATTAATGCTGAAGTAGAACGGATTTCAGCGGTCACATCGGGTATTAAAGAAATTCGTGAAGCCATTGAGCGTGCAAAACTGAATTGTCAGGCAGATCGCCGAACCATTTTATTTGTGGATGAAGTGCATCGTTTTAATAAAAGCCAACAAGATGCTTTTTTGCCGCATATTGAAGATGGCACTATTATTTTTATTGGCGCGACAACAGAAAATCCTTCTTTTGAATTAAATAATGCTTTGCTGTCGCGCGCCCGCGTGTATATTTTAAAATCCTTGACCAATCTTGATATTCAGGCAGTCTTGCAACAAGCCATTACAGATAAGGTTCGTGGTTTGGGAGAACTGCGGTTAGATATTGAAGAGAATTTATTGGAATATCTGGCAGATTATGTGAACGGTGATGCCCGCCTTGCCTTGAATTGCCTTGAATTAATGGTGGATATGGCAGAGGAGAGCGAAAAAGGTAAAAAAATTGACCGCGCTTTGCTAACGGAAGTGTTAGGTGAACGTCAAGCACGTTTTGATAAAGGTGGTGATCGTTTTTATGATTTAATTTCTGCCGTCCATAAATCTATACGTGGCTCCGCGCCTGATGCGGCATTATATTGGTACGCCAGGATTATTACCGCAGGCGGTGATCCGCTTTATGTGGCACGGCGTTTGCTTGCCATTGCATCAGAGGATATTGGGAATGCGGATCCTCGTGCGATGCAAGTGGCACTAGCTGCTTGGGATTGTTTTACGCGTGTAGGCGCAGCAGAAGGTGAGCGAGCCATTGCACAAGCTATTGTTTATCTTGCGGTTGCGCCAAAAAGTAATGCCGTTTATCAGGCATTTAATGCCGCCAAAGCACTGGCTAAACAAGCGGCTGATTATGATGTACCGCGTCATTTAACCAATGCCCCAACTCAATTACTCAAAGAGCTGGGAAATCACGCGGAGTATCGTTATGCTCACGATGAACCCAATGCTTACGCTGCCGGTGAAAATTATTTCCCAGAAGCACTTAAAGAGACGCAATTTTATTTCCCTACTCAGCGTGGTATGGAAATTAAGATTAAAGAGAAGTTAGATTGGTTAAGAGAGCAAGATAAGTTAAGCGATAAAGTGCGGTGGGGAAAATAAAACTTTTTTAGGCGACAACACAGCTTTTTATTGAAAGATAAACAGCCCCTACTCCTTTTATAAAAACTCAATGGCAAAATGAAATTTTTTCATCTTAAAGAGGAAAATAATTCAGCGGTTAAATCCTTTCTTTAAGTTGCCGAAACAGCCTATTTCCCTTAGGATTGAATAACATTAGTTAGACCAATCATAAGGAAACGATTATGGCAAAAACATTACCTTTACACGCAGATACCGTTGGATCTTATTTACGCACAGATGCTTGGAAACAGGCCCAAGCCGACTATAAAGCAGGTAAAATTTCATTAGAAGCGCGTGATGAAATTGTCGAGCAAGAAGTTAAAAATCTGGTTGAAGCACAATTAGCCGCCGGAATTCAGGTGGTAACCGATGGCGAATTTCATCGCTCTTGGTGGCATATTGATTTCTTAGAAAATTTAAATGGCATTGAAGGTTATGTACCGGAAAAAGCCTATGCGTTTAAAGGCGTAGAAGTTCGTCCTTATAATACCCGTTGTTGTGGTAAAGTTTCTTGGAATCCAAATCACCCTTTTATTGCACATTTTAAAAAGTTTAATGGAATTGTCGCCGGGCGAGCAGTGGCGAAATTTACTATTCCAAGTCCAAACCAGCTGATGTATCCAATTCAATGGGATACAGGCGTTTATGCAACACGTGAAGAATTTGCCAAAGATGTGCAACAGGCTTATAAAGAGGCAATTAAAGCGTTTTATGAAGCCGGCTGCCGTTATTTACAAATTGACGATGTTTATTGGGGATCGCTTTGCAACAATTATCAGCAACCGACCTTTGAAGCCGATAAAGCACAAGCGGTGGCAAACATCCAAGCTATTCTAGCCGATAAACCGGCAGATTTAACCATTACCACCCACGTTTGTCGTGGCAACTATAAATCTTCTTATCTTTTAAGTGGGGCTTATGATCCTATTGCCGATGGATTATTTGCTCAAACCAATTATGATGGCTATTTCCTTGAATATGACGATGAACGTTCTGGCGGCTTTGAACCTCTCAAGCATTTTGCCAATAATAAAGGGCGTATTGTGTTAGGCTTAATCAGTTCTAAATTCCCTGAACTTGAAGATAAAGAGCAAATTAAAGCCCGAGTTCTGGAAGCGGCAAAATATGTGCCATTAGAACAACTCTGCTTAAGCCCACAGTGTGGTTTTGCTTCTACCGAAGAAGGTAATATTATGACTGAAGCCCAACAATGGGCAAAAGTACGCCATGTGGAAGAAATTGCCAAAGAAATTTGGGGCGAAGATTAGTTTATCCATAAATAACCTATCATCACTTTTCTTTCCAAAATGCCCGATAAACAATATTGGGCATTTTTTTGCAGAAAAAATATCCTTCCGGTAAAAACATTTAGCAAATTTACGTTATAATCTTCTCCTTATTTGTCACTCCAGAGAAAAAATGAAAAAACTAATCCTAACGGCGCTAAATAACAATGATGAAATTTGGTATCGCTGTTTTATTCCTTTTATTTTAAGTTTAAAACAAACAGATTATCAGGGGGATATTGGTGTTATTGATTATCAACTCTCAGAAGCGAAAAAAGAAAAATTACGGGCGCAACATATTCTTATTTTCCCAGCTGAAAATTTATTTTCCGAAATTTTAATTGATAGACAAATATCTGCTGCACATATTGCTGAAAAATATCAATATGATTATTTGGCCTTATATGATGCGGATATTTGGTTCCCTTCTTCATTTTTAACATTATTTGAAAATATTAAAGATAATGAAAAACTTTATTGTTGCTATGATGTAATTTATCCACCTTTTTTATCTTTAGCTTTACCTGAAAATAAAAAACAAGAATATCAAATAATGTTTGATGATTTATATAAACAGCAAGGCTTTGTTTGGCAAGTAGGTTTAGTCGTTGGGCATTCTCAAGCGTGGAAAAATTATTTTTGCTATATAGTTGATGAACTCAATTGCCTTAATGGTTTCCCTATGATTTATGGGGTTGATACTTCAGTATTTAATCTTTATGCCGTAATGAAAAATAGGGTGGCATATCTCTCAGAAAAATATAATTGCTTGCCATTTTGGGGAATTCAACTTGCCTTTCAACAGAAGAATAGCCTGTATTTTAAACTTAAAGATGAAATTATTGAAGGTATTCACATTACCCGTTATCATCGAGAAAGTAAAGAATATCATTTTATTGCATTACAAAAATCTTTCTATTTAGAACAAGGAAAAGCATTTTGTATTGGTGAAATAAATTCAAATTCTTATATCAATTGTGGAGGGCTTTTTGCTCATTTACCTAAAGCAGAAAATTTATTAACACCGTTAGAAATAGAATGTGTTTCATTAAAGGCAACAAATAATGAACAGGGTTTATTCGGTAAAGGAAATAATTTAATTATTGATCTGCAGCATAATGGGAAGATTATTTTTGCTAATGAACAAGATAAGGAACAAGTTATTACCTTTGCTTATCAGCCATTATTAAATTGTCATATGCCAATTAGTGTTACTTTTTATCATAATGAGAAGCTATTAGATTTAGCCGTAAATAGAAAATACATTATTCATTTAAAACCAATGGATAAGTTGATTTTTAATAGTTTAGATTTATGGCAGGAAAATAGTGGTGTTCGTTATATTTTAGAAAATACCTCTTTAATTTGAAAATGAAGATAGAAATAGCAAAACCGCTTTTAGAAAAACTTGATAAATTAGTTAAAATCGACCGCAGTTTGTCTTTTGATAGTCAAAATCCGCTTATTTATCGCCGGCGTGCTTTATTGTTACAAGAATTGGGATGTGATGCTCTTGCCAAAGTAGATAATCGTATTTCTGCTTTTTTAGAAGGAAAAACGGATCAGGAATATTATAATCATCAATATCAATCTTATTTAGATGAAAAGCGTTTTGCTGAACAATATCAAGCAGAAAAAGATAGTCATTATTATGAAATTTTTTCTTATATCTTAAATAATGAAAAATATTTAACCGCAGAAGAAATTGATCCTATTTTGTTTGTATTACGTAGCGGTAATTTACAGAATTTAGGCCTATTTAATTTGGCATTACGTGATTGTAATTTTGCCTTGAATTCCTTGCAAGATTTTCCGGAAGAATATGCGTTAGCTTGTTTTAATAAGGCAATTTTATTAAATTTGGTTGGGGAATTTAAAGAGGGTTGGAAATTCTATGAATATCGGTGGAAAACAGGTTATAAATCATTTAAAAAGCCGATAGAATTCCCTCGGCCACGTTGGCAAGGGGAAGATATTTCACAAGGAAAAGGGCGACTTTTAATTCATTCTGAACAAGGCATTGGCGATAATATTCAATTTGTTCGTTATGCTATTTATTTAAAACAATTAGGCTTTGATGTTTTAGTTTGGAATAATACTTATGTTGATGATTTTTTAACATTTAATTTAGCTAAATATCATATTCCAACAGCAAAACTAGGTGATAAAGTTGAATTTAGTCATTGGATCCCAATGATGAGTTTGCCCTATATTTTAGGAACTGAATTAACAAATATTCCTTTAACGGAAAAATATCTTGTTGCTGCACCTGAATATTTGCAAAAATGGCAGAAAAAATTACCGCTAAAAAATAATGAATTAAAAATCGGCGTGGTGTGGCAAGGGGGCATCAAAACTGAAACCGATAAAATTCGCAGCATTCCTGTGGCTCTTTTTGCTCAATTATTTAATGTGCAGGCGGATTTTTATGTGCTGCAAAAAGAGATAAGTGAAGCAGATCAAGCGGTTTTAGCGCATTATGAGAATGTGGTAGATTGCCATTGGGCGATCGAAAGTTTTCACGATACAGCCGCAATGATTGAGCATTTAGATTTGGTCATTAGCGTGGATACTTCTGTCGCCCACCTTGCTGCGGCAATGGGGAAACCTACGTGGATTTTGATTAACTATAAACCGGATTTTCGATGGTTGATTTCTCGAGAAGATTCGGTTTGGTATGAAAGCGTTCGCCTGTTTCGACAAACGCTTGATTATGATTGGCAGCCGGTTATTGAGAGTGTGATCGCTGAGTTAAATGCAATGATGAGGGCTTTTGGGGGCAATAACGCTACTTTTTAGTGAAAGATAAACAAATGCTAATATATAAAAATAAATTAATTGCATAATCCTAAGGTGATTTTTGTAAGATTTCACGTTAGAATAACCGCACTTTTTATGGAATAAAATAGGTAACAATATGATCGATCCAAATTTACTGCGTAATAACCTTGCAGAAACCGCACAGAAATTAAAAGAAAAACGTAATTTTGACTTAGATGTAGATCGTTTAGCGAAATTAGAAGAGCATCGCAAACTGTTACAAGTTAAAACAGAGACCCTACAAGCTGAGCGTAATGCGCGCTCAAAAGCCATTGGAGCGGCAAAAGCGCGTGGTGAAGATATTGCACCATTAATGGCAGAAGTAGAGACAATGGGGATTGAATTAGCACAGACCAAAGCGTTATTTGATGAAGTTTCTGCTGAATTAAATACGATTGCGTTGACGATCCCGAATATTCCGGCGGATGAAGTGCCATTAGGAAAAGATGATTCTGAAAATAAAGAAATTTTACGTTGGGGAACACCGCGTACCTTTGATTTTGAAGTCAAAGATCATGTCACTTTAGGCGAAAGTTTAGCAGGCGGTTTGGATTTTGCCGCCGGCGTAAAATTAAGTGGTGCACGTTTTGCTGTCATGAAAGGTCAAATTGCGAAAATGCACCGTGCTTTGGCGCAATTTATGTTGGATTTACACACTGAGCAACATGGTTATATTGAAACTTATGTTCCATATTTAGTGAATCATACTACATTGTATGGAACAGGTCAGTTACCAAAATTTGGTGAAGATCTATTCCATACTAAAGCGTTAGAAGGCGAACAACCTTATGCCTTGATTCCTACAGCAGAAGTACCGGTTACAAACTTAGTGCGCGATGAAATTTTAAATACAGAAGATTTACCGTTGAAAATGACCGCACATACACCTTGTTTCCGCTCAGAAGCGGGATCTTATGGTCGCGATACACGCGGTTTAATTCGTATGCACCAATTTGATAAAGTAGAAATGGTCCAAATTGTTGAACCTGAGAAATCAATGGAAGCTTTAGAAGAATTAACGGGACATGCTGAAAAAGTATTGCAATTATTAAATCTTCCGTATCGTAAAGTTTTATTATGTACAGGTGATATGGGATTCGGCTCATGTAAAACCTATGATTTGGAAGTTTGGGTTCCGGCACAAAACACTTACCGTGAAATTTCATCTTGCTCAAATATGTGGGATTTCCAAGCACGCCGTATGCAAGCACGTTGTCGCGGTAAAAATGACAAAAAACCACGTTTAGTTCATACCCTAAATGGTTCAGGATTAGCGGTTGGTCGTACCTTGGTTGCAGTCCTAGAAAACTACCAAAATGCAGATGGTACGATTACGGTACCTGAAGTATTACGTCCATATATGGGCGGTTTGGAAGTGATTGGTTAAGCTCTCACTAACCCTTTGATTGAATGATAAACAGACCTAGAGTGCGGTCAAATAACTATTATTTTGACCGCACTTTTTTATCTTAATAAAAGAAACATTTCCCAGTGGTTTACTTTATTTTTAGATGGATCCTCTATGCAAACAGTGAATAGTCCTTTATCTGTCGCCGTGATTACTTCTACTATTGGTCGGGCGCAGCTTGAACGCGCAATTTTAAGTGTTAAGGCACAAACTTACCCTTGTAAACATTATGTATTTGTAGACGGTGAGCAATTTCGTGAGGATGCGAAAGTTATTTTGGATAAATATCCTGAGGTAACCGCGATTTATTTGCCCATGAATACCGGAGCGGATGGTTGGACAAATAGTAGTATTAATGCAATTGCGCCTTTTTTAGTAAAAGAAGCCGCGATTTGTTATTTGGATGATGATAACTGGTATGAACCCAATCATGTTGAGCAATGTGTTAAAACCCTGAATGAATCAGGGGCAGATTATGTTTATGCATTGCGTAATTTTTATTCACCCGCTGAGCAGTTTATTTGTAAGGATACGCTGGAATCTATTGGCTTTTATGAGAATAAACTCGATAATCCCTATAATTTCCAGATTTTGATAAATGGGCAAACTCTGGCGATGCATACGACTGCGCATAAAGGTCATCATATTGATACGAATTGTTATATGATGCGCCGAGAGTTAGCCATTGCTATTTCTCGTTTTTGGTATAGCGGTATTCATAATGACACAAATGTGTTTAATGCATTGGTGCAATTTAATGTTTCTCATTGTTGTACAAAACAATTCACTGTCAATTATCTGTATGATTTAGATAAATATGATATGGGATTTATTTTATCTGTCGAAAAAGCTTTTCCGGGGTTAAGTCGTGAAGAAGTTAGACAACTAAATTACCAAGTGACGGCTCAAAAGCAACAACAAAATCTTGAGCGACATGGTGGTGTTTACCCTTGGGATAAGTAACTTCGGTATGATGTAGCCGTTGCGCAAAGCGGAAGTACAAGTGGTGCGCTTGCGTAAGGAGCACATAATGCCGGTTAGTTTAAAAAGAAAAGCGCGGTGGAATTTTCACCGCGCTTTAGATTTATATTAGCCTATCGCCAGTTTAATAGTGTATCGATTGAAATATCAAGTGCTTTAGCAATCAACACTAAATTGAGCACACTAATATTACGCTCAGCACGTTCTACCATACCAATATAGGTACGGTGCAAGCCTGATAATTCGGCAAGATCTTCTTGAGATAAGCCTTTTCTGACTCGTTCTAACTTGATTGATAGACCAAGTTGTTTTAATAGGATTTCACGTTCTTCTTTATTCATATCTTGACTTTATAAAAGCCGAGAAGAATATGCTACATACTATCTATAGCGCATCGATAATTTACATTCGATTTATCACTAAATAAAGTATCGATTCTCTACGGATAGTATATAGTGTTTTTGAAAATATTTTTATCTCGTCAAGACCTTGACAGACCCAGTTTCAGAACGTACATTATTTATAACTAAATCCCCTTTAGATGATATTTTTTCGTAATCTAAAAGGGGATTTTTCTTTCCTTTTAGTTCATTAAATAAAAGGAGAATAATTATGATGACAAATGAAAATATATTGAGAAAAGTAAGACTATTAGGGAATAAAAGCTATACGCTTAACTTATCTATGGCTTGGACTATAGCGGATGTTGATGAGAATGATATTAGAGAAACCATTGAAGAAAATGTCCTTAATATTTCTGTGGAAAATTTTTTTATGTTTGTTTCTCGTAATCGCTTTTATGTTTTAAGAGAACATCAAGATCCGTTCCTGAAAGAGTTTAAAATCAGAATAGATTTATCCTATTTATCGACTGACTTAATTTTTGATCTTATCGATATTAGCCATCGTATTTGTGACATATATGAAAAAAATAAATTAAGGGAACATAAAAATGAAAAATTTGAACTTCGTTTTAACCGCACCTGGGGTGAAATGAAGATTTGTTGTTTATCAGGTGATGTATTTCGTGTTTTATATTTTTTAAAGCAGTTTACTATTTGGGCAAGAAAGTTTGTTTTTAGAGAAAAGGATAATAAAAAAGCACTCTGAAATAGAGTGCTAATAGGAATATGATATTTATTCTTCTCTATATTTTTGACAAGCTTTAGCGAGTTGTTCTCTATAAATTTCAGCACTTTTTTTACCAGAGCTTGTTACTAATCGAGAATATTTAGCTTCAAATAATTCAGGAAGAATATCATCATCGTAATAAGTAAACATTCCCCCTTTTTTTCCTAAGAGAAGTTTTGGATCTTCTTCAAATGCTAATAGAGATAATTCAGGCACATAATTATCATTCCAAGGCATTCCACCACGATAATCCGTTTCTCCTGTTAAGCCACGACATTCTTTTGGGTAATGTGATGTCGGTGTAATTAATGGGGGAATAGCGACAACACTTACCGCAATAGCAACAGAAATGGCTTTATGCTGTTTTACAAAATTGACTGTTTTATTGATCAGATTATTGATAACAACATGTTGTTTTAATCCTTTTATAAGATGAATAACTTTGTTGAAAAATATTTTAATTTTCTCATTTTTCAACAGTTCGGTTATGATATGTTTTAATTTATTCATTTTAATCTAGTTTCTCATAGTGATCGAAGTTTAAATTTAATTTTCGTAATGCTTCTTCCGTTTCAGAACAAGGGTATTTTGCATAAATATTTTTTTCAGTTTCTTGAATACCTTTTAAAATATTATAAGGAACACCCGTGTCATTTTTGCCCACATTGACTGATTTCAAATAATCTTCCAATTGAACAACACATTGGTTATAGTCTGTTTTTAAACTATCATAATTTAGGGTGTAATTTTTAACAATTTCTGCACGTTTCTCAGAAATAGCTTGTCTCCATACATCACAGGCAGAATATTTTCTTTTATCTTTTTTGCAGTAAGATTCATCGACAGCAAGCTCAGCATAGTTCTTCGCTTTTAACTCAGCTAAGCCTTTTTGCCAAAGTTGGTTTGCGGAATATATTAAAGCAAGTTCGTTTTTGTCATCTAATGCTAATTCATAACCATATTCGATATGCGATTCTATATCCGAATTCCCCAACTTTTTGATCATATTTCTATCGATAGAAGACATGTCTTCGTTTCGAGCATAAAAAAACTCTCTTGCAGGATCAGAGTCTGGATGGCTAGTAGAAGTGACAGTTTCGCTTAAAATTTTAGAAAGACCATCTTGCCATGGTAGTTGCTCATAGGACGAATAGGTATCTTTCATATACTTAATAATTTCATCTTTTCTTGCTTCTTTCTCAGCCTGTTCCTTTGCTTCTTGCTGTTCTCTTTTAGCTTTTTCTTTTTGGCGTTCAATATTATCTAAACCGTCTATAGCGTTTCTGCAATTCTTTCTGAATTTAGAGTAGTCAGATTGTGATAAATATTTATCGAATTCTAGTTGTTCTGATTTAGGAATGGAGCGAGAAATTTGCTCGATTTCATTCTCGATCTGTTCACATTCTTTTTGAGCTTTCAAGGCCTTTTCTTCATTTGCGGTATAAAACTCTACAGTTTGAAGATCTTGTGGGATTTTTAGGTCATATTTATTACAACCCACTAAAATAGATGAAGTGAGAAGGACAACATAGGTAGGTAGTTTTTTCATAGGTAACTCCAAATAAGATAAATATAATCATCCAAATGATACGAATGGTGTGTATATTGGCAAAATATTGATAGAAAATCAAGCCAAGATAAGATCAAAATAGGGAGTTTGGATATTGGTGAGTGAGCGATGAGAATAATCTGACAGCCATTAGCAGATCGGCTAAGGCTATCAGATTAGGGATAATTCGCTGAGTAAGGTATGAGATCTTACCAGATAGGGGAAGGAAGTTTAGACTCTAGATCTTTGATGTAATTTTTTAAATGTTGAATATGCAGTTTTAGTTTAAAGATTTTATAATCTTCAACATTCATCGTTTCTGCAACTTGGTTTTGTAATGTTTTACATTGCTCTCTTCGTAAGGTTTATCTACAAGTAAAAATTCACTATAGTGACAATTTTCATCTTTTAGGTAAGGAAAAATATCACTAAGATCTGAGCCGTCTATTTCTAATAACTTATTCATCTTACATCTCCGAATAGATTACTAACTCAGGAAGTCTTGCTTTAGCGTCATCACTACCATTGTTGGCAGCCCTTTTCGCCCAATGGTATGCAAGATATTCATTTTGTTCCACACCTAATCCATGTTCATAGAAATAACTAATGCGTTCTTGAGCTTCAGGATCATCGATAGATTTTCTATACCAATGTAATGCTGCGGAATAATTTTTTTGCTTTTCATAGACTAGTGCTAATGAATAGCTACTTGTTTCTTCTCCTGATTCAGCAAGAAGTTTAAGCCATTTTATATGTTCATTCTCATCTCGATATTCATAGAAATCAGATAAGGTGATTGGCCATTCAATTTCACCATCTTGCGCAGCTTGTTTGGCATTTTGTAAACTTTTATAGGTATTTACTGTGAGACTATTTTTAATGAACTGCGCCCATTCTTGTTCTGGTGATATGTTATTTTATTGTAAACATTAAAAACAATATCAAAATAAAATGCCTTTAGCATTATGATTATGCTAAAGGCATATAAGATAATTTACTTTATCAATATTAGAATATGTTTATCTTTGCTTGTTGTAATTATCCCAAAACAAATCGTAGTCTTTTTTCATTGTAAACCATAACGCTGGACGTGGAAAAAGGGCAAGTATTGGCATTTTAAATAACTCGTCAAGTTGAGCCTGATTCACTACACGTATTTTTAAATAGACAAATTGATATATGATACCGACAAAAAGAATGATAAATTCGAATACGATAGCTAAGTAATTTCCAAATCCCACAATATAACCCACGAAATTAAGTTGCATGAGCCATTGACTTACCGTAATAATGATTGAGACAAAAATGAGATAGTAAATGACACGTAAACGTCTCAAACGTTGATAAAAAACACAGAGCAAAACCATATAAGGTGAAATAAGCAAAGCTTCCATTTGTCACCTATTTTAAGAGAAAATATTAACCCAAAAACGTTGCAAGTAACGTGAGTAGTGTTGAAAAATTTACATTAGACTATATAGGAACAAAAAAGCCTTGAAAAGGTGATTTTCAAGACTTTTTGTATTCGATAGGATTCTATCAAATTGTATTTTGGTGGAGCTGGGGGGAGTTGAACCCCCGTCCGAAATTACTCTACCTTCAGTACTACACGCTTAGTCTCGTCTTTAATTTCACTTATCACCAGCGGACAGACACGCAAGCGATAAGCTAGCTTGATTCAATTTAGTGTTTCGATCTCCAAGCTGAAGCGTCCACACGGTCTCGTTTGGGTTTGACTCCGCTTTATCCCCGTCTTACGAGCGGAAGCTAGGGAGCGAAGGCCATGAGCAGGTTATTAAGCTGCTAAAGCGAATTGTTCGTCGTTTGCGACTATTTTTTTGCGGTTTATTTACGAGGCCTACCGCACCTCGACGTGCACCTTGGGCTTCGCTAATCCCGTCGAATCCAAAATCAGCCCCAAAAGTGCGGCCAGTTTAGCAAATATTTTTTAAAATACCAAGTAAAAAAGCCTTAAGGCTAGTGAGTTAAGGCTTTTTAGCGAGAATTTGATTAAATATAATTCACTTCTACAATATCAAATTCAACGGTACCGCCCGGTGTGATGATATTTACCGTATCATCGACTTCCTTACCGACTAAACCGCGTGCGATAGGAGAATTAACAGAAATTAATCCTGACTTAATATCTGCCTCATCATCGCCTACAATTTTATAAGTCACTTCATCCTCTGTATTAACGTTGATTAACACAACGGTTGCACCAAAAATGACTTTGCCGTTATTAGGTATTTTGGTGACATCTATAATTTGGCAATTAGAAAGTTTACCTTCAATTTCTTGAATACGTCCTTCACAGAAGCCTTGTTGTTCACGCGCAGCATGATATTCCGCATTTTCTTTTAAATCACCATGTTCGCGCGCTTCCGCGATGGCTTTGATGATTTCAGGACGGCGTGTATTTTTTAAAAAATCTAATTCTTCGCGTAATAATTCTGCACCGCGAACAGTCATTGGAATTTGTTTCATTATTCGTTTTCTCTTTTATTAAGTAAAAACAAAACCACGGCATCACATTGTGATGTCGTCACATAGATAAAAAATTTAGATTATGAGCAAAAATAAATTTACTCTAAGGGAATCGAGGTCTATTATTGTTCGTCTGAAAAAAAATAGCAATAACTAACCGCACTTTTACTATGTTAAATACAACAGCACATTTAAAAAAATGGATTCTTTCCACCCTGTTTCTTAGCGCAACTGCATTTGCACAAGTGGATGTTCAACGTTTTAGTCATGAATTGCCGCAAGGTGCAAGCTTAGGTTTTGTAGCCAAAAATCTTAATTCAAATCAAGTCATTGCAGAACACAATGCTTCAACTTTTATGTTACCGGCGAGTACACAAAAAGTGTTTACTGCCTTGGCGTCAAAATTGGTATTAGGCGATCAATTTCGGTTTGAAACATCGGTATTGGCGAATGGTAATTTGCAAAATGCCGAGCTAAATGGAGATTTAATCGTAAAATTTACAGGGGATCCTGATTTAACCAGCGGCCAACTTTATCAATTATTGGCTCAAGTAAAGCAACAAGGGGTAAGCAAAATTCAGGGAAATTTAATTTTAGATACTTCTGTTTTTGCAAGCCATGATCGTGGTATTGGCTGGATTTGGAATGATTTGACTATGTGCTTTAATTCACCACCTGCCGCGGCAAATATTGATAGTAACTGTTTTTCGGTGAATTTAGAAGCGAATCAATCTGTGGGGGAAAGTGTTAAATTTAATGTTCCATCACAATATCCTATTCAAGTATTTGGTCAGGTTAAAGTGGTGAGTAATGAGGATGCACCTTATTGTCAGTTAGATGTTGTGGTTCATGACAATAATCGTTATCAGATTAAAGGATGCATTGCACGCCAAAGTAAGCCTTTTGGTTTGAGTTTTGCGGTGCAAGACCCTGATGCTTATGCGGCGGCGATTATTCAGCGTCAGCTTAAACAACTAGGGATTGAATTTAATGGGCAAGTTCAAGTGCCACATCAACCTCAAACAGGGAAAATACTGGCGGAGCATTTTTCTAAGCCATTACCTGATTTATTGAAAAAAATGATGAAAAAATCAGATAACCAGATTGCAGATAGTTTGTTTCGTACAGTGGCATATCATACTTATAAACGCCCAACTTCTTTTCAATTAGGTGCGATGGCATTGAAAAGAGTACTATCTACCAAAGCAGGAATTAAATTTGGGCATACGATTGTAGCTGATGGTTCAGGGTTATCCCGTCATAATTTAATTGACCCGAACACTATGTTACAAGCATTGGAATATATTGCTAGAAATGAAAGTACATTGCATTTAATGGAAACTTTCCCGATTGCTGGGGTTGACGGTACAATTAGTGGGCGTGGTGGATTAATTCAGGCTCCTTTAGTGAAAAATGTGATTGCCAAAACAGGTTCATTAAAAGGGGTGTATAATTTAGCCGGTTTTATGACGAATGCGCGCGGTGAAAAAGTTGCCTTTGTGCAGTTTATTAATGGCTATTCAACAGGGGAATTAGAAAATAAAACTAAACGCGCGCAATTAGTGAATTTTGAACATAAACTCTATAATGCGATATATGCAGAATAAATAGGTTGTTCGTAAAATGGTTGCTCATCATTCAATGCGTTGATGAGCAATCATTTTGTCTATTATATCTAAATCTTTTCTTTCCAATACCCAATCCATTCTTTTAACAACTGCATATTGGCATTAAGTGCGCCTGCTTGTGGAATAAAATGCATATAGTTTAAGCCGTAGCTTTCAGGAATTTTACCTGAACCTACGCTAGCTGGGTAAACCGTAAAGCCTTGACGTTCAAATAACATTTTTGCGCGTTGCATATGCCATTGATGTGTGACTAAAACAATACGCGTAATGCCTTCTCGTTCGAGTATTTCTTTTGTAAAGAGTGCATTTTCTTTGGTATTGGTTGATTTTTCTTCTAACCATTTAGGTTTGATCGCGAAAAAGGTAAAAAGCTCTTGTCCCATGACTTTCGCTTCTGAGTTTCCATTGGGACTTGCACCGCTAATCAAAATAGGCAATTCTGTTTCTTTGTGCAAGTAGGCGGCATAACGCATGCGTTCCAATGGCAAGCCCGGCACGGTAATAGGGCTATAAAGCTCTTTGCTGTCTCGTAATCCCCCCCCTAATATGACAATTGCTTGTGCTTGTCGATAATCATTAATTGTTAAATTGTCTTCTTGAACAAGGCTATTACTGAGTTTTTCAGCGGTGTATGGAATACTGAAAAAATATAAAATACTGATGCTCAAAAGCGCGGTCAAAAATGCGAGTTTTTTGAAACGAAATAGGGTGAAAATAAATGCAAGAAGCAATAATAGGATGACATTAAAAGGCGGTAGAATGATATTCGTGATGATTTTGGTAAGCTCAAACATATTCAATCCAAAGTAAAAAATTTTTTGTCTATTATTCCCCAAATTGGCTAGGAACTCAATGCTTAAACGACTGTCAAAAGGGCAATCAAAGTGCTATGATACGCAAGTTTTTTTAGGGAACCTGCCCTAGGGCTATTTATCTGGTTAGGAATGTTATGAATTCAGTTTTACTATCATTAAAACAAAAATTAAATACTATTAATGAGCTTATTTTAGATAAAAATGATGTGGTTTATTTTGATTATCCACTGCATTTAAATGTAGGGGATTTATTAATTTATGCAGGAACAGAGCAATTTTTTAAAGATTACCAAATTCAAATTAAATTACGCCGAGCTTTACAAGCGTTTGATTTAATGGAAGCGAAAAAATTCATTGGTAAAAATACCACCATTTTATGCCATGGTGGGGGGAACTTTGGAGATTTATATCCATTAATTCAAAAAATGCGTGAAGATATTGTTCAGGCCTTTCCGAATAATCGTATTATTTTATTGCCACAAACTGCGCATTATTCTTGTGATGATGCAATGAAAAAATCTGCAGCATTGTTTTCTCAACATCAAGATTTACATCTCTTTTCACGAGATAGTAAAACCTTTGATATGATGAAAAGTTATTTTTCACCAAATACTTATTTATCGCCAGATATGGCGCACCAACTTTATGGCGTTTTACCACAAAAAACATCCGTACATAGTGGTGACAAAAAACTTTATTTTTTACGTAAAGATATTGAAAAAAGCCATATTGAGGCGGAAATCCAAGCAACCTTGCCTAGCTTAGAAAATGTAAAAGACTGGGAAGATATTTTGTTACCAAGTGATATAAAATTTGAATTATGGTGTAGTCGTTTTTCCAAATTAGCGAATAAATTTAATTTAGGTTTTGTAAAAAATAAAATTAACGATCTTTGGTTTCAGCATGCATTAGCGGTTATTTCGCGTTGCCAAGATATTTTCTTAAGTTATGATGAAATTATTACAAGTCGTTTACACGGACATATTTTCTCTTGTTTATTAGGCTTACCAAATCAAGTTTGTGATAATTCCTACGGTAAGAATTCAGGCTATTATCATCAATGGACAAGCGAAATAGATTACACTAAACTTTATAATTCTGATGAAAAATAATCGTTCTTTATTGACGCTCATTGCGGTCACGATTTTAAGCATGGGGCTTACTATGGTAAGCTCCTTTGTCCTTGCTCATATGCTTTCAGTGGATGATCGCGGCACCCATCAATTGTTTATTACCACAGTTTCTTATGTTGTTGCCATTGCAACCGGTGGCTCAGGCTTTGCCTTAGCATTGTCTATGCGACATAAACAATATTTACATTGGCGCCGTTACTTTTTAGCTTTTTTGACTGCGGCTATTGTGGTGGCATTATTGGCGATTGCGCTATTTGATTTTACAAAATTTGAATGGTTATTTGTGATTAATGTCATTTTTACAGCCATTCTTACCATTACATTAGAAAAAAGCAAAATTGATCCTAAATTAAAAATTTATCGCGCATTAACGTTACAGCAACCTATTTTATTGGTGGCAATTTATGGAGGTGCGTATTTATTATTGGGTGAACAACCGCTTGAATTGGTTATTCAATTATTAACTGTCTTTAGTCTTATTCAAGGTATTACTTGTTTATATTATCTTTATAAAATTGAGAAAAAATTTCAACAGGAAAACCCAAAGATTGAAAAAATTGACCGCCCTTTTTTCTTAAAAACTTGGATTAAACAAAATCTTTATCAAATCTTTGGAGCAACAACATCCAGTATTGATAAATTCTTAATTGTAGCTTGGATAGGGCATTATTACTTAGGTCTTTATACGGTATGCATTGCCTTTGATGCACTATTAACAAAATTTATTAATATGCTAACAGATTATTATTATTCAGGATTGTTGAATAATCTTAATCGAATTAAATCTGTCTTGGCTGTCATTGTCTTAATGAGTATTGGTGCTGTCATTTTGACACCATTATTAGCAGAGCCGATTATTAAATTTTTCTTCAGTGCCAAATATGTTGAAGTTGCCCCTATTCTTATTTGGTTTATTTTAAATTCAATTATTGCAGGATTGTCTTGGTTGCTTTCGCAAAATATGTTACTCCAAGGTAAACAGATATTACTATTTACCCGCCAATTAATTTCTATTGGTGTGTTTGTGGTATTATTTTATCTTTTACGAGAATATCAGCTTTATGGTGTGGCATTTGCTTTTATCGGTTCTAGCTTAACACGCCTTGCTATCTCGATTGTATATTATTTTAAATATCCGGTTAACAGTTTGAAAGTAGAGCAAAAATGAAAAAATATTTAATTTCTCTCGAAAAAGATGCTCATCGCCGTGAACTTTTTTTCTCTCAGGCGGAAACATCTGATTTTGAAATCTTTAATGCCATTAATACTATGGCTTTATCAGATGATGAATTACAAAATAAGTTTAATTATGATGCTTTTAAGCAAGCCTATCATCGTCAGGTCACGAAAGGTGAAATTGGGTGTACATTAAGTCATTTGGCGGTTTATCAGAAAATTATTGATGACCAAACACTTGCAGAAGAGGATTATGTTTTAGTTTGTGAGGATGATGTTCTTTTTGCTGAAAATTTTAATGAAAATCTAACCGCACTTTTAAATGAAAAGTTGAATGCAGATATTATTTTAGTTGGACAGTCAAAAATTTTAAGTTTTGATGACAGAGAGTTGTGGATTAATTATCCGACAACGCTTAAAGCCTTCCAAAAGAGAATAGCTCAAACAAATTATTACTATGCTTATCCTTACAAAAATTATTTTGCAGGCACTGTAGCTTATTTAATTAGGAAATCTGCTTGTCGTGTATTTTTAGAATATGCTCAAAAGAATTTATATTGGTTAGCTGATGATTTTATTCTATTTGGTGATAAATTTGGTTTGGATATTCTCATTATTCGTCCATTAATGGCGATTGAAAACCCAAGTTTAACCAGTAATTTAGAGGCTATTCGCGGGTCTTTAAATAATAATATCGTAAAAAAATTATTCAAATTACCACTGAAAAAACTGCTTGCCATTAAGAGAAATTTATAATGTCTGCATTCGTTAATTTATTTTATTTATATGATCCTTGGTTTTTCCATGTTGTAAGAATGAGCATGCTTATTGGTGTGTTCTCTGTATTATTGCTAGGTTATCAATGGTATAAAAAAGCGCAAAAACAATTTGTGCTTCCTGTAGATAGTTTAATTGTTTGTTTCGCTTTAATTTTATTTTCGATAATTCCTATTCTGATTAATGGAACTAAAGAACTGGGCGTAATCAGTATGTATGTTAAATCGATGATTACATTCTGTTTTGGTATCGTGATTTATAATATGTTTTATCATCATACAGAAAAAAGAACACAATTATTACGGGATTTAAATACGGGGATTGTTATACAAGGGATTATTGGTATTGGTGCATTATTCGGTATATCATTTATGATCGACCTTGCCCTGAATACAAATTCTGTTATGGGGGGACATTTGCCACGATTTATTGGTTCAGAGCAAGAATATCGTCTATATAATTTAACCTCGTCAGCATTCTTTCCATTAAGTGCATTCTATTTGATGCTATTACATTTTATTTTAGCTAATCATGCAAAAGGACAACCATTAAATGCTGTTTATCTGTTCTTATTACTTTGTATTGGCTTAATTTCAGGTCGTACTTTTTTAATCTTTTCAGCGGTCAGTATTCTTGTTTATTTTCGTGTTCGTTATATTCCGGTCTTACTTATGTTTGGATTATTATGTTTAGGGTTGGCTTATTTTTATCCTACTCATCCTTATGTTGAACATGCTTTAGAACCATTAATCAATTTAGTTCGTGGTGAACATTTAAGTTCTTCAACTGATACCTTAATGAATAAACATTTATTTATGCCTGAATTGAAACAATTAATAATGGGGGATGGGCTTTATTATCAACCGAACGGCTGGAGTTATTATGGTGGTTCAGATTCAGGCTTTATTCGTCAGGCATTATATGGTGGCGTAGGCTATATTTTTATCTGTTTCTTATTTACAGCTTATTTTGTAAAACGTATTGCTGATAATTGGTTTAATGGCAGCTGGATTTATACCTTATCTACTTTATTTTTATTAAGTGTATTAAATATTAAAGCAGATACTTATGCTTATCCTGGGTTGATGACCACATTTTTAATGTTTGTTTCTTTATTTGGAAGCAAAGGAAAATTAAAACTTTTTGAGAGAAAATAATGTTTAGTATTATTGTTCCTTCTTATAATCGTAATGCTGAAATTAATGCATTGTTGCTGAGTTTGGAAAACCAAACTGTGAAAAATTTTGAAGTGATTGTGGTAGATGATTGCTCACCAAATGCTATTCAAATTGACCGCACTTTTAGTTTTCCTGTCTCACTTATTCGTAATACCGTGAATTCCGGACCGGCTAAAAGCCGTAATGTTGGTGCGGAAAATGCACAACATGAATGGTTGTTATTTTTAGATGATGATGATCGTTTTGAAAATAATAAATGTGAATTATTAGCTCAAGCGATTCATGAGAATAAACAGGGTAATTTTATTTATCATCCTGCAAAATGCGAAATGGTGAATGAAGGTTTTAGCTATATTACACATCCTTTACCACCAGAAAAATTAACACTCAAAAATATACTACTTGCGAATAAAATTGGCGGTATTCCAATGCTAGGTATTCAAAGAACCTTTTTCTTTGAATTAAATGGATTATCAACGGAATTAAAATCTCTTGAAGATTATGATTTTGTATTAAAAGTGGTTTCAAGTAAAAATTTCAAACCTATTTATGTGGATAAACCATTAACCTTATGTGCATTTCATACAAAACGTTCGAGCGTTTCGACTAATATGGAAAATACAGAAAAAGCCATTGAGATTATCCGCGAGAAATATGTAAAAACAGCAGAGCAAGCGCATAACTTTAAACTAAATTCGCTTTATATTTTGGCATATCCATATGCCATGAATTTATCTCGAAAAGCTGCAAAATATTATTTTGAAATATTTAAATTAAGTCATCGTTTAAATCACTTACTTATTGCAGTTGTCACCTTTATTTCGCCTAAATTGGCAATTAACTTAAAAAGATTTGTATAAATGAAATTTTCAGTTTTAATGTCCTTATATATTAAGGAAAAACCCGAGTTTTTACGTGCTAGTTTGCAAAGTTTAGCGGATCAAACTGTACAAGCTGATGAAATTGTGTTGGTCTTAGATGGGGCAATTACCGCTGAATTAGCCGCCGTGATTGATGAATTTCAGGCTAAATTGCCGATTAAACGCGTGCCATTGCCACAAAATGTAGGATTGGGCAAAGCCTTAAATGAAGGGATTAAAGCCGCTCACAATGAATGGCTATTCCGTATGGACACGGACGATATTTGCTTGCCTGAGCGTTTTGCTAAACAAGTTGCTTATATTGAACAGCATCCTGATGTTGTGATGTTTAGTACGCAAATTGCGGAATTTGATGCCGATCCAAAGATTATTACCGCAGAACGTCATGTTCCAACGGACTATGCGGATATTGTGAAATTTAATCAAATGCGTTCACCATTTAATCATATGACGGTGGCGTATCGTAAGTCTTTACTTGAAGAGGTTGGTTATTATCAGCATCATTTATTCCTTGAAGACTATAATTTATGGAATCGTATTATTGCGACAGGTAAAAAAGTGGGCAATTTGCCTGAAGTGCTGTTATTAGCGCGTACGGCAGGTAATGCAATGTTTAGCCGCCGCCGTGGTTGGATTTATGCTAAAAGCGAATGGAAACTTTATCGTTTAAAACAGCAGCTTAAAATTCAAAGCGCGGTTAGTGGATTTGTCACTTTTTTAGCGCGTACATTACCTCGTTTAATGCCTGTTTCGGTGGTTAAACTTTTATACAAATTAATGAGAAAATAAATGATGAAAACATACTTAAAATTAACCGCACTTGCGGTTTGTTTAGTGGTAGCTGGTTGTTCGACAAATCAGAGTACCCATAGCCTTTCACCTTTAACCGAAACCGCAACTTACAACAAAGCACGCACGTTAAATAATTTCCAAGATTATGTGCAATTTTTAAAACGTAAAGCGGCAGGGCAGGGCGTTTCTGTGGCAACTTTAAACGCACAACAAAATATTCGGTATATTGCCAAAGCAGTGGAATTGGATCAGAAGCAAGCAGGGAACTTAGCGCGTCGCAAAAATCAACCGCCTTCGCCACCTAACCCAAATGGTGCAACTAATTACATTACCAAGCATTTAACGCAAGCCAAAGTGGATAAAGCGGAAGAAAATTATTGGGATATTCGCACGCAATTACAAAAAGCAAGCCAAAATTTTGGTGTTCAGCAAGAATTTATCTTAGCTTTATGGGGTATGGAAAGTAGCTTTGGTTATTACCAAGGGAATTTTGATGTCCTTTCTGTATTAGCGACGCTTTCCTTCGATGGCCGCCGTGAAAAATTATTCAGTAAAGAATTTGTTAATGCGATGAAAATGCTAGATCGCAATGATATTCAACGCGCTCGCTTATTGGGATCTTGGGCTGGAGCAATGGGACAAACGCAATTTATGCCGACTTCCTATTTGAATTATGCGGCAGATGGGGATGGTGACGGGCGTAAAGATATTTGGACAAATGAATATGATGTGTTCGCTTCCATTGCAAATTATTTACATACAGTCGGTTGGGATAATCGTTTGCCTTGGGGTGTGGAAGTTGAGTTAACACAATATGTTGATTTAGCACAATCTGGAATAGAAAAAAGCAAAGCGCGCTCCTTAAGTGACTGGCAAGCGCAAGGGGTAGTGTTAAAAAATAGTTTTGAACAGAATAAGTTAAATGCGATGTTTAATGCGGAGTTATGGCTTGTTCGTCCTGACAAAGAAGTAGGGCGTGCATTTTTAGTGACCAATAATTTCCGTACGATTTTACATTGGAACCGTTCAAACTATTATGCCTTAAGTGTAGGTATGTTCGCTGATCGTATTAAAAGCGTGACAGGAATGTAAATGTAACTTGCCATTTTATAAAGAGTTTAGGTATTATGCTTAAACTCTTTTTTATTACCTATTGAGGAAGCAAAATGAAAAAAACATTTTTAGCCGTTTTATTCACCGCACTTACCAGTGTTTCAGTTCAAGCGAATACTCAAACGCCGGATACGTTAGCTAAAATTCTTGAAACCAAAGAAATTAAAGTTTGTTCGCCAGGAGATTATAAACCGTTTAGTTTTGATACAAACGGTAAATTTGAAGGCGTGGATAATGACTTAGTGAATAAATTGGCGGAAAGTTTAGATGCGAAAGTGACTATCGTAAAAACAACATGGAAAACGTTATTGGCAGATTTTGAGCAAAAATGTGATTTAGCTGTCGGTGGTATTTCTATAACCTTAGCTCGCCAACAAAAAGGATTGTTTACCGAACCTTATTTTACTAACGGTAAAACCCCGATTGTACGTTGTGAAGATGTGAAAAAATATCAAACAGTAGAAGATATCAACCGTCCCGAAGTGAATATTATTGCTAACCCTGGCGGTAGTAATGAAAATTATGCGCGTACTGTGTTAACAAAAGCAAAATTAACTATGAACCCTGAAAATTTAACGATTTTCCAACAGGTGATTGATAAAAAAGCCGATGTGTTTGTGAGCGAAGCGGCAGAAGCCATTGTGAAAGCGCATGAACATAAAGGTGTGCTTTGTGCCGTTAATCCAGATAAACCACTAAAACCAGCTAAAAATGGTTGGTTAGTACCAAATAATGATTTCCGTTTTAAGGCTTATGTGGATCAATTTTTTGCTCTCGAAAGACAATCAGGCGAATTACAACGTATTATTGATAAGTGGTTACCGCGCGATTAATTCATAAAAATGGCACAAGAGTTCGTGCCATTTTTGTTTACGTGATCTAGCTAAAATTATCAATACCAAACTGATAAAGTGCGTTTTTCTTGTAGCCATAAAGCTCTGCCACAATAGCAGCCGCTTTTTTTAGTGGCAACTCTTTGGCAATTAGTGTGAGAGCCTTAATGGCTTGAGGATTAATGCTGTCATTTTCTTCTGTTTTAGGTTTTCCTTCGATGATTAACACCATTTCACCTTTGATACGATTGGGATCTTCAGTTAGCCATTGGCGTAAATTACTGACGGTGTCTCCAGAAATAGTTTCCCAGGTTTTGGTGATTTCGCGTGCTAGCACAATGTAGCGATCGGCACCGAGTACAGTTTCAATATCTTCGAGTGAGTCTAAAATACGGTGCGTACTTTCATAAAAGATCAAAGTGCGGTCTTCTTCGGCAATATTTTGTAATTTGTCTTTGCGCGCTTTGGGTTTAGCAGGTAGAAAGCCTTCAAAACAGAAGCGATCTGAGGCAATACCTGAGGCACATAATGCCGTAATGGCAGCACAAGCACCGGGAAGTGGAACAACTTTTAAACCTGCTTGACGACATTTGCGAACTAAATGGAAACCGGGATCGCTGATTAACGGTGTACCTGCATCGGAAATAAGGGCGATATTGGTGCCTTGCTGTAATTTTTCTACTAAGAGATCGGCTTTTTGTTGTTCATTATGATCGTGTAAGGCAAAAAAAGGCTTTTTGATACCGTAGTGGTTGAGTAATAAACCGCTGTGACGCGTGTCTTCAGCAGCAATTAAATCCACTTGTGTAAAGGTCTCTAACGCTCGTTGAGTGATGTCTTGTAAGTTGCCGATTGGTGTAGCGACAATGTATAAAATACCTGTTTGATTCATTTTGTTTCTTCTTTTTATTTGCTTTTAGTTTGTGAGAGAAGTAAGATCTGCATAATTTTCTCAAGACTCTCAATGGAGTAATTTATGACTATTTTATTACAAGGTACGAAATTTAAGAAACGTTTAATGCCACTTTTATTTCCAATGTTATTAGCGGGTTGTACAAGTGTATTTGGTGATAATTTTGCAAATACGTTAAAAAATGATGCCAATGCCAGTTCTGATTTTTATATGAATAAGCTTGAGCAAACAAAAAGTGTCGAAGATCAGCAAACTTATAAATTACTTGCAGCTCGAGTGTTGATCACTGAAAACAAAGTGCCTCAAGCAGAAGCCTTATTAGCTGAATTAAAAGATTTAACCCCTGAGCAGTTATTGGATAAATCGATTATTGATGCATATATTTTGGCGGTAAAACGTAAAAACACGGAAGCGATGAGCGCACTTCGTGGAATTAATCTTGCTCAATTAAGCCAATCTCAAAAAGCACGTTATTATGAAGTGGCGGCAAAAATTGCAGAAAATCAAAACGATGTGATTGAAGCGGTTAAAGCACGTGTTCAAGTGGATGCCAATTTAACGGATGTTCAACGAAAACAAGAAAATATCGACCGCACTTGGGCGTTGTTGCGTGCAGCAAATAAAGGCACAGTAAGTGGTGCGAGTGCAGAGAGTAATCCCGGGTTAGGTGGTTGGTTAGCATTGGCAAAGACCTATAATGATAACCTAAATCAGCCATCACAATTAACCAAAGCTTTAGAGAGTTGGAAAGCGCAATATCCAAACCATAGTGCGGCGTATCTTTTCCCAACAGAATTGAAAAGTGTCAATAATTTCCAACAAACTCAATTAAATCGAATTTCTGTATTGTTGCCATTAAGTGGTAATGCTGGCGTTATTGGTTCAACTGTGCGTTCAGGGTTTAATGATGCTCGTGGTACAGATCAATCGATGCAAGTAGAATTTATTGATACCATCGTCACGCCAATACAAGAAGCGGTAGCACAGGCAAAAGCAACCGGCTCTTCGGCGATTGTGGGGCCATTATTAAAACCCAATGTGGATGAAGTGATTAATAATTCAAACGCCATTCAAGGTATTGATGTTTTAACCTTAAATTCAACCTATAATGAGCGTGCCGTAGATAAACTTTGCTATTTTGGTTTATCACCGGAAGATGAAGCAGAATCAGGGGCGGAGCGTATGTGGAATGATAATGTCCGTAATCCATTAGTTCTCGTTCCACAAGCTGATGTAGGGCAACGTACAGCTTCGGCATTTAATGTTCGTTGGCAGCAATTATCAGGTAATGATGCAAATATTAGATTTTTTAGTAGCACAGATGAAGCTGCAGTGTTGATTCAAGATGGGGCCAATAAAAATGCCGAGGGAATTTATGTTGTTGCTACGGCAGACGAGTTAATTGATATTAAATCTGCCTTAACAAACTCAGGTTCAACGGCGCGTGTTTATGCAAGTTCGCGTAGTAATACTTCGAATAGCACGCCTGAATATCGTTTACAAATGAATGGGGTAAGATTTAGTGATATTCCATTCTTTAAGGAAACGGATTCGACACAATATCAAAAGATCAGCCAAACCACCGGTGGTGATTATAGTCTAATGCGTTTGTATGCGATGGGAGCCGATGCTTGGTTGTTAATTAATCAATTTAATGAATTACGTCAAGTGCCGGGTTTTGCGGTGAGCGGTTTGACGGGTAAATTAAGTGCCGGTCCGAATTGTAATATTGAACGCAATATGACGTGGTTTGAATATCAAGACGGTAATGTGGTGCCATTGAATTAATGTTAACCTTATTAAAACGCCGTTTAACCACACGTGAACAAGGGGCGAGCTTTGAGCATCAAGCTCGTCTTTTTTTGGAACGCCAAGGGCTTAAATTTATTGCGGCTAATCAGCATTTTAAATGCGGTGAATTGGATTTGATTATGCAAGATGGTGAAACCATCGTATTTGTGGAAGTCCGTCAGCGTAAAAGTAATGTATTTGGATCGGCTGTGGAGAGTGTGGATTGGCAAAAACAGCAAAAATGGCTTGATGCAGCAAATATGTGGCTAGCGAAACGTGGTTGTAGTTTGGAAGACGCAGATTGTCGTTTTGATTTAGTGGCTTTTGGGCGTACAGTCAATAAGATAGAGTGGTTACCTAATTTTTTAGATTGATTATGTTAGATAAAATTAAAGATCTTTATAACGAGAATATTCAAACGCAAATTGCGGCCTCGAGAACCTTACCTGAGCAATTGCAAAAAGCGGTTTATGCTATCGTAGCCGCATTGCTACGAGGAAATAAGCTCATTGTTTGTGGACATGGGCGTTCTTATGCGAATGCGCAGATTTTGGTGGCAAATTTACTTAACCGTTATGATTTAGAACGACCTAGCTTTCCATCGGTATTGTTAAATGTAGATAGTGCAGTAGGAGCAGCAATTATTTCCGATCAACATTTGACCGCGCTTTATCAGCGTCAATTTAATGCCGTGGCTCAGCAAGGGGATATTTTAATTGTCATGTCACCGTTTGGGGATGAAGAAGCCATTTTGGATGTGGTAAATTGTGCCACAACAAAAGATGTTTCCATTATTGCATTAACCGGGGCTAGCAATGATTATTATCAAGGCATCTTGACAGAAAATGATATTGAAATTCAGGTGCCTAGCCAAAAAGAAAGTCACCTCTTGGAAAGCCATTTGTTTATTATTAATACATTATGTGAATTAATTGATCATAGTTTATTCGGGCAAAAATAAATTATTTTTTGTCCGCACTTTAAATTTTATGAAGTCACCCCAATAACAAAGAAACCTTAATGGAAATATTTATTTTATGGGAAGAAAACGTTCGGCAAGTTCGAGCCGCTGGTTAAACGAACACTTTAAAGATCCCTTTGTACAAAAGGCACATAAACAAAAACTACGTTCTCGTGCGTATTTTAAATTAGATGAAATTCAGCAAACTGATAAGTTATTCAAACCCGGGATGACGGTGGTAGATTTAGGTGCAGCACCTGGTGGTTGGTCACAATATGCAGTAACACAAATCGGGGATAAGGGGCGGATTATCGCTTGTGATATTTTGGAAATGGATCCTATTGTTGGGGTTGATTTCTTGCAAGGGGATTTCCGCGATGAAAATGTTTTGAATGCGTTATTGGAACGTGTGGGCGATGAAAAAGTTCATGTGGTTATGTCGGATATGGCACCAAACTTTAGTGGTATGTCATCGGTAGATATTCCACGAGCGATGTATCTCGTTGAACTTGCATTGGATATGTGCAAACAGGTTCTGGCCACTAAAGGGAGTTTTGTGGTGAAAGTATTTCAAGGTGAGGGGTTTGATGACTATTTACGCGAAATTCGTTCCTTGTTTTCCGTGGTAAAAGTCCGAAAACCTGAAGCTTCACGTGGGCGTTCTCGTGAAGTTTATATTGTGGCAACAGGTTATAAAGGTTAAGAAAAAATCCTTGCCCTACGGAAAAAATTGGCATTGACTATTAGTTTCTTTGTCGATTTTGATATATGCTATTAACAAATTTTTAACTAACTATGAGGTTTAAACCTTGAACGATATGGTAAAAAATCTTGTCCTTTGGGTTGTTGTTGCTGTTGTCATGATGACGGCATACCAAGGATTTAATACGACTGACTCGGGAAACCAAACAGATTACACCACATTTATTACAGATGTGGGTAATAATCAGGTTTCACAAGTAAAATTTAGTGATGATCGCGAGATTAGTGTCACCAAAACCGATGGTTCAAAATACGCCACCATTATGCCAATCTATGACGATAAAATCCTAAATGACTTGTTAAACAAGAAAATTAGAGTAGAAGGGACGATGCCGGAAGGCCGTAGTTTGCTTTCACAAATTCTTATTTCTTGGTTCCCAATGTTATTCCTTGTAGGTGTATGGTTCTTTTTTATGCGTCAAATGCAAGGCGGTGGCGGCAAAGCGATGAGCTTTGGTAAAAGTCGCGCTAAAATGTTAACCAAAGATCAAATTAAGGTAACCTTTGAAGACGTTGCAGGTTGTGATGAAGCCAAAGAAGAAGTGGGTGAGATTGTCGATTTCTTACGAGATCCAACTAAATTCCAGAATCTTGGTGGTAAAATTCCAAAAGGCGTATTAATGGTTGGGCCACCGGGGACAGGTAAAACCTTAATTGCTAAAGCTATTGCAGGGGAAGCTAAAGTCCCATTCTTTACGATCTCAGGTTCTGATTTCGTGGAAATGTTCGTGGGTGTTGGAGCATCACGTGTACGCGATATGTTTGAACAAGCAAAGAAAAATGCGCCTTGTTTGATTTTTATCGATGAAATTGATGCGGTAGGCCGTCAACGTGGTGCAGGTCTTGGTGGTGGTCATGATGAACGTGAACAAACCTTAAACCAAATGCTCGTGGAAATGGATGGTTTTGAAGGTAAAGAAGGCATTATTGTCATTGCGGCAACTAACCGACCTGATGTGTTAGATCCGGCGCTTGTTCGTCCGGGACGCTTTGATCGTCAAGTGACAGTTGGATTGCCTGATGTTCGTGGTCGTGAACAGATCTTAAAAGTGCATATGCGTAAAGTGCCTTTAGGTGATGATGTTGATGCTATGACTTTGGCTCGTGGTACACCGGGCTATTCAGGTGCGGATTTAGCTAACTTAGTTAATGAAGCCGCATTATTTGCTGCACGTGGGAATAAGCGTGTTGTCACTATGTTAGAGTTTGAAAAAGCAAAAGACAAAATCAATATGGGGCCTGAACGTCGTTCAATGATGATGACAGATAAGCAAAAGGAAAGTACCGCTTATCATGAAGCCGGTCATGCCATTGTGGGGTATTTAGTGCCTGAGCATGATCCCGTACATAAAGTGACAATTATCCCTCGTGGACGTGCGCTTGGTGTCACCTTCTTTTTACCTGAAGGTGATCAAGTTAGCATCAGTCAAAAACAATTAGAAAGCAAACTTTCGACTTTATATGCAGGTCGCCTTGCTGAAGAGTTGATTTATGGTGAAGAAAATATTTCTACCGGTGCATCAAACGATATTAAAGTCGCAACCAATATTGCGCGCAATATGGTGACCCAGTGGGGCTTCTCCGATAAACTTGGTCCAATTCTTTATTCAGAAGATGAAGGTGAGGTATTCCTAGGTCGTTCAATGGCAAAAGCCAAACATATGTCGGATGAAACAGCACATACGATCGATGAAGAGGTTCGCGCTATCGTAAATCGTAACTATGGACGCGCTCGTCAGTTGTTGATTGATAACATGGATATTTTACATGCCATGAAAGATGCGTTAGTCAAATATGAAACCATTGAAGAAGAGCAAATCAAGCAATTGATGAATCGTGAGCCGGTAACTCCGCCGTCAGGTTGGGAAGAAAATAGTTCAAAACGAACGCAATCCGATGAACCTAAAGCACAAAAATCGGCAGATGAAACGGTGAAAGCTGAAAATACTGATGAAAGTGCGGTCGAAAAATCGGAAGATTTGTAAGATTTAACTAGAAAGAAGGCGGCATGATGTCGCCTTTTTTAATCGTGAAGGAAATAGGGAAATTTTCCTTTAAACAAACCGGTAAATCTAGGAATTTTTTCTTAATCGGAAAGTGCTTTTAGCGTTAACCATATATTTAACATTAGAAATTTTATGCCCGATTTTTTGATCTTCAGTCAAAATCGGGCATTTCATTTGTAATGAAATGTGATTGTAAGAGAGCTTTTTTGTGATTTAGTTCACGAAAATACCATTAAAACGTAAAATTTCTTTTTTATTTAGGCTTCTTGTTGAAAAATGAATTTAATATTTATAGCACTTATCAGGAGGCACTATGAAACAAAAACGCTATCATGCCGATTGGAGTTCAATCAAAACCCATGAAGTACCACAATGGTACGAAGATGCAAAATTCGGTATTTTCATCCATTGGGGTGTTTATTCTGTGCCGGCATTTGCACCACCGACTTGCCAACTGGGAGAAATTGATATTGATGAACAATGGTTCTGTAACAACCCTTATGCAGAATGGTATTTTAATTCAATCAATGTTCAAAAAGGCCCAACCTATGAGCATCATTTGAAAACTTATGGTGCAGATTTTACCTATGATCAGTTTATTCCGCAGTGGAAAGCAGAAAAATGGCAGCCTGAGCAGTGGGCGGAATTATTTAAACAAGCAGGAGCTAAATATGTGGTATTAACAACAAAACACCATGATGGTTTCTGTTTATTTCCAAGTAAACACACAGACTTTAACTGTACACAAGCCGGTCCCAAACGGGACTTAATGGGCGAATTGACTGAGCAAGTGCGTGAAAAAGGTTTACGTATGGGAGCGTATTATTCGGGAATTATTGATTGGCAATATGCCTCTGACCCGATTTTTACCGAAAGTCAAAATTTCTCTAATGCTTGCCCAACCTATGAATATGCTGATTTTGCCTATAAACAGGTAGTCGAGCTTATTGATCGTTATAAACCTGATGTGCTTTGGAATGATATTGGTTGGCCAAAAGCAGGCGAACATATGTTACCGCACTTATTTGCCCATTATTACAACACCGTTACAGAAGGTGTGGTAGATGACCGTTGGAACAAATTATGGTGTGACTTCACATCTAAAGAATATAAACATGGGACGGCCTCTCGTGATAAAAAATGGGAAATGTGCCGTGGTATGGGCTTATCTTTCGGCTATAACCAAGTGGAAGATGAAAGCCATTTAATTTCAGTGAAAGACTTGGTGACACTTTTGGTGGAAACCGTAGCCGATAACGGCAACCTGTTATTGAATATTGGTCCGAAAGCAGATGGCACTATTCCGCAAGAGCAAGTGGATCGTTTATTAGCCTTAGGTCAATGGTTGGCGGTTAATGGTGAAGGGATTTATCACTCTAGATGCAGTCGCAATCCGACACAAAAACTGGGTGATGTCACTCTTTATCACACAAAAGTGCGGTCAGATTTGTACCTGTTTGTTGATGGATTGAAAGCAGGTAAAAATAGTTTGCCATTGTCTTTATACGGCAATATTGAGGCATTAAATCCTGAACTGAAATTCCATGTAGAAAACACCTCTGAAGGACGTATTTTACATATCGAAAACTACCAACCAGATTGGTATATCTTAGGCTTTAAAATTGCAAATGGGGAGGAATAGTTATGAGCAGTATCTCAACTCGTTTCATTGATTTTATGAATGAGCATGTTGCGCCTGTGGCAAAACGCATGGAAAATCAACCGCACATTTCTGCAATTCGAGACGGTTTTATTGTGGTGTTACCGTTTTTGATTGTAGGTAGTTTTATAATGATCCTACTCATTCCGCCGTTTGATGAAAATACTCAAAACTCATTTGGTCAAGCGTGGTGGGAGTTCTCTCACTGGGCGAGCGGTTATGGTTGGCGATTCTTCCAAATGTCCTTTAACGCCATTTCTTTGTTCACATCAGCTAGTATTGCTTATAACCTTGCTAAAGCTTATAAACGAGAGCCATTACCTGCGGCATTCTTATCGGTAATGACATTCTTATTGGTTGCAGCACCTGTTAAAGATGGGGCGATGGACATTAAATTCTTTGGGGGGATTGGTTTGTTCTCCGCGATTTTTATCGCGATCTATACGGTAGAATTAACCCGATTATTAGAGTATTTAAATATTCGTATTCGCTTACCAAAAGAAGTACCAAGTGCGGTGGCGGAATCTTTAAATATTGTGATTCCAATTTTAGCGGTATTACTCACGCTTTATCCTGTTACCCTATATATTGAACACGCCACAGGTTCAACTATTCCACAAATTATCATGGACTTTATGGCACCATTAATTAAAGTAAGTGATTCTTTGGGGGCAATTTGTTTATTCGTCTTCGCTACACATTTGCTTTGGTTCTTAGGAATTAACGGTTCTTTAGTGTTGATGCAATTATGGACACCATTCCTATTGCAAAACATGGCAGCCAACCTTGCCGCGTTCCAAGCAGGTGAACCATTACCATATATCATCACCAACTCATTCTGGGATTTCTATATTGTGCATGGGGCATCTGGTGGGGTTATTGCCTTAGCCTTCTTATTGGTTCGCAGTAAATCTGCACACTTGCGTTCCATTGGTAAAATCGGTTTGGTACCATCGTTCTTCTCTATCGGTGAACCTATCGTGTACGGTGTGCCAATGGTAGTGAACCCATTGTTCTTTATCCCATTGATTTTTGCACCAATGGCGAATGCGATTATTGCCTATCTCTTACTTGACTTTAATCTCATTCACCGTATCTACCTCATGGCTCCTTGGACAACGCCAGCACCGATCGGGGCGTATTTGGTGTCCGGGGGAGATTTATGGGCACCGATATTGAGTGCAGGCTTAATTTTATTAGACGTGGTGATTTATTATCCATTCTTTAAAATGTACGAAAAAGTTTGTTTAGAAAAAGAGAAAATAGAAGAACTAAATGAGGTGGTTGCTGAGAAACTTATGCAAAAAGCACAAGAAGCCGCGCGTTAGTTTTATATTCGTTATCTCGATAAAAAAATAACCCTGCACAATCTGATTTGTACAGGGTTATTTTCATTATTTAGTGATTAGATTTTACAAGCACCGCCTGCGCAACCGTCATCCATATCTTCTTGTGCATCATCGGCACCATCACGGGTGTTTTGATAGTAAAGCGTTTTTAAACCGAATTTATAAGCGGTTAATAAGTCTTTTAATAAGACTTTCATTGGTACTTTACCCTCTTCAAAACGTTGTGGATCGTAGTTAGTGTTAGCAGAAATCGATTGGTCAACGAATTTCTGCATAATACCCACAAGATGTAAATAACCATCCATATTTGGCATATCCCACAATAATTCGTAGTTTTCGCCTAGGGTTTCGTAGTCTGGTACCACTTGTTTTAAAATACCGTCTTTTGAGGCTTTTACGCTAATATGACCACGTGGTGGCTCAATACCATTGGTTGCATTAGAAATTTGCGAAGATGTTTCTGATGGCATGAGCGCGGTTAATGTAGAGTTACGTAAGCCGTAGGTTTTAATTTCTTCGCGTAAGGTTTCCCAATCGTAATGAAGCGGTTCGCTGGTAATGCTGTCAATATCTTTTTTGTAGTTATCAATCGGTAAAATACCTTGTGAATAACGCGTTTCATTGAAAAATTCGCAAGGACCTAACTCTTTGGCCAAATTCATTGAGGCTTTGAGCAAGTAGTATTGAATTGCTTCAAAGGTACGGTGCGTTAAGTTATTGGCACTACCATTAGAATAACGAACGTTATTTTTTGCTAAATAATAGGCATAGTTAATGACACCAATACCTAATGAACGGCGACCTAATGAACTACGGCGAGCTGCAGCAACAGGGTAGTCTTGATAGTCTAATAAAGCATCCAACGCACGAACAGCAAGATCGGCTAATTCTTCTAATTCATCAAGATTTTCAATTTTACCTAAGTTGAAAGCAGAAAGTGTACATAATGCAATTTCACCATTTTCATCGTGGAAATGTGTTAATGGTTTGGTTGGTAAAGCAATTTCCAAGCAAAGGTTTGATTGACGAACAGGTGCCACTGCAGGATCAAATGGCGAATGGGTATTCGTATGATCCACGTTATGAATATAAATTCGACCTGTTGAAGCGCGTTCTTGCATTAATAATGAGAATAACTCTACGGCTTTGACTGTGCGTTTGCGAATAGCCGGATCTTGTTCATATTGTTCATAAAGTTGTTCAAATTTTTCTTGGTCAGCAAAGAATGCTTCATATAACCCCGGTACATCAGATGGGCTAAATAAGGTAATGTCACCGCCTTTAATTAAGCGTTGATACATTAATTTATTTAATTGAACACCATAGTCCATATGACGAACACGGTTATCTTCTACGCCACGGTTATTTTTTAATACTAACAGGCTTTCTACTTCTAAGTGCCAAAGCGGATAGTAAACTGTGGCAGCACCACCACGTACGCCACCTTGTGAACAAGATTTAACGGCAGTTTGGAAATATTTGTAGAATGGAATACAACCTGTATGGAAAGCCTCACCGCCACGAATAGGGCTACCTAAAGCGCGGATCGCCCCAGCATTCACGCCAATACCCGCGCGTTGAGAAACATATTTCACAATTGCTGATGCAGTAGCATTGATTGAATCTAAGCTATCGCCACATTCGATTAATACGCATGAACTAAATTGGCGTGTAGGCGTACGTACACCGGCCATAATCGGTGTTGGCAATGAAATTTTAAAGGTTGAGGTTGCGTCATAGAAACGGCGAATATAATCTAAACGCGTTTCTTTCGGGTATTTCGAGAATAAACTTGCCGCCACTAATAAATATAAGAATTGAGCAGATTCATAAATTTCACCGGTGACGCGGTTTTGTACCAAATATTTCCCTTCAAGCTGTTTTACTGCCGCATAAGAGAAAGTCATATCGCGCCAATGGTCTAAGAAATCATTCATTTCTTCCCATTCTTCACGCGAGTAGTCTGTTAAGAGAGACTCATCATATTTTCCCATACGAACTAATTTTTTTACTTGTTCATAAAGGCGTGGCGGCTCAAATTGACCATAGGCTTTTTTGCGCAAATGAAAGATTGCCAAACGAGCGGCTAAATATTGATAATCTGGCGCGTCTTTACTAATCAGATCAGCGGCTGCTTTAATGATTGTTTCATGAATATCCGAAGTACGAATACCTTCGTAGAATTGAATGTGTGAACGCAATTCCACTTGCGAAACTGACACATTATCTAATCCTTCCGCAGCCCATGTAATAACACGGTGAATTTTATCTAAATCGATGGGTTCAAGTTGTCCGTCACGTTTGGTGACCATCAATGCTTTATTCATATTGTTTGCCTATGAATTACTTTGGTTTAACACTAGGGTCTGTTTATCTTTCAATAAAAGGCTGCGGCGGAGCTTATTTTTTGCCCAATCAAGGCAAAAAAACTGCCGTTTAGTCATTCTAAACAAAGTTTTTTTAACACAGAGTGGGCAAAAAAGAAGCCCGCCCCTTCGGGTTGTGCCTAAAAAAGCCATCGTCGTTGTTGTAAAACTTGTAAATAGTCCTGCTATTAACTGCGTTTTACGCCTAGCCGATGGCTTTTTTAGGCGACAACGCAGCTTTTTATTGAAAGATAAACAGACCCTATATATGGGGTGGAAAATTAAAACTGGCACAAGATAAGGTAAAAAATGGGATTTTTCAAGTAATAAATTTGTGCTCTGATTATTGACAGAAAGTAAGTTGTTATAGCTAAAAGAGATTTTGGGTTCGTTAAAAATTTTTCTTTTAGACTTATGGAAAGCGCGGTGAAAAGTTGATGTTTTTTTGTGATCAAGTTCTCAGATTTCACTATTCTTTCTGAAGTAGAAAAAAGACAATGCTATACTCGGTTCAGCAAGTAACAGATATATTTTTAAAGGACTTATTATGAAATTAGAAGAACTTGCCAAACTAGCAGGCGTGTCGAGAACGACAGCAAGTTATGTTTTAAATGGCAAAGCAAAAGAATATAGAGTAAGTGATCGTACCATTGAACGCGTACAAGCATTGATTGATAAATATGACTTTAAACCCAATGCTATGGCAGCAGGTTTACGTGTAGGACGTAGTCATACGATAGGTATGATTATTCCTGATTTTGCCAATATTAGTTATGCCAAGATTGTTAACCTATTGGAAAATCATTGTCGCGAAAAGGGCTATCAATTATTAATTACCTGTTCAAATGACAAGGCTCAAAATGAAATGGAATGTGCTAAACATCTGTTTCAACGTCAAGTGGATGCGTTGATTGTATCCACTTGTTTGCCAACGGAAAATGATTTTTATCTTACGCATCAGAATGTACCTGTGATTGGTTTTGACCGCCGTCTTCATACGGAAGGTGTGAAAAATTTGTTGGCAAATGATATCCGAGATGCTTGTCATTTAGGGATTAATTTATTGGCACGTCAATCTTACAATAATATTTTATTTTTTGGGGCGGTGCCTGAGCTTGTTGTGAGTAAAGAACGGGAAATGGGGTTTAGAGAAGCATTAAAAAATCATTCCACAGAGCATGTTCACTTTTTATATTCCGATGAGTTTAAGAAAGATAAGGCAGCCGCTGCTTTTGAAGCTTGGTTAGAGACATCGCCTTTACCTGATGCCATTTACACCACCTCATTGACCTTACTACAAGGGGTGTTAGAGGTATTCTTGAAAAAACACAAATCCATCCCAGAGAAGATTGTTTTTGCGACATTTGGTAAAAATGAATTAGTGGATTTATTGGCGAACCCGGTTGTGTGTAGCGTACAAGATCATCATATTATCGCGCAGGCATTATTTGAATTAGCGATTCCAGCTAAAAAAGCCAAAACAACGGTGATTCCTGAAAAGTTGATTCGACAAATTCATCATTATCGTTGGTAAGTTGAGAAGAAAGCGCGGTTAAAATCTTGAGAGAATTTAACCGCACTTGAACCTGATTGTTGCAACTTAAAATAGCAATTATTGCGCCATATTAATCACAGTTTTCAAAAATCCCTTAGCTGTTGAAAAACTTTCCATTTTTCCTTGTGCTTGTAATATCATGTCAGACATTTCTCGAAATGCACCGTTGCCCCCGGCTTGTGTGAGAACGTAATCCGCATTATTTTGTACGTAAATAGGGGCATCATTGACGGCAAAAGCCAAACCACAAACGGCAAAAGCGGGAAGATCTACACTATCATCGCCAATGTATGCGGTTTCTTCCGGTGTCACACCCGCTTGACGGATAAGATCGAAACAAGCACTTTCTTTTTCAAGTTTGCCAAGATACGCCAGTTTTATGCCAAGATCATCGATGCGTTTTTGCAGGATGGGGGAGCTGCGTCCAGACAACACTGCTACTTGTATCCCATGTTCCATAAGCATACGAATACCTAATCCATCACGAACATGGAAACTTTTAAGGGCTTCACCGTTGGCATCATAATGCAATAAGCCATCTGTCAGTACGCCATCCACATCGGTAATAACGAATTTAATTTTTTGAAGTTTTTCTTGCATGTTGATTCCTAAGATGAAAATTCGATTAATCCGACCACTTGATTTTGATCATCGACCGCAATTAATGAGTGAATTTTTTTCTCTTTCATAAAGCTTTCAGCATGAGATAAGAATTCATTTTGATTAATAGTTTTGGGATGTCTGGTCATCAAATCTTGGGCAGTTTTCGTTAGGGTTTCTGCGCCGTTTTTGGTTAATGCTCTACGTATATCGCCATCGGTAATAATTCCTTGTAATTGATTATTTTCCATGACCAACGCGACGCCCATTCGTCCTTCATTCATGACGGTTAAACAGTCAGTAAAACCCAGAGACGGTGCGGCAATAGGTAAGCGAGTTTGCATTTGATCTTTAACACGGCAAAGTAAACGGCGCCCCAAAGATCCACCGGGGTGGAATTTAGCAAAATCGATAGGTTTGAAATTACGCGCATGAATCAACGCCACAGTTAATGCATCCCCTAGGGCAAGGGTAACTAAAGCAGAAGTGGTTGGCGCAAGATTGTTTGGACAGGCTTCACGTTCCACGGAGATATCTAAGATGAAATCTGCATGTCTACCAAGCGTTGAATGAGGGTTACTGGTTAATGCAATGATTTTATTGCCGAAATTTTTTAGGCTAGGAATAAGTTTATTGACTTCATCACTTTCGCCACTGTAGGAAATTAATATCACTACATCTATCGGTTTTAACATCCCTAAATCGCCATGGAAGGCTTCTGTGGGATGTAAAAAGAAACTGGGAGTGCCTGTTGAGGCGAGGCTGGCAACAATTTTTTTACCAATTAACCCTGATTTGCCTACGCCACTAATGGCGACACGACCTTTGCAATCTAAAATAAGCTCGATGACGGCATCAAAAGTGCGGTCTAAATTTTGACACATTTTCGCCAGTGCTTGTTCTTCAATTTTTAATGTGTCACGTGCATTTTGCAAGTAATCCATAAGTCCCTCCTTTTTTCATAAAAATAGGCTCAAGTGCGGTTATTTTAACTGATGTTTTTGTTTCACTCTAGTTAAAATTCCGCTATACTACGCGCCAGAGTTGGTCAGACAATCGCTGGTTTATTGAAGCCCTTAGTGCCGTAAGGCAAGCCTGAAATAGGTGATAAGTGGGACAAGTAAACGAGAGGAAAGTCCGGGCTACAAAGGGCAGAGTGCCAGTTAACGGCTGGGCAGCGCGAGCTGACGACAAGTGCAACAGAGAGCAGACCGCCTTTTTTCGGAAAGGTAAGGGTGAAAGGGTGCGGTAAGAGCGCACCGCGTGGCTGGTAACAGTTCACGGCAAGGTAAACTCCACTCGTAGCAAGACCAAATAGGAACTCAATGGGTGTGCCCGCTCAGAGTTCGGGTAGGTTGCTTGAGCGTTATAGTGATGTAACGCCTAGAGGAATGATTGTCCAACGACAGAACCCGGCTTATCGACCAACTCACCAAATTTAATTAAGCAGGCAATTTTGTCTGCTTTTTTATTGAAAACAAGGAAAAATAAAAAATTTTGTGCGCCATGTCACAAAATTAAACATTGGGGTTTGCAAGCCGGAACTGAATTCTATATCCTTGACCCCATAAAAAACGAGAACTATAAAAAATAGTCATCTTAAAATTTGCTTTCCGAGTAGCGTCTTCAGTCCAAGACGCTTTTTTTTGTCTTAAATTTAGGGGGATTTACTTAAAGCCAAACAGCCCCTAATTTGCCAATCATTTCATTGATAGCCGTACAAAGTAGCTCGCGATCATGACGATAAACCACATCATCGGCGTTGAGTTTATGACCAAGAATCGGAATATTTAATTCTTGGGAGAGGTGTTGAAATTCAGGTGGGGTAATAATGCCATCAATAATCTCTTGGCCTATCACTCGATGAATCCATTGAATACGATCTAAAAGAGACAAACTAGCAGCCGGGCTATGCTCAATACCGAGATTATCAATAAAAATTTTTTTAGCACGGCTTTGTTTTAGTGCTTCAATGATTTCAGGTAACAGTAGCGTAGGCATGATGCTCGTTAAGAAACTCCCCGGTCCGAATAAAATCACATCCGCTTTCTGGATTGATAGGATAGCTTCAGGTGTTGCTCGTACGCTCGGTTCCAAAAAGAGTTCAATAGGAAGCTCATTTAAACTATCAATGGTTACTTCGCCCACAATTCGTTCTTTCGATTGCAAAACCGCACCGAGATCTACCGGCTGTTCCGACATGGGAATTAAAAAAGATTTTACCCGTAAAAAGTTACGAATAAGATTAATGGCTTCTGTAGGGCGAATTTCCATATCTTCAAGTGCCTTGAGGATAAGATTGCCAAGATTATGCCCGGCTAATTCGCCATTTCCGCCAAATCGATATTCAAAAACTTTGGAGGCAGTAGTGGGTTTGGCAATAATTTGATTTAAACAATTACGCAAATCCCCCCAAGCAATACCACCGTGTTGATGCCGAATTCTGCCTGTTGAACCACCGTTATCTGTGGTCGCTACAATACCTGTTAAGCGCTCTTTCATAAAGCTTAACGAGGACATTACGCGCCCTAATCCATGTCCACCACCAATGGCGACGATATGATTAAGTTGTTCTAAGTGATTGGTTGTCAAATTTTGCATGATAGCTGTAAGAAAAAGTGCGGTTCAAAATTAAATTGATTTTATCATACCGTTAAACGTAAAAAAAATAGTGAGTTAATGGATTGCTGAATATATGGATTTTCATTAAAATGAAAGGATATTGAAAATATGATTAACAGCTTGAAATAAGCTGTATAAATTTGAATCCTAAATTAGGAAAAAAGAGCGCGTTATTTTCATCAATTATGTGCCTTACCAGATTGTCGCTTCCATTTTTAGCGTTATACGGCATTTAATGTGTGGTATTCGTTTTAACTCATTTTAGACATATAATTTTCACCTTAAAATCAACTAAATAAGGAACAGCACATGAACAAAAATAAATTCCGCGTGATTTTCAACCGCACTTTG
>NZ_CAMEFX010000013.1 GCF_945915845.1 uncultured Actinobacillus sp. | reverse complement strand
TGGTTTTATCGCCAATGGCGTCTTTGTCAAAGGTGACTTGTCCCGTGTTGGCATCTAACTTGATCGTCTCATTATCGGCTTGAGAAAGATCTTTCTCTTCGCCGTTAATTTTGATTTTCTTGTTACTACTATCGCCGTCAACACTCACCAATTCCCACTTACCGCCTTTTTTCTCGTAAACCAATACGTGATCTTTCGGCAAGGTTGAAGTGTTGTTACGGCCTTCGTCTGTGAAGCGAACTTCAAATTTATTTGTACCTGAAATCACTTTACTGACCACACCACCAATATTAGTTTGTGTGCTATCTTGCTCGATGGTCACATTTGGTAATGGTTCATCTAATGCCACAACTGAATTGTTCACACGAGGTCTATCTTGGCTATCGAATACCGTAATAGTGACAATACCACCATCAGCAACCGCCTCAGGGGCAAAGGTTAATTCACCTGTGTTTTCATCAAGTTTAATTTTGGCATTATCAATACTGCCTGTTGAGCCATCTGGATCAAATTTCCATTTACCCCCCTCTTTCTTAACATTGATAACTTTTGGCTCACCGGTTGTTTCATCCAGATAATCCACACGATATTTACTACCGCTGTTATTTTGAGCAGGTTTAACTTTTACGCCGCCTTGATGAGCTTGGTCAACTTCCGCTGTTGGCTTATCCACTTTTTCTGCGTTATCTGTCGGCTCAACTGGTTGAGGCGGTCTAGGTTGTCCCGGCGTTAAGCCATCAGTGGCTTTAGAAAGATCTATGTTTGGTAAACCAATCGCTTTATTGCCATTACCACTAGCATCAATCGGGAAGAAATCGCCTAAAGTTAATCCTTCGGTATCCTTAGCTCCATATTTAACCGCTGTCAACCAACGATAAGCATTATTCGCCTCATGATCATAATAAAAATGGAGATTATCTGTTGGTTGAATAAGCACAACATTATTGTCATTCGGATCCACTTGGGTTATCTGTTTTGAAATCGAATTACTATTTTTCCAAATTCCGGCATCACGATACAAGTTGAATCCTGGATAATCCAGATAAGTTGGTGCATATGACGAATCATAAACCGTACTTGCAAAACTCATTGCATAAGTATCAGGATCGAACTTGATTTTTAATGTTGTTTTATTATCCGCATTTTTACCCACAGTAATTACCGGTGAAGTTAAATCCGAACCGTTTGACAACACATGATGATAAAGCGGTGCATTACTTGCCCCTGTGCCATCACTATTTGTCGTCACAATATCAAAATCATCAATGCTGCCCTTATCACTCAACACCACTAATCGTTTATCTGAGGTATTGTCGTTCGGTAAATCAATAAATTCTTCACCTTCACGACCAATCATAATGCCAAAGATCTTACCTTGTTTACCATTAGGCGTTACTTTATCACCTGCAGTCGCTGCCAAACGGCTAATATAGGTAGCATTAGGGTTGTGACCATCAGGCGCACCAACAGTGCCGTTTTTCAAGGTAAAGACACCGTCTGTACTTTGTGACATATCGATTTTTAAGGTACTTGCCGCGTTGGTAATATCTACGAAGTCATCACCTTCATTCTCATCAATACTACCGTTGTTATTTTTATCAACAATGCGGTAAACATATTGTTCCCATTGGTCTTCGTCATTTTTCACTAAAACATAGTTTACAAATGCACCATGTTGAGTTTGGTTGGTACCTTCTTCACGAACATCCAATTCCACATTGAAACTAATGTAGTCCACGCCTTTTCCTGCGGTGATTTTCACTTCACCCGCACCGCGGTTTTCAAATAATGTCGGTGTTTCCGGTGTCGGTGTTGGAATCACAATTGGGTTATCTTGCGGTTGTTCTTCCTCTGGTAATGGTTTGTTGTCAGGATCCGTTGCCGCGTTCGCCACGCCCTCTTTCGTATTACCATTCACATCCTTACCAACGGCTTTCACTTCCTTGCCATCACTCAACTCATCCGCCATTAACGTGATTTCACCGGTAACTTTGTCGATAACTGCTCTGCTTGGTGGAACAGGTTCTTTAGTGGTAACCATTTCCCCGTTTTTCTCTTCGGTTTTCACCGTTGGCGCCAAGCTCCATTTACCTGTTTGCGGATCGCGCACGGCAGTAATGCTACCGTTGTTGCCTTGTTCATCCGTGTAAGTCACTTTCACTTCAACATGGTCACCTTTCGGTTTCACCGTCATCGCGCCTTGTTTTTCACCATCTTGAATCGGTGTAAGCTCTGGGGGTTCCGTGGAGCCTGCTGTATCGTCTTTCACAAACGGTTTCACCGGTTTGCCGTTATTGGATTCTGCAGTTTTTGGCGTTGGCTCATAACCATCCGTCGCCTTAGCAACAATACCGTCTTGACCGATCTTGTCGTTGTTAATGGTGACTTTACCTGTTTTCGGATCAAGTTTGAAACCATTAGGTTCCGTGCCGTTTTCCCATTTCCATTCGCCATTATCCCCTTTGACAATGGTGACCGGATCATTGGTTGTACCGGTAATTTTCACTTTTTCCGAATCCGCCCCCGGTGTAACGACCACTTTATCGCCATCTACCACCGCTTGCGGCGCATCGGCAAATGGCGTTGGGTCTTTTAATACCGGCTTGCTAACCGTATCACTCTCGTAACCGTCATTATTAGTACCAACCGCCGTCATCTCCGTGTTCACATCCACGGTGCCTTTCGGGAAGTGTAATTTACCCGTTGATTTATCCAAGGTGACATTCTCAGGTAAAGCAGCGCCGTCTTTGACTTTCCACTCTACTTGACCGTCCGTGCCCGTAGTGTCTTTCTCAATCTCTAAGGTTTTCGTTTGACCGTCCTTGGTATAAGTCACTTTCACCTTGTGGTTATCTGCCCCCGGGGTGATAGACATTGAACCATCACGATTGGTTTGTGGTATTTCCGGTTCATCCGCATCCACGTCTTTACCTCTCGGCTCTGCCCCGATGTCATCCACTTTGGCTTCGCTCGATTCTTTATGTTTCGCGTTGTAACCTTTCGCGCTAACCGCGGAATTATCCACTAAGGCATTTGGTTTTAAGGTGATATTGCCGTCTTTATCCACAGTCGCAATATCACTTGGGATTTCATTCCAAATGCTCGCTTTTTTCTCCGCTAATTTCACCGCTTGCTCTTCATCAGATAGACCTGTTTTCTCCTCTTCCGTAAGCGTTTGTGCTTTGGTGAACTCGTCTTTTGTCGCGCCTTGTAATGTCCATTCGCCTGTAGCCGGATCTTTTTGCGCACGGATCACAATGTCTTTTTCGGTGACTTTAGACGTTGCTTGTGGGTCGGTCTCATTAGTCACAGGCGCAACAGTTAAGCCGGAAGTATGATAAGCACCGTCCGCACCTTTCATCTCTTCCACATAGCCTTTGGCGTTGATGATCACTTCAACATTATCGCCGCCCACTTTGACAGTAGCACCGCCTTTAAGTTGATAGTTCTCACCGCCCTCTAGTACATCTTTATAGCCGGTTACCGTTGGCGCGTCTGCTTCATTCGGCGTTGCATCGTCCGCATTAGCTCTAACTGTTACATGAACTTCTCTTGAAAGACCGTTAGCATCATTAAATTTATCTGTTGACGGTTTGTCGCCTTTGTGACCAATTGCTTCCGCCTCTGAGCGATCTTCGACTTTATTAGCCGGAACAGTAATCGTACCCGTGGTTTTATCTAGGGTTGCCCCGGTTGGGTTTTCGCCCTCGATTTTCCATTCGCCGGCAATCGGATCTTTCACAATGGTGAGAGTTTGCGGTTTACCTTTGTCATCCACAAATTTCAATTCCAATTTGTCGTTATCCGCGCCCGGTGTGGCGACTAAATCACCTGCGTTGTTCTCCGAACCTGCCACTAAAGTTGGTGGATCCGTACGATCTTGATCAGTAATCGCATCGGTAGCCGGTTTGTTCAATTCCGCTTTTTGTTCTGCGGATTTGTTTCCTGCGTAGTCGCGTGTCACCACCGTAACGCTATTTTTATTGCCGTCCGTGCCTTCGTTCACTTTATCCGGTGCGAGATAAGCGATAAATTTGCCGTCTTTTTCCGTTGGCGTTGGGATTACGTTCGGATCGATCGATGTCCAAGTGTTGCCGTCCCAAGTTAAGGTGACATTGTCATTTGTACCCGCCAAACCGTCTTTCTTCGGATAACTTACCGTGACTTCAAGGAAAGTTTCATCCGTGGCATTTGGTAACTCAATACGTGCGCCACCAAACCCATTCGGAAGTGCGGTCACTTTTGCTGTTGTTTTGTCATCAATCGCTTGAGTATCATTCGGGAAAGTTTCCGCTTTTAATGCTGCGTCACTGTCCGAACCGGTTCCTTGGTCGACTCGTTTCGCTTCTGTGGTGCGCACAGGGCTTGGCGATTGATCCGCTTTTTCTGCTTTTAAGGTGATCGCTGTTGGCGTTTTGGTATCGTCTGGTTTGTCTTTGACGCTATATTTGAAATCACCTAAATTTAAATCAGAAAGTGCGGTGGTTTTGAAGGTAAATTTACCATCATCAGCCTCCACCACAAACTCACCAATTTTCACTTCCTTGTCGTTCACCGTAATATAAGCCGAAACTGTCGCACCTTTTTCTGACGTACCGGAAATGCTGAATTGTTCCGGGCTTGAGTTAGAATGGTCGTCTAAGTCAATGCCTTTTACGGTAATCTCGTCTTTTAAGATGGTGACTGCCGGTGCTTGGACGACTTTATCGTCGCTAGGATCTTTTTTGCCCTCTTGTTCTGCACGCACCTTAAATGTTGTACCTTTGTTAAGCGGGCTTGGAACGTTGTTTTGACCTTCTGTTAAGGTCACTTCATATTCGCCTTTCTCGTTAGTGAGAATGAGCGAATCGGTTGCACCTAACACCGTGCCGTCTTCTAAGGTAACAGTGATTGGAACATTAGCAAGCGGTTTGTCGCCGTCTAACAATTTACCTTTGATGACAACCGTTTCAGGATTGCCATCGTTATCCGTATCGGTTCCAGTCACGCTCTCAACGGTTGGCGTTGGCGTGATTTCGTCATAACCTGCTGTCTCACTGCTTTCATCAGATTCATTTGAGGCGACATCTTTGAACTTCGCGCTGACTTCAGCGTTATCTTGCAAATGTTCTTCCGCAATAGTGGTGCTAAACTGTCCTTTTGGAATAGAAGGCACATTTGGATCATCCGATTTCCAACCGCCTACCCCGTTGTAGGTTAAAGTGGCAGTATGTGGTGTGCCGTCTTCATCGGTATATTCCACAATTAATTTATCGCCGTTAACAAACGGTTCTGTCGGATTTTCCGGTACGCTAATGGTGACACTACCGTCACCTTTCGCCTCATGAGGTTTAACGACAGGTTCATCCTGCGGTTTTTGTTGATCTACGAAAGTAATATCATTTGGCACAGTCGTATTGTAAGGATCGCTCACATCTTTACCCGGTGCTTTCGCCACGATACGAATCGGATCGCCTACGTTAATTTCGCCGGCATTTTCGCCAATTTCAATGCTGAATTTGGTTTCGCCGTTTTCCAATTGTTTGCGACCAATTTCTTTATCTCCTTGATAAATCACAACAAGGCTATCCGGCTCAGCGGTTCCTTCCACGCGGATCGCGTCAATATTGCCATCGGCTTGAGCGTCTTTATCAATCGGCGTAATCTTCACCTCTTCCGGTGCCGGTGTATTGGTTTTCGCGTCTTCGCCGGCGGTTACCGGTTCTGCCGCTTTTTCTGCCCCATCCACAAAGCCGTCAATAGATTTCGCGGTGACTTCTTTGCCGTCTTTTAAGGTGTTTTCAGGAATCACCACTTGCGGTTGGCTCAAATTGTCTTTAACGCTCGGGATTACATCCTCTTTGTCCGATGTCCAACTGCCGTCCGCTTGTTTGGTTAAGGTGACCGTTTGTTCTTGGTCTTTTTCATCCGTGAATTTCACTTCCACTTTGTCGCCCGGATTCGCATCTTTCGGCAATATCACCGCCACCGCACCAGATTTCGGTACGTTCACTAATTCAGGCGCACTTGGGCCTGTTGGATCATTAGGATGCCCTTCAGCAGTACGAGGTATTTCACCTAATACGGTATTATTGCCATCTTTACCTGTGCCGGCGTCGCTCACTTCCTTGTCTTTTTCTAAGGCTTTGATTTCTAAGGCATCGCCTTGTTTGAGCTTCGTAGTATTCGGTACGCTGAATTCAAACTCACCCTGACCACCTTGGACGGTGCCTTCGCCTAAAATCTCGCCATTTGGCCCATAAACGATGACTTTGGTGCCGTCCGCTGCGTTAGGCACTTTGCCTTTCACCTTGATCACTTCCGCGTTGCTGTCCGCCGGATTTGAGCTGTCAATCGCGGTGATTTCAATGTCGGTTGGCGCGGTGCTTTTCTCTTTCACCGGCAAAATGGTCACGCTGTCGCCGCTGGTGTTACCGGCTAAATCTTTCGAGTCCGCAATAATCTTATCACCAGTTTCCGCAGGTACAGTGACTTTGCCATTGTTGTTGTCAATGTTGCCATTGCCAATATTCAATGGATCATTATTGTCTTTGATTGTCCAATTGCCGTCCGCGCCTTTTTCGATAACCGTTGTTTCATTATCGTCAATATCGCCGTCTTTATTCACATCTTTGGAAATCAAGACTTGGTCGCCTGTCACCGCATCTTTTGGCAAGAAGACTTCCGCATCGTCTGTTCCCTCTTTCTGTAAAACAGTCGGTGCTTCAGGATTTTGCGTGTCGTTTGGATGACCTTCGTGGTTGTTTTCCACTGGCGGTACTTTGGTGTCTGTACCGTCTTTCATCTTCGCCGCATCGCTTTCAGATTTGCCGTCCGCTTTACCTGTTACCGTGAGGTTTTCTCCTGTGGTTAAATCTTTGCCCGTTAATTCCGTGGCTTCGATTTCAAACGGATATTTACCTTGCTCATTTGGTTTATCGGAAGATTTTCCTTGACCAATGATATTGCCCTCGCCGTCTTTGATCACAATTTCGGTATTTGGCTCATCGGTTGAACCTTTTACAATGACTTTTTCAGGGTTGTTATTGGCAACAGAATCCGTGTCAATGGCTTTGATTTCGTCAATCACAGGCGCAGTCGTTTTTTCCGTTGGCGTGACAGCAGGGGTGTTGTCGCCTACGGTTTTCTCGACTTCGCTGGTATTGCCGGCATTGTCTTTACCTACTACTTTGACTTTGTCGCCGTCTTCCACTTTGTCGCTTGGGATAAGTGCGGTGTTATTTTCGATCGGTTTTTTCACCAAATCTTCATTGCCGCTCACCGGTTTCCAACTGCCGTCCTCTTGTTTTTCCAAGGTAACAGAATCGATTATTTCGTTTGGATCTAATTTGCCATTGCCATCAGTATCTTTACCCACATGAATGGTGTATCGATCGCCCGGTTGCGCATTTTTATCCAATTTAACCGGAATATCGCCGTCATCGGTTTTGTCGCCAATTTCGGCTTTGTTCGGATCGACATTGTCGGCAAATTCTGTCGCGTTCGGCACAGTTAAACCTTTGCCGTCCGCGCCTGTTGTGACCGGTTCGCTTGGGGTTTTATTTGGTGCTTGAGCTTTGACTTCAAAGCTGTCGCCAACTTTAAGATCCTCAGCCGCCACCTTGAGACTAAAGTCGCCTTTGTCATCCGCTTGTCCGGTATATTCTTTACCGTTTAATTTGACGGTGATGATAGAATTCGGCTCCGCTTTGCCTGTGACCGTCATACTATCCGGTTCGCCGTCCGCCGGATTGTCTTCGTCTTTTGCGGTGACGCGAATATCCGTTGGCATAGCCGTTTGCGGAAGTTTGTTGTCTATTTTGTCTTCCGTTGTGGTTTTATTGCCGGCTAAATCTTCGGTTTCTACGTTAACAACGCTGTCATTTGGTACTTTGTCGCTCGGAATGGTGACCACATTGTCATCTTCCGTTGGTTTGACTAAATCCTTGTTGCCGTCAATAGGTTTCCATTTGCCGTCTTCGCCTTTTTCTAAGGTGACAGAATCCTTGACTTCATCAGGATCTAATTTGTCATTGCCATTGGTATCTTTCCCCACAGAAATCGTCGCTTTATCGCCGGGTTTAGCGTCCTCAGGTAAATTAATGTCGATATCGCCATTGTCTTTTGGATCTAAAATATCCGCAGGTTGTGGCGGTTGTTTGTCATTTTCATGGGTCGTCGCTACCCCGACATCTCCCACAGCAGGCACCGCACTTTCGCCTTTAGTCGGTTTGCCGTCTCCATCTACTTCTTGAGCGGTAACATAAATTTTGCTGCCGGCGTTAATATCTACACCGTTTTTCTCTGTCGCTTCGATTTGATATTTGCCGTCAGCATTGGCGGTGGTTTCACCAATCACATTGCCTTGTTCATCTCGTGCAATCACTTTCGATCCTGCCGGTGCCGTACCGCTAATGGTAAAGGTTTCCGGGTTTTTATCTGCTTGTAAATCTGTGTCGTGTGCCACGATTTCGTCAATGGTCGGATTAGCCGTTACCTCATCAAAACCGGAATTTTTGATAGCCGGCTCAGAAGTATTGCCTGCAATATCTTTTTCAGTGACAACAATATTGGTGTTGTCTTTGATTTGCGTGCGATCAAGCTCAATCACGCCGTCTTTAATGGTCACCGCCGGCGCTGTTGGATTGTTTGTATCCGGCACAAGATTGCCGTCTTTGTCCACATTGACGATAATTTCCTGTGTATTTCCTTCGTTATCTACTACAGAAATCTGAATTTTATCCCCGGGTTGTGGATCTTTCGGGGTAATTTTCACCTGGTTATCGCCGTCTTTACCGACTGTAACAGATGGGGATTCAGGGGCGATTTCGTCATTTTTGTAACCTGTACTGTCTTTCACAATTTCAGGCACTTCTTTTTCTTGGGCGGTTGATGGTTTTTTCGTTGGCGCGGTTGCCACAATGGTTAATTTATCGTGAGCATTGATGGTGACGCCTTCCGGTTCACGGAAAATCAACGCAAAACCGCCGTTTTCGTCCGCGACGCCTTCGCCAATCACTTTATCACCAAATTTTACTTGAACTTTCGCGGACGGATCGGTGCTGCCTGCATACCCTGTTAAGGTAAATTCAGTAATGTCATCTAATTTCGCCGGGCTGGCATCGTTGTGAGAGCTTAAATGGATGCTATTGATATTTAATGCGGTGACATCATCCGGCAAGACTGTTACTTGCACTGTCGCGCTCTTTTGATCCGCTCTGTCGTCTTTGCCTTGAGAATAAGCGGTCACCACCGACGCATCCGCGACGCTGGTTTCAGGAATGGTGACGGTGCCGTCGTTATTGACTGTCACTAAGTCAGCCGGTGTGGTAGCCGGGTAAACTTTCCATGTATCGCCGTCTTTCACTAAGGTGACGGTGACTTTCTCTCCTTGCGCTGTGGTGGTACCTGCCGCCGGCTCTTTGTCAAAGGTTAAGACCACTTTGTCGCCGTCTTTTACCGGTGTGCCGTCTTTGTCCGCGGTTGGTAATGTGACTGTCACAGAACCGTCTTCTTTTGCTGTTAGTGTTGGTGGCAATGGGGTGCCGCCATTCGGATTTGGATTAGCCGGTTCGGTGCTTACTACGCCGTTAGTGTCGCTTGGATTGCCAGCAAGGTCTTTACCTGTCGCATCAATATTGGTGCCGGGTTCTGTCGCGCCATCAGGAATGGTGACATTGCCTTCAGGGTCAATCACAATAGGTTTAGTATCCGGATTTTTATCCGTATCAATTTCAACATTGCCGTCCGGTTTAACAGTAACCCCCGGTGGAACGCTAATGGTGCCATCGGCATCAATTACCGTATCCGGCGTATTTTTGTTGCCGTCTGTATCAATTTCCACTTTGCCGTTATCGTCTACTTTCACGTTATCCGGCAATTTTTCTTTGCCGCCAATGACGTTGCCGTCTTGGTCTTTCACTTCGACAACCGTATTGCCCTCTTCGTCTTTTTTCACTTCGATATTAATCGGTTTATCTTGACCTTCAGGCGTTAATTCTACATTGGTAGTCGTATTGCCGCCTTTGTCTTTTTCGACTTCGATTTTAATCGGCTTATCTTGGTTTTCCGGTGTAAAGGTAACGCCTGTTTCTGAGCCGCCGTCAGGGTTAGAAGTGCGGTCAATATTAATCGGGAATTCGTTATCGCCCGGTTTGTATTCCACATTCACATTGCCGTCTTTGTCTTTTTCTACGTTAATGTGGTCAGGTGTTGTGCTGTCGCCGCCTTTTGGTGTGTAGTCAATCTCCACTTCCTTGGTGTCGCCATTGTCATCCGGGAATGAGATAGTAGTTTTCCCTGTATCTGGGTCTTTGTTGATAACAGGTGGGTTTTCAGGTCCAACGCTATCGCCTGTGTGCTTAATGGTCACGCCATTATCTTCCGCATTAGGTACGGTCACTTTGGTTTCCGTTGGATTTTTGCCGTCCGCTTTAGCAATTACGGTTAATTCATCGCCACTGTTGATGTCGTTATCGCCTTTGTCGCGTTCTACCACAGGAATACGATAATCGCCGTTCGCATCCGCCTTGCCTTTACCTACGACGTTGCCGTTTTTGTCCTTGATGGTCACTTCCGCCAATGGCTCGGTTTTACCCTCTACGATTAATTCTTCAGGGTTGTTATCCGCTCGGTCAGATTTGTCCGTGAGTTCTTTGATGATTGGCTGTTCAAGTTGGGTGTCATCGGCGTAATCTTTGCCGGCTGTGGTCGTCGCCGGGTCGCTACTCATCCCTTTATCATTGGTCACTACCACAGAAACCTCTGTGCCGTCTTGGATATGTTCTTCTGCAATGGTGACTTTACCGCTCTCCGGGTCAACTTTCACATTCGGATCGCGAGAGATGTATTTGCCTGTGGTCGGGTCTTTTTCAATCACCGCCACAACAGGGGTGTTGGAATCCGATGGGGTGTAAGTAATTTCCACACGAACAATATCGTTTGGAATATCCGGAAGGTCAAAAGAAACTGAACCATCGCCTGGTTCTTTGTTGTTGTCAAAAACGACTTTTTCCGGTTTTGCCGATGAATTGGAGCCACCGCTACCACCGCCACCGGCGACTAAGCCCACTAAGCCCAAACCGGCTGCAATGCCGCCCACATGCCACCATGGGAATGCGGCCATATTGTAAGCCTCTGAGCTAAGAATTTGCGCAGAAGTCACCCCTGAGGCTAATTTATCAAGGGCTAATTCAGGTTGTGCTAATTCTGCCACATAGGCGTGATAAGCCCCTTGAGAATCTACCCCTAAAATCGGTGGAAGTTCGTCGTTGGCATAGTAATTTTTAATAATTAAATCCGGTTCAGTTTCTTTTTCATCAAAGTAAACAAGCAAATCATCCCCTTGACGTTTTGTGATGATTTTTTGCGGTGAAATACCGCTTTTCGCGTCGATAAACTCGATCCAAGCCGCTTGTTTCGGCGCGTCAAGAATTGTGGTTTTATTACCGGCTGTGTCAATGGTATGTTTAGTTACTGTACCTTTTGCATAGTGGTAATTAATATTCATTTGCATAATACGTTCCCCAATTGGATAATGAATTAATTATGCCAAAAATTTGGCACGAACAGAGTTAGAGAGGCCTCTCTCCATGTAAAATTGATAAAAACTGAAACGTCCTTATTTGGGCGACAACTGCACACAAAAAAAATACAGCGAGTGATGGGTGAGAGATAGGTAATGCTATCGGGCACAAACTTCGTGCAATATCATGGACAAAAGCGCGGTGAATTTTGAATCTGTTTTTTTTCAAACAGACTCGACAACACCTGTCCGAATCACAAACACAATCAATCATTTTTTTGGAGCATACCGCGTATAAAAACCCGTTAAATTTTCACCGCACTTCCTTACAAATTGGTTGATTTTAAATCAAATACTGAACACTTTTACATCGATCCCACATCGATTTTCATGCTCATTTTTTGTTAATCAACCAATCATTTTTTAATGCTAAGCCTGTGAAATATAAGCAGTCCTATTTATACTAGCGTAGTAATTTAAAGCAAAAAAAAAAAAAAAATCAAACACATAACTCAAATTTTGTGAACTAAATCACAAAAAAAGTAGTATTTTTTGCTTAAGCATAAATTTCGTGTTTTTTTCTGTTTTATTTTTTGTTATTTTCTAAAAAAGACCTTTGTCATCCTTAAGGAGGCTGTGATGAAAAAATTTTCTTACTCATCGGTTTCTGCGTTAATTTTGACCGCACTTTTAGCGGCTTCTCCTGCGCAAGCGGAAACCTTGAAACACTTATTACAACAAAATTTAACCGGTGCGCCTGAAGTCAAAGAAGCTCTTGCGGATGTGGAAGCGGCGAGAAATCGGACGGAGCAAAGTAAATCCGCCCACTTTCCGACAGTGAGCGTGACAGGAAGCAAATCTTTGAGCCAATATCATCAAGACAAAGGCGATTACACATCGAAAAAAGTCATTCCCGGTGTGCAAGCGGAACTGAATTTATATGCTTTTGGTGCCATTGAGAAAGATGTTGAGCGTAGCCGCAAGGAAGAGGAATATTATCGCCACAACCACGCGGCAACGCGCGAAGAATTGGGTTATACCATTGGGCAATTGTATTTAACAGCGTTGAATATGCGTGAGTCTATTGCAGTCATGGAGCGTAGTTTGGCGCGTCATCAGCGTATTTTGCAAGACCTTTCCGTGGTGTTGGAAAACGACGAAGGACGCGAATCAGAATTTGTGCAAGCGGAAACGCGGATGTTGATGGTGCAACAGGAAATTAATACCTACCGTCAGAAATTAGCGGCGACCTTGAACACCCTTTCTAAGTACAATCATAAAAAAATCTCGGCGGAAACATTAAGCGATCCCTTTGTGCAATTAAGTCCCGATGAGTTGTATCACAAATACAGTTTGACGGATAAGGCGCAAAACCCTTTGTATCAAGCCGGTGCAGCAGATTTAGAAGCACGGAATTTATCTTTGGCGGCGGAAGAGAAAAAACGCTTACCGCGTGTGAATTTGGTGGGGTCGGCAACCCGTGAAGACCGTCAAATTGGGGTGCAAGTGGCTTGGGATGTGTTTGATCGCGCGGCGGATTACACTGTGCGTGAGCGTGCCAGTGCCATTGCCGCCGGGCATGAACGTTTATTGCGCACTGCCCGTGATTTGGAAGAAAGCGCGGCCTTGGCAAAAATTAATATTCAAGAAAGCCAAAGCCAATTAAAAACCTTAAAACGTCAAATTGCGGCATCGGAGAAAGTGGTGGATTTTTACCGCTTACAATTTGATGTGGCACGTCGTTCGTTGTTGGATGTATTAAATGCGGAAAAAGAATTATCTAATGCGGAATTAGCCTATAGCAATACGCAACATAATTTACGCCAATCTAAATTAGATTATTTATATACCCAAGGGATGATTTCTACTTGGAGCGGTATTAAAAACCAAGATATTAAATTAAATTTTAAATAAGTTATGAAACAAATTATTGAAACACTTTCTCTCGCCACGAGATTATTAGGGGCTAATTTATCAGTCGCGACGTTAGCCTCCCATACTTTACGCACTCAAGATAATAGTTTAGATTTTAGTTCCTTACGTGAATATTTAAAAAGTGAGGGATTTGAAAATACGTTATCCAAACGTCCGTTAAATGAAATTCCGTCTTTAGCGGTACCTGTTCTATTATTTTTACAAAATGAAGAAGCCGCATTGGTGACTGAAATTATTGAAGATGATGAAGGGCGTCGTTATAAAATTCATTTACCCGATGATTTAACCCGTTGGGTAACGGAAGAAGAATTAGATAAAAATTATTTGCAACATTGTTGGTTTATTAAACCGCGCGATAGCGTAGATACACGTTCTGAGCTACCTGAATATAAATTACCTAAGGCGTGGTTTTTTAAAGTTATTTGGCGATTTAAAAGCTATTATTATCAAGTTTTATTAGCCAGTTTTATTATTAACTTTTTAGCTTTAGTGAGTTCATTATATGTGATGAATGTGTATGACCGCGTAGTGCCTAATAAAGCCTATGGGACGCTTTGGGTATTAAGTTTAGGGGTAATTACCGCCATTATTTTTGAATTAATTGCGAAATTATTACGGGCTTATTTAACCGATATTGCCGGAAAGAAAGCAGATTTAATTATTAGTTCTGCCTTATTTCGACGGGTATTAAATATTAAATTACAAGAACGCCCTGTTTCTTCCGGTTCTTATGCCAATAACTTGCGCGATTTTGAATCCGTTCGGGAATTTATGACCAGTGCCAGTTTATTAACGCTGGTGGATTTACCTTTTTTATTTTTATTTATTTTTGTGATGTTTTTGGTGGCCGGGAAATTAGCTTTTGTTCCCTTAACCATTATTCCTGTTGTAATTATTGTGGGATTATTCGCACAAATTCCACTATCGCGTTTTATTAATGAATCCATGCGAGAAAGTTCACAACGCCAAGGATTAACCGTGGAAGCCATTGAAGGGCTGGAAACGTTAAAAACCAATAATGCCTTTAATTGGGCGCAAAAACGTTGGGATTTTTTCACGGCAAAATCTTCGGCTTCTTCGATTAAGGTGAAAAATATCAGTAATTTTGTCACTAATTTCACCATGATGATGCAGCAGTTGAATACGGTTTTTCTTGTGCTAACAGGAACGTATCTTATTCATAGCGATAATCCTGCAGAAAAAATTACCATGGGGGCGTTGATTGCCTGTGTGATTTTATCCGGGCGTGCGTTGGCTCCTTTGGGGCAAATTGCCGGTTTGGCGATTCGCTTTCAACAGGCTTGGTTGGCGTTAAAAGGGGTGAATGGGATTGTGGAACGTTCTACCGACCGTGATACGGAACGTAATTATGTGACGCTGAGTCATATTCAAGGTGCGGTCAAATTTCATCAAGTTTCTTTTGGTTACAGCAAAGACGGCGAGCCTACCGTGAATAATTTGACGTTGGCCTTGCAACCTGGTGAGAAAGTGGCCATTTTGGGGAAAATCGGTTCCGGAAAATCCACGATGTTAAAACTGGCGGCCGGTTTATATGAACCACAGCATGGCAATATTAGTCTTGATGATGTGGATCTGCGTCAAATCGATCCGCACTTTTTGCGCAATCAAGTGGTGTTGCTGGAACAAAATCCGCGTTTGTTCCTTGGTACGTTGCGCGAGAACTTGGATTTAGCCAGAATGGACGGTTTTTCAACGGATCAGGATTTGCTGAATGCGCTGGCGAGATTTGGCTTGATTGATTTAATCCGTCAACATCCACGCGGCTTAGATATGCCTTTGGGCGAAGACGGTTTGGGACTTTCAGGCGGTCAAAAACAAATGGTCGCGTTGGCGAGAATGACGCTAAAAGACCCTCGAGTGGTGTTACTGGATGAACCGACTACGGGTTTGGATCAAACCTCTGAAGTTTATGCGTTACGCGCGCTGGCACATTGGTGCCGTTCGCGGACGTTGGTGGTGGTGACCCATCGTTCACAGGTTTTACAATTGGTTGATCGTGTGGTGGTGGTTGAAGAGGGTAAGGTTGTTTTAGACGGCCCTCGTGATGCGGTATTGAAACATTTATCCGCAAAAGATAAACAAGCTGCTGCACCAAATGCTGAAACGGCGCAAAGTGCTTAAAATAAACCATGGTGGGGTCAATATTTGCCTTGACCCTACGGCAATATAAGATGATTTTCGGATAAGAATTATGGACAAAGAAAACAAACAAACGCCGTCGGAAGCTCAGACAGCTTTGCCTGAAGAGATAAAACAAAGTGCGGTGGCGGTAAAAAATGCAATCAGCCAAAAAGATTTGCATTTGCTCAATGATTTGCATGCGGCATTGCAACAGGAAAAGCATCATTCTATTTTTATTACGATTTCTTTCTTTTTTGTTTTGCTTATCGCTTTTGTCATTTGGGCGTATAACAGCCCGATTGAAGAAGTGACTCGTGGACAAGGAAGCATTATTCCCACAAGCCGTGAGCAGGTCATTCAAAGTTTAGACCCCGGAATTCTCAAAGAGATGCTGGTTAAAGAAGGCGATACAGTGGAAAAAGGGCAGGTATTGTTGAAATTAGACGATACTCGAAGTTCAGCGGTATTGCGTGAAAGTCAAGCTAAAGTGGAAAACTTAGAAGCCTTGGCTGCTCGTTTGAAAACCGAAGCTTACGATATTCCGTTGGAATTTTCTGACAATATTCCGACCGCACTACAAGAACGTGAACGTGCGATTTACCAAGCCAAAAAAGCCGCATTAGAGGAATCCTTGGAAAGTTTGGCGCATAGTAAGTCATTATTAGACCGAGAAATTAAGATGACTGAACCGATGGTGGCGCGTGGTGCGATGTCGGAGGTGGAATTGCTACGGATGAAGCGGCAATCAAGCGATTTGCAATTACAAATAACCGAACGCCGTAATAAATATGCTACGGATGCCGGAACGGAATTAACTAAAATCGAAGCGGAGTTATCTCAAGCCCGTGAAAATATGGCGGTACGTGCTGATCCTGTGGAGCGTGCGATGATTCGTTCGCCGTTGAAAGGCATTGTGAAAAATATCCGTATTAATACCATTGGTGGGGTGATTAGTGCCGGGCAGGATATTATGGAAATTGTGCCTGTTGAAGATACGTTGTTGGTAGAGGCTTATATTAGCCCGAATGATGTGGCTTATGTGCGCCCCGGAATGGAGGCATTAGTGAAACTCACTGCTTATGATTATGCCATTTATGGTGGATTGAAAGGCACTGTGACGTTGCTGAGTCCTGACACCTTGCACGATCAGAAACGCCCAAGTGATTTGAAATTAAACCCGAATGAAGCCTATTATCGCGTGTTAGTGAAAACTGACGGTAGTCATTTGACCGATAAAGCGGGGAAAGAAATGCCTATTATCCCGGGGATGATTGCTTCTGTGGATATTAAAACGGGACAAAAAACCGTGTTTCAATATTTGATTAAACCGATTACTCGAATGAAACAGGCATTACAAGAACGGTAAGAGTTTCCCTAGTTACGTCTACAACCTTGACGACCGCCAACCCTAAAGGACGGCGGTCGTCAAAAAATTACACCACAACCACATCAAATTGATCTTGATGGTAATAAACTTCGGTTTTCACTTTCACCTGTTTACCTATAAAGACTTCCACTTCCGCAAGTAAACCGTGGCTTTCTTCGTTAATTAAGTATTCTGCCACCGCCGGGCTCGCGTATACGGTAAATTGCTCGCTCGCGAATAGGTGATGCACACGAATAATTTCCCGCATAATTTCGTAACACACGGTTTCCACAGTTTTCACGTGTCCGCGCCCCTGACAAGAAGGGCAATCGCTACATAAAATATGCTCAAGACTTTCTCTTGTGCGTTTACGTGTCATTTCCACCAGCCCTAACTGAGTAAACCCATTCACATTGGTTTTAACCCGATCTTTGGCCAATGCGGCTCGTAATGCATCCAGTACACGATTACGGTGTTCATCCGTTTGCATATCAATAAAATCAATGATGATAATTCCGCCTAAATTACGCAATTGGAGCTGTTGCGCAATGGCCTTTGTGGCTTCAATATTGGTGTTAAAAATCGTTTCTTCTAAATTGCGATTCCCCACAAAAGCCCCGGTATTGATATCAATCGTGGTCATCGCTTCTGTTTGTTCTATAATGAGATAGCCGCCTGATTTTAAATTGACACGCTTATCTAAAGCCGTATTAATCGCCGTCTCCACGCCGTATACATCAAATAAAGGCTGATTATTGCCTGAATAAAGCACTAATTTATCCGTTAATTCGGGCATAAATTCTTCTGTAAATTCTTTCACTTCTGAAAAGCACAGTTTGGAGTCAATACGAATTTTTTCGATCCCTTGCCCAATAAAATCACGCAGAACACGTTGCGCCAAAGGTAATTCACCATAAATCTTTGAACGCGTTGGATATTTCGATTTTCTTTCCAACACTTTGCGCCAAACACGTTTAAGAAAATCGGCATCTTGTTTTAATTCGACTTCAGCCACCCCTTCCGCGGCAGTACGAATAATATAGCCGCCTAATTCATCACAATAGGGTTCCACTAAGTCTTTTAAACGCACGCGTTCATCTTCACTTTCAATGCGTTGAGACACGCCAACGTGACTATTTTCCGGCATAAAGACCAAATAACGTGAAGGCAGGGTAATATCGGTAGTCAAACGGGCCCCTTTGGTACCAATGGGATCTTTTACCACTTGTACCACAATATCTTGCCCCTCTCGCACCAGTTCCACAATGTCTTTAACCACAAATTGCTTTTTCTCATTTTCATCCACACATTCGGTGTACGACACAATATCGGAAGCATGCAAAAATGCGGCTTTTTCCAAACCAATATCCACAAAAGCCGATTGCATACCGGGCAACACACGCGTTACGCGCCCTTTATAAATATTCCCCACAATGCCACGCTTCGCTTGGCGTTCAATATGCACTTCTTTTAATTCACCGTTATCCATTAACGCTACACGGGTTTCATTTGGGGTGACATTGACTAATAATTCAACAGAATTCATCTTTAAACTCTCCTTGACATCCTCCCCGCCCTAAAGGACGGGGATTCCTACTAGTGCCCATTGCAAGCAATGAGCTACTCTCGGTGGGTTCTTGCTGCTGACTTCTAATGAAGTTCACTTCACAAGCTCTACGGACATGTCCTGCCCTGATATTTTATTACGCGTGGACGATAGCTCGCCCACGCCCCAATACATTTAACGCTCCAACCACATCAGCATTTTCTGTGTAGCCACATTCTACACACTCAAAATTAGCCTGTGTTTGGCGATTTTCTTTTGCTACATGACCACAACAAGGGCAAGTTCGGCTGGTATTTTGCGGTGGCACCGCCACTAAAAATCCACCTGTCCATTGTGTTTTGTAATCCAACTGACGGCGAAACTCAAACCAAGATTGATCTAATATCGCTTGGTTCAAGCCTGATTTTGCAGCAACATTTTTTCCAGGTGTTTCCGCCGTGCCTTTGGCTGATTTTGACATATTTGACACCTGCAAATCTTCAATATAGATCATGGCGTGGTTTTTGCTGATTTTGCTTGAAGTCTGATGCAAGAAATCTTTGCGACAATTGGCCATTTTATGGTGCAGTTTGGCGATTTTCGCCTTTAATTTCTGCCGGTTTTGACTAAATTTAACCTTGTTTTTAAGTTGACGTTGCAGTTTTGCCAATTTGCCTTTGTAGGTTTTAAAGGCGTTTAATGGCTCAAAAAATTCACCGTTTGAAAGCGTAGCAAAACGTGCAACGCCCATATCAATACCGATTTCACCGCCTTTATGTGTCGGGATTTCGTACTCAAATTCAGTTTGAATACTGACAAAAAAGTGACCGCACTTTTGGCTGACGGTAACATTTTTGATTTCACCAACGATATCTCGGCTGTTGCGATAGTGAACCCACCCAATCTTTGGTAGATACAAGCGGTTATTTTGTTGCTCTAATTTGCAACCTTGTGGAAAGCGAAAACTCTCTTTTAAACCTTTTTTCTTAAATTTTGGGAAGTCTGCTCGCTGTTGAAAGAAATTTCTAAACGCACTCTCTAGGTCTTTTAAAGACTGTTGAAGCACTTGAGAATGGCATTCTTTTAACCAAACTAATTCTTTTTTCCATTGTGGAAGCAAGTTGGCGATTTTGGTGTAACTGAACTTAAAGCTGTTATCCTGCTCGTATTGTTCATTTTGCCAAGCCAACGCCCGATTGAACACAAAACGAGAGCAACCACAGAACTGTTTAATTCTGCGGATTTGGCTACCATTTGGCATTATCTGGAACTTAAAGGCTTTGCGTAGTTGCATTGACAAGGTTTAGAATGTATGTTTTCAACATTTTACACTTGGTCTATGCAAAAAGAAACTGAAATTAGACATGGTAGACATTGCGTTTTTAATTTTGTGGGGAGTTGCGGCGGTGCACCGATTTCCATTATTCGCCAATACATTGAGCAACAACAAACACCTGATTAGTTAGGTTTGAAACGGCTTACGCCGTTTGTGCCTTATATCTCCGCCCTGAAGGACGGAGTTTTACAGCACATAATCTGATAAACTGCCATAAGGATAACGAAGGCAAATAGAAAAACAAGCAAAAATCATGTAAAATGTGCGCTTTATCAAATTTTATAATCAAATTTCCGCTTGAGCGTGACCAAAAAGTGCGGTAAAAAATTCTGGAGTTTCTAATGTTTGGCCTTGATCCAACACTCACAACCTTTACAGTTTATATTTTAGGTATGATTGCTATCGGCTTTCTTGCCTACCGTTATACCTCCAATCTATCTGACTATATTTTAGGCGGCCGTCGTTTAGGCAGCTTTGTTACCGCTATGTCTGCCGGTGCATCAGATATGTCAGGCTGGCTATTAATGGGGTTACCCGGTGCAGTCTATGTTTCAGGCTTAGTAGAAGGTTGGATTGCCATTGGTTTAACCATTGGCGCTTATCTCAACTGGCGTTTTGTCGCAGGGCGTTTGCGCGTCCATACCGAATATAATAATAACGCCTTAACTTTGCCCGAATATTTTCATCACCGTTTTGGCACCTCTCACCATTTACTCAAAATCGTATCCGCCAGCATTATTTTAGTTTTCTTCACCATTTATTGTGCTTCAGGTGTGGTGGCAGGAGCAAAACTCTTCCAAAATCTCTTTGCCGTACCTTATTCAACGGCAATTTGGTATGGCGCATTAGCGACCATTGCCTATACCTTTATCGGGGGATTCCTGGCGGTAAGTTGGACAGACACCATTCAAGCGACCTTGATGATTTTTGCCTTAATTCTTACACCGGTCGTGGTAGTTTACGCCCTAGGCGGAATGGATAATTTCCATCTTGTGATGGCACAGGCAGAACAAGTGGCAAATAAAGACTTTACGGACTTATTCACAGGTACCACCCCTCTTGGACTGTTAAGCCTTGCGGCATGGGGATTAGGTTATTTTGGCCAACCTCATATTTTAGCGCGTTTTATGGCGGCATATTCTGCAAAATCCTTAATTAAAGCACGCCGTATTAGTATGACCTGGATGGTGCTTTGTTTAGCCGGCGCAATGGGTATTGGCTTTTTTGGTATTGCTTATTTCCATGCTAATCCACAGGTGGCAACAGTAGTCAATCGCGAACGTGAACAAGTCTTTATCGAACTGGCAAAACTGCTTTTTAATCCTTGGATTGCCGGCGTTTTACTTTCTGCGATTTTAGCCGCCGTCATGAGTACTTTAAGTTGCCAATTACTGATTTCATCTAGCGCAATTACCGAAGATTTCTACAAAGGCTTTATTCGCCCTAAAGCCAGTGATAAAGAGCTTGTGTGGCTTGGACGTGCGATGGTACTGGTTATCGCAGGACTTGCCATTTGGATTGCCCAAGATGAACACAATCAAGTCTTAAAATTAGTGGAATTCGCGTGGGCGGGATTTGGTAGTGCTTTCGGCCCTGTGGTTTTACTCTCACTGTTTTGGAAACGGATGACGTCTAGCGGCGCAATGGCTGGCATGCTCACAGGGGCAATTATCGTGTTTAGCTGGAAAAAAATGATCCCAACGGACAGCGTATGGCATGGCGTCTATGAAATGATTCCTGCCTTTGCACTGGCAACCTTGGCGGTGATTGTCTTTTCATTGATTTCAGGCAAACCAAGTCAAGAAATTGTGGACACATTCCATAAAGCGGACGCCGCTTATAAGGATGAAAAATGATTGATTTTCGTCCATTTTATCAACAAATTGCCACCACAGCGTTATCGCCTTGGCTGGAAACTTTACCGTTGCAGCTCAAAAATTGGGAAAAAAATACCCATGGTGATTATGCCAAATGGGCAAAGGTTATCGAGTTTCTTCCCGATACACCGGCGGAACAAATTGATTTAAAAAGTGCGGTGAAATCCGACCGCACTTTGCCTCTCTCTGATGGCGAAAAACAACGTCTTATTCATCATCTAAAACAGCTAATGCCTTGGCGCAAAGGCCCTTATCATCTTCATGGTATTCATATTGACACTGAATGGCGTTCCGATTTTAAATGGGATCGTGTTTTACCCCATCTTGCCCCATTAAAAGATCGCACCATTTTAGATGTCGGTTGTGGCAGTGGCTATCATATGTGGCGAATGGTTGGCGAAGGGGCAAAAATGGTCATCGGCATTGACCCAACTGAACTTTTCCTTTGCCAATTTGAAGCGGTGCGCAAATTGCTCAACAACGACCGCCGCGCCAATCTGATTCCGCTCGGCATCGAACAAATGCAACCCTTAGGCGTATTTGATACGGTCTTCTCTATGGGCGTGCTTTACCACCGTAAATCGCCGTTGGATCATTTAACCCAACTGAAAAATCAATTACGCAAAGGCGGCGAATTGGTGTTAGAAACACTGGTTGTTGACGGCGATGAACATACTGCTCTCGTGCCAGCCGATCGCTATGCCAAAATGAAAAATGTGTATTTCATCCCATCTGTACCTTGTTTAATCAATTGGTTAGAAAAATGCGGATTTGAGAATGTACGTTGTGTGGATGTGGAAGTGACCAGCCTTGAAGAACAACGCAAAACCGATTGGCTCGAAAACGAAAGTCTCGTTGATTTCTTAGATCCAACCGACCACAGCAAAACCATCGAAGGCTACCCCGCACCCAAACGTGCGGTGATTATGGCGAATAAGTGAGATGAATTTTTCATGGGTATCAATAACCCAGCATGGCAGAGCCATACTGGGTTATGCATAAATCAGCCCCTTTGGGGCTGAGAATTAGAGAGACAGAGCTGCTCAACTAGGCGTAACCTGATACGTATTTTGCATACTAGGTATAAAATAGCATATTTTATACGCACAAAACATCAACAAGCCTTATAATTTCAATAACAAAATCAAATCATCAATAGGTGAAACTTGAAAACCATAATTTAGGTAAAACGCTTTCGCCTTGTCATTCAATGCGTGAACCAACAACGCTTTAACGCCAACCTGCTGAGAAACTGCGCTTGCCCGCAAAACAGCGTCTTTTAATAATGCCGCCCCCAATTTTTGCCCCTGATGAGCTAAATCAATGGCTAATCGACCTAAAACGACAACAGGAATAGGATTCGGCATATTTCGTCTTAATCCACCTGATACAAATTGATGGCTTACTGATCCGGCCGCTAAAGCATAGAAACCAACAACGTTATTATTCTGACAAATCACAAAAGTACGGCTTGCTTGATTTTGTTGATTTTTCAATGCATTGCGTTTTAAGCAACTATTTAAGGCTTCTTCGCCACAATCAAAATCGTCTAAATGATGAGTGGCATTTAATAATTCAGGTGCAGAATACATTATGCCTCCCAAGGGGCTTTTACCGCCATTAATTTGGCTAATCCTGCATTTTCTTCTATTGGCTGTTCAAGCACTTCAATAAAGCGGTTAAATTTTTCACTATCTAATTGAAATACCGTTCTATCTAAAATCACGTTTTGCGCATAGGTGTAAGCAACGTCTAACATAAAATCAGAACGGCTTTTGCCAAGCAGAGAAGCCGCATAATCAATCATATCCCGTTGCATAGGGTGAACTCTTAAATTAATTGCTGCTGTACGCATAATTATTCTCCGAAGATATACAATCAATACACAAACTATAATGTATATTGATTGTGTATGCAATATTAACACGCTAAGTAACTAAATTTTTGCAGCATTATGCAGTAATTGAACAAGATACCCGACTAAATCTTTCATTCTATTTTAATCCCTTTGAAACAGGGCAAGGTCTTTCGACCAGATGAAAGTTAGACATTCTAAGCAAGTTTTTGTTTCAATCCCTTTGAGACAGGGCGAGGTCTTTTGACACAGCAAAGGGCAGATGGTCGTTGTATTCGATCCGTTTTAATCCCTTTGAGACAGGGCGGGGTCTTTCGACCAAGCTGAAGTGGGGAGTCGTATCCCCTTACCATGTTTCAATCCCTTTGATACAGGGCAAGGTCTTTCGACGGTTATGATGAAGTTGTACGAACGACCTAAGTTTCAATCCCTTTGATACAGGGCAAGGTCTTTCGACCGATTACTTAGATAAGTGCGTGGCGATGACGTAGTTTCAATCCCTTTGATACAGGGCAAGGTCTTTCGACAGAAAATTCGGGATCTGAAAAAACCGATATTAAGAGTTTCAATCCCTTTGATACAGGGCAAGGTCTTTCGACATTATTGAAGTTTGCGGTAACTGGTTATGGCTATCAGGTTTCAATCCCTTTGATACAGGGCAAGGTCTTTTGACGTAAACGTGATGGCGGATCTAGATAATCTCAGATCGTTTCAATCCCTTTGATACAGGGCAAGGTCTTTTGACACAATAATGTCTTGCAAGAAAGGTTGTGGTAATTCAGTTTCAATCCCTTTGATACAGGGCAAGGTCTTTTGACTGTGGAAGGGGTTATTTTTCTTACATTTCAATAAGTTAAACAACGACTCCCCAAGATTTCCGAGAAGCCGAAGAGTTAGCTGTTGAATTGATTGAAAAATAATCAACTTTATTCCTTCCACTTGTCAAAAACAGCGATATTATAACAAAAAACACCGCACTTTTCGAGCGTAATTAGACAACCTGCGTATTTAACGGCAATGCTGTCCAAATAACCCCTTCGGGTAAAACCGCTTTCCCTAAATGCCATTGCTTACCATTGGAAGGAAGCGGATAAACACGCAAATCATCCTCTTTTTTATGAAAAAAACGCATTACATCATCAATACAGGCTTGTAATCCCTTACGCTCCCCCTCAAATAAAAAAATACTGTATTGAATAGGCGTAGCGTGCTTAGCCATTACCTTGTGAATTCTTTGCAACCGTTTTTCATCACTAATATCATAACCTACTAAAAAATGCATAATGCCTCCTAAAAATAAAATTCATAATTACTCAACATTGTGCGCTGATTAAAATAATAGTTCTCCAACAAGCGTTTCCAGTTTTGCTCATATTGCAACAAACTGGCTGGCGAAAGCTGGCTGGCACGGCGTTGTGGCGAACAATCCAATTGGCAAGTCTTAAACAATTGCACCAAATCATAACAATTTTCCGTTAGCATTTTGCGCCAATTAGCAATGACACGTTCATATTCTTGATAGAAATGAATGCGCCCTGCTTTACCAAGTAAGCAGCCTTCTTGCGTGGTGTTAAAATGCTCTTCACGCAAAATATTTTGACGAAAACAACTCAACAACCAGTTATCCACAAGCGGTCGAATTGGCTCAATTAAATCACAAGCCAGCGACTCACGCCCATAATCTAAACTATGAAGAAAACCGATATAAGGATCCAAACCTGCACCATAGGCGGTTAAAACAGCTTCCGAATGTAACAACGTATAACTTAATGACATTACCGCATTAAACGGATCTCGTGGCGGACGGCGGTTTCGACCCGCAAACCGTAATGCAGGCGGAAGGTAAAGGCTTAACGCAGTAAAATAAACATTTGCCGCCCTGCCTTCAATACCACGTAAAGATGCCAAATTTGTCTGTTGCTCAATCTTACCGATGAGCCCTTCTAACTCTTCTGCCTTTGGCACAAGCAAGATTTTTTTATCTAGTCTTGCATTGGAAGCTTGCCACAGCCAATTTTTCTGTGTAACAAGTTTGAGCGTGATCAGTTTTTTGGCAAAAGCAAGGCAGAACGCTTCATTGTTTGAGAGTTCATATTGTGAGAGACGGCGTTCTGCGTCATTGTGTGGTTGCGACATAAACAACGTTGGTATATTTTTACGACCTGAAAGGCAAATAATCCCAATATTTCTTTCTCCCAATTTAGCCAATAGCGAAGCCTGTAATTTCACATCGCCTTTCAAATAAATTCGCTCAATCGGCGCAAGAGGAATGGTACCGATCCGTTCTTCATTTTCATAACAAACCAAGGTATCACCACTCATTTTAATTTCCGTGCCTTTGCGATCAATATATAAGCTAGACATAATGCCCTCCTATATCAATAAAAAAGGTTGCGTGGATTGTAATGTTGCTTTGCCGAATAATTCGACTTCTGTGTCTTGATGAAGTTGATAAATAAAAATACGATCTTCGCTATTTTCCATAAGTGCGGTCATTTTTTCCTTCAATTTTGCCAATTCGTGTGGCGTTAGCCAACACTCATAAAAGGATTTCTGCCCGCCAATGGCATAAGCCTCCACTTGCTTATGAATGCGATAAAGCCGTTTGCTGTCGGCTATATCATAAGCAATGAGATATCGAGTTCGGGTAGTGTCCATTCTTCAGCCTCCCTAAAGAGATCATAGAGATACGGCTCATCATTACTACAATGTGCAAAAATGATTTGTTGGATTTCTTCTAAAATATCGCCCATTTTTACTCTCCTTTGTAATAATTTTGATAAAATTTTCACTGATGGATTAGATTAAAATTTAAGGTGGTAAAATATTCTAATTAACTTATTTAGAATAAATTTTCAAATTCTCTCTAAGAATGGGAGTATAATAAATTAAGTATCAACGCATATTTAAAATTACAAATTTGTAAAAAGCGGTAAAAAATTACCACTTCAAATTTTTTAATCGATTTGAAATATTTTAGTTATCAAAATATCTTAATATAAAACGGCTGTAGGGGCTAATTACATTAGCCCCAATAAACACTGAATGAATAAACTTTGTTATCAGGCTAAAGCGGTAAAAAACTACCGCCTGTATAGAAAAGATTAAAGAAGATGTTGAATTTCAGATTGAATAGCAGAAAAATCAATATCGGCACTTTCAATCATCAATTCATAACAACCATTTTTAGCGGAAGGAATATAGGGAACTTTCACAGATTTGCCTAAGGAAAAGGCTTTGCGAACTTTTTCATTAATATCGTGTGCCGACTCCGACAACACTTTCTTAAGAATATCCAATTCATAATATTTACCGGTTAAACGATCCTGCATACTAAGATCATTTCCTTTCACTAATTCATAAATTTGTAGGTAAAGTTCAATGATTTTTGCTTCTTGCTTGTTATAGTCAAATTTCCATTGTTGTTCTTTGGCAATCACTAGTGCAAGCAAAAAGGTATAGCCTCGTGGCGCAAATTTCACCATATGCTCCCCTAATTTTACTTTTCTATCCACAATTTTGTCGATAAAAGAAATGCTTGGGGTTTCCAAAATTTGTTGTGCATTATTGACCGACTGACTATAGGAAATCTGATTATTAAGCAGATCTGCCGGAATCCCCAACCCCAACCGAACCCAAGGAATTTCCGCCAGCATCACTTTGCCTTGCGAAGCGTCCAAAGCTACCCCCTTATCATTGAAAATTTCACAAGGGTAAGGTTTCGGATAATAAAAATCTCGCACATTTTCAAATTCTGCCGAAACTAACACGTGGGATAGGCTATCTTGCTTACGCCCATAAAGGGAAAGCGCATAGCCTAAGAAAAATCCCATTGTTTTGCGACCGCCGGCAATAGAGACGTGAATTGCTGAATGTTCATCTTGGCAAAGCTGTCCAACCAGTTTCACGATTTGGTTTGCCGCTAAATCATTTTCTTCAGGCGTGCGAATATCCGATAATTTTTCACCGCTTATATCGTTAATTACTTCAATACAACTCTCATCAAAATGAATATGTGAAAAACCATATTGTTCGCCATAATCAGCAATAAATTCTGCTAATGCGCCACGGCGTAATAAAACATCGAGTAATTTATTTTTACCTTGTAGCGTGGTAATGACTCGAATTTCTGTTGGGATAAAGCCTTTTTCTGTTACTAAAGCATACAATGTTTCTGTAACAACCGCTGGCGACATTCCTGTAACAGATAGTAGTATGCGTTTGTTGTAATTTTTCATTAGCGTGCAATCCAATCTTGAATCAATGATTTTAAACGTAATAAATCTTTTCCTTGAATAATTTTAATATTGAGCGATTTAGCACGATTTAAAATGGCTTCAGGAAGAGAACAATAGCTAATTAAACATTTTTTGGTGAACAATCCACCATAATCTTTTAAGGTTTCTAATTTATACAGAATATCTTCTGCTTTCACGCCACCGGATTTATCCAGCTTTTGTGTTTTACACTCAATAATATGTAATTTATTTTTAGCCATAAAAACAATATCAAACTCGTTTTTATTCCCCTTATTATTTTTAGAGAAATCACTTTTTTCTTGCTTATAATGAAGATTAGCCACTTCAATATTACAACCAATATCATCAATCTGCTTAATATCCTTTAGAAGATTGAAAGTATAATCTTCTAACCAACCACCATTAAGAAAGAAACGAACATCTTGATTTTTGAAATTAATTTGATTATTTCTATATTCAATCAAATCATATTTATCATCAAATTCAGCCAATACATCATCAAGTAAATTAATTCGCTGATCTTCTTTATAAATCTCCACTTTTAAACCTTGTTTTTCCGCTAAAGAGGCATATTTATTTAAAAGTGGAATAACATTAGCATAACGATCGTAATACTGTATAAGTAACTTTGGAATATCTAACCATTCTTCTTTAATGTCAGGTTGCGAATGGCAGAATGTTTGGAAACCATAAGAACCAAAATAATCACTAAGATTAACATTGGTATGTAACATCTTATCTTCAATCCAGCGTCCTTGTTCATCTTTAGAAATAAAGATAATACGATTCTCATCTGTATCTACATAAAAAATAGGGTTTCCAGCCGTTTGGAAGGCATTTTGAGCTGCAATCGCAATTAATTTTGTGCCACCCGTAACATTTAAAGCGACATTTTTATCAAGATATTCTTCTGCAATAGCATAAATTTCTTGTTCCATTGTTGAAAAATTAAATTCATCACTCAACATTTTTTGTATCACTTTAATATTGTTCTTTTTGTAAATTTCAGCCAAATTATTGGCTTTTTCTTTCATTTTATTTGACACAATCAATACAATTTCTTTCGGCTTAAATTCCGTATCTAAAATAGGTAATAAATTTGGTGCAGCTTGTCCTGAAACCAAACAAACGTGAATATCATATTTTTGCATAATGACTCCTAACATTTTTCAATATAAAATTCTTGCAATGCACAGCCTTGTTCTACAAGTTGTGCTTGTGTTAATTCTGTGCCGCGTTGTTCCGGGCGCATGTTAATTGATAAAAAATAAAATTTTGCCCCTTTTTGGCAAACTTCTGCCGCAAGATGAATGGGAAGCGTACCAATAACGGTATCTTCCGCTTGGATTAAATTAACATCTAAGTGGCTTTCAAAACGATCAATATGAATAGATTGTTGTTTAATCCAATCAATTGCACCTTGATGTCTTGAAATAAACCAGACCGCCATATTTTTCCTTATTTTGATAAAAAGTGCGGTAAGTTTAAACGATATTTTTTAAATTGAGATTAAATTACAAATTTGTAATCTGATATTTTCCTAAGCCAAAAGTCGCATTTTTACCATTATGTAGCCATTGCCCGATATAAAGCAATTCTGCCCATTCATTCGGAACGTTGTGAAATTCCCATTTTCCAATTACGCCACCTAATTTCATTTTTTGTTGTTGGCGAGAAGAATATCTTGTCCAATCTTGCCATTTTAATTGTTTTTGATCTTCAATTTGTGGCAATAATGAAATTAAATTATCAAACTCTAAATTAAGCGGTTGATGATGAAATTCACTTAATAATGAAATACGTTTTGCCAAACTAATTAAAAAGCGGTTTAAATTAATTTCATTGGGTTTTAATGGTTTGCCGTTATCTTGTAAACGCAATGGCGTTAAAATCTCTAATTCCATTTTATTAGGTAAATCGGTGGGAATAATAATTTCTGCTTGATGTTCAATAATATTTCCCTGCTGTAAAATCGACTGACAAGCGGTTTGATTTTGTGAAAAAAATGCAATATCCACTAATTCACCTTTTCCGCCTGCAATGTTATATTCAAAAGCACGTTTAAAGGCAAAGGCAATTAAAGGTAATTGCGACACTAAACGGCCGAATAAAACTAAATTAAAGCGAAGTATTTCGCCTTGTCGATATTCTGTTATTCCCCATTCAGGCGGTTCAATAATATAACCATTTGGCACTTGGCTAAATTGTTGGATTTGATGGGTTTCAGGTGCTGGCGTTTCAAAAATATTGGTGTAAGGGCAAGTGCGATATAACGGGCAACTCTTGCAATCCTCTTGTTTAGTCATACAAGCAATTTTGCGTAATGCTCGCCCGAAAGCTCCACGTAATGTGGAGCCTGCATATTCGGGAAGAATAATGGGGTCATTCACTTTAAATGTAAATTGATAGCGAGCGATGGGGAAACTATTTGAAATCATTCTTCTACCAAACTATTTAATAATTTTCTAAACTGACCAGCTGCTGATTTTTTATCTTTAGGTTTAATCAATTTATCTACATCTGTAAATTTTTCTTGGCTAATACTATTAGCGTTGCTTGGATCTAATAGTTCAAAAATATATTTTTTATCTTCAATCTCCCAATTATCTTGGATAGCTTGTTCTATTAATTTTTTTGCATCAGAATAAATTTTTGAAGATGTAAATGAGTTTTTAGATAAATTTTTCCAATTATCAATATACTCTTCAATAGTTCGTCTGTTACTAGATAAAGAATTTAATAATTCCTGTCTCTCTTTGTCCTCTTTCTCTTTTTGACGTTCTTGCTCTTTTGCTTTAAATATTGATATTTTATCTAAAGCAGGTCTTGGGTGTCGGTTACACCAATCTTCTAAAGCTGAATTTTCATTTTTTCCTTGAATCTCAATTAGAGCCCAGCCAAAAGGTAAAAGATCTTTTTGTTGCTTATTATTATCTGCAGCTAGCCAAAAGGTTGTCGCTTTTTCCTGATAATATTCTTCCTGACCTTGTTTAGGATTAATTTTTATTTGAGCAACACCTTTTCCCTCTAATACTTTAGTATCAGAGCCATTTTTACCCAATCGAATTAAATATCCACCTTTTGAAATTAAATTTAGAAGAGAGTTTGCCCATTTTTCATTAACTAAATCACTTTCTTTCATTTTTTCAATTTCAGAAATAAAGGCTCTTTGATAATAATCTTGGGTAATTTCAAAATATTCTTCTAATGGACATAATTTATTTACCCTATCTTCCATAATAGTAAGGTCTGCCGTAAATGCTCGATATTGCCCTGCAAGAATACATTCTCTTCTTTGAATTATTCTGCTATCAGATTTTTTCTGACCTTTACTTAACTCCCGATGAAAGCTAACCGTATAGTATACTTTGGTATTTGCGGCTATTTGGGGCATAAAATCAGAAAATTTAATACTTCTAAATTCATTATGAGCAAAATTCTCTTTAACCTCTTCGAAAGATTTAAGGTTATTGATCTGGTAAATATAATCAGTATTTATTTTATTAGCTATTTCAGAGAGCTTTTTATTTTTATCTTGACTATTTATTTTAGGTTCTAATTTGATAAATGGTCTTTGCCCATTCTCAAAATGACGTTGAGATAAAATTGGTGTAATAAATGCCCCTTTAAAACTACTTCCTGCAATATATGGAATATGTCCATTCTTACTTGGATAATAGGCATTTCGCTGAATAGCTAATTGATTGATTAAATCCTTTTCTTTTCCATTTTTATCTATCTCAACCGGTTTTGAAACTTTTTCTTTCCATTCTGGTGGAAATCCAGTAGCAACGTTTACTTCATAGCTAGAGATTTTTTTTGCTATCTCTTTATGGTTAAGAAAAAATTTTTGAATATTTAACAATTTTTGGGCATTAGATATTCTTTCATCATCTATTAACTTGATTAAATGTTCTTTTTGTTCTTGAGATAAGCCAAGTTTGACAGGATCAAAATGGTATAAAATATTTCCATCAATTACATAATTCGTTGGCTCGAAATCTTCCCCACAGCCGATATGAATAGGGCTAATTGGGGTTAAATAGACTTTGTGAGTTTGCATAAATTTCATTATTTTTTATCCTTAGTGAAATCCACACATAAATTAAATACCGGTGCATAACCTTGATGAACAGCGTTGGTTTGAGCAGTTGATATTTGTGTTAAACCATTGCCCAAAAATAATCGCCCTTTATATTCATTCGGGGTAAAAATCGCGGCTGCTTTTGCTAAAATAATCGGCTTTTTAAACGGGCTCGAACTCAGTGCCTGAATATCGCCGTGCCGTCCAAATCGGGTAGTAATTTGGTAGTAACTATTGTCTTTGTTTAAGCCTAACCCTTGTGGGGCAGAGTTAGCTAACGTGAAATAGCAATTTGCATTTTCTTGCTTAAATTCAACCGCTTGTACTTCTTCGGCAATGGTAAATTTGCCTAAACCAATAGAAGCGTCTCGCCCAAAACCAAAATCACCCACATCTTTTAAGATTTGTTTTAAGTTAGATAGGCTTAAGCGTTCTTCATCTAACACAATATAAAGATCAAATTGTTGCGTTTTATTATACCAAGTCAATTCAGTCGCATAAGGGGCAAAAATGTCTTCGCCTGTTGTGCCTGTAGAACGGTCAATAGTATTGTGATATTGGTCTTGGCTCTCTTTTTCAAATTTGAAATTTGCTGCAATGGCTTTTTCTTGCCAAAATTCAACCGCACTTTTTTGAGCGTCTTCCCATTTAATCCATTGGATTTTTTTCAATTTTTTACGATCAGCTTTATGGCTGTCATCAGTGTTCCAAAAACGAGAAGGGATGGTTGGTAAAGGTAAGTAATCTTTTGGAAAACAATCAGATACCACCATAAATGGACGTTGTTCAACATAACCCTCAAGTAGTTCATTAAGGCGAGCTTCGCCAAAACGATTAACAATCGCCCAGCAAAGTTGCCCGAATAAGCTATCCCCAACTAGCGGTGTGCCAAAAGCACTTTGGGGGGAAAGCGTAAAACGATAGGTTTTCATTTTTCCCCCTATGCAAATGGGTTTTCAGGTAAGTTTTTAGGTTCTCCACTTACGGTTAAATTTTGAAATTCGATTTTACCGTAACCACGAGATCCTGAACCACCAAGACTATCTAATTCCAGTAAACGTAAACCTTTTAAGATTAAATCTAATAATTCGGGGCTATCGCCTTCAAATTGGCGTAAGGTTAATTTGAAGTCAAATTCAGCACCAGCCGGAACACGCTCCGTTTGGCGTGGATTGCCAGCCGTTGCCGTAATGCGGTCGATGGTGTTTTCGCTTTTGGCTTCCGTTAAAAGTTGGTTGTCTTCACGAATGGCGTTTTCCCACTCTGGATTTAAAGCACAATCCCAAAAGGCAAGGCGAGAAACGCCGATTTCTTCCACCGCACTTTTATCATTTTTGCTATCGCCACTAATGCCGAATAAACGCAAAATATTTTTGACCGCTTCGACATTTTGTCCATTTGCTTCATTTAAGGTAAGTGGTGCATTTTTTACCGCACCCGAACGCCACTCTAATAATGTACGAATTTTGCCTTTTAAACTCGAACCGGGAATATAAGGCGATTGGGTAATTGGGTGTTTAATCACGGAATTATCAATACCGCCAATATGCATTTCGCTATCGCCTGCGCCAATATGTAAACCGGTTTTTAATACTAATTTTGCGTTAATTTCGATGATATTTGTCAGTTTCATAATTTTTATCCTTTATTTTTTACTTCTTCTAATTTACAAAATGCAAGTACAGCTTCCATAAATAATTTAGCTTCTTTCAATGTTTCAGGATCGATAATTTGGTCTATACATCGATTAAGTATTTGGCTAAAGTTTCGATTAACTAATGTGCTACCATTTGATTTACGTCCTTCTGCATAAGCTACTTTAGCCTTTAACATATAGATAAAAGGGATATATTCATCAAAAAGACGTAATCTTTCCTCTTTAGAAGTTGTTAAATTAACTTTATCATTCCACATTGATAACTCATCATAATATTTCCTTATCTGAGTTGATTTGTTCGTTTTCTTTTCATATTGCCCATTCGTATATTTAATGCTATGTGCTGCTTCTTCAGCGATCTCGGAAAAAATATTAGGTTTTTTATTTTTGCCTAATTGAATTTTTTTTAAATCAATCATAAATAACTCCACTTAACGTTTTGAATAAAAATAATTAAATAACGGAATAACAAAATTACCTTGATATTGTTCAATTCCTTCATTACCTAATAATTTGATTATTTTATCAAGTACTTCGGTTTTTTGCTCTTTTGGCAATTTATCTGCCACATAACGTGCTGTACGATAATAAAAACGGCTACGCCACATTGTGTTTTCAATATTCGTTGAATTATCTGCTTGTTCCGCTAAACGGATTAAAGAATACAAATAAGATGTTGAAATTTTATATTCTTTTGCTAAATCACGGATATTGTTTTCTAACTTACAAAGTGATTGCCAATTTTCCCATTTCACCGTTTTATTAAAAATAGTTACCGCATTTTTGCCTGCATCAATCCCTTTCGCCTTTTCAAGGGCTTCTTCCGCTAAATCGCCTAAACGAGGGACAGGTAACCCGACTTTGCTCATTACCATTCCGGCAGAAAAGTGAATATCCGCATTTTCAGCCACATAGCGGTGGAATTCTTGGTGCATTTCGCCTGCCATTTTTTGCGTTGCTTGCCAAGGCCCGATTAAAAAGAAATCATCGCCACCGGCAAACACCGTGTACATATTCGGGCTGTTTTGCCGGCAATAAGTCGGTAACCACAAACTGAAAAATTGGTTCATTTGGCGTGAAAGTGCGGCCATTTTTGCAAAAGTTGGCGTTTTTAAACCGGTTTGGAAAATCGTGCCTAAATTGTCCACATCGCCTTTTAAGGTCATCAATGCCGCCGAACCTTCGTATTTTTCGCCGTTTAATTGGCGATCTTCACAAGCGATAAAATCAAAGGCTTTAATTTTATCGATTTCAATTTCCGCTAAATCCGCATTTTGATATTTCTCAGACGTATATTCATCAGCAAGGTTAAATTTAGCCACATACCCGTTAATATAACGGCGTGCGTAGCCGTTCCATACGGATTGATCGAGACTGTTCGGAATAGAAAAATCCCAGCAACGATAAAGTTGCTGCGCATTGACCAACTCGCCAAATTTGCCGGTTTCCGCTTCGTTTTCCGTAAAAATGACGTTGTAGCCGAAAATCGGTAAACTCAAACTGGCAGTTTTGTAGGTTTTAAATATTTCTGCCGCTGACGCACAGATTAAAATACGGTTTTTCTTGACCAACTGCTCGCCAATGGTAATTTGGTCTTTAGAAATTCGGGATAAACCGCTGTTTTTATCTTCCGAGCGATATTCCGTTTCCGCCGGGAAATAACGGTTTAGGCGGCATATCCCGTAAGGATAGCTGACATTTTGAACCGACAGCGTGCTATCCGTTAAATCTAAACGTTGTAGTTTGGCCTCTTCCAACTGTTCAAATAAGCCTTTAATCAGCGTTTTAAATTTATCGCCGATAAAATCATTACAGCTGGCTTCTTTGCCGGCTAAACCTAAACCGACTAAGCCGTAAGTATTTTCAACAAACCATTGATTTAATTCATTTTGTACTTGTGCAACGGTGGCTTTAATTTTGGCGGTATTGGGCGCAACAATCAAAAATTTACCTGCCGCATTGATAATTTGGCTGGTGCTTGGTAATTCGCAAGCTTGCAACAATTTCAAGGCGGCTAATTCGGTAAACAGTGAAACTTGGAAAGAGCGTCCACGCAATAATTTCGCCGCTTGTTTATTGCTATCGCTACCGCCGGAAAAAATAAAATCTTGAATCCCAAAGAAATCCCCTTGAATTAACAAGAATTTTTGCTCGTCCCAACTTGCAAAACGATCTGCTAATTTCACCGCTTGATCTTGCCCGGTCTGCTGATTTTCTTCGTGCCAACGCCAAAGTGCGGTGGCTAATGCCGCCGTCGTTTTGCTGTGATCATACAAAGAAACTTCCGGTTTTACACCAAACGCTGTTGCAGAAGGAATACTGCCGGCAAAACATTGATAGGCGGTATCAAAATGATCGAGCCATATATCCCATTTTTTACGGTGCGATGCCGGCATTTCCGCCAAACCTTGCACAAACTGTTCCCACAATTTTAAATAGGCTTTTTGTGCGATTTCATTATTATCGGTTTCGACTTGATGACGAGAAACAGGGAAAATCGTTTGTGCACTTAAAGGTGCAAGCGGATAGCGAAAAGTAAGCGAATTGCTCTCAATTTCCACCGCACTTTTACTGATTTTGATCTGCTCAAATAAGGTCAATAAACGGGCTTGATAATGATTAGGCGCTTCGGCTTTGTTGTATTTATCAAACTCTTCACGCTCAAAACCCGAAGCCACACGATCTGCAGTCGCAATCACCCATTGCAAAAAAGTATCGGGTTTATGATGGGCGGCTGCCGCATTGATAAGAGAGTTGGTAATGCTGTTATCTTTATTTTGTTGGCGTGAAGTGAAAGGATAAAGTTCACTCTCAATTAACGGCGGTAAATAAGGCTCGATTTGGTCAATGGCATAGCCGGTATAAGCAGCGTGAACGTGGGAATGATAATTCCCCTCTTGATTGAAAGGGCAATAAAGCGTTTTGTGGGCATCAAGCGCATCCTGCGAAATCGGAAGTTTGGCGCGCTCTGCAAACTTCCCTAAATCGTGAACCAATGCCGCAAACGCCACACGGCAAGAAGCAAAAAGTAATGATGACATAGTTCTTCCTTTTGGTAATAAGTTGAAAAGATTATAGGCAAACTTCAAAGGGAAAGGAAGAAATGCAAATTTGTAATTCTCGACTATTTTCCCATCACTTCTTGCGATTTTTCATCCATCTTTACGCTAATTTTGTGATCCACCACCACGTTCATATTAATCGTAATCCCTTCTTTTGGGGTGTCGAGTTGAATGGTGGGGGTGCAGGCGGATAGCGTAAATAGACTTACTAAGGCTGCAAAAAGTAAAAAGTGCGGTTGTTTTTTAGCAAAGTTTTTCATTCCGTTTTTTCCGCTTGTTGGTAAAGTCGATATTCAAGGTTTTGTTCGAATTGCGAGCCATAGTCTATCATTTTCCATAGCTCAAACATATTTTCTTTGTGCGTATAATTCAATGTAATGGGGTTATGGGTTTTCTTATCGGGGTTATATCCTTTAATAGACGCAGCAAGATCCATTTCGCCCGTGGGCAAAAGCGTTAATTTCGCGTTAAAGGTCTCTAAATCCAAGTTTTTAACCACATCCACTAAAATGCTTTCTGTCCAACCACCGGCTTTGAGCCCTTTTACAACTTCATCATCTAATTTCAAATTGAGCTTTTCTGCTTGGGTGATTGTCCCCTGACAAATTAAACATGCTTTATGATTAAACCGAAATGGCAACGTAGCGTTAATACGTCCTTGCATATAAATTTGATTATATTGCGCCATGGTAAGTACTTTGGATAAATCAATGTTTTTTAGATTTAACACCGCCAATTGTTGTTGTGGCAAGCTGAGCTTATCTACGGTGACGTCCCCATCAAATACATCCAAATGAACTTGAGAGAGAATTAAGGGTTTCGCCAATGAATTAGGATAATAACCATAGGCGTTCATTTTGGCGCGTTGGATTTCAAGTGCACCAAGACGAATACTGTCCATATAAAACTTCAATGGTTTTTGTGCTTTGGCTTGTAAAGTAAGATCTTGATAATGCAATGGAAAATCAATATTTAATCCTTTGATTTCCCCATCGGGCAATTGGATTTCGCCCTTTTTCACTTTCAACTCACCATCCAATAACACCCCATTTTCATCGATCAGAAAATCCGTTTTTCCTTTGATAGTGCCGCGATGAATGATCCATTCCCATTTCTGTGGGAATAAGGATTGGAATACTTTAGCAGACTGCTCTTTCCATGCAATTTTTCCTGTTAACGCCTGTTTTTGGTAATGACCTGAGATCTCCAACGGCCCTAATAATCCTGCCTTCAGCTCGCCGGCTATACTAAAATCCCCAATGGATTTGCCGTCAATGCCCACGCCAAAAATAGGATGCTCAAAGCGACCACCATAGGCAAATTCAAGCCAATCCGTTTGTGCTTGTAACAAACCACGGATTTTCTCTTTTTCGTAATCCCAACGTAAACGATCTTTTAACTCGAGAAAAAGGGGCGACATTTTGACTTCTGCAATGTTGACATCGCCCGAATTGGCATTCAGTTTTGTGAGCTCAATATGGTCTGCTTCCCAAAAACCTAGCCCGTTGAGATTCACCTTAGTTTTCAATGCCTTCCAAATGGCACTCCCTTTAACATTCCAGTCCCAACGGTTTGCGGCTTTCAGTTCGGCAGAACGTAAATTTTGCCGTTCATCACGTAAATCAAAGACTGTTTTGACACCGGCAATAAATTCGTGGGCATATCCGTCTAATTTGAGATCTAATTGTTCAAACTGCGGTGTTGAGCCCTGTAAGGTGGCTTGTAAACGCCCTTCTAAACCATAACGCCCGATAACCACGTTATCCAAAGGTAAACGAACATGAAGTTTAGTCTCCGATTGAACATTATCCATTTTGAAAATCGCGCCTTGACTAAAGACCATCCAAGGCTCAGCAAAAGTACCACGCACTTTATATTCCAAATTGGTTTGCGCCACAGTCGTGTTATAGCGTAAGTCGCCGCGGGTTTTAAGATCAAAATGCAGTTGATCAAAGCGTTCCCCACCGCCAATTTCACCGTTTTGCCCTGAAATCACAATTTCCCCTTTGCCAAATTCGCCAAAGGTTTGAAAAATCATATTTAAATCCGTATTCAGCGGAAACCACTGATGTTCAGGCTTTTTAATATTCAGCCCCAAGAATGCTTTCACCGGTTGATAACCGTCAAATGTCCAGTAAAGCGTTCCCCAAGTCACTTCTAACCCTTTGTTATTCCAAGTAAAAGGCACATCTAACAAGGGCTGATTACGGACAAGATCTTGCCCACTGATTTGCCCTTTTTCACCTTGCCAGCTTAACCCTAGCGTTCCTTTCGCCACCGAAAAATCCGCATTATCCCAAGAAACATCGAGAGAGCCTTGTTGCGGCAAGGCTAATAGGTTATTTTCCAGCTGTATTGAAGACGTAAGATGATAGGTTTTCTGTGGTTCGGGTTGATAATCGGTTTGCCCTTGCCAACGCCATAATCCATTTGCCGGGATTAATTCAGAATGATGCTGCAAAATCACCGCACTTTCTGCTTTGGCTTGAGCGGAAAATCGTAAGGCTTCGCCTGTATATTGGGCGTTCAATGCAATATCAGCTTGCAATAATTGTTGTAAATTTGATTGTGTCAGACTCGCCGTGTTTTTGAGCTGAAAATGCGAGACATCCACTTCGCTGATTGGTAACGCGGCAAAAAGTGCGGTTAAATCTACCGCACTTTGCGAGTTTGGATCGGTCGGTAATTGCGTGACACAACCATAATCTAGGGTGAGATTTTCGATATTTAAGCGTCTAAAATTCCACCAATTTAGCTTTACTTGCTCGGCATCCGCAAGGGGGCACGTTGGGGTTTGAAGCTTAAGATGAGCCAGTTGCAGACCCGTGAGTTTAAGTTGCCATGAGTCTGCAAGCTGAAGAGAATAATCAGGGGCTAAAAAACGGTTAGCGAGCTGTTCTGCCTGTTTGGGTGAAAACCACCAAGGAAGCGTTAAAATTAACGCGACCAAGAATAAAATCCCACCACCAATCAAGCCTAACAGCCAACGCTTCCACATACATCTTACCTGAAAAAACGGCATTACAATCTACAACACAAGACGGTCGTTGAGCTTGTCGAAACGTTAGTCTTGTGCAATCGCTGAAATGCCTTATGGTTCGACAGGCTCACCAACCGCCATTTCAGCTTTATACAACGGCAATATAATACCGCGAAAAAATCTTGCTATTACGACAAGCCAAATTGCAGAAAATTCCCTATCTACTCAAACATTCTGCATAACTGTCAGCGGTAAATTGCAAGAAATTCACATAGGCATTTTTACCGAGCTGAATAACATCCCCCATAGGATCTAAACGCCCGACTTTTACGCCGGTGTTTTTGCTCAAGGTATCGATCACTTTCGGGGTAAATTGCGGTTCAGCAAAAAGACAAGCCACTTTATGCTCCGCAATTTCTTCTTTGATATGGGCTAATTTTTTCGCCCCCGGAGCCACTAATGGATTAATAGTAAATGCGCCCTCTTGCTTTAAGCCATAAGCCTCATTGAAATAACCATAAGCATCATGGAAAACATAAAATCCTTTATCTTTATAGGCAGCCAGTTGAGATTTAATTTGCTCATTTTTTGCCGTTAAAGTGCGGTTAAAGTTCGCTAAGTTTTCTGCAATCTGCGCTTTTTGGGCAGGATATTTTTCGCTTAATTTTTCTGCGACTTGATTCGCCACGACTTTACTGATTTCAGGGGAATACCAAATATGCCAGTTTACCGTTAACCCATTTTCATCCACTTCGTGCTGATGACCGTGATCATGGTCATGATGGTCGTGATCATGGTCATGGTCATCTTCATCATGATGATGAGCCGCAGAACGTCCTAATAAGGCTTTAACCTCATCCAGCTTTGCCAATTCAATTACATTTTTCTGATCAATTTGATGAATGCTTTTCTCAAGAAATCCATCTACATCTTTCCCAATCCATAAAACCAGATCAGCGGATTTGATTTTTTGCACATCAGTTGGCTTCAAATTGTAGTCATGGGGAGAAGCACCAGCCGGCACAATGACGTTAATTTCTGTTATCCCCTCGGCAATACTTGAGGCAATAAAGCCCAAAGGTTTTACCGAAGTCACCATATCAGCTTGTGCATACAAGGCTGTGCTTAGTACAGTTGTGGCTAAAATAGTTTTAGTTAAATTCATTATTTAAGCTCCTATTTGAAAATAATTCTCAACAAGAGTACAAGAATTCAGAAAAAAAGCAATAGGATCAGGTTATTAAGATCTGTTTATCGTAACAATTTTTCTATCACGCGCGATACCGCAAAAAAACCAAAGGTGGCTGTCACCATCGTCGCTGCACCAAAACCATTCGCGCAATTCATCGTGGCTGATACAGCACAACCGTCGCTCATTTTGGGGAAAATCAACGGTTGCGTAGAGAAAACACAATCTACCCCAAATTTACGCTTAGGATTTTGGCTAAAATGGTAATCCTTGCGCAAAGTTGACCGCACTTTTGACATGAGTGGATCTTGAATGGTTTTCGTTAAATCCGCAATTTGAATCTGAGTGGGATCCGTTTGACCACCGGCACCGCCAATGGTAATCACAGGAATTTTATGGCGTTTGCAATAGGCAATCAGTGCGGCTTTGGTCTTCACATTATCAATGGCATCAATCACATAGTCATAACCGCCACTAAGATATTCCGCCAAATTTTCTTGAGTGAGAAAATCATCAATAATTTGTACATCACATTCGGGGTTGATAAGCGCCACTCGGTCGCGCATCACTTCTGTTTTGAGTTGCCCAATATTTCCTGTCATTGCGTGAATTTGGCGGTTGATATTGGTGACGCAAATATCATCCATATCGATCATGGTTATTTTGCCAATTCCCGAACGAGCCAATGCTTCTACCACCCAAGAACCTACGCCGCCAATACCAATGACGCAAATATGGGCTTGACGTAAACGCGCCAAGCCTTCGGGGGTATAAAGGCGACCAATGCCGCCAAATCGTTGTTCGTAATTATCAATACGTTCTGTCATTAGCGTAGCACCCAAACCCGTCCATAATGTTTAGACAAACCTGAAATATGACCGGCTTGATCGCCAATACCACGATATAAGTCGAAATGGTGATGATTTACCGCACCGCCCACATCTAACGCCACCATCAAATGCAGTTTATGTTCGCCTGTCCAATTTCCATCATTGTCCATTTGCGGTACTTCCACTAACAACACTGTCCCCATCGGTATCAAATGACGATCGGCTGCCACTGATGCCATTGGCACTAATGGGACGCCAGCCGCCCCTTTCACTTTGCCCGAAGGATCGTACTTGAAGAAAACATAAGACGGGTTACGCTCCAGCAAACCTTGTAAGCGAGACGGGTTACGCGCTGCCCAATCGCGAATCGCTTGAATAGACATTTTCTCTTTTGGAATCTCGCCATCTTCCACTAATAAACGTCCAACAGAATAATATGGGAACCCATTTTGCCCTGCATAAGCAAGATATTGTAATTGTCCATTACCATAATCTACATAACCGCTTCCTTGCACACCCAATAAAAAGTTATCAATCATGGAGTTGCTATAGGCGAGCTCTAAACCTTTCCCGGCTAAGGCACCGGCATAAATCTGCGCACGGCTAAAACGTTTGTTTGCCGGTAATGAATAAATTGGCTGATTAAATTCACCTTGCTTTGAACCGCGAACTTTAATTACCGGTGAATAATAACCGGTCATCAACACATTCTGAAAACCATCCATGCCCGACATAATTTGTGGACGAATCCCAAAGTTCGCCAACTCATTCACATCCGCCCCGGATACGACCCATTGCTGAATACGACTATAATTTTCGGCAAAATTAGCCATAATTTTGCCCGAATAACTCCGTACATTGGACAACTGCGTTAAGAAATCCCCTTGATTGACAATTCCGCTCTCATTATCAATACGAGAAACTGTGGTAAATGGGGTTGAACTGTAATGACGCCCTTGATATTTTGCGCCAAATTGCATCATTTCTTGTTGTGAATTGGTCGCGGCTCCTTTGGTTGGTGCCGTTTTATTGTCCGATGAACACGCGACTAGCATACCGGCTGAAAGCAAGGCTATTGCTTTAAATACTAACTTCTTTTTCATTAAAATATCCTGTGATAACCACGAAAAGTGGGCATTATATCAAAAAATAAGCCTTATTTATCCTTTTTAGGCGGCGTTAACATCAGCGCAAACCAATCTTGGACTTGCTGACTCATTTTCTCAAAATCCCAATGTTGTGTTTGCATAAATACACGTTGCCAATAAACATCAGCTCTTATGCCGTAATTATCGCCATAAGCGATTTTCTCTAACAGCGCTTGATTTTCCGCATCATTTTTATCCGCCATTCGCAAAAACTGACTTAACTCTGTCGTTGGAACGATCTGAATGTCTTGTTTTCCCTGTAAATAAGCTTCAACATAAACAGTAAGCTGCTCCAGTGCCGCCGTTTTATCTAATTTTTCAAACTGAAAACACTGTACCCCCTTGTCATCCTTATAGTACAACAATGGGCTTTCTTGTCGTCCTGTGGTTGCCACTTGCCACAAATACATTAACCAATGTTCAATTTTGAAACTGTCTTTCATTTTGCCTACACACCAAACAATGCGTTGCTTTTCATCACCAAAAAGATGATCTAACGCACCTTGCAACAACACCTCGCCTTGGCTCGTATTCATTTTCAGCTCAAGCCATTCCGTGTGTGGTACTTGTTGCACATAATCACTCAGGGTTTCACGAAATTCCGCCATATTTGACCGCACTTGCTGTTCATAAACCGTGGCAAAATGCCCACGCGGACTGATTCCTTTCAAGCGCAATTTATCGAAGAAATCCGTTAATTCATCATCGCTGCGCATTAATAATTCATGCTTAACTTGATATAAATCCAAACCACTTAATTCAAAATTTTCTGCATCTGCAATCAATTCATCATTATTTCTAAAATACACGCCTAATTGCTTTTCAAAATAATAACGAACCGGATTTTTCACGAATTGTACTAACTGTGCCAGATCAATTGGTTCAATTTTTGCTTTGGGTGCAACTGAAGATTGATTGGCGAAATCCATAAAGTCTTGCTGTTGACGATTAGCTAAAGGCAACCATTCTTTGGCAAAAGTGCGGTGATTTTCGCTAAAGTTTTCCGGGCTAAAAATCGTCATGGCGTGTTGCTGAACCGCAATTTTTTGCTCATCTGCCGCATTATCATTAATATAATCCAACAGTTGGCTCACCAAAACGGAAGGCTCTAAAGGCTGATTATCAATAGCTGAACGCCCTACATAGCTGATGTACAAATATTGTTGCGCCGCCAGTAATGCTTCTAAGAATAAATAACGATCGTCATCGCGGCGGAAACGATCACCTTTTTGTCGATGATATTGCATTAAGTCAAAGCTATTTGGGGTTTGTTGGCGCGGATAATCCCCATCATTCATTCCTAACAAACAAACCACTTTAAACGGAATAGCTCGCATAGGTAATAGTGTGCAAAAACTCACTTTACCCACTAAGAATTTAAGGCTGTTGTCGTTATCATCTAATTTCGCCGCCATTACCTCAGCGATAACATCAATGTTAATCGCTTGCTCAAAGTGAATTTCCTCCAATAAGTCTGCTTGAGATTGAATACAATCTTTGATGTACAGCAAGGTGTCTTGATTGTCTGTATTAAGTGCAAAGAAATTATCCACCAGTGCGGTCAATATTTCTTGCCATTCTGCCATAGAATGATCTTGCAATAATTGTTGATGCCATTGTTGCAAACATTCCAAATAAGCAACTAAATTTCCGACTAATTGTGCTTTTAAGCCATAAGCATTATTAAACCCTAGTGTTTCTTGCCAAACGGCATTTTGTTCAGAAAGGGCAAAACCGAGTAACATCCGTTCTAGCCCTGCTTGCCACGCATTAAAGTTTCGTGCGCTCGCCCCATTTTCCGTCAAACCAAAACGGATACCCGCCTCAATCACCCAATGACGAAGCGTTTCTAGATCTCGTAATTCAATGTGGAATTTCTCACGTATTGCAGGAATATCCAACAATGCCAGCACTTCTTCTGCGCTAAACCGGCTTTCTTTTAACTTGAGCAAAGAAAGAAATGCAGCAAGCAATACATCATTTTCCGACAGCTTACCGTCTGAAATTGAAAAAGGAATAAAACGAGGCTCTAACTTGCCTTTATGGTAACGTTGATATTGCCCAAATACCGCTTGAATATAAGGGGTGTATTTATCAATATCCGCTACCATCACGACAATATCTTTCGGCGTTAAGGCTTGATCCCGTTGGAAAAGTTGCAACAAATAATCATGCAATACTTCCACTTCACGCATCGGGCTATGGCAAGCATGAAAGGTCAACGAACGGTCGTTTTCAGCGAAATGTAATAACATTGTTTTATTCGGTTTTAAATTTAATATGCGATTTTGCACTTGCGATAAAAGCGACTCCCCCGTTAAATCGGTGAAAAACTGAATATCCGCGCCCTCAATTTGGCTGAGCAAATAAAAGAAATCACGTCCCAATTTTCCCCAAGTTGCCAATAAAGGATGTCCTACTTGTAACAGCTCACCATCTTGCGTTTCTTCCGTTGGATAATGGGTATGAGATAAAAGTGCGGTCGTTTTCTCCAATGTTTTCCAATCTTGGCGTTGTTTTAATGCTAGCTTTTGCGCAAATTGAGCATCAACAATATCCCCCCAATATTCACGGCTTGGATTATTGAAAAATAAATGAATATCGCAATATGCTGACATTGCCACCAAGGTTTCTAAATAGGTTTTTGGCAAGGCCGAAATACCAAAAACAAATAAACGCGCCGGCAAATTACGGGGTGTTTGCTGTTGTAATAAATTCAAATAGGCATTGTGTAATTTAGCGCGATGTTGCACCGCGCTTTCTGCATCTTGCCCTTGCACATCCTCTACTAATGCGCGCCAAAGCTCGCCTTGCCATTGAATATCCTGTTGAATCTGTTGAAATAGCTTGTCGTGACCTTGTTTTTGGCTTTTAATTTGTTGTTCAATATAGGCATTGTCGCCACGTTCCCACGCAGCAATCCAATCAGGACGATAAACCAAATATTGGTCAAAAAGATCTGCAATTTTCAAGGCTAGTTGATAGCGTTTTTGTTGCTCAGAAGCGGTGGATGATTGCAAATAGGCATTAAGTTGTGGCACATTAGCTTGTGGAATTAAGGTCATTAAACGCCAAGCCATTGCCTCTTTGGTAAATTGGCTCTGTTCTACCACATTAGGAAGGTTATCCACATATTGCTGCCAAATAAAACTAGCCGGCAAAGGAAATTTGAGATTCGCTGCAATCCCTCTCTTTTCAGCGATTTGTAGTTGTAACCATTGCGCCATACCCGGGCTTTGAACCATAATGGTTTCTGGTACAAAGGGATCGGATGGCTTGTCATCCATCAAGGTAAGTAAAATTTCTTTTTGAACATCTAAATCGTTGGAATGGTAAATATAAAACACAGCGTTATCTCAATTTGGGCAATTAAAGTGCGGTTATTTTCTGAGAGATTTTGATGTTCTGCAAGTAATTTATCCAAAAATCATAAGCGAATTTCGCCAGCAGGATAACGCACAATTAGAGGTACGCCACATTGAACCTGAAAACGAATACCATTTTGCGACACGGTATTTTCACAGTCTAAGCCTAAAAATTGTCGCTGCTTTTGATTCTCTGCGATTTGAATGGCTTGATAACGTTGGTAAATTTCTACCGCACTTTTGCGTTGATAGCTTGTCCATTGATTGACCGTTAAGAAAATACCACTAAACGCCGTTAAGCTGATCAACAATGAGAGTAGGCTCATCCCTTTAAATAAATTAGAACCGAAAATCATACCAACTTTTCTCCGCACGATGCCATTGACTTTGCTGTTGAACAGCCCATTGAACTGTAGCCTTGCGATAAGCAATAGTCACACCAGGTTCCACTGTTAATTGCCCTTGAGTAATCACTGTGCCGCTAATTTTCCCCTTACCTGAAATAGACAAATCCCCTTCAGCGACCACCACGGCATAAATATTGCCTGTAATTTGCCATTCTGTTTGGTTCTTATCAAACCAATAAAAATGCGAATTCTTATCTACCGGATGGGGGATAGGTGGCGGTTGGAGTTGATTGCTGAATAAGTTCAGATTATCGCGATTAATATAAGTATCAAACTCCCCAACAAAGGTTGCTTTGGTTGGGGATTTTTTAAATAAGGCTTTACGCTCACACCAAATATATTGCCGGTTATCATCCTCAAACCCATCTTGTTGAAAAGGCATCGCATAAATATTTCCACTAATCTCTAAAGGCACTGTTGTACAGACGGATGGCTTACCTTGCTGACTCAGTTCCTGTAAGGTGAGGCTTTGCTTGATATAATGTTGGCGTTGTGAGGTTAATGCTGAATGCAAGCGCAATATATCATCATCAAACAGCAACACAATAAAGAGCATCGAACTTAATAAAATCAACAGGGTTAATGTCATGATTCCACGATACCATCTCATTGAAATTCCCCTTGATTTAGCAAAGGGGTAACAATGCTTGTTTCATAGGTTATATCAGGCTGAGCCTTTAAATATCCGGCTAATTTCACTTCAATCCCTTGTTTTTCGGCTAACCAACTAAATGCTAATTGTGTTATCACATATTCATTATCGTCCAATAAATCAGTCCAACCACCAACATTACAAGCCGGCTGTTGTAAATAACTCCGGCATTCTTCTTGCTGGCAAGTTTGGCTCACTGTATTTTTATAGGTTTGCCGACTTTCAATCATGCCTTTGTTTAAACGATAACCAAATAATTCCGTTCCTATTTCAGAAGTGGAATTTTTATCACCATTCACGCAGGTTTTCCCTTTATTTTTTGACCCGATACAACCATTTCCATTCAGATCATAAAAGAATAATAGACAGCTATTGGGAACTTCATTATCGGCTTGTTGTATAGTCACGCTCGTTCCCTGGTTATCTTGTTCAAACAACATCAGATTATTTTGTTGTAGCCCTTCTGCTGAGGCTCTAAAACCTGCTCGGCGAACATCACGTCCGATAGTTTGAACCATTCTTTGTAATTCTGCTTGTAATTGAAGCTTCAGCATAATGCGCTGATTTTGCTGTTGAGTTTGATTGTAAAAGCTAATAATCACCAACAATAAAAAAGATGACAGACTTAGGCTTAGGATTAAACCAAGTAAACTTTGCCCACGGTAAGGTTGAGAGAAAATATCTTTCATTCTTCATCTCCCGAACCTGATGTACAGGCACTTGTAGATTGATAACCTTTCAGTTTTAAGGTACCGAGATTGGAAAAAGAAAATAATGTACGACTATCTCCGGCTTGTAGCACAAAACAAGCAGAGGGAGAGGTATTTCGGATCCCATTAAATTTCGTTATTTCCGTAGGAAAATATTGTTTCGCCACAATCATGGTTTGCTCAGGAAAATAGGGATAATAAAAATGGGCACTTGTGCTACCTGAACATGATTGAGGAAGGAGGCAATCACATAACGGTTCTGATTTCCGTTGAGCGGTTATACACCAACCTCGAAGTGAACTTTGTCGATTCGCTATAATCAACCAAATATCCGATGAATTCTCAACTCTAGCCTGAACTTGACGTAAAAAAAGATAAAGCTTATGTTGTTCTTTTGCCAGAACTCTTTGAGTATTATTTTGTTGCCATGTTGGAATACTGAAAGAAGCGAGCAAACTCAGGATAAAAATGCCCAACAACACTTCAACTAATGTAACACCTTTTGACATAAAAACTCCCCTACTCTCAACCGCACTTTAAAGCGAAGATGAAAAATCGAAAAGAAAATGAATAAGAATTTGGAATCAAGATCACAAATTTAGATTTTAAGAGAGTATTTTTTAGAAAAATGGAAAGAAAGCAAAAATAAAGATCAAAGATAACTTGGGCTGTTTATCTTTCAATGAAGAACTTGTTGTAAGTTAAAAAGCGAAAACCGCCTAAGAAAAGATTTTTTTAATTAATTTAGAAAGTTAAGTGGTGGGTCGTGAAGGATTCGAACCTTCGACCAACGGATTAAAAGTCCGCT
>NZ_CAMEFX010000012.1 GCF_945915845.1 uncultured Actinobacillus sp. | reverse complement strand
ATGGCTTTTTTAGGCGACAACGCAGCTTTTTATTGAAAGATAAACAGACCCTAAATACGGATTAATGGTTTCAGCTTGTGATTATATATATTTAAAATAATGGGTTAAAAATTAAACGAATTTATATGTAGTGCGCAATATGATTAGATTAATTCTAAAAATAAGGCGTTAAATTTAAAAAAACACGATCTAAAACAAGAAAAATGCAAATTTTTATTTTTTTATAGATTTCTATTTGCTTTCTTTAACCTGTTTTGGGTATATTGTGACTAGAATTTAAATTTACGGAGAGCAAATATGACACAAGAGCAAGAATACTCAACGATGCGTAGTAATATTAACATGCTTGGGCATTTCTTAGGTGAAACTATTAGTGAAGCACAAGGTAGCGATATTTTGGAATTAATCGAAAAAATTCGCTTACTTTCTCGCGATTCTCGTGGAGGAAATGATCAAGCGCGCAATGAGCTACTATCACTTCTTTCAAATATTTCGACAGAAAATATTATCCCCGTTGCTCGTGCATTTAACCAATTTTTGAACTTAACCAATGTCGCTGAACAGTATCAAACGATCTCTCGTCATCATCAAGATAAAACAGCGGAAGAGCGGTCAATTAAATCACTGTTTAAACGCTTAAAAGCAAAAAATGTATCTCGCGATGAAATTATCAAAACTATCAATAAGCTATTGATTGAGCTTGTTTTAACGGCTCACCCAACAGAAGTGACTCGCCGTTCTCTTGTTCATAAACAAGTGGAAATTAATAAATGTTTAAGCAAATTAGAACACAGTGATTTAACAGAAGACGAACGTCATAACATTGAACGCCGTTTATTACAATTAATTGCACAAGCTTGGCATACTAATGAAATTCGTACCCAACGCCCAACACCATTTGAAGAAGCAAAATGGGGCTTTGCGATGATTGAGAATAGCCTATGGGAAGCGGTTCCGGCTTTCTTACGCCGTTTAAATGATAACGCTGTTGAGCATTTGGGTTATGAGTTACCAATTGATTTATCACCGGTTCGCTTTTCCTCTTGGATGGGCGGCGACCGTGATGGTAACCCATTTGTTACCGCAAAAGTGACCACGCAAGTTTTGCAACTTGCTCGTTGGAAAGCGGCAGATCTTTTCTTAAGCGATATTCAAGCGTTGGTTGATGAGCTTTCTATTTCTGCTTGTACCGACGAATTTAGAAGTAAATACGGCGATCGTGCAGAGCCTTACCGTCAAGTGATGAAAGGATTGCGTACAAAACTGAAAAATACCCTTGATTATTACGATGATTTACTTGCCGGTCGTTTGCCAAAATACACGGCTGCAGAGATTATTACGCAAGATAATGACCTATGGGAACCACTTTACGATACTTATCAATCGCTAATTGCTTGCGGTATGCGCATTATTGCAAATGGCTTATTGCTGGATACTTTACGCCGTATTCGTTGCTTTGGTGTCGCTTTCTCTCGCCTGGATATTCGCCAAGAAAGTACGCGCCATTCTGACGCTATTGGTGAAATCACTCGTTACATTGGATTAGGCGATTACACCAACTGGACAGAAGATGATAAACAAGCTTTCTTAATTCGTGAATTAAGTTCTCGCCGTCCACTTCTTCCGCGTGATTGGACACCTTCTCCGGAAACTCAAGAAGTGTTAGATACTTGTCGTGTTATTGCACAACAGCCTGAAGGCACTTTCTCTTGCTATATTATTTCTATGGCACGAACAGCTTCAGATGTATTAGGTGTTCATTTGTTATTAAAAGAAGCCGGCGTGCCTTATCATTTACCTGTTGTGCCATTGTTTGAAACCCTTGATGACTTAGATGCTTCTGAAGAAGTGATGACACAGTTATTTAATGTCGGTTGGTATCGTGGTGTGATCAACAATAAACAAATGGTGATGATTGGCTATTCAGATAGTGCGAAAGACGCCGGTATGATGGCGGCATCTTGGGCGCAATATCGTGGTCAAGATAATCTTGTCAAACTCTGTGAAAAATTAGGTATCGAATTAACCTTATTCCACGGTCGTGGCGGTACAGTGGGTCGTGGTGGTGCACCTGCGCATGCAGCTTTATTATCTCAACCACCACGTTCATTGAAAAATGGCTTACGTGTTACTGAGCAAGGTGAAATGATCCGTTTCAAATTAGGCTTACCGGCCGTTGCAATGGAAACCCTGGATCTTTATGCGAGCGCAATTTTAGAAGCAAACTTGTTGCCACCACCGGAACCAAAAGCAAGCTGGCGAGCAGTAATGGATGAACTTTCCACTTCATCATGTAAAATTTATCGCGATGTGGTGCGTGGTGATAAAGATTTTGTGCCCTATTTCCGTAGTGCAACACCAGAGCAAGAATTATCAAAATTACCATTAGGCTCACGTCCGGCTAAACGTAATCCAAATGGGGGGGTAGAAAGCTTACGTGCCATTCCGTGGATCTTCGCTTGGATGCAAAACCGTTTGATGTTACCGGCTTGGTTGGGAGCAGGGGCTTCTTTACGTCAAGCAATGGAGAGTAATCCTGAAAATAAAGCCATTATTGAAGAAATGTGTCAAGCCTGGCCATTTTTCAACACACGTATCGGTATGCTTGAAATGGTATTTAGTAAAACCGATGCCTGGTTATCAGAACATTACGATCAACGCTTAGTGAAACAAGAGCTTTGGTATTTAGGTAAATCCCTACGTGAGCAGTTAGCCGAAGATATTAAAACAGTGCTGTCACTTTCAGGTCAAGGTCAACAATTAATGTCTGATTTACCATGGGTGGCGCAATCTATTGCATTACGTAATGTCTATACTGACCCACTTAACTTACTACAAGTCGAGTTGCTCAGCCGTTTACGTCAAGATCCTGAGAACCCAAATCCTGATGTAGAACAAGCATTAATGATTACGATTGCCGGTGTGGCAGCAGGTATGCGTAATACCGGCTAGTTTGATTTAGCTTAGTAAAAAGCCCAAGATATTATTGATTCTATCTTGGGCTTTTATTATAGCTAGGGTTTTTCTTATTGAAGATATGTTCTCCAAATCTCTCCAATAAATGACCGCACTTGTGCAAATTCTTCACTGGTCGTAATTGATGGCTGACCAAGTAAGTTTAAATGATGAATACGGTTACGTAGTGAGGTATAGCACTCTTTTAATTGCTCCGCCGTTTTTTGGGGGATAATTTGATGTTCAGCCATAATATCAAAAATCCGCACATTATCTGACCAATGGGCTAAATCAGGATTCTGAGGCGCGTTAGCAAGGACAAGATATTGCGCGATAAATTCAATATCCGTAATTCCACCACGATCGGTTTTGATATTAAATTGATGTTCATTGTGATTGGCTAAATGTTCATACATTTTTTCACGCATTTCACGCACATCAATTTTGAGTTGAGTGAGATCCCGTGGTGTAGCGAGTACAAGTTGACGAATCGTTTCGTATTGTTGACGCAATTCTGTTGAGCCATACACTGCACGGCTACGGACTAATGCCTGTTTTTCCCATGTCCAGGCTTCATTAAGTTGATAATCTTGAAAGGCAGAGAGTGAACTACAAAGTACACCGGCATCACCAGAAGGACGTAACCGCATATCGACCTCATAAAGTATGCCGGCACTCGTGTTCATGCTAAAAATACTCACAATTTTTTGTGTCAAACGAAGGTAGAATTGGTGACTATCGATCTGTTTTTTACCGCCCACTGTCCAACTGTCTTTGCGATCGTATAAACAAACTAAATCCAAATCAGATTTATAACCTAATTCAATGCCGCCTAATTTCCCATACCCGATCACCAAAAAGCCTTTTTCGTTAGGCTGTAGATGTTCAGGCGTACCAAAACGAGCAGTGACTTGTTGCCACGCTAAATTGACTACTGCGCCAATAATAGCCTCCGCCAAGTACGTCAAATGATCGCTCACTTTCATAACAGGCAACACTCCCATAATATCCGCTGCGGCAACACGTAATAAAATGGTTTGCTTAAATTGACGCAAGGCATTGATATATTGCTCTTCATCCTCCTCAGGTAAGCGTAATAAATACTGGTGCAACTCATCGGCATATTGGGTAAAAGGTGGCGGATTAAGCAAGGTTTGACTATAAATTAACTCATCAAGCAAAATCGGATGACGTGCTACTTGCTCAGCGATCATTTGCGAACGCGCGCAAAGCTCAATGAGCTGGGTCAGCGCCTGAGTATTTTCTTGCAACAGCTCTAAATAGGTCGTGCGTGAAAGAATTTTCTCAATGATATTTAACATTCGCGGCAAAAGGACGCGATATTCTTGATGTTCAAAGACTTGAGCAAATAAATTCGGCATTAACAAGCTTAACACTTCGCGACCTCGAATACCGATTGGGCGGCGTGCAAGACTCGCGCGAAATTGCACTAAAGTATTGTCAATTTCATCAATGACTTCATCAGCGATACCCTTTTTACTTAATACGCTCAGTAAATCATCATGGTTAAAATCTGTCTCTAAAAAATCCGACCATTCATTTTCAATGTCATTTTTTTCCTTTTCGTTATCTTCACCGATTAATACATTAAAAACAGACCGCACTTTTTGGTGATGCATCTGCAAAATCGCGTAAAATTCATCCCAATTTTGAATGGGCGGTTGAATTTTTACAGGTTTTTGATCGGCATCCCATTGGGTATATTCAGACATTGCCGCCACAATGCGTTGACGATTAAGATCCTCTGTGGGTAATTGCTGGGTTTGTTTGTCATCAATGGCTTGCAATATATTTTCTACGCGGCGCAAAAAGAGATAAGCATTTTGTAAATCTTGACGTTGTTCAGGTGTTAATAATTGTAAGCGTTCAATTTCAGGCAATAAATTCAGCAATTCATGCTGTTGTAAGTGAATTTCTCGACCACCACGCATGAGTTGAAACACTTGCACAATAAATTCAATTTCACGAATTCCACCGGCGCCAAGTTTGATATTATCCACTAAACCACGGCGACGAACCTCACGCTCGATTTTATTTTTCATGTCCCGTAAGGATTGAATCACACTAAAATCAATATAACGACGATAAACAAAAGGGCGGAGTAGTTGGCGCAAGGTGTTCACATTCGGATCTTCTGCTTTTGCGCCTAAAATACGCCCCTTTATCATGGCATAGCGTTCCCAATCACGTCCTTGCTCTTGATAATAGGTTTCCATCGCAGAAAAACTGAGGGCAAGTGCGCCGCTATCTCCAAAGGGACGCAAACGCATATCTGTGCGATAAACAAAACCATCAGGGGTGAATTGGTCTAAGGCATTGATTAGACGTTGACCAAGGCGTGTAAAGAATTTCTGATTATCTACACTGCGGCGAGCACCAACAGTTTCACCATGATTTGGATAAGTAAAAATCAAATCAATATCAGAGGAAAAATTAAGTTCAAAACCACCCAATTTCCCCATACCAAGAATATAAAGCTGCTGAGCATTGCCTTTGGCATCCATAGGGGTTCCCATTTCTTGACAGGCTTGTTGATAAAGCCAATCGCGTGCACCTATAATTAAACTCTCTGCCAGTTGTGACAGCCGAATAAAAATCTCTTCCACTGTACCTAAATTGAGTGTTTGGCACATACTCAATTTCGCCATTTCGCGATTACGGAATTGACGTAAAACGCGGTTAAGTTGTTCTTCAGTTTCTATTTTTTCGAGTAACTGAGTGAGTCGTTCATCGTAGTGATGACAATCATGAAGTTGCGGTATATCTTGCCAGCATTGCGCTAAAAACTGTGGTTGTTTTTTAAAAACTTCTACCACAAAGTCAGACATCGCAATACATTGTAAAAGTGTTGGACTATTTGGGTGGGTATGTTGGAAATTAAAAGCAAATTGCGCAGGAAATTGTTCGCAAAGTAAATCTGCCAGTTGATTTAAGGTCCCTTCAAATGGGGTGGTGGAAAGTAACATTTTACGTCCTTGGAAGAGAAAAATTGGTGTACCTATGATACAAAAAAGTGCGGTGAAATTCGACTGGAGTTTTTGTTTTGTGATGTATATTCCAAAATGAAGTAAGCTGGCTTGCAGCGTTCATTTACAAGTGCATAATCTCTTCATATAATAACGAATAGTCAAATTAGATAATGAAAATTGAATTTGATAATACTAAAAATTTACTGATGAAGGTATTCGTGTGATAAGTTTTCGGAAAGCCAATAAAAGGGAGATTAAAACTTATGAATTACAGCAATGATGAAGAATTCAATATTGCTGAGCGTCCTTTAACTCAGCAAGAACTCAATAAATTTCAACCGATTGAAAAGGTATTGCCTGCAGATAAGCTTTCCATTTTGTTAACTCATCAAGCTGAAATGGAAAAAAAGGGTGTTATTAAGCCACATTATAAATCCACGAAACAAACTGTAACACTTCATTTACCCTTAGATGTTGTTGAAAAATTTAAATCTACAGGAAAAAATTGGCAAGCTAAAATGAACGAAGTATTGCGGCAATATTCCGTGAATTTATAGCGTCTGTTCATCTTACTCATTTAAAGTAATAAAGACAGGTATAAGGCCTGTCTCAGACCGTTGATAACCCTATACGAGCCGTATAGGGTTACTTAATCTGAGCCGCTCTGCGGCTCTTTTTTCAGCCCCAGCGGGGCTGGGCTTAATGAACCTAGCACGGCTCGTGCTAGGTTATTGCTCAAATATAACCTTTGTCAGCAATCTGAGACAGGCATAAGGCCTGTCTTCACTATTTTGTTGCCGCTTTCATTTTACGTACAAATTCCGCTAATTCAGCTAAGCACCGCGTATGGTTGTCGAGATTGCCTTCGATAATTTTTACCGTTGCTGAGCCTGAAATCGCACCGCTTGCGCCTAGCATAAGGGCTTCTTTGACTTGCTCCGGTTTAGCAATACCAAAACCTTGCAAAATGGGTGCGCTGTGATGGGTTTTCAGCTGTTCAACAAGGGTATCCAAGTTGGCTGCATGAGATTGATTTTCCGCACTAGTGACGCCGGCACGCGATACCAAATAAGTATAGCCTTCCGTTTTTTCAGCTACGCCTGCAATAGTTTGAGCATCCGCATTCGGTGGGCAGATAAACACAGGTTGGATACCGTGTTTTTGTGCAGCTTGTACATACTGTTCACAAGCCAGTAGTGGAATATCTGCCACTAACACGGCATCAACCCCAACTTCAGCACAGCGTTGATAGAAACCATCAAGGGTTTGCGCATAAATTAAATTGGCACAAAGTAACAAGCTGATAGGAATTTCAGGGTATTTTGACCGCACTTTAGCCAGTAACTGAAAACTTTCTTCTGTGCTACAATTTGCAGCAAGTGCGCGATTATTTGCCGCTTGAATAACCGGTCCATCTAATAGGGGATCGGAAAAGGGAAAACCTAATTCAAGGGCATCAGCACCATTGTCCACAAGGGTGCAAATAATTTCAAAACTGCGGTCAAAATCCGGATCGCAAAGTGTCACAAATGGCACAAATGCGCCTTCATTTTTTGCTTTTAAGTGCGCAAAAGTTTGTTCAAAACGACTCATTAGATGTTCCCCTTCTCCGTTAAAATTTTATCCACTGTGAAAATATCTTTATCTCCACGCCCTGATAAATTGACGACCAATAATTGTTCTTTGTTTGGATTTTCTTTAATCATTTTTAAGGCTTGAGCCAATGCGTGAGAACTCTCAAGGGCTGGAATAATGCCTTCGTGTTTCGCTAAGGCTTGGAAAGCCTCAAGGGCTTCATCATCGGTAATACTCGGATATTCTGCGCGTCCAATAGAATTTAAGTAGGCATGTTGTGGCCCTACAGATGGGAAGTCAAGACCGGCGGAAATACTGTAAGATTCCTCGATTTGACCATCTTTTGTTTGCATAATGGGCGATAACATTCCGAAATAAATGCCGGGATTACCATGTCCTAGCGGTGCACCATGTTCACCTGATTCAATCCCTTTACCTGCAGGCTCCACACCAATGAGACGCACGGATTTTTCGTCAATAAAATCCGCAAACATGCCAATAGCATTAGAGCCACCGCCGACTGCGGCGATTACGGCATCAGGTAAACGCCCTTCTTTTTCTAAAATTTGGCGTTTTGTTTCAATACCAATCATTTTTTGGAATTCGCGCACAATAGTTGGGAACGGATGGGGACCGGCTGCTGTCCCGAGTAGATAATGGGTGGTTTCGTAGTTTGCAGACCAATCACGCATAGCCTCACAACAGGCATCTTTTAAGGAACAAGAACCTTTTTCCACAGGAATAACTTCTGCGCCCATTAAACGCATACGGAAGACATTCGGTGATTGGCGTTCAACGTCTTTTGCCCCCATATAAACGCGACAAGGCATATCCAACATCGCACAAGCGAGTGCCGTTGCTACCCCATGTTGTCCGGCACCTGTTTCAGCAATGATGCGCGTTTTACCCATGCGTTTTGCGAGCAAAATCTGACCTAGAACTTGATTAGTTTTATGGGCACCGCCATGGAGGAGATCTTCGCGTTTTAGGTAAAGCTTAGTTTTAGTGCCTTTGGTTAAATTACGACAAAGGGTTAAGGCGGTTGGGCGACCGGCATAATTCTTTAATAGATCCGCAAATTCTGCTTGGAAAGTGGGATCTTGTTGTGCTTCCACAAAGGCTTTTTCCAGTTGTTTTAGCACAGGAACGAGAATTTCGGGGACGTACATGCCACCGAATTCTCCGAAATAGGGGTTGAGGATAGTATCTGTCATTTTTATATCTCTTTGTTAGGGTGGCATTCACTGGGTTGATTGACGCGTGAGCCACTGTTGCTAGATTATTTTCTGTAGGGGCAAAACATCTTTCGCCCCTAAAACATCGTAAATATTCAGGGCAAAAAATATTTTGCCCCTACAGCCATTATTTTGCTGTTCTAGGAATAATGATAAATGCTGTCAAAAACTGCGGTGAGTTTTTCGGGGTTTTTTATGCCTTTTCCGCTTTCCACGCCTGAGTTAAGATCGACGCCTAAGCAACGTTGCTGTAAGGCAAGTTCGATATTATCAGGGCTGATGCCGCCTGCAAGCATTATTTTATCTTTTAAATCAGCAGGGATTTTTGACCAATCGAAGGTTTTACCTGTACCACCTTGTTGCTTTCCGATTCTGCTGTCTAAAATATAACGGTTAATTTCAGGATGTTGCGGAATTTCTACCGCACTTTCTTGTGTATCAATATCAACTGAAACGGCTTTCCATATTTGGATTTGTTCAGGTAATTTTGCGCGAAGTGCGGTGATAAACTCAGCAGTTTCTGCACCGTGTAACTGAACCGCAAAAAGGTTAAGTTGAGCTGCGATTTTCGTAATAAATTCAATCTGTTGATTTTGGAATACACCCACAAAGCGAAGTGGAGCAGTTGTCACTAATTCTTGTGCTTGGCGTAATGACACTTGACGCGGTGAGCCTTCTGCAAAAATTAATCCACCGTAAAGCGCACCATTTTCGTAAACTGTTTGTACATCTTGTCTTCGGGTTAATCCACAGACTTTATTTTCCCCAAAAATTACTGCACGCACGGCATTATTTAGATCGGCGTTCCCCATGAGACTCGATCCGATTAAAAAGCCGTGGGAAACAGATTTTAATGAGAGTATTTGTTGGTGCGTATAAATACCCGATTCGCTGATAATGCGCACATCTGCAGGAATTTGATCCGCATATTTATGCACCAGATCTTTTACACGATTCAAATCTACGGTTAAATCATGCAGATTACGGTTATTCACACCGATAATTTGGGCTTTTAACGCAAGAGCGCGTTCAAACTCTGCTTCATTACTGGTTTCAGTTAACACTCCCATGCCTAATTGGTGTGCAAGTGCGGCTAGTTTTAAATAAGTTTCATCATCCACCACAGATAACATCAATAAAATAGCATCCGCTTGGTGATAACGAGCCAAGTAAATCTGATATTCATCAATCATAAAATCTTTGCAAAGTACCGGTTGGGTTACAAGATCACGGACGATTTTGATGTAATCAAAATTTCCTTGGAAATATTTTTCATCTGTCAGTACGGAAATTGCTGAGGCGTAATTTTTATAGATCGCTGCAATTTCTGCTAGGTTAAATTCATCGCGAATTAAGCCTTTTGATGGCGAGGCTTTTTTACATTCCAAAATATAAGCAGGGTGTTGATGAGTACCTTGTCCTAAAGCTGCATAAAAACTGCGGTCAGATTTTGTGATGTTTTGCTGAAAGTCGGCAAGGGGAAATTCTGTTTTTTTGTTTTTCACCCATTCGATTTTGTCAGCGACAATTTTTTGTAATATTGTTGGGGTGTGTAGTTTCATGTTTTTTCTTAATTCTTATTCGGTTATTAGGTTATTAATAAAAATCGTATTTCGCCGATGGCGACTTACTTTTTCTTTGCTCGTGCAAAGCAAAAGTAAGCAAAAAGAAAGCACGCCCCGACTTCGCTGCTTTTCCTCGCTTATTTGAAATTTTTTTAACGCAAAATTCCAGAACTCGCTTCGCTCAAACATACTGAATTTTGCTAAAAATTTCAAAACGCTCGGGCAGCTCAGACGGGGATTTTTAATATTTCGTCAGTGCTTCGAGTGTGTTGTATGCTTTGCCTGTGGCGAGGTGTTCTAATACTTCTTGGGCGTTTTCTCGAATATTCTCGTAGCCGAATAACTTCATCAATAGTGCCGTGTTCATCGCAACCGCCTGGTTGTGTTCTGCTTTGCCTTGACCTTTTAATAGTGCGGTTAAGATTTGGGCATTTTCTAAGGGTTCACCGCCACGTAGGCTTTCCAGTGGTCTAGGTTCAAAGCCGAAATCTTTTGGTGACAGATCATAGTATTCAATTTGACCGTCACGTAGTTCTGCAACTTGGGTTTTGCCGTGAATGGCGACTTCGTCTAAACCGCAACCGTGAACGATGATACTGTGTTCATGGTTTAAACGTGCGTTGGTTTCGGCGTAAGGTTTTAATAGCTCAGGAGTGTAAACGCCCAATAATTGACGCTTAGGATCCGCAGGGTTAATTAAAGGGCCTAGGATATTAAAGATTGTCCGTGTTTTTAGGGCTTGGCGCACAGGAACGGCATATTTAAATCCCGTGTGATATTTTTGGGCAAAGATAAAGGCTAAACCGATTTCATCTAAGGCTTTTCGCGCATTTTCTGTGTTCATGTTGATGTTCACGCCTAAGGCGGTAAGCAAATCACTGGCCCCTGTTTTGCTAGAAACACTGCGATTACCGTGTTTCGCTATTTTTAATCCCATACTGGCGCCGACAATGGCAGAGGCAGTGGAAATATTAATGGTGTTGGCACCATCGCCCCCCGTTCCCACAATGTCTGCAATAGGGTAGTCAGGGGTGGGGAATGGCTCAGCTGCGTTTAAAAGTGCGGTCACTGCGCCTGTAATTTCTTCAATGGTTTCACCACGTAGTTTTAAGGCAATCAGTGTGCCGGCGAGTTGTTCGGGTAAGATTTCGCCTTTTACGATAGCCGTGAAAAGAGTTTGAGATTGGGATTGAGTAAGAACTTTTTTATCAAAAAGTGCGGTTAAAATATTGTCGATTTGCATAATGGCTTCCTAATTTCTTATTATTGTTTGTAGGGGCAAAATATTTTTTGCCCTGAAAATTCATGATATTTTGGGGAAAGGGCGAAAAATGTTTCGCCCCTACAACCGCAATGATCACTTACCTATTCAACAACCAATTTATGGATTGTTCTAGCAATTTTGAACCTTGCACGGTGAGGATGCTTTCCGGGTGGAATTGGAATGCACAGATTGGCAAGGTTTTATGACGGATTGCCATGATAATTTTGTGGTATTCTGCGTTTACGATAAATTCTTCAGGTAAATCTTTTCCCATTAAAGAATGATAACGTGCAACGGGCATTGGGTTCTGAATATCTTGGAACATAGCTTGGTTATCATGCGTGATTTTTGACACTTTACCATGCAGCACTTCACCGGCATGAACGACTTTGCCGCCAAAACTTTCGATTAACGCTTGATGACCTAAACAAATTCCTAGAATAGGCACCGCACTTTTTACGCGTTCAATGAGTGCGAGCATATTGCCGGCTTCAGCAGGCGTGCCGGGGCCGGGGGAGAGCGCAAGGATATGGTTTGGTTGTTTGCAAAGATTTTCCAAAAAATCCACATCACAATCATTGCGGTAAATTTTTACTTCATGCCCAAGGCTACGAAACTGATCCACTAAGTTATACGTGAAAGAGTCGAAATTATCTAAAAATACGATGGTTGCCATTTTTTCACCTTATTTTGAATTGTTTATTTGCATAATGGCGTTGAGTACGGCGCGTGCTTTGTGACGTGTTTCGTCTGCTTCCATTTGCGGATCGGAATCTAATACTTCGCCACAGCCTGCTTGCACATAGGCAATGCCGTTTTGTACAAAGGCAGAGCGGATGACGATACAGGTATCAAAATTACCGTCTGAAGATAAATAACCGACTGCGCCGCCGTAGCTGTGTCGTTTTTGTTGTTCAAATTGGTAAATCAGTTGCATGGCTTTGATTTTTGGTGCACCGGTGAGCGTGCCCATATTCATACAGGCTTGATAAGCGTGTAGCGCGTCTAATTCAGGACGAAGTTTGCCCACCACACGAGAAACTAGGTGCATAATGTGAGAATACCGATCCACTTGCATCAAGTCTTTTACTTGGCGCGTGCCGCTGTCACAAACGCGAGCAATGTCATTGCGCGCTAAATCCACTAACATTAAATGCTCTGCCAATTCTTTTTGATCCAAGCGTAACTCTAACTCTAAGCGCGCATCTAATTCAGGATCGATTTGACCATTGGCATCAAAACCGCGCGGACGAGAGCCGGCAATAGGGTAGATTTCTAATTGACGGGTTTGCGTGCTGAATTTCAATGCACTTTCTGGGGACGCACCGAATAGGGTGAAATCCTCGTCTTGCATATAAAACATATAGGGACTTGGGTTATTTTGTTTGAGTTGGCGATAGGTCGCCAGAGAATTCGGGCAAGGAATACTAAAGCGGCGTGACGGCACAATTTGGAACACATCGCCCCGATAAATATGCTGTTTAAGTGCGGTGATAATTTGTTTGAATTTATCGTCATCCAAATTAGGAACAACTTCAGTGCCGGCGCGTTGGATTGGCGGCAACGGTTTGAGATTTTTTAAATCTTCTGCAATTTTCGCCGCACTTTGTTGTAAATTGTCCGCTTCTTTACTGCTAAAACAGAAAGTTTGTAAGGTCGCTTGTTGAGTTTGGTGATTTAACCGTAGCAAATTTTCCGCTAAATAAAAAACATAATCCGGGCAAGTTAAGCCATCGTCTTTGAGTTCAATATTTGCCATGGGGATAAAATTTGCCACTAAATCATAAGCAAATAAACCCCCTAGGAAAATGGGCGTTTGACTATGAGCATACAGATTATTCACTTGGCGTAAACCGTCAAAAATGGTTAAGGCTTGTAATTTGCTGTCTTCATCTAAGTTTTGATCAGGCGAGGAAAATGTGACAGCCAATTCATTGTCTTTAGGTTGTTGCACTTGGCAAGATAATCCCCACAAATTTCCTACTAAATGCTTTAATACCGTACAACCGTTTTCCGTTAATGCTTTAAATGTGACGCGGTTACCTAAGCAGGTGATTTTTAACGCGGCATTAATCAGTAGTAAACTGTTTAAACTATTTTTACTACTAATCTCAGCACTTTCTAATAACAGACTATTTGAATGTTGACGGCAAAGCGTGTGAAATACTTTGGTTAAATCATCATGGTAATCTACAGATTGGTTAAAAACTTGAATGTAGGGCTGAAACATAAGGACCTCTTGTTTCAAATGAATTTTGTACTATTTAACTAGTACATAAAAAGTTTGTCAAGTGGAAATACAAAATAAATTTCTCACTTTGGATTTATTTAATGCGTCGATAGCATAAAAACGGTATTATTCGCTTTCGTTTTATCGTTAACAAGGAACAATTATGTGGTCTGAAATTTTAGTCGGATATGGTATTTTTATTTTAGAAATTCTCACGATTTTATTCGTGATTGCAGGTATTGTGGTGGTGATCTTTGCTTTAAAACAGAAAAAGCATGGGCCACAAGGTGAACTGGAAATCACGAACTTGTCAGAAGAATTTGAAGAAAATCGTAAAAAGTTACAAGATTTTCATTTAACGGAAGATGAGTTAAAAGAGCAGGAAAAGCAAGCTAAAAAAGCGGAAAAAGCTAAGGCGAAAGAAGAAAAGGCGCGCCGTAAAAAAGAGGGTGAGCTTACCAAAGAAGTAAAACCAACCTTGTATGTATTGGATTTTAAAGGCGATATTCAAGCCTCTGCAACAGGCTCTTTGCGCGAGGAGATTACGGCTATCTTGGCTGTGGCAAAGCCTGAGCAAGATGAAGTGTTGTTACGTTTAGAAAGCCCTGGCGGTGTTGTACATGGATATGGTTTTGCTGCATCACAACTTGCTCGCTTAAAACAAAAAGGGATTAAGCTTACTGTCGCGGTAGATAAAGTCGCAGCAAGCGGTGGCTATATGATGGCTTGTGTGGCAGATAAAATTGTTTCTGCACCTTTTGCGATCATTGGCTCAGTGGGCGTGGTGGCACAAGTGCCGAATATTCATCGGTTATTGAAAAAACATGATGTAGATGTGGATGTGATGACAGCTGGCGAGTTTAAACGTACTGTGACGATGCTGGGCGAGAACACGGAAAAGGGGAAACAAAAATTCCAGCAAGAATTAGAAGAAACCCATCAATTATTTAAAGCATTTGTTTCTGAAAATAGACCGCACTTAGATGTGAATCGTATTGCAACGGGGGAGCATTGGTTTGGTACACAAGCTTTAGCATTGAATTTAGTGGATGAAATTAATACCAGCGATGATTTAATTTTACAAGCCATGGAAACTAAATCAGTGGTAAGCGTGCATTACAAACAAAAAAAATCACTGATGCAAAAATTGGGAAAACAAGCGGAAGAAAGTGCGGATAATATTTTGTTTAAATGGATGCAAGGTGTTTCGAAAAATTATTTGTAAAGAAAACTTGAATTCTCTTTACAAAATCTTGACAAAAATCTAGCTTAGAATACGTGCTTTTTCATTTACTTTTTGGTTCGTTGGTATTAATATAGCGTGCTGAATGAAATCTGAGTTTCAGTATTTAAGGGACTAGATTTTATCTAGTGATTAAATTAAATAATTCTAATAGGGAACAACAATGAAATTATCACATTTAGCCTTTACTGCAGCAGCGGCATTTACATTAGCAGCTTGTGGTAACATTAGCAATGTCACAGATGAAGGTACACCTGCAGGAGCAACACCTGAAGAAGCGGTTAAAAATTTAGTATGGCCGGAAATTAAAAGCAATACCCATAACCATGATGGTACACAATACGGTACATGGCCAAACTGGGATAACGTTCGTATGATCGAACGCGGTATGGCGAAAGACCAAATTCGTCATTTAATCGGCGATCCACAAGCAGCAGAAGGTTTATACTTCGTTCGTGAGTGGGACTATACTTTCAACTACCGCGAAAATGGCGAACATAAAATCTGTCAATACAAAGTATTGTTTGACAAAAAAATGCAAGCACAAAGCTTCTTTTGGTATCCAAATGGTTGTAATGGTAATGCAGCTTATAGCTTGAGTGGTGACTTCTTATTTGATTTTGATAAATCAACATTAACGCCGAAAGGCCAACAAGTTGTTGATAATATTGCAGCAGAATTAAAACGCGTGAACTCTAAATCTGTTAAAGTGTCAGGTTTCACAGACCGTTTAGGTTCAGAAGAATACAACTTAAAATTATCACAACGTCGTGCGGATACAGTAAAAGCACGTTTTATTGAGCAAGGTTTAACTGCTGAGATTATCGCCGTAGGTTATGGTAAAGCACAACAAGTTAAAGCTTGTGACGGTATTCCGCATGGTCAAGAGCTAAAAGACTGTTTACGTCCGAACCGTCGTGTAGAAATCAATGCATCAGGCTCATTAGTGCGCGATGAAAAAGAAGTTAAAGTAGGCGGCCCAACAGGTCCAACACCACTTTACCGAAAATAATTGAGTTTATCTCAGTCAAAAGGGCTTCATTGAAGCCCTTTTCTTTTATCTACTAGTAACATTGTATCAAAAATACAAGTTTAAATTTCATCATTTAAAATCAATTGGATTAATTTACGTGTTAATGCAACATAATGCTCTTTAAATCGATGACTAAAATTTAATAAATAATAGAGCTGATAAATGGGTTTACGTTGAATATAACCCTTGTCTAATGGAAAAGTGCGGCAATAACTTTCATAGAATTCCATTGGGAATGGTTCAAATAACTCAGTGAAAGCCAGATCGCATTCTCTGTCTCCCCAATAAACAGCCGGATCATAGGTTGCGATTTTACCATTGACGGAACCGCAATTTTCAATCCAAAGATTACCATGCAATAGGGAAGGTTGCGGTTTGTGTTTGAGCAATCGCCCTGCACATTTTTCTACAATAGTTTTGATGTTACCAAAATCAATGCCTTTCTCTTTGCAAATTTCTAATTGCCAACCGATGCGCTGATCGGAAAAGAATTTTGCCCAATTATCACGCCATTCATTCGGTTGATAAACAGGGCCCAACCAAGTATCAATGTCCAAACCATAACGTTCAGGTCCTTGAATTTGATGTAATTGTGCCAGTTTTATTCCAAATGCTGAAAATTCTTCATTTGTTGGTTTTTGAAGTGCAAGATATTCCAACAATAAAAAACTATGGCTAGAAGAGCAACCTACACCGTACACTCTAGGCACAAAGAGCGTATTGGTTTTGGCAATTAACGCCAATTGATCCGCTTCTGCACGAAACATCGAGCGATAAGATTTTTCATTGGTTTTCGCAAAGACAGGTTGCACACCATCATCAATCACCCAAGCTTCATGCATTTCACCGGTATGCACTTTTTCTTTGGATTTAATGTTGTAATAAGCGCCGAATTGATCAGCCAATACTTGAGAAACTGATTTCCACATAATCGCCTCCTGAAATTACATGCAATGAAATTTTTTTCCATAATAAAAGAAAATTTTTCAATAATCTGTGACGTAGTTCAAACTTTTAATGAAAAAATAGGAATACAAGGTGTTTAGGCGCAAGAACTGCTAGAAAATATAAAAAACTATGCTAGAATCAATTTCAACTATCAATGGTTTGTTGTTTGAACCATGCAAAAAGTGCAGTAGGATGTTGCACTTTTTTCTCCAATTAGGTCATTTATAAAATATGACATGGATTTTGTTTAATTTAGTTGTTTAGGATGTACAATGAGCAGTAGAGAAGTCTTAGAGCAAGCCGCCCAACGCGTAGGCATTGCGCCCTCCCATTATGATATTGATGGTCATCTTATTTATGCAAGCGATGAAAGCTTAGCCTATTTTACTGGGCTATTACAGCCGCCAAGCTTAGAGAATAAAGATGGCATATTTGATGACGTGATAGTGATCAAAGAAAGCGAACCGATTTCTTATTTCCCAAATTCGCTTCATTCCGTGTCAAATGAGACACAAAGCGCGGTCTTTTCAGCGCAACTTTTCGATGAAAACGGACAGTCCTTGTCTGAGCAAACAGTTTCTTTTGATAAACCTTTTTCTTTTCCTTCTTTGCCTTTCGGCTATTACACCTTGCATTTTTCATCTGCTAATTTAGCTTATCGCGTTCGTTTGTTGGTTCGTCCACAAACCGCCTATCAGCCACCATTATTCAATGAGAAAAAAGCTTGGGGATTAAATGTACAACTTTATTCTGTCCGTTCTCAGAAAAACTGGGGTATGGGGGATTTTGCCGATTTAAGAACCTTAATTGAACAAGGTGTGCGTTATGGTGCGGATTTTGTGGGCGTTAACCCGTTACATTTACATTACGGAACCGCGCCACAATATGCCAGCCCATACAGTTCAGCCTCTCGCCGTTGGCTCAATTACTTATATATTGCGGTAGAGCAATTACCTGAATTTAGCCTTTGTAAAAGTGTTCAAAATTGGTTTAACCAAGATGAGATTCAAAAAGAAGTTGCGCATTTACGTGCCGGCGATCTTGTGGATTATCCTGCGGTAAATCGTCTCAAAAACACCGCACTTGAACAACTTTTCGCTTATTTCCAACGTGCGAAGTCAGCACAAATTGTAGAACGCCGTAAGGAATTTGCGGATTTTGTGAAGAAAGAAGGTGAAGCCTTACAACAATTGGGCTTATTCTGCGTATTGGATCAAGAAGCACACACACAATCGCCTGATGAAAATAAAGTGGGTTGGTTAGGTTGGTGTGAAGAGTGGCAAAGCATGACGGCTAAAACGCGCCAAGCCATGATCAAAAAATACCAAAGCAAAATTAGTTTCTATGCTTGGTTGCAATGGGTTGCACAAACGCAATTAGCCGAATTGCAACAATTATGCCGCGATTCGGGGATGAAATTAGGGATTTACGGTGATTTAGCGGTAAGTAGCTCACGTGGTAGTGCCGATGTTTGGACAGATCCAGAATTATTCTGTCTCAAAGCTTCAGTGGGCGCGCCACCTGATCCATTAGGCCCTGTCGGACAAAACTGGAATATTCCGCCTTACAATCCGTCTGTCTTAAAAGCGCGCGGCTTCCAACCATTTATTGATTTACTTCGCGCTAATATGCAATTTTTCGGCGTATTACGCATTGACCACATCATGGGATTATTCCGTTTATGGTTAATTCCAGAAGGCAAAACCGCCGCTGATGGTGTTTATGTGCATTACCCATTTGACGCATTAATGAGTATTCTTGCCATTGAAAGTCAACGCAATCAATGCTTAGTGGTCGGCGAAGATTTGGGCACGGTGCCGGATGAAGTGCGGTGGAAATTAGACGAGTTTTCTGTTTTCTCTTACTTTGTGTTGTATTTTGAACAAAAACATCATCAATTCCCACAAGGTAAAGACTTCCCGCGCAAAGCCTTTGCCACCATTGGAACGCATGATGTGCCGTCCCTACAAAGTTTCTGGCATTGTCGTGACTTAGAACTATTTGGTGCTTTAGGCGTATTACAAGGTGATGCGTTGAAAGCAAAATATGATCAACGCGTGATTGATAAACAGGCATTATTAAATACCTTGCACCGCGATCATTATTTGCCACCGGATTATTGGGGTGATGCCCTTTCTATGGCGATGCATGGGCATCTAAACTGGGTATTACATCAATATTTGGCAAACAGCAACAGCAGTTTAATTGGTGTTCAGTTAGAAAATTTATTAAGCCAAGAAGTGTCTTTCAACTTACCGGGCACTTCGCAGGAATACCCAAATTGGCAACATAAATTAGCCTGGGATTTAGATGAAATGTTCAAAAATGATCATATTCAAGCATTCTTGAACCACATTAACCATGCAAGAAAATAATAAGGATTGATTATGAGCAAATACGTTTCTCAAGGAACTATCAACGCCTTTTTTGATGGTCAACATGCAGATCCTTTTTCTGTTCTCGGGATGCATGAAACCGAAAACGGCATTGAAATTCGAGCATTACTTCCTGATGCTTCAACGGTTGTGGTATTAGACAAAGAAACACAAAGTGCGGTCTGTCAATTAGAAAAAATTGATGAGCGTGGTTTTTTTGCCGCGGTAGTACCACAAATCCGCAGTTTTTTTGCTTACCAATTGCAAGTTTTCTGGGGAAATGAATCGCAAATCATTGAAGATCCTTACCGTTTTCACCCCATGATCAGTGACTTGGATAATTGGTTGTTAGCGGAAGGTTCGCATTTACGTCCTTATGAAGTGCTAGGCGCACATTTTATGGAGTGTGACGGTGTATCGGGCGTGAATTTCCGTCTTTGGGCACCGAATGCGAAACGCGTTTCTGTTGTGGGCGACTTTAACTATTGGGATGGTCGCCGTCATCCAATGCGTTTTCATGCGAGCAGTGGCGTATGGGAATTATTTTTGCCCAAAGTTTCCCTTGGGCAATTATATAAATTTGAATTAATCGATTGTTATGGTCAACTGCGTTTAAAAGCAGACCCTTATGCGTTTAGCTCTCAATTGCGCCCGGATACGGCATCGCAAGTGAGTGCCTTGCCTGAGACCGTGCCAATGACAGAACAACGCCGTAAGGCAAATCGCAGTGATCAACCGATTTCTATTTATGAAGTGCATTTGGGATCGTGGCGCCGTAACTTAGCCAATAATTTCTGGTTAAATTATGACGAAATTGCCGATGAGTTGATTCCTTACGTGAAAGAAATGGGCTTTACTCATATTGAATTTTTACCGCTTTCCGAATTCCCATTTGATGGCTCTTGGGGTTATCAACCTATTGGCTTGTATTCCCCAACCAGTCGTTTTGGTTCACCGGAAGCCTTTAAACGCTTAGTGGAACGCGCTCATGCGGAAGGCATTAACGTGATTTTAGACTGGGTTCCCGGTCATTTCCCAAGCGATACCCACGGTTTAGTCGCCTTTGACGGCACAGCGTTGTATGAACACGCGGATCCGCGCGAAGGCTATCATCAAGACTGGAATACCTTGATTTATAACTATGGACGTCACGAAGTGAAAAACTTCTTGGCAAGCAACGCGCTTTACTGGTTAGAGCATTTTGGTGTGGACGGTATTCGTGTGGATGCGGTGGCATCAATGATTTATCGTGATTACAGCCGCGCAGACGGTCAATGGATTCCAAATCAATACGGCGGACGTGAAAATTTAGAAGCCATCGATTTCCTTAAACAAACGAACCACATTATCCAACAGGAAATCCCAGGGGCGATTTCTATTGCGGAAGAATCCACCTCTTTTGCCGGCGTAACCCATGATTTAAACAACAACGGATTGGGCTTTAATTTCAAATGGAATATGGGCTGGATGAATGACACCCTGTCTTATATGAAAAAAGATCCTATTTATCGCCAATATCATCACAACCAAATGACTTTTGGCATGATGTACCAATATAGCGAAAATTTCGTCTTGCCACTTTCTCATGATGAAGTGGTACATGGTAAATGTTCGTTGTTAGACAAAATGCCGGGCGACACATGGCAAAAATTCGCTAACTTGCGTGCTTATTACGGCTATATGTGGGGACACCCGGGTAAGAAATTGCTATTTATGGGGAACGAATTTGCCCAAGGTCGCGAATGGAATTACCAAGAAAGCCTAGACTGGTTCTTATTGGATGAAGGCATTGGCGGTGGTTGGCATAAAGGCGTGCAGAATTTTGTGAAAGATTTGAACCGCACTTATCGCGAAAATGCCCCATTATTTGAATTAGATAATGATCCACAAGGCTTTGAATGGTTAGTGGTGGACGATTATCAAAACTCGGTATTTGTCTTTGAACGCCGTAGCCGTAAAGGTGAGCGCATTGTTGTAGTAAGCAACTTTACCCCGGTTCCCCATTATGACTATCGTATTGGTGTGAATGTAGCGGGCGAATATACCGAAATTCTCAATTCCGACACCGCACTTTATCAAGGCTCAGATCTTGGTAATAAAGCCGTTGTTGTCAGCGAAGCGGTAGAAAGTCACGGCAAAGCGCAATCTATTAGTATTGTCATTCCACCATTGGCAACGCTTTTCTTCCGTGTCAAAGAAGCAAAAAAACCAAGAGCGCGTAAAGCAGCGACAACCGAAAAAACAGCGGAAAAAGAGGCTACCAAATCAGCGGCTAAAACTGCGGTGAAAACAACTGCTAAAACGATAGCTAAAGCAACAACTAAAGCGAAAAAGGCTGAGATTGTTGCTGAAACCGTAGAAACTGTGGCGAAAGTAGCAACTAAAAAAGCAACGAAAGCGACAGCGAAAACCACCACCAAACGTACCGCTAAAAGTGCGGAGAAAGTGGTGAAAGAAAAAGCGTAAAATGTCGTGATAGGTGACTGCACAAGTTGAAATATCGTTTGGTGAATGTCTCGAAACGTAAGTCTTGTGCAACAGCTGAAATACCTAATGGTTCGACAAGCTCACCAAACGGTATTTCAGCACATCACAAACAATGACGAAATAATCACATAGCATTGTCATCTCAAAAACAAAAGGAAAACCATGATCACAAAACAACCCATCCCACTTTCTTTAGGCTGCACGCCTTGTCGTATTTCAGGAAAACAGGGCTTTCAGTTTGCGTTGTATTCTTCGCAAGCGGCTACGGTGGAGTTGTGTTTGTTTGATGAACAGGGGCAAAACGAGCAACGTATTTCGATGAGTGCGCAAGATCATATTTGGTCAGTACAGACCACAAAAGCGCAAGTCGGTATGCAATATGGTTTTCGCCTTTATCCTAAATCCGATGACAGTTTGCTCAACCCACAAAAGCTGATGTTAGATCCTTATGCAAAAGCGGTGGTGGGCAAACCTGATTTAAGTGCGGTGGAAAAATGGGCTATTTTTCTGCCACACAATGAACAAGATAACGCCGCTTTTGCGCCGAAAGCGGTGATTATTGATGACGCCTTTGACTGGCAAGATGATGAGCCGTTACAAACGCCTTGGGCGGAGACTATTCTTTATGAATTACACGTGAAAGGTTTCAGTCAATTAAATGAACGCTTGCCTGAATCCATCCGTGGCACTTACGCCGCGTTGGCGCACCCTGAAAGTTTGGCGTATTTGCGCGAATTGGGGGTGACAGCGGTAGAGTTGTTGCCGGTTAATTATTTTTTAGACGAACCGCACTTACAACAAAAAGGCTTGCAAAATTATTGGGGCTACAACCCGTTAGCAATGTTTGCCGTTGAGCCACGTTACGCCACTAACCCTGAAGGTGGCGCGCCTTTGCGTGAGTTTAAGGCAATGGTTAAAGCCTTGCACCAAGCGGGTATCGAAGTGATTTTAGACGTGGTGTTTAACCATTCGGCAGAATCGGAAAAAACCTTCCCAACTTTTAGCCAACGAGGAATTGATGATCGGACTTATTATTGGCAATGGGACAATGGCGAGTATGTGAATTATACAGGTTGTGGAAACACCTTGAATTTAGCCAATGATGTAACGCGCCGTTGGGTGGTGGATTGCTTGCGTTATTGGGTAGAAGAATGTCATGTGGATGGCTTCCGTTTTGATTTAGCTACGGCGTTAGGACGTGAAACGCCTGCTTATAACCCACAAGCGTTATTGTTTGAAGACATTCGCCGCGTGCCGTCTTTGCAACGGTGCAAAATGATTGCAGAACCTTGGGATATTGGTGATTTTGGTTATCAAGTGGGAAATTTCCCTACGGATTTTGCGGAATGGAATGATCGTTTCCGCGATGATATGTGCCGTTTTTGGCTGTGGAAAGACGGAAAGTGCGGTGCTTTTGCCCAGCGTTTTGCCGGTTCTGATGATATTTTCCGTGACGGCAATAATGACAATAAATTGCCCCACCGTTCGGTGAATTTTATTACCGCACATGATGGTTTTACCTTAAGGGATTTGGTGAGTTACAACCAAAAACACAATGAAGCCAATGGCGAAGAAAATCGCGATGGGCGCAATGAAAATTACAGCTATAACCACGGTATCGAAGGGATTGAACCGATGATACCCGAAGTAGAACAACAACGCTTTTTCAGTCGCTGCGGTTTGATTTTTTCCTTGCTGTTATCTAACGGTACGCCCATGTTATTGGCCGGCGATGAATTTGGTAACAGTCAATTTGGCAATAATAATGCCTATTGCCAAAATAACGAAATCACTTGGCTGAAATGGGCAGATTTCGATAAACATTTATTTAAGGCGGTGAAAACCGTTATTGGATTACGCAAACAGATTCCAAGTTTAGGTTCAGATCGTTGGTGGGACAACGAGAATGTGCAATGGCTTAACCCACAAGGAAACATGATGTCCTTAGATGATTGGCACAATCATGATGTGAAAGCGATGCAGATTGTACTGGATAAAAATTGGCTGTTGGTGCTGAATGCCAAAGCTGCATCACAATATTTTACTTTGCCGCAAGGCAATTGGAAACTTGCTTACAGTGCTGCTGAGATTTCTTTACAAGATGCCCAGTTAAATACAGAAAACCTGAATTTCTGTATTTTGCACCAAGGAGCGTTATTTTATTAATCACATGGAGGCATACTATGAATAGTCGCATTACTCAATTACCAAGCAAATTTGAGTTGGTGAAAGAAACTCTTGTACTTATTCTCGCGGGTGGTCGTGGCTCTCGACTTCACGAATTAACGGATAAGCGTGCAAAACCGGCTTTATATTTTGGGGGGAATAGACGTATTATCGATTTCGCTTTATCGAACTGTATTAACTCAGGCTTAAATCGAATTGGTGTGATCACTCAATATGCGGCTCATTCATTGTTGCGCCATTTACAAACCGGTTGGTCATTCTTACCACAAGAACGTGGTGAATTTGTGGATATGTTACCGGCACGTCAACAAATTGATGATTCTACATGGTATCGTGGCACAGCGGATGCGGTATATCAAAATATGGCGATTATCCGCGATCACTATCGTCCAAAATATGTGCTCATTCTTGCAGGCGACCATATTTATAAACAAGACTATAGCCAAATGTTGCTCGATCATGTTTCAAGTGGGGCAAAATGTACCGTGGGTTGTATCGAAGTACCACGTGAAGAAGCCTCTGCCTTTGGTGTGATGGCGGTGGATGAAAACTTAAAAGTGAAAGCTTTCGTGGAAAAACCAAAAGATCCTCCGGCAATGTTAGGCAAACCTGAAGTTTCCTTAGCTTCCATGGGGATTTATATCTTTAATGCCGATTATCTCTATGATGTTTTAGAGCGTGAAGTCCATACACCTTGTACATCGCATGACTTTGGTAAAGACATTATGCCAAAAGCCCTTGAAGAAGGCGTGCTTTATGCCCATCCATTTAGCCGTTCTTGCATGGGACGCAACACCGAAGGGGAAATCTACTGGCGTGATGTAGGGACATTGGATAGTTTCTGGCAATCTAATATCGATTTAGTGTCAGAAAATCCACAATTGGATATTTACGATCAACGTTGGCCGATTCGTGGTAACCCGGTACAAACCTATCCGTCAAAATTCTTTTATAAAAATTCCAATGTAAGACCGGTGGATAACTCGCTTATCTCCGGCGGCTGTGTGATTACCGATGCGTCTATCAGTAATTCCGTCTTATTTGATCGTGTAAAAGTCAATGAAGGATCTTCGGTAGATTATTCCGTTGTCTTACCACAAGTGACCGTAGGTAAAAACTGTGTGTTAAGAAACTGTATTATTGATCGCCACGTTGTTATTCCTGACGGAATGCAAATCGGTGTGGATATTAACGAAGACCGCAGACGTTTCCGTGTCAGCAGCACGGGCAAAGTGGTGTTAGTTACTGAAGCTATGATTAAAAAATTAAATGGCGAAACGGTCGAATCTGAAGCACATTTAGATTAAAATAACGCCTAAAGTGCGGTGGTTTTTGTTATCAAATTTAATATTTAGCACTGATAAAGGAACCCTATACAGCTTGTATGGGGTTTATCAACGTTACTGATAGTAATTTCCACCGTATTTCTTCTTTTTATAGGAAAATTTCATGAAAGTATTACATGTTTGTTCGGAGTTATATCCGTTATTAAAAACCGGTGGATTGGCGGATGTAATGGGTGCATTGCCTTTTGCTCAAAAAGACATTGGTATGGATGTTCGTATTGTTGTGCCGGCTTATCCGGCCATGTTACGTGGTATTCCTGAAACGGTAGTGGTGAATGAATTCCATCACTTCTTTGCCGGCTACATTCGATTGCTTTATGGCAAATATAAAGGCATTGGCGTGTATTTAATTGATGCGCCACAACTTTATGCCCGCGAGGGAAATCCGTATCACGATCCTTGGTATAACGATTATGGCGATAACTACAAACGTTTCGCCTTACTCAGCTGGGTAGGGGCGGAATTGGCAACCGGCTTAGATCCTTGGTGGCACGCAGAAGTGGTACATGCTCACGACTGGCACGCGGGTTTAACGGCCGCTTATTTGGAAAACAAGGGGCGTCCGGCCAAATCAGTGTTTACCGTACATAACCTTGCTTATGCCGGCTTTTTCTCTTATCACCATTTATTTGAAATTGGCTTGCCAACGTCAATGTTTAATGTCAATGGCTTAGAGTTTTATGGCCAAATTTCCTACTTAAAAGCAGGGCTATATTATTCTGATGCCGTCACCGCAGTAAGCCCAACCTATGCGAAAGAAATTACCACCCCAGAGTTTGCTTATGGCTTACAAGGGTTATTGGGCACCTTAAAAGCACAAAATCGTCTATTTGGTATTTTAAATGGTGTAGATGATGTGATTTGGAACCCCACTTGTGATAGCTATATTGAAAATCACTATGACAAAACAGATCTCACAGGCAAAGGGAAAAATAAAGCTGCATTACAAGCTGCCTTTAATTTACCGCAAGATCCGACCGCACTTTTATTTGTGATGGTGACACGTTTAACGGAACAAAAAGGGGTCGATTTATTATTAGAGTGCGCACAGCACATTGTTGCGCAAGGCGGACAATTAATCGTACTGGGTTCAGGCGCACCGCATTTTGAAGAAGGCTTACGCCAGTTAACCCATTATTACCCGCAACATGTTGGCGTGCGCATTGGATATGATGAAGCCTTATCTCATTTAATGATCGCAGGCGGCGATGTCATTTTAGTGCCAAGCCGTTTCGAGCCTTGTGGTTTAACACAATTATACGGGTTGAAATACGGCACATTGCCATTGGTTCGTTCAACGGGTGGTTTAGCGGATACCGTTGTGAATAGCACCGCAGAAAACATTGAACAAAATTGCGCCACCGGTTTTGTGTTCTATGATGCCGTGCCGCACGGCTTACAAGGCTCTATTCAACATGCCTTCGCCCTTTGGCAACAACCAAAACTTTGGCAAAAAGTTCGCACTCAAGCTATGACACAAGATTTCAGCTGGCGAATTTCTGCGGAACATTACCAAGATTTATATCGTTCTTTGTTCTCGAGATAAGTAGGGTGGGCATCCCTGCCCACCATTAAAACTTTGTTATCGAAATAAGTAGGGTGAGCATTCCTGCCCACCATTAAAAACATTGTTATCGAGATAAGCGTTTTCGTGTTTACCAAGGCAACTTGGCAAACCGATAAGTTTTAGCGTTTAAGGATAGTCGCTCATATTTTCGTGATGAAAATCACCACTATTGGCGTATTTTAAATTAAGGATGAGTAAAAATGCGCCGTTTAAAATCAACGAGGAGTTCAACATATCATGACATTTGATAAAATCGATGCGCCGTTCCCTTATAGAGCGCCGGAGCACACGACTGCATCACTCAAAGAAACTATTATTTATAAATTAATTTTCTTAATCGGTCGTTCACCACAAGAAGCGAGTCAACGCGACTGGTTAAACGCGACACTTTATGCCGTGCGCGATTTAGTGACAGAAGGCTGGATTAACACAGCACGTCAATCACGTGATGAAAAAACACGCCGTGTTTACTATCTTTCAATGGAATTCTTAATGGGTCGTACCTTGTCGAATGCCTTAATCGCAGAGGGCGTGTACGAATTAGCGAGCGAAGCTTTAAAAGAATTAAATGTCGATTTAGAAGAGGTTTTAGAAAAAGAAGTGGATCCCGGTTTAGGTAACGGCGGTTTAGGTCGTTTAGCCGCTTGCTTTATGGATTCAATTGCCACTTTAGGGATTCCGGCTATGGGTTACGGTATCCGTTATGAATACGGTATGTTCCAACAACATATCGAAGACGGTCGCCAAGTGGAAAAACCGGATGCTTGGTTAGAAAAAGGCTCTTGCTGGGAATTTATTCGTCCATCAAAACGTTTCAACATTCGTTTTGGCGGTCATATTTATTTTGAAGGCAAAAAATGTGTGTGGGAAAATGACGAAGAAATCACCGCACTTGCTTACGACCAAATGATCCCGGGTTATGACAATGATTCCGCGGCAACCTTGCGTTTATGGAGCGCGCACGCGGGCGATATGTTTAACCTACAAGACTTCAACCGCGGTGATTATTTCAGTGCCATTGAAAATCGCGCGTCAACGGAAAACGTGTCTCGTGTGTTATACCCTGATGATTCAACGGTAGCCGGTCGTGAGTTACGTTTACGCCAAGAATATTTCTTAGTTTCTGCTTCGTTACAAGATATCGTACGCCGTCATAAACGCACACACGGCACGGTAAAAAATCTTGCAGACAAAGTGGCAATTCATTTAAACGATACCCACCCGGCTTTAGCGATTCCTGAGTTAATGCACATTTTAGTGGATCAAGAAGGTTACGAATGGCAAACCGCTTGGGATATGTGCCGTCAAATCTTCTCTTACACCTGTCATACTTTAATGTCTGAAGCCTTAGAAACATGGCCGGTAGAAATGATGGCGAAAATCTTACCACGTCATTTACAAATTATCTTTGAAATCAATGATTACTTCTTAGAATATGTCCGCACTTATGTGACCACCGATGATCACTTTATTCGCCGTGTGTCTTTAATTGAAGAAGGTGATGCGCGCAAAGTGCGTATGGGTTGGTTATCTGTGGTAGGTTCACATAAAGTCAACGGCGTTGCGGCGATTCACTCAGACTTAATGGTCACTTCAACCTTTGCAGATTTTGCCCGTATTTATCCGGAACGCTTCACTAACGTCACAAACGGTATTACACCACGCCGTTGGATTGCCGTAGCGAACCCGGATTTATCTGCCTTATTTGACCGTTATATCGGCACAGAATGGCGCCGCGATTTAAGCCGTTTACAAGAATTAAAAGCGCACATTCAAGAACCTGAATTCAAAGCGGCAATTCCACAAATTAAACGTGCAAACAAAGTGCGTTTAGCGGACTATGTCAAACGCGAATTAGGCATTGAATTAAACCCGGATGCCTTATTTGACGTTCAAGTTAAACGTATCCATGAATACAAACGCCAAATTCTTAACGTTTTACACATCGTGGCACGTTATAACGAAATGATTGCGAACCCTGAAAAAGATTGGACACCACGCGTCTTTATCTTAGCCGGGAAAGCGGCATCGGCTTATTATGCGGCAAAACAAACCATTAATTTAATTAATGATGTAGCGCATATTATTAACCACGATGAACGCTTGAAAGGTCGCTTGAAAGTAGTATTTATCCCTAACTACAGCGTAAGCCTTGCGCAAATCATCATTCCTGCGGCAGATATTTCTGAGCAAATTTCCTTAGCAGGAACGGAAGCCTCAGGGACAAGTAATATGAAATTTGCCCTTAACGGCGCGTTGACCTTAGGTACGCTAGACGGTGCGAACGTAGAAATCTTAGAAAACGTAGGCGAAGACAACATCTTTATTTTCGGTAATACCGTAGAACAAGTGGAAGCCTTACGCCGCGAAGGTTACTATCCGTTTAACTATTACCAACAAGATGAACAACTTCGTACGGTGATTGATCAAATCAGTGCAGGACGTTTCTCGCCGAAAGATCCGAACCGCTATCAAGATTTGCTCAATAGCTTACGTTCCCACGACTACTACCAAGCCTTTGCGGATTTCCGTAGCTATGTAGAAGCGCAAAAAGCGGTAGATGAAAAATATCGCGACCAAGACGCTTGGGTAGAAAGTGCAGTGCAAAATATCGTGAATATGAGTTTCTTCTCATCAGACCGTACCATTGCGGAATATGCAGAGAAAATTTGGAAAATTAAACCATTAAATCTGGCATAAGCTAAAGCGGTCATCTAATGCGGTGAACATTCACCGCGTTTTTTATGCCAAGCAAATAGAGTCGAGAAATCATCCTGATTTAACAGATTCTTACCGCTTCTTTTGCACAATTGCTACATAATAAAAGGAAATTGTGCTAGAATTCACCGCACTTTTTGATAGTTCATTGTAGGAACTAGTCAAAAGTGCGGTGTTTTTTAACACCTATATTTTGATTATTTATTTGTAGGGGCGAAATATTTTTCGCCCTGTTCCTATTTCATAACAAAATGGAAATAAGGCGAAATAGATTCCCCTGCATAATCGTATAAACCAACAAGTAACCTTTCGTATGGGTTACCACTGTATAAGGATTAACAATGCCAATTATTACTTTACCTGATGGCTCACAACGCCAATTCGACAACCCAGTTTCTGTGATGGAAGTCGCTCAAAGTATCGGTGCAGGTCTTGCGAAAGCAACAATCGCAGGGCGTGTAAACGGCGAACGCCGTGATGCTTCTGACATGATCAGCGAAGATGCTACCCTTGAAATTATTACCGCAAAAGATGAAGACGGTTTAGAGATTATCCGTCACTCAACGGCACACTTATTGGGTCACGCAATCAAACAACTTTTCCCGAACGTGAAAATGGCGATTGGTCCAACAATCGACAACGGTTTCTATTATGACATTGATTTAGACCGCTCTTTAACCCAAGAAGATATTGATGCGTTAGAAAAACGTATGTTAGAGCTGGCGAAGACCAATTACGATGTAGTGAAAAAACGTGTGAGCTGGCAGGAAGCAAGAGATACGTTTGAAAGCCGTGGCGAGCCGTACAAAATGGCGATTTTGGACGAAAATATCAGTAAAGATGACCACCCGGCACTTTATCATCACGAAGAATATATTGATATGTGTCGTGGTCCGCACGTGCCGAATATGCGTTTCTGCCATCACTTCAAATTACAAAAAGTGGCAGGGGCATACTGGCGTGGCGACAGCAAAAATAAAATGTTGCAACGTATTTACGGTACGGCATGGGCAGATAAGAAACAACTTGCCGACTATTTACAACGCTTAGAAGAAGCGGCAAAACGTGACCACCGTAAAATCGGTAAAGCATTAGATTTATACCATATGCAAGAAGAGGCACCGGGTATGGTGTTCTGGCACAATGATGGCTGGACGATTTTCCGCGAGCTTGAAACCTTTGTGCGTACTAAATTAAAAGAATACGATTACCAAGAGGTAAAAGGTCCGTTTATGATGGACAGAGTGCTTTGGGAGCGTACAGGTCACTGGCAAAACTATGCGGATTTAATGTTCACCACCCAATCAGAAAACCGTGAGTATGCGATTAAACCAATGAACTGCCCAGGGCACGTTCAGATTTTCAATCAAGGCTTAAAATCTTACCGTGATTTACCAATTCGTATGGCGGAATTTGGTTCTTGCCACCGTAACGAGCCATCGGGTTCATTGCACGGTTTAATGCGTGTACGTGGCTTTACTCAAGACGATGCGCATATTTTCTGTACAGAAGAGCAAATCGAGAGTGAAGTAACCAGTTGTATCAAAATGGTTTACGACATTTACAGCACCTTCGGTTTTGAAAACATTGCCGTAAAACTTTCAACACGTCCGGAAAACCGTATCGGCGATGATGCTATGTGGGATCGTGCCGAAGAAGGGCTTGCAAACGCATTACGCAATAACGGCTTGGAATATGAAATTCAAGAAGGCGAAGGCGCATTCTATGGTCCAAAAATTGAGTTCGCATTACGTGACTGTTTAGACCGTGAATGGCAATGTGGTACGGTGCAATTAGACTTTGCTTTACCGGGTCGCTTAGATGCTTCTTATGTGGCAGAAGACAATGGTCGCCGTACGCCTGTGATGATCCACCGTGCGATTTTAGGCTCAATCGAGCGTTTCATCGGGATTATTACCGAAGAATACGCAGGTTTCTTCCCAGCGTGGTTAGCACCGGTTCAAGCAGTGGTAATGAACATTACCGACAGCCAAGCGGAATACGTGCAAAAAGTAGTGAAACAACTTTCTGACGCAGGCTTGCGTGTGAAAGCGGATTTACGCAACGAAAAAGTGGGCTTTAAAGTGCGTGAACACACCTTACGCCGTGTGCCTTATATGCTTGTTTGCGGCGATAAAGAAATCGCTGAAGGCAAAGTCTCTGTGCGTACCCGTAAAGGCGCAGACTTAGGCACTTACAAAGTGGAAGAGTTTGTTGAAATCTTAAAATCACAAGTACGTGGACGTGAGTTGAAATTACTTGGGGAAGAGTAGTTTTTTCGTAAACTATCATTGAAATAACACCGCTTGTAAGGGCGGTGTTTTTTTACGTTTATGAAATCAGTGCTTTTATAACGGTAGGTTGAGTTGGGGTATTTGTATCATCATAATGTTTATTTTTAGCAATATTTATAAATTTTTCAGGCGTTAATGACATCATTTGATATATAGGGTCAAAGATATTCAGTTTAGACTCTTCAAGATTTTCAATGAGATCTAATTGTATTTCGATAGATTTTTTAAGATATTCTCTAGCTTTATTTATATCTTTGATAGAACTTTCTGTCCTATATAAATAGGATAATGTCATATATATCAAGACGGTATATTCATTCACATCTTCATTTAATATTTCTTCATAAATGTTAATTGCCTCTTCCACATTTTTCTTTATACCTAAGCCATTGGTATAAGCATATGCTAAGTTTAATTTACCTTCTAGATTCCCTTGTTCGCTTGACTTTTCTATGTATTTAAAGAAGTCATCTAGGCTCTTAGAAACTCCTTTTCCTTCATAGTAACAATAAGCCAGCTTATTTAAAGCAAGGGCAAAGTTTGAGTTAGATAATCTTTGATAGTAATTAAAAGCTTTATTTTCATCAGCCGGAATGTTTTCACTACCGTACTCATAAATAATACCAAGCTGATATAGAGCGATTTCATCATTTTCAGAAGCCGTTTTTTCATAAAACTCACGAGCTTTAGTAGGATTCCTAATTCCATTTTTTCCACAATAGTAATAATAATGAGCAAGTGCGGTTATTGCTTCTTTTTTATTTCTTTCAGCATAATATTCAACTTCTTTTAAAGCCTTTTCTTCAAACCAACTCCATCGTTCTCTAGTTGGAGTAATAATCGTATCTTTATTGAATCTGAGGTAAGCATCAACATCATATTCAGGAATATCTCCGATATAAGTGATTTCTTTTGGTATGTCAATGTTAAGTATTTCACAGATTTTTTTTACAGATATTTTTATCTTATCTGTAGAAAGAGATTTGTGAATAGTGATTTTATCCTGTTCTTTTCTCTGCATTGCTTTGTTAATGTTGTCTGTAAAATTTTTGATGTGTTCCTTTTCATCACTTTCATTTTTACACTCTTCAACATCTATATACTTATTGTATATTTCCTTTGCTAAATCTGAGTATGACCAACCTTGTTTCTTAAGGTATTCATATATAGCTTCAAAATATTTTTCACAATTGTTTGTTTTTTCAACAATGTCCCCGTTTGAGTCCCTGGATGTCTTTTTCATATTGTTATCCTATAAAAAGTATAGATAGGTCATCTATATGGGGTCTTATAGAAAAAATTCAACAATCGGAGAAAAATTATGTGTGCAAAATACAGCTCGAACAAGGATATAAACCAACTAATCAAAGAGCTAGTTAAAGTAGGATGGTTGTTTCATCGGAGATCGAAACATAGTGAACTGTGGTCTCCTGATAGATTACAGCGCATTTTTCTTTCAGTTAGCCCCAGCGATAAGAGAGCTTATATGAAGTTGAAAAGCAATTTAAAAAGAATAGGATTTGTGGTTGAGCGTCAGTTTGGAGAGTAGGGATGAAAGAGTTAGTTATTAACTGGCATATTACAGAAGCTTGTAATTTTAAATGTCAATATTGCTTTGCTAAGTGGGATAAACCTTGTAAAAAAGAGTTATTTCATAATTCTTTACAAGTGTCTAATTTGTTAGATCAGATATTATTGTTATCAAATAGATTTAAGGGCTTTGATTCTATTAGATTAAATTTAGTTGGTGGAGAAATATTTTTATATCGTGATGCAATAATTAATATTATTGCAGAAGCAAAAAAGAGAGATATTAAATTATCTACTATAACTAATGGAAGTTTATTGGACTATAATCTAAACAAAATTATAGCTAATAATTTTGATATTATTGGATTTAGTATAGATTCTATAAAAGATCCAACTAATATAGCAATAGGCAGAACAACATCTAAAGAGCCTATAAGTATTGAGAAAACCATTAATAATATTAATATGATAAGAAGTTTAAATCCAAATATAGTAATAAAGATTAATACAGTTGTGAATAAGTTTAATTCTCATGAGAATATGAGTGAATTTATTGCATCCATATCTCCTCAAAAATGGAAAGTTTTTAAAGTATTACCTATTATTAATAGAAAACTGGATATAACAAACGAAGAGTTTTCCATGTTTTTAGAAACCCATAAATCTTTTCATTCGATAATTAGTTCGGAAAATAATGATGAAATGGTACATTCATATTTAATGATTGATCCTTTAGGGCGGTTCTTTCAAAATGAACCAAATAACTTGGGTTATAAATATAGCCAATCAATATTAGATGTAGGAGTAGTAGAAGCGTTAAAAGAAATTTCCTTTGATATAGCAAAATTTAATGCTAGATATAAAAAGGTATAATAGACAAGCGGTCAAATATTATGGATTTCTTACTTTAATTAAAACGAATGAAATCACTTCATAAATTTATCAACGCAAATATCAGCCGCTTTCTTGTCTAAACCACTTTTATCATTTTCACATTCCTGATAAATAGCGTGAATAAGCTTGGTGTAGTGATCACTACAAACCAGATTGCTTGTAAATTAAGTGGGTTTGCAATTGGAGGAGGGGATCTGCCAGGAAATATTGTAAAGTGCTTAAAATACCTTTGAATCTATCTTCCACTCTAAAGTGGCTGCCTAAACGGTAAAAAAATAACCGCTTGTTTGTGTTTTACATTTGTTTTACACTATACTTAAACATAGGGGGAAACAATGTCAAACTTAAATATCCGTATTGATGATATGGTAAAACAACAAGCATTTAAGGCTTTTGATAACTTGGGGATCAGCCCGTCAGATGCCATACGAGCATTCTTAGCGTATGTAGCGGAAACAGGTAAAATGCCAATCAAGCAAATTATCGTATCTGATGAAGACGCGGATTTATATGCGTTGATAAAACAGCGTTTAAATGAACCTGAAAAAATCAAAAACACAACCCTTGATGAATTATTCTCATAGGTTGTTATATGACGTATTCAATTAAAGTTCACGATGATTTTGTCAAAGAGTTGAATAAACGCGATACCGCAATTAAAACACAGTTGCGTAAAAAACTCGACAAAGTGGTTGAAAATTCGCATATTCCAAAGAACCGATTGGAGCTGTTGTATTGTTGGAACTTGTTCTAGCAAGTAAAATTCATTGCTGACAATCAATTATACATATCACAAATTATGAGCAACCTACCCGAGCAACTTTTCCCGTCAAGTATCCAGTTAAGGGCGAGGTATCTCGCCCTTATTTTTTGCCTAGGAACAAATCACATTTGCCCCAAATTGACCTCTTCACTTTGTTATGCTGTCAGAAAAATGGCACAGAATTCTGTTGTATTTTGATGTAAAAAATTAGCAGTTCTTTCTTCGATTTGATAAAATCCTTAAGCTTTTAATCAGAGGAACTTTTACATGGCATCTCAATCATTCTTATCTCGTTTTTTTAAATTCGCAGAAAATCGAACCAACACGAAAACTGAAATCGTGGCTGGGATTACGACTTTCTTTACCATGGTTTATATTGTATTTGTTAACCCATCTATTCTTGGTGATGCCGGGATGGATAAACAAGTGGTTTTTGTGACGACTTGTCTAATTGCCGGTTTTGGCACTATGGCAATGGGGTTGTTTAGCAATTTACCCATTGCTTTAGCACCTGCTATGGGGTTGAACGCCTTTTTTGCTTATGTTGTGGTAAATAAACTTGGCTATTCTTGGCAAGTGGGGATGGGCGCAATTTTTTGGGGCTCAGTGGGGTTATTCCTCTTAACGTTGTTTCAAATTCGCTATTGGTTAATGGCCTCTATTCCTTTGGGGTTACGCGTGGGGATTGGTGCCGGAATCGGCTTTTTTATTGCGCTTATCGGCTTTAAAAATATGGGCGTAGTTGTCGCGAATCCTGCCACTTTAGTCGCATTAGGGGATTTACATGATCCGAAAGTGCTATTAGGGATTTTAGGCTTTTTTATTATTACCATTTTAGCTGCGCGCAATATTTATTCAGGCGTTTTAGTGTCGATTGTTGTGGTTACGGGGTTAGCTTTAGTAGTGGATCCTGCTGTTCAATTTAATGGTTTTATCTCTATGCCGCCGAGCCTTGATGCGGTTGTGGGGAAAGTCGATATCGCCGGTGCATTAGATACGGCATTATTAGGCATTATTTTCTCGTTCTTATTAGTGAACCTTTTTGACTCATCAGGCACGCTATTAGGCGTGACCGAAAAAGCAGGGATTACCGATGAAAAAGGTCGTTTCCCAAATATGCGTCAGGCGTTATTTGTAGACAGTACGAGTGCCGTTGTCGGTTCCTATATTGGGACTTCTGCGATTTCCACTTATGTGGAAAGCGGTTCCGGTGTGTCAGTGGGGGGACGTACAGGCTTAGTAGCCGTTGTGGTTGGTTTGTTATTCTTGTTAACCATTTTCTTCTCACCATTAGCCGGTTTAGTGCCGGCTTACGCCACAGCAGGAGCGTTGGTGTATGTCGGTATTCTTATGGCATCAAGTTTAATTAAAGTGCAATGGGATGATTTAACAGAAGCAACACCCGCCTTTATTACCGCAGCGATGATGCCATTTACCTATTCCATTACAGAAGGGATCGCCTTTGGGTTTATCAGTTATTGTGTCATGAAAGCTTGTACCAGTCGAATTCGAGAAGTGAATGCGCCTGTTTGGGTGGTTTCCATCCTATTCTTAATTAAATTTGTCTGGGTGGGATAATTCAAAAAATAGGGACGAGATTGTCCCTATTCTGTTATGTTAGGAGGTCAACATGCAAAAATTACTGTTTATTTTTAATGAATCACCATACGGCACGGAAAAAACCTTTAATGGTTTACGCTATGCCGTTAATCTTTTAGAAGAGCATAGTAACGAAGTAGAACTAAAAGCCTTCTTTTTTTCCGATGCGGTATTAGCCGGTCTTGCAGGGCAACAGCCTAATGATGGCTACAATGTCCAACAAATTTTAGAAATTCTCACCGGTCTAGGGGCAGAAGCTAAACTCTGTACTAGTTGTACCAAAGCTCGCGGCATTACTCATTTGCCTTTAGTGCAAGGTGTAAGTGTCGGTACTTTAGATGATGTTTCTGCGTGGACATTATGGGCAGATAAAGTGATTAATTTCTAATTCGTCTTTTTAAACGTCTTTTTTAATTAAATTATGTCAAAAACACAGGTAAAAACTACCGCACTTTCAGCGATTTCAACCCCGTTAACATCAACGACATTAATCGAAGCGTCAGCAGGAACAGGGAAAACCTTTACCATGGCGTCTTTATACCTTCGTCTATTGATTGGCGTAGGGGAAAATAATTTTTCTCGCCCATTAACGGTGGATGAAATTCTTGTGGTGACTTTTACGGATGCCTCAACACAAGAATTGAAAGCGCGTATTCGTCAGCGAATTCAACAAGCCAAGGCTCAGTTTATCGCTTATCAAGAAAATCGAGATTTAGCCATTTTCCGTCATACCGATAATGCTTTTTTGCTCGCCCAAAATGAACAAGAAACATCCGTGTATTTAGACAAGTTAGATTTAAAAGAGACGATTCAACGCCTACAATTCGCGGAACAAAATATGGATCTGGCGGCAATTTATACCATTCACGGTTTTTGTCGCCGTATGTTGATGCAATACGCGGTGAATTCGGGGATTCATTTCAATCTTGAGTTAGTAAAAGATGAAAAATCATTATTGACTAAGTTGACGAATGAATTTTGGCGTGAGTATTTTTATTCCCGGTCTTTACTTGTAACACAATTTATAGCCAAACATCTTCAATCGCCTGCAAATTTATTAGCGCGAGTGCAGTCTTATTTAACTGGAAAAAATTTAAAAGTTGACCAAAATCAACCGCATTTACTCAATATTTCGTTAACAGAATTTTTGGAAACGAATATAGCCTCCAATCAAGAAAAATTAGCCTCGTTTCTGCAAGCACTGAAAGAACAATGGCAAGTCAATTTTCCTGAATTTTCCCCATTATTTCTCAATGAGTTTGAAAAAGGGAACGCAATGGGATTAAACGGGGGTAAGTTCAGGAAAGAATTTTATGAAAGCCGAGTAGCTCAAATTGAAAATTGGGTGAATGATCTTCAATTAAATATGCCACCAGACGCCTTATGGTTTTTTACACAAAGTTATCTGAATGGTTCGTTTAAAAAAGGCAATGAACCTTTCCAACATAGTTTTTTTCATTGGTTAGATGAACAAAAAGCACTTGTATCTGAAGTTTCAGAGCAAGACTTACTATATCAAAATGTACTTTTATATCATTGCGTAAGAGAACTTAATCGACGCTTAATTGAATATAAACAAAATCACCCCGAGAAAGGCTTTAATGACCTATTGCGCTTGCTAAATGAAGCCTTACATGCCGTTCATGGAGAGCAATTAGCAGAATTTATTCGCCAGCAATATCCTTTTGCTATGATTGATGAATTCCAAGATACAGACGAAGAACAATATCAAATTTTCTCAAGGATTTATGTGAATCAGCCTGATTGCGGCTTTATGATGATCGGGGATCCAAAACAAGCGATTTATCAATTCCGTGGTGCAGATATTTTTACTTACTTAAAAGCCGCTGAAGATGCGAAAGAACAACGCTTTACCCTCAATAAAAATTATCGTTCAACCCCTGAGTTAATTCATGCGATTAATCAATTATTAGATTTTGATCAGGCATTTATTAATGAAAAAATTCAATTTGAAACCGTAGAAGCCGGGCGAAATCAACCGCGCTTTGAACTCAATGGCAAGGTACAAGCGCCTTTACAGTTCTACATTAATCGAGAAGAAAATGTCACCATCGATGACATGGCGGAATGTTGTGCTAATAGTATTTTGCATTGGTTGCAAAGTGCGGAGAAAAATCAGGCTGTTTTTGTGAAAGATGAAGAGGTTCGTGCGGTACAAAGTGATGATATTGCTGTATTGGTGCGTAAAGGGGCGCAAGCGGAAAAAATACAAAATGCTTTGCGTAAAAAGGGGATTGCTTCGGTTTATTTATCAGACAGAAGCAATGTGTTTGATACTACCGAAGCCCGAGAGTTAGCCATCGTTTTAACCGCTTGTTTGTATCCTACCAATGAACGTTATATTTTAAATGCGATTTCAACGGGTTTATTTGCTTTAACCGCAGCAGAAATTCAGCAAGTAAAACAGTCTGAGGCTTTGTTAGAACAATGGGTGAGCCGTTTTGACTATTATCACCAATTATGGCAACGTCAAGGCGTATTGCCGATGATTTATCAATGTTTATTAGCGCAAGATAGTGCGCTAGAAAAACAAAACTTGCCTGAGAAAATGCTTGCTTTACCAAAAGGGGAGCGCCGTTTAACGGACGTACTTCATTTGGCGGAATTATTACAGCAAGCCGCGGCGTTACAAGAAAGTGAAAGTGCCTTATTGCGTTGGTTCGAGCGTCAAATTAAAGGGGCGAATATTGATGATGAGATTGATGGCACGCAAGTGCGGTTAGAATCGGAACAGAAATTAGTGAAGATTGTCACTGTCCATAAATCTAAAGGATTGGAATATGGTTTGGTGTGGCTACCTTTTTTAGGCTATAACGGCAAAGATCATGCCCGAGAAGTGACCACCTATCATAATGAACAGGGGGATAAATATTGGGATTTAGACGGTGAGCATGGTGTTGAAGCGGATAAAGAAGAATTTGCGGAGGAGATGCGCTTACTTTATGTGGCATTAACGCGTGCAAAATATCAGCTTTCTTTTGTGGTGCCAACGGAATTTGATGATCGTTGGAATCCTTTGCTTTATAGCTTAACCCAAGGGCAAATTGGAACCTTGAAAAAAATTGGGGGAAAACAAAAAGGATGCGCATTAGTTGATGAACTAAAAGCGCGTTTGGGCGATGCCTATTGTCAACTTGCCGAGTTCAACGTGGAGAATAGCGAAAATAAATGGGGCGATTCAAATCAACAACCAACTTATTTTGCCGCTGAATTTTCAGGGCAGATTGAACAAAATTGGGGAATGACCAGCTTTTCGGGGCTTACTCAAATGCATGAACGTCAGCTTTATCGTTTGCGTGAACAAGCGACTGCGAACTCGGGATTTATTGATGAGGCTCGAGATTATGACCGTGATAGTGCGATAATAACGGATGCTGAATTATGTTCTTCGTTGCATTGGCAAGACTTCCCGGTAGAACGTACCCCTTTTCATTTTCCTGCAGGGGCGAAGTTTGGGGTCATGATACATGGCTTTTTTGAGAAAAACGATTTTCGCCAAGGGGTTTCTGATGAAAGTGCGGTGCAAATTTGTCACGCTTTACAGCTAGATGAAAGTTGGCAAGAGCCACTAAAAAATTGGTTGCAACAAGTATTGAATGCACCTTTAGGGTTAGGTTTTTGTCTGGGAGATTTATCGCCACAGGATTGTTTAAAAGAATGGCAATTCTTCTTAAAATTTCACCGCACTTTTGATGTGAAAGCCTTTAATCATGCCTTGCGCGAATTTCATCCTTTATTTGAACAACCTTATCTGTTTGATGAGATTCAAGGTATGCTACGAGGTTTTGTGGATTTGGTCTTCCGCCATCAGGGTAAATATTATCTGCTGGATTATAAAACCAATCATCTTGGTGAACAGATAGAAAATTATCAGTCCAAAGCCTTGGCGCAGACGATGAAACTACAGCATTATGATTTGCAATATTTGTTTTACACCTTGGCGTTACATCATTATTTGCAATTACGGGATCCGGATTATGATTATGAAACCCATTTTGGTGGTGTGATTTATACCTTTATTCGAGGGATGAATGGTCAGGCAGAAAACGGGGTTTATTTTGACCGTCCGGATGTGCGTTTAATTCAGGCGTTGGGGGCATTATTCCATGCTTAATATTTTACGGAAATTACAAGAACACAATGTGATAACTGCCGCAGATTATTATTTTGCGCAATTTATTCATAGCAAATCCTCACAACAATCCAAGATAACGCTGCAACAGGATTTTGTCTTATTGGTATCCGCACAGTGTCATCATGCCTATTTGCAAGGCGATACTTGTATTCGTCTAAAGGAAAAATTATGGCAAAACCCCTTTGACTTGGCGGAACGTTATTCTGAGGAATTACGTATAATTTTGGCAGAAATCCAGAAAAAATTAGCCGGCCTAACCCTTGCACAAAGCAAGTTATTTTTACTTGAACATATTGCTTTTACTGATCAACCCACGCAAAAAGAAGCGCCTTTTGTGATTCAAGGGGATGGAATTTATCTTTATCGTGCTTGGCAAGATGAGCAAACGGTGGTGAGTTATCTGAAAAGTGCGGTAAAAAAATCGTCATTTTCTGTGCCGACTGATAAGGCGAAAAAGATTTTAGACCGCTATTTTCCTAAGAAAACAATGCCGAACGGCGAACCAGACTGGCAAAAAATTGCGGTAGCAACGGCGTTGATTCAGCCTTTTACCTTGATTGCTGGAGGGCCAGGTACGGGCAAAACCTATACGGTGGCACGAGTACTGGCGGCATTGCAAGAATTACAGTTAGAACAAAAATTGCCCCCCTTACGTATTCGTCTTGCTGCGCCAACCGGAAAGGCTTCTGCGCGATTAAAAGAGAGTATTCAAGATAGTTTGGCTAAAATGGAACTATCGGAAAAGGCTCGCCAAACTATAGAGCCCCAAAGCGACACCTTGCATAGCGTATTAGGGGTAAAACCCTTTGAGGATGCAGTGAAATATCATGAGCAAAATCCTTTGCCCTTGGATTTATTAATTGTGGATGAAGCCTCTATGATCGATTTATCTTTAATGGCAAAAGTATTGCGCGCATTGCCTAAACAGGCGCGCCTAATTTTGTTAGGTGATAAAGACCAATTAGCCGCGGTAGAAGCCGGGGCGATTTTAGCGGAATTAAGTCGCTTTTTAGAACAGAACTATCCACAAGATTTTGCTGAAAAACTGGCGTTAATGACAGGGGAGCAAGTGCCTGTTTCAGCGCAATCTTCTATCATTCGTCAGTCTTTAGTGGAATTGACGATTAGCACGCGTTTTGATGATAAATCGCCAGTTGGGCGTGTTGCCAAAGCCATTAATCATATGAAGGGAGCAGAAAGTTGGGATATTTTATCCAAAGAAATTTCTCTCGTAGAATATGCGCCAACTTCTTTAGACGAGGCATCTTATCGTCAGCATTATCTGCAAAAAATATGGCAAAGTGCGGTGGAGCATTACGCGAAATATTTAGCAGAAATTCCCAACGGCTCGCCAACGGATGCACAACTTCAGAAAATCTTTGCCGCCTTTAATTCTGTGCGTTATTTAGCCGCACTTCGAGCCGGAGACTTTGGGGTAGAAAGTTTAAATGAAAAAATCGCGGAAGCCTTGCGTGCGAAAGGCTATGTGCAATTTAAGCATAGCCGCGATTGGTTTGTGGGCAAGCCAATTATGGTGACAAAAAATGATGTGAATGTGGGATTGTTTAATGGGGATGTAGGGCTTTATCTAGGTGATCGCGTTTATTTTGAAGATGAAGAGGGTTATAAAAGTTTCTCTATCAATCGTATTCCTGCTCATGAAATGGGTTTTGTGATGACAATCCATAAATCCCAAGGTTCTGAATTTGGATTGACGGTGGTAGTTTTACCGCCTGAACCCTCTCCAATTTTGACAAAAGAATTGCTTTATACTGCAGTGACAAGGTCAAAACCAAATTTAATGGTGTTTACTCGTCAGAGTATCTGGGAAAATGCAGTGAGAAATCCAATTCAACGGATGAGCGGGATATTTGAAGGATTGAGTGAGTAATAGAAGAGGGGAAAATATTAATTTCCCCCTCTCCCTCCGAAAATCCTGTGGATTTTCTCCACCCTCTCCCATAAACGGGCGAGGGGAAGATACCGTTCTGAGGCTATTTTTTCAGCTCCAGTTGGGCTCAGATCAAGTAATCTCTATACGGATCGTATAAGGTTTATTTACAGCACAATTGTTTTGTTTTGATAGACAAATAAACGATCATGTAAAGCAAGATCGAGCGCGCGACTTAATACGGTTTTTTCCACATCTCGGCCGGCTTTCATCATCATTTCTGCAGAATAGGTATGATCCACATCAATGACTTTTTGCATAATGATTGGGCCTTCATCCAGTTCATTATTAATAAAATGGGCGGTTGCACCAATAATTTTTACACCTCGTTCGTAAGCGCGTTTATAAGGATTTGCACCAATAAAAGCAGGTAAAAATGAATGGTGAATATTGATCACACGGTTAGGGTAGCGTGCTACGAATTCAGGATTGAGTACGCGCATATATTTTGCTAAGACGATGAAATCCGGCGCATATTGGTCAATGGTTTGCGCTAATAAAGCGTCATGCTCTACACGGGTTAATCCTTCGTGGCTAACATGATGATAAGGCAAATCAAAGCGTTCAACTAAAGAGCGTAAATTATCATGATTACCGATTACCGCCGCAATTTCTACATCTAAACCACCGTAATAGGTTTTCATTAAAATATCACCTAAACAATGGGCTTCTTTCGTTACTAAAATAACAATACGTTTTTTACGATCAGCATCGATTAAACGATAATTCGCGCCTTCCGGTAAACTAAATCTTAAATCTTCCAATAAGGTTTCTTCATTAAAAATACCTTGTAATTCTGTACGCATGAAGAAATGTTTTGTTTCAAAATCAACAAATTCATTATTATGCAAAATATTTAATTGATGCTTATAACAAATATTCGTGACTTTAGCGATCAAGCCTTTATCATCGGGGCAATCAGTGAGTAAGATCTTATTTTGTAACATAATATTAACCGAGAAAAATTGCAAATAAAAACCCATAACTAAAATTATGGGTTCAATGGAAATGGTTGATTAGATTGCAAATGAATCAAGTGATTTACCTGCATTTAATGCAGCTTGGATGGCACGCGGTGTACGTCCTTGTCCGGTCCATGTTTTGGTTTCACCATTTTCATCAGTATATTTATATTTAGGGGCTAAAGGTTGACGTGGTTTACGTACTTTAATTTCTTTCTCTGCGCCTAAATCACTTAATGAAATACCATTCGCCTTTAATTCTTCTTTATATTTAGCAATTAATTCTTGGCGAGCTTTTTCTTCTGCAATAGCAACTGCATCAGCTTCACGTTTTTCTGCAATAGCCTGTTGTAATTTTTCTAATGCTTGCTCAGCAAGTTCTAAACCTAATTCATTTACGGCAGCGCGTAAAGAGCGAAGATTATTTAAATTTTTAGCTAAAGACATATTTGTTCTCCTGTAATTAAAAATGAGTTATTAGAATTAAGCAGGACAATAATAGAAGAAATAAGAATTAATGTAAATTAATAATTTAATAAAATAAGAAATAAATGACACAAGGATTTTGTCGTTTTTCAAGAGAATGACGCATTTTTTAGTTGGAAAAATGACGATCTTATTGTAATCTTCTTAACCTATTTAAATTTAATTAGGTGAACCAATGGAATTATTTGATTTCTCGACATCAGCTTGGTCGATTTTGCCGCCACTATTAGCACTTGGGTTGGCAATTATTACGCGTAAAGTGTTATTGTCATTAAGTGTTGGTATTGTAGTCGGCGCATTAATGTTAGGTGATGGGAGTATTGGTACGGCATTAAGCTATTTAGCGGATCGTATCCTTTCTCTCGTTTATAGCGTGGAAGATCAGGCTATCAATGATAGTAATATTAATATTATTATTTTCTTATTATTGCTTGGTATTTTGACCGCGCTTTTAAGTGTTTCCGGCAGTAATCAAGCCTTTGCAGAATGGGCGCAAAAGCGTATTAAAGATCGTCGCGGTGCAAAATTCATGGCGGCTTGTCTCGTTTTTGTGACCTTTATTGATGACTATTTTCATAGTTTAGCCGTGGGCGCAATTGCACGTCCTGTCACAGATAAATTTAAAGTATCACGTGCCAAATTAGCTTATATTCTTGATTCTACGGCTGCACCGATGTGCGTTATGATGCCGGTTTCCAGCTGGGGGGCTTACATTATGACGTTGATTGCGGGATTATTGGCAGAACATGCCATTGAAGGTTATTCGCCATTTACGGCATTTATGACCATGAGCGCGCTGAACTTTTATGCCATTTTCTCAATGATTATGGTATTTGCAGTGGCTTATTTCACTATTGATATTGGCCCAATGGCGCGTCATGAAAAATTGGCCTTAGAGCAACCGGATCATAGTGAAAATGTGGAAGCAGGAAAAGGCCATGTTCGCAATCTAATTTTGCCGATTATCGCTTTAATTGTGGCGACTGTGGCGATGATGATGTACACAGGAAACCAAGCGTTAGCGGCGGACGGTAAAGCATTTAGCGTATTGGGTGCTTTTGAAAATACAACTGTAGGTATTTCTTTGGTTGTAGGGGGATTAAGTGCGGTCGCTGTTTCAACGATTTTAATCCTATTAGCGGGTAATGTTTCCGTATCCGAATACGTTAAATCTTATGGCGTTGGTATGAAATCCATGTTAGGCGCGATTGCGATTTTATTTTTTGCATGGACAATTAATAAAGTCGTGGGGGATATGCAAACCGGTAAATATCTTTCAACGCTCATTTCAGGCAATATGAATGCGGCATTTTTACCGGCGTTGTTATTTATGTTAGGTGCGGCTATGGCGTTCTCTACGGGGACAAGTTGGGGCACCTTTGGGATTATGTTACCGATTGCCGCCTCTATTGCAGTAAATGCAGCACCGGATTTATTAATTCCATGCTTGTCTGCAGTGATGGCGGGTGCGGTATGTGGTGACCATTGTTCCCCGGTATCGGATACGACTATTTTGTCATCGACAGGGGCGAAATGTAATCATATGGATCACGTGACAACACAATTGCCTTATGCGTTAGTAGTCGCAACAGCTACGACCCTAGGCTATTTAACCGTTGGCTTTAGCCATTCGGGATTGTTAGGTTTTGTTGTGACAGCAGTAGTGATGATTGGGGCGATTTTTATGACTAAAAAGCGTCAATAACCTGATTTAGATCACATATTTAAATAAAAAATTTTATTTTGTGAAATTTATAAAATGCGGCATAAAGTCGCATTTTTTTTATTTTTTATGATTATGGTTTTATATAAAACTAAAAAATTGGGTTATTTTAGAATTTATATCTTTAAAACAACAGTTTTTAGTCAAAAAAAGAAATAGACAAGACAGTTGAATTGAGTAAACTACATCTCAATACGCGGATGGTTCAAAATGAGTTAAGGCATTTTGTTCACTCTGCGTCATCTTAGTCAGATTTAACGGAGAACAGTATGAAAAAACTATCAGGTGCAGAAATGGTTGTGCAGTCCTTGCGTGATCAAGGAGTGAAATATTTGTTTGGTTACCCGGGTGGTTCCGTATTGGATATTTATGATGCCATCCATACATTGGGCGGTATTGAACATGTTTTAGTCCGTCATGAACAAGCGGCAATTCATATGGCAGATGGTTATGCACGCTCAACAGGCGAAGTTGGCTGTGCGTTGGTGACATCCGGTCCTGGTGCGACGAATGCTTTAACAGGGATTTTTACCGCTTATACTGATTCTGTTCCCTTAGTCGTTATTACAGGGCAAGTGATGTCGCATTTAATCGGTACGGATGCCTTCCAAGAATGTGACACCATTGGCTTAACCCGTCCAATTGTTAAACATAGTTTTATTGTTCAACGTACGGAAGATATTCCAACAATTATCAAAAAAGCCTTTTATATCGCTTCAACAGGTCGCCCCGGCCCTGTTGTGATTGATATTCCGAAAGATATGGTAAATCCGGCTAATAAATTCCCTTATGCCTATCCAACGGACGTCTCAATGCGTTCTTACAATCCAACAGTACAAGGACACAAAGGACAAATTAAGAAAGCCTTAAAAGCCTTGCTTGTGGCGAAAAAACCGATGTTATTTATTGGTGGCGGTGTGGTTATTGGTAACAGTAGCGAAAAATTGACGCAATTGGCAAAACAACTCAATCTTCCTGTGACGTCATCACTTATGGGATTAGGCGGTTATCCGGGCACAGACAGACAATTCCTTGGAATGCTTGGTATGCACGGTACTTATGAAGCCAATACGGCGATGCATAATGCAGATTTGATTTTAGGGATTGGTGTTCGTTTTGATGATCGCACAACTAATAACCTTGAAAAATATTGTCCGCATGCCAAAGTGATTCATGTGGATATTGATCCAACCTCCATTTCAAAAAATGTTAAAGCGGATATTCCAATTGTAGGTAGCGTAGATAATGTTTTAACGGAATTTTTATCTTTATTAGAAGACGAAAACTTGGCGAAATCTCAATCGGATTTAACGGAGTGGTGGAAACAAATCGACGAATGGAAAGCGAAAAAATGCTTGGAATTTGACCGCACTTCAAAAGAAATCAAACCACAAGCAGTTATCGAAACCATTTATCGTTTAACTAACGGCGATGCCTATATTGCATCTGATGTCGGACAACATCAAATGTTTGCGGCATTACATCATCCATTTGATAAACCACGCCGTTGGATTAACTCAGGGGGCGCAGGCACCATGGGCTTTGGTTTTCCGGCCGCATTAGGTGTGAAGTTTGCCCACCCTGATAGCACTGTTGTATGCGTAACGGGGGATGGTTCTATTCAAATGAATATTCAAGAACTTTCAACGGCAACCCAATATAACACGCCTATTGTCATTGTCAGCCTAAATAACCGTTTCTTAGGCATGGTAAAACAATGGCAAGATTTGATTTATTCAGGTCGTCATTCGCAAGTTTATATGAATTCCTTACCAAACTTCGCGAAATTAGCTGAAGCTTATGGGCATGTGGGTATTCAAATTGATAGTGCGGATGAACTTGAAGAAAAATTAGCACAAGCCTTTGCTATCAAAGACAAATTAGTCTTTGTTGATGTCCGTATTGACGCTACAGAAAATGTCTATCCAATGCAAATCCGCGGTGGAGCAATGGATGAAATGTTATTAGGTAAACCAGAATAAGGAGCAACAAAATGCGTAGAATTTTATCTGTCTTATTAGAGAACGAATCAGGTGCATTGTCTCGTGTCGTTGCCTTATTCTCTCAACGTGCGTTTAATATTGAAAGCTTAACAGTCGCACCAACGGATGACCCGACGTTGTCTCGCATGACGATTGAAGCATCAGGCGATGAACAAGTGTTAGAACAAATTGAAAAGCAATTACATAAACTAGTCGATGTCTTTAAAGTGATCAGTTTAAGTGATTGTGAACATGTTGAGCGCGAAGTGATGTTATTAAAAGTTCGTGCAACGGGGACGGGGCGCGATGAAATCAAGCGTTTAGCGGATATTTATCGTGGTCAGATCGTGGATGTCACACCAAAATCTTATACTGTCCAGTTAACCGGAGCGAAAGATAAACTTGATGCATTTATTCACGCAGTCAAAGAAGAAACCAGTATTCTTGAAATCGTGCGTTCAGGCTTAATTAGCTTATCGCGCGGCGAGAAGAATATGTTGTAATAGGGTGACATTAAATAAGTGCGGTTAAAATAAATAAGTTTTTTAACCGCACTTTTTTTATATTCTATTTTCTGTGGCACGAAAAAAGAAAAAGGGCAAATTTTTATTTGCCCCGAAATTTGATTGAATTTATTCCGCTTTTGGTGGTTTAATTGCTAGTAGATTACATTTTAATTTGCTAATAACATGTTCCGCTGTGTTGCCGAGTAATGCGGCGGATAAACCTGTTCGGCCGACTGTGCCCAGTACTACTAATTCTGCACCTAGCTCTTCTGCTACTTCCGGAATCACATCTTCAGGGAATCCTTCACGGACATGAGTATGATCTTCATCAATGCCAAATTTTTGGCGCAAGGCTTTCATATTAAGCAAGTGTTGACCGCGAATACTGTTAACATATTCTTTGGTATGGAATTCAGGCAAATCAATGGCCATGTTGATTGGGGTTGGTGGGTAAGCTCCGACTAAATGAATATTACCGCGTTCAAATGAGTCGGCAAGACTGGTGCTAAGTTCGACTAAATATTGGTTAAACTCATCATGATATTCTTCATCACCGGATACATTCACTGCCACAAGAATACGGCGTTGGTGTTTCCAGTCTGCATCGCGCACCATCAGCATAGGCACCGGGCATTTACGAAGTAATTGCCAGTCCATTGGTGTGAAGAATAATGAGCTTAAGGTTTCTTCTTCTTTGGTGTATTTCACCACCAAATCATAATCTTGTTTAACAAATTCTTCCACAATGGCTTCTGCTTCATTGCTATTCCAAACAACAACAGAAGTGAATTCGATATTAGGATCGGCATATTTATCTAGATAAGGCGCAATCTCTTGTTTACGTTGTTCAATGACACTTTTGTGCATTTCTTCGCGCTCTTCAGAAGAGAGCAGCGCAGACATTTCATAGGATAAATCATAAGCGGCAAGAAATAGTGTAATTTTAACTTTTGTATCGCTTTTTTGTTCTTTGGCTAAACGAACAGCACGCGCTAGCGCATATTGTTTTTCATTTTCAGGATTTAAAACAACGAGAATATTATTAAACT
>NZ_CAMEFX010000011.1 GCF_945915845.1 uncultured Actinobacillus sp. | reverse complement strand
GTCGTTGTGTGGGGCGTATTATAGGGATTTAAAAATCCTTTGCAAGTACTTTTTTGAAAATTTTTAAAAAAAGATCTTATTTGCCGATCTTTTAAACTATTTTGCTACTTTACATACAATTCTGGGCAGTTCTGCTATGCTTTCAAGGACAAAATCAGCTAATTCTTCCCCTTCTTGTGTGATAGTTTTACCTGTTTTCACTAAAACTTTTGACCGCACTTTTGCGGCAAAACCTGCTTGCAAATCTTCAATTTTGTCACCAACCATAAATGATCGTTCGGGATCAATATTTAATTCTTTTATCGCTTGTAACAGCATGCCCGCTTTGGGCTTGCGACAGTCACAGTCTTGTTTAAATTCCCCCTGACCCTCGGGATGATGTGGACAATAATAGATACCATCTAAATCCACACCGCGATCTGCTAAAGACCAATCCATCCATTCAGTCAAACTTAAAAATTGCTCTTCTGAAAAATAACCACGAGCAATTCCCGATTGATTCGTCACCAATACCAATAAATACCCCATATTTTTCAATTCTTGCAGTGCCTCAATACTTCCTTCTATAAATTGAAAATCATCAATTTGATGCACATACCCATGATCCACATTTAATGTGCCATCACGATCTAAAAAAATTGCTTTATTCACTTTATTTATCCTTTCAAAAACAAACTGTACTATTATCACTTTTCTGCTACTTATACGCAAATTGCTTCTATGAAATAACTAAGAGATCTAAAAATAGACGGAATAAAGGTTGACACTACCGCGCTGCTGTCTAAAATACGACAGAATTATAACTATATATAAAGAAAGGGCTTATATGATTAAGCTAACGAATATTAGCAAAATTTTTGATGTTTCAGGACAAAAACTAACCGCACTTGATAACGTCACTCTACACGTACCACAAGGACAAATTTGTGGTGTTATTGGTGCCTCTGGTGCAGGCAAAAGCACACTTATTCGTTGTGTGAATTTACTCGAAAAACCGACCATTGGTAGCGTTTTTGTTGACAACGAAGAACTAACCGAATTAGAGGATTCGCGCCTTTTATTAGCTCGTCGCAAAATCGGTATGATTTTCCAACATTTCAACCTACTTAGTTCGCGTACCGTATTTGGCAATATAGCTTTACCTTTAGAATTAGAACATTTGCCTAAAGAACAAATCCAAAAACGTGTAACTGAATTATTGGCTCTCGTAGGCTTATCAGATAAAAAAGATGCTTATCCAGCCAACTTATCTGGTGGACAAAAGCAACGTGTCGCCATAGCTCGTGCCTTAGCGACAGAACCTAAGGTCTTACTTTGTGATGAGGCGACCAGCGCACTTGATCCTGCTACTACGCAGTCTATCTTAAAATTATTAAAAGAAATTAACCGCACTTTAGGCATTACTATCTTGCTTATTACACATGAAATGGAAGTCGTAAAACGCATTTGCGATCAAGTGGCAGTGATAGATAAAGGTCGCTTAGTGGAACAGGGGACAGTCAGTGAAATCTTTTCTAATCCCAAAACTGAATTAGCACAAGAATTCATTAGCTCAACTTTCCATTATCAATTACCGGATGAATATCTTGAATTACTTTCAGATACGCCACGTTCAGAACATTCTCGTCCTGTGATTCGTTTTGAGTTTACAGGAAGAACAGTCGATGCGCCTGTATTATCTCAAGCCTCACGTAAATTTGATGTCAGTTTAAGTATTCTCATGTCACAAATTGACTACGCTGGCGGAACAAAATTCGGTTTCACCATTGCAGAAATGGAAGGCAATGAAGATGCTATTACACAAGCAAAAGTCTATTTAATGGAAAATAACGTCCGCGTGGAGGTATTAGGTTATGTGGGATAATTTAATAACAGAATTTAATCGCCAACTTACACCACAAGTATGGGAATTACTCGGTTCAAGCACAATTGAAACTATTTATATGACGCTTGCTGCAACGATTTTTGCTATCCTGTTCGGGTCACCATTAGGGATATTAACTTTCTTAACGCGGCAAGGTGAAGTTCTTGAAAACCCGAAATTAAACCGACTATTAGAATTACTCATTAATATTGGTCGTTCTGTACCCTTTATTATTTTATTACTTGTGTTAATGCCCATAACACGTATTTTAACAGGTAGCACCTTAGGAACCACCGCGTCTATTATCCCATTGGGGATGGCTGCGATGCCTTTCTTTGCACGCTTAACTGCTAACGCACTCGGCGATATCCCAAGCGGATTAACAGAAACAGCAAAAGCCATGGGAACAACCGTTTGGCAATTAGTGACCAAATTCTATTTGCCTGAAGCAATGCCAATGTTAATCAAAGCGGCTACCCTAACCTTTGTCACATTAATTGGTTACTCTGCAATGGCTGGGGCCGTTGGCGGTGGCGGTTTGGGCAATACGGCAATTTCTTATGGCTTACACCGTAATATGCCTTTTGTTCTTTGGATTGCAACGATTATCATCGTATTAATCGTTATGATCTGTGAACGATACGGCAACAAATTGGCTGATCATTTTGATCGCCGTTAATTTCAATCATCTCATATAGGAAGTTTCTATGAACTTAAAAAAACTCTTAACTGTCACCGCACTTGCTTCTGTTTTTGCATTAACCGCTTGTAAAGAAGACAAAAAAGCTGAAACCGCTGCACCACAAGCGGCGCAAACCATTACCGTTGGCGTAATGTCTGGACCTGAACACCAAGTCGCTGAAATTGCAGCCAAAGTAGCAAAAGAAAAATATAACTTAGATGTTAAATTCGTAGAATTTAACGACTATGCCTTACCAAACACAGCGGTAAGCAAAGGCGACCTTGATATTAATGCAATGCAGCATAAACCATATTTAGATTCAGACAGCAAAGCCAATAATCTCACTAACTTAGTGATTGTAGGCAACACCTTTGTTTACCCACTAGCTGGTTATTCAAAAACTATCAAAAAATTAGATGAATTAAAAAATGGTGCCAAAGTTGCCGTGCCTAACGATCCGTCTAACCAAGGTCGCGCATTAATCTTGCTAGAGAAACAAGGCTTAATCAAATTAAAAGACAACACAAACTTAAATGCAACACCGCTGGATATCGTTGAAAATCCAAAAAATCTCCAAATTACACCTGTAGATACCGCTGTTGCAGCACGCGCTTTAGATGATGTGGATTTAGCTGTTGTTAACAATACTTACGCAGGCCAAGTTGGCTTAAATGCTGCTGAACACGGCGTATTCGTAGAAGACAAAGACAGCCCATATGTCAACATTATCGTGGCTCGCCAAGATAACAAAGACAGCGAAGCCGTGAAAAACTTTGTGAAAGCATACCAAACTGAAGAAGTGTATCAAGAAGCAGTAAAACACTTTAAAGATGGTGTGGTGAAAGGTTGGTAAAATAAGCGATTCCCAAATAGTTAGATAATAACCAACTCATTAAACTGGTGTAATAGCTCAATTTGCTCTATTACACCTTTATTTTATCCTATGCTCACTATTCAAAAAATCCAAATAAAACCGTTCAAGGCTCTGTCCTTCTGACAAAATCCCTTGCACCGAACCTTGATAAATCAGTCTGCCTTCATTCAATAACACCAATTTATCGCACAACTGCTCAATTTCCTGCAAATAATGGGAGGTATAAATCACCGTGACACCTTGCTTGGTTAAATCCGCGACCGAATCCAAAATAAACTGGCGAGATTGTGGGTCAATGCCCACAGTAATCTCATCAAGAAAAATCACTTTCGGGCGATTAATCAGCCCAATCGCAAAATTCAAACGGCGTTTCAAACCGCCCGATAAATGTTTAGCAAGTTTGGATTGATGTGCCGTTAGCCCTGTTTTTTCCAGCAATGCCACCAACCATTTTTTATCACTGACATCATAAAGTGCGGCGAAAAATTTTAGATTTTCCCACACCGTCAAAAGCGGATAAAACGCAAAATCTTGCGGCACAAGAGAAATTTGATGCCGTTGAGCCTTAGTCAGTTTCTCAAACGGCACACCATCAAACAAAATCTGCCCCGATTGCACCGCTTGTAACCCCGTTAGCAAGGACATCAAAGTCGTTTTCCCAGCCCCGTTCGGGCCAAGCAAACCAACCGCCGAGCCTTGTTCAATATGCAGATTAATGTTTTGCAAGGCAGGGATTGAGGCGTTGGGGTAGTGGTGGTTTAATTGATAGATAGTTAGCATTTATAAATCCTTTAATGCTCGTAATTTATCCATCCATTCTTTAAAATGTGGACATTCTCGCTCAATAACTTCTAAAGTAATTTCTTGAGCAAGTAACGGACCATGCCTGGTTTTACGATATTTAGGGACTAATAAACTTTCTAACCGCTTAGATGGTGCTGTTTCAAAACTATTATTAATATACTCAGGGTTTTCATATTGCCCACGCACTTTCTCTAATTCAGAAACACAATTTATCCAATCAGGCTCTACATCAGAAAATTTGGAAACATCAGAGAATACTAGAGCCTCAAATTCATGTGGCTGAATATGTGGAATAAAACGCTCAGGACGACAACCTATTTCTTGAGTTAATTGAGCATGCAATGATGTTTCTAAATGGGCTATTTTATTATAAATACCATTTTTCGTTTTAAGTTGATCAAATCCAGGAAAAGAACTATCTAATTGGTAATAATCCAAAAAAGTTGTGACATACGTATTATTTTGTTGTGCTAATAAATTTTTTGCGTTTCTTACCAATCTTTGATGAGAAATTGCACCGCCTTTTCCTGAGCTGGAAGTAGACATAAGTTTTGGCGTTAAATATATTTCCGAATATGAGAGTGATGGAGCAACAACATTTTTAATAAAACTTTCTTCTGTTTGCCCTTCAGCAAGTACATAAACAATTACCATTATGGACGTCCTCCAAAGACATTATTTTTCCATAATTCTCCTAATGTATATTCCTCTAACCAATTTGATAAATTGTCACTATCCAAACGCTCAAAAATAGATTCATCATTTTTTTGATTCACCACAATAACATCTTCTGGTTCTAATTCATTAACTAATTCAACAGATTGAGTAGAAACTATAATTTGTTTTTTTTCCGATACTTGCTTAAGAATATCCGCTAACACCGTTATTGCATAAGGGTGTAAACCTAATTCAGGCTCATCAATAAGAACTGTATCAGGTAATAGGTGTATTGGTTGCAATAATAGAGTACTTAAACAAATAAAACGCAAACTACCATCAGATAACATATGAGCTTTTAATGGTGTATCTGATTTTCCTTTTTGAACCCATTCCAGTTCAATATTTTCAACATTCTTGCGATGAACAAAATCATCAAAGAATGGCAAGACTAAACGGATAGTCGCAACAATTCTATTGTATTCTTTTTCATAAGAATCTTTTAACATTCGTAAGTATGCTGCTAAATTGGCTGCATCAGATTTCAAATTTAAATTATCATTTATAGAGTGAATTTGTTTTACTTTTGCAGAATCACTCGTGTCATGAAAATGATATACTTTCCAGTTGCGGATACCATCACGGACATATTCAGAAATAGCGGTTCTATCATCTTTCAATTTAGCCTCTGCATGACCATGTCCTAGAATAGTTTTCTTATTAGCAACATATTGCCCATGGAAAATAGTTTCTTCTAGTTCAAAAATCATTCTATTATCATTTGTTGGTACTAAATGGAATAAATACCCATTAACACCAAACTCCACATGAATTTTGATATTATCAGTTTCTTTTCTACCAAACCTTAATAAAGAATCAGGACCACCTTGTTTCTGAACATATAACTGTAATCGTTGCTCATAGATCTCATTTAATAATCGAAATAAATTAATAAAATTACTTTTACCTGCACCATTAGCACCAATAAGAACATTAAGATTATTGAGTTCAAAATTCTTTAACTCTCGGATAGACTTAAATCCCTCAACACTGAGCGAACTTACTTTTGACATACAATTTCCCCAATAATTATGAATTTACTTTCATTATTGTATCAATCAAACTAGATTTTTCCACAACCTCTCTTCCCTCTCCGCAATCCCTCGCAAAAACTCTGCTATTTCCCGATACCCTTCTGTATTCGGCTTACGACACTGTTTTACACAAAGGCTGGCGAATTGTCGCCATTGGTCGCCGATTTCGGTCATTTGCTCTGATGCCTGTTTAAACTTCGGTTCTTGGCAAATATTGGCGGCTTGTTCAAGGAAATAGGCATAAAGGTAGCGGAAACCTGCACCACCTGTACCGATTTCTTCTTGCATACGCACAATATGCCCGAGATACAAGCGGTTATATTTTTCGCCTTTTTTGCCAGTTGCCAGCTTTTCAATGCTGTTCGCCACAGTATGAATGCCTTTTACCCCCACAAAAAACAGTGGTGCAAGCATCTGTTTTGCCTGCTTGCGAATGGCTTTACGGATTAACTTCGGCAAATCAATCTGCGACATATCGGGTTGATTGTCGAAATAGTACATCAACCCTTTTGCCGCCAATGCCCCTTTGGCAAACCTTGCCCGTTGCAAATCGTCCGCCTTGCAACGTTGCACCGTTTCAAAAACAGGGTCGCTAATCAAATAGTCGTTGCCTTCTTTGCCATACACCAACAAATTATGTGCATTAAAATGAAACCGCATTTCAGGCGGAAAATAGGGCAACCAAAACACCGAAGTTTGCAAGCCTACCAATTTATTTTGTGCCAACGCCTCATCAAGTGCCGTCTGCCCCTGTTCAGCCGAGCGAAACTTCTGCATTTTTAACCGCACTTTAAGCGATTTAGCCAAAGATTGAATAATCGAACGCGGTGGCATACGATAAGAAATCAAAGGCATTCCGCTCACTTTAATCAGCGGAATATAAACAAAGGTCAAAGCTGACGACAGCCCGAAAACCATCGCTTCGTTAAAATCAACACCCTGCGATTTCAACAAGGTAGACATCACGCCACTTTCACAATGGGCGGTGTGTTGGTGTTGGAAGTTGTTGTTCATTGGCAAAATTTTTATAAAAAATGACCGCTTGTAAAATTGTTCCAGTTGTCAATTTTAAGTTTACAACTGGAACAGCATAACAATTATTTTTGACAATTGGATATTATATCAACTTACATAGGTAATAAGCGGGGTCTTCTCCAAGCTCCCAAACTAATTCTAAATAAGTTTTCCTGATTTTTTCTAATATGTTGAGTTTCAAAGACAGGGTTAAGATCATCTGCTCCACATAAAAGATTGCCATCAGGATCGCGAGTAACAGCAAATTTCCAATCTCCTTCTGGCAAATAGAAAATACCTTTTTCAGATGTATCAAATCTAGCTAATATAGTTTGTCGATACATTACAGCAAAATAGCAACCAGAGCCTAAAGCACCAGAGTCTCGAATAATTTGAACTTTGGCATAATCAGGATTTGGTTCTGTAAATGCAAGCATTCGTTCTTTCGGAACAGGTGTTGCACGCTCTGATGATACAGGACTTGTTGTACATCCAACAGCTCCTAAAGCAGCTAAAGCTATAATCAATAGTTTTTTCATATTAATCCTCCTCAGTAATAAAAAACTCAAATTAAATCTTTTATGTCCACCCCAAACACCCCCGCATATTTCTCCAACTTCTTCTCCGACAATTTTGCCCAAACTTCGGGCTTGCAATGCCGTCTGATTTGCCATTGCCAAAATCCTGTGGCTTGGGCGAGGGATTGTTCATCGAAACGGTATTTGTACATCAAATAATAAAGTGGGGATTTTTCGCCGTTTTTGACCGCTTGTAAGGCTTGTTCGGTTTGTTGCTTGAGTTCTTCTACGGCTTGTTGCGTAGCAAATTCTTCATCGTCCCAACCCGATGTGGTGCCGCTTTCGTAGTTCCCGTTACGGGTGGCGTAGATGACTTTTTTCTGTCCACGAAAGATTTTGCTGTTGTCTTGGGGAATATCGTTGATGTCCATAATACATTCTTGTAGGGGTGGGTCCTGTGCCCACCCGTAAACCTATTGATATTCGGGCAGGCACAGGACCTGCCCCTACGGTTATGGTTTTACAACCTCTAACAACATAAAACAAGACGAGAACCGTCCGCTTTCGGGAATGTAGCACAAGACTTTTTGCCCCGATTTAAGATCAAACGTACGGCTAAATTCGTCCAAAATAATGTAAATCGATGCCGAGCCAGTGTTGCCTTTGCTGGTTAGGTTGGTGAACCATTTTTCCTGCGGAATATCGAAATTGATATTGCGTAAACCTTCCGATAGCTTATCACGGAAGAAACCCGAAGAATAATGGGGCAATAAATAGTCAATCTCGTCCGCTTGCAAATGATGTTTTTCAATCAATCGAGCTAAGGCTTTTTCCACCGTGTATTTGACGATATTTTCGTTAAGCAATTTCACATCTTGCTTGATTGCCATAAAACTTTTGGCGTCTCGTTCCGCCTGCGAAACCGATTTCCAACTGATAAATTTGCCCTCTTGCACTTCGCCACCTGCGTACATACAAACAGGCATTTCATTGGCATAGGAAATCAGCTCAATCCAGTGAATTTGAAAGCTGATACCGTCTGCATTAGGTTGATGGGAAAGCTGCACGGCCCCTGCCCCATCGGACAACATCCAACGCAAGAAATCTTTTTCAAAACCGATTTCAGGCTTGGCATTATCAAGCTGTTTCTGTGCTACTTCGCTTTTGAAATTTTCGCTACGCATAATGGCTGAGGCACATTCCGATGCCACGGCGACTGCACTTTGATGTTCGCCCGTGCGTACCGCATTGTAAGCGTGTTTCATTGCCGCCATTCCAGCCACGCACACGCCCGACATCGACATCACTTCCATTGGTAGTGCATTGTCGAGCAAGCCGTGCACCATCACCCCTTGCCCCGGCATAATTTGGTCAGGATAAGAGGTGCCAACCGCAAGGCTGGTAAATTCGTTGGCAGAAATGCCCAAATTTTTCACCGCTTGCACGGCAAGTTCCGTGCTACTGTGTGTGGCTTGACGAGTGGTAGGGTCAATGGCGTAATAACGTTGCTCAATGGCATTTGAACGCAAAATCATTTTACGCACACGAGAAGGCACATCGCCCACCATTCCCAATATCGTTTCCATTTGGTCGTTGGAAACAGGGGCGTTAGGTAAGAAAGCGGAAATTTTATTGATATAGACGTTTTGCATTTTTTATTATTTCGTTGTTGTTCATTGATATTCGGGCGAGCACTGGACTTGCCCCTACATATTATTCCCCACTCGGCTCGGCAAAATACCTTTTTTGCTCATCTAGTTTTTTCTGTAACACAGGCTTTAACGCCCATTTTATCAGAGCTGAAATCGGTACAACCGTTAAAATCATTGCAATTAAAAAAGCGATATAGACACAGAGCATGACTTTTCTAAATTGTGGTGAAATCTGACCGCACTTGATAAGCAATTTGCCCCAAATATAAAAACTTCGGCTACCTACTTTTTCGCTCATCATCAGCTTTTCATCAATCTTTACCGCATTCATATTGCGGAAAATGCTTGTATCAAGCGGTCGGTTTTCGCTAAAAATTTGCAACAGTTTTTCACCAAATCGGCTGGCATCTTGAATTTCACTTTCTGCAATGCCTGCACTAGGCAAGTTGCCGACTTTTTTCTTGCCTGTTAGCATCCAAAGCGGTGTGGTGATAAAACTCGCCCAGTCGTTTGACTGATCAACCTTAACCACGTTGCCAATCAGCTTTGCACCACAATCCGCCAGCAATTTTTTCATTTTCTCTTGGGCTTGTAGCCACATATTGCGACAGCCGATAAGGGTAATCACGGGCGTATCTTTTAAAATCTGTTTGGCTTGTTCACTTTGCAAAAAAGCAGTAATCGGCTGTGATGGTGATAAGAACCAAACGGTGTAGGCAATAATCACCAAGTCGTATTTTCCCCTGTTTAATTCGGGTTGCTTAATCGGGGCTGGTTGTAAATGCACGCTTTCAGGAAAAGCGTTAAAAAACGGCAAAAACCGCCACGGAAATTCATAGGCGGTTTGCGGTTGAAGTTGGCAATGTTCGACCATAATGTCCGATTGCGTCTTCAATGGCGCAACAAAACTTTCGGCAAGTCGAGTGAGCTGCCCAGTTTGAGAATAGGAAACAATCAAAATATGTTTTGTCATTATTGCCCAGTCCAACGCTTAAAAATCAACGAGGTATTCACACCGCCAAAGGCGAAATTGTTGTTCATCACATAATCCGTTTGGATTTCTCGCCCATCGCCTTGGATATAATCGACTTTACCACAACGTTCATCAACATTTTCAAGGTTAATTGTCGGGGCAAACCAACCATCACGCATCATTTCAATGCTGAACCAACTTTCTAGCGCACCACAAGCACCGAGAGTGTGTCCGAGATAGCTTTTTTGTGAACTGAGCGGAACATAACCAAAAACGGCTTCTGTGGCTTGGGTTTCGGCAATATCGCCTTTTTCCGTTGCGGTGCCGTGTCCGTTTACATAGCCGATTTGGGTTGGTGAAATACCTGCATCTTTTAAAGCCAATTCCATACAGCGTTGCATTGTGCTTGCTTGCGGTTGGGTAACGTGACTGCCATCACTGTTCGCCCCATAACCCACCACTTCAGCAATAATATTCGCACCACGAGCAAGGGCGTGTTCTAACTCTTCTAACACAAACATTCCGGCCCCTTCACCAATCACCAAACCATCACGGTTTTGATCGTAAGGACGTGGAGTTTTATGCGGATTATCATTGTTACGGCTTGCCGCATAAAGGCTGTCAAACACATAGACTTCAGATGGACAAAATTCCTCGCCACCACCAGCCAACATCATTGGAATCATTCCGTATTTAATCGCTTCATAGGCATATCCGATACCTTGTGAGCCTGATGAACAAGCACTAGATGTCGGGATAATTCGCCCTTGTAAGCCAAAGAAAATGCCCACATTAGCTGCGGTGGTATGCGGCATTGCACGCACATAGGTTGAAGCGTTGAACGTGTCGGATTTGCCTGTCATCAACAGCTCCGCCATATCACGCACATCAGCGGTCGAACCGGTGCTAGAACCACTCGCCACGCCCATTTTGCCCTCTTTGACAAGCGGCGATAATTCGCCATCAACTAGCAAACCCGCATTCGTCAAAGCCTGTTCTGCGGCATCCACACAAAGCTGAGAAACTCGTCCCATACTGCGTAACTGCTTACGGCTCCAATGGCTTGGCGGTGCATAATTGGGTAATGGCGCACCAAGTTGAGCCTCTAACTCTGGGTATTTATCTTGCCAGCCCATATTTTTCACGGCATTTTGTTTACGTTGGAAGGCAGCTTTTACTTCCGCCCATTCACGCCCAAAAGCAGTAATTGCGCCAATGCCTGTGATGACTACTCGTTTTGTTTGCATAGTTTATCTCGTTTCTTTCGGTCGGGCACAGGACCCGTCCCTACAATTTATATTCGTGTGTTCTAACACAATCCACCATTTACGCCAATCACTTGACGTGTGATGTAATTCGCTTTTTCATCCATCAGAAAATCTACGGCGTGTGCAACATCTTCAGGGTTGCCCATTCGCTCCATTGGAATAGCTTTTAAGATCTGATCAAGCGGTAGATTTTCGTCTAAAATTTCCGTATCAATCAAACCTGGTGCCACGCAGTTTACGGTAATTTTACGTTTAGCCAGCTCTACGGCTAATGCTTTCGCTGCACCGATTAAGCCTGCTTTTGACGCACTGTAATTCACTTGTCCACGATTGCCGATGATGCCTGAAACAGAGGTAATACAGACAATTCGCCCTGCTTTACGGCGGCGGATCATTGGCATCATAATCGGGTGTAATACGTTATAAAAACCGTCTAAATTGGTGCGAAGTACGCTATCCCAATCGTCATCGGTTAAGGCTGGGAAAGCATTATCACGGGTTAAACCTGCGTTTAATACTATGCCGTAATAAGCACCATTTGCTTCTACGTCCGCTTCAAGAATGCTTTTCACTTGTTCACGGTGGCTTACGTCAAATTGCAATACTCTTGCATTTTGCCCTAGATTTCTTACCGCTTGTGCGACTTCTTCTGCTTCTTCAATCCGGCTGCGGCAATGCACCACAATATCAAAGCCTGATTGTGCAAGTTTCAATGCAATGGCTTTACCGATACCACGGCTAGAGCCTGTAATAAGAACCGTTTTACTGTCTGACATTTCTATTTCCGTAGGGGTGGGTCCTGTGCCCACCCGTCAAATATCGTTTCTATTCGGGCAGGCACAGGACCCACCCCTACAATAAATACTTAAATTTTATGCAACTATCACATAATATTGATTTTTTAGCAGTGCGTTTACACGCTCCTACCATTATTTTTGGATTTTGCCATCTTTCGGGCTAAAAACATTCAATGCCCCTTCAAGCAATACTTTTTGAGACTGTTTATCAATGAGTTGGCAATCAAACACACCAAATCCAGTGGCATCTTGAATCGACATTTTTACCCGAATTTCAAGCGCTGTGCCTACCGCAATATCTGGTTGATGAATATAGAGTTTACGAGTGCCAAGTAAATAACCTAAACGGATTGGCTCATTGCGCTGCTTTGCCATAATGCCAGCCCAAGCCGCAATGCCTTGTGCCATAATTTCGACACCTGAATAAGTCGCCAATTTGCCATTTTGTAGCAAAATATGTTGCTGTCCAATACTTGCTTCGGCAACTAAAAAGTCTTCGCCAAAATCCGTAATACGATCAAGCAGTGCCATTTCACTACTTTGTGGGATAAAGGGCGAAGCAGGTTCAATGGGTAAAGTCACAGAGAATGCCATTATGCCGCTTCTCCGATAACCAAAACTGCATTGTTACCGCCAAAGGCAAAAGAGCTGCTTGCGCCAATACGCTGACCTTCAGGCCAACAGCTATTTTTATTGGTAATCGCAATTGGTGGCAAGGTTTCATCACGTACCCCATCCCATAATTGAGGTGGTAAAATACCTTCAGGGTTGTAAGTACGGTGCGTAATAATCCATAAAATAGCCGCCTCCAATGCACCGGCTGCTCCAAGCGTGTGTCCTGTATAGGCTTTTGTTGTTGTGCAAGCGGTCGCATTTCCAAACACTTTTGCCACGGCAAGGCTTTCCATTTGATCATTATGCACCGTACCTGTGCCGTGCAAGTTGATCCAGCCAATTTGGGCTGCTGAAAGTGCGGTAGATTTTAACGCTGTTTCAAATGCGGCAATCGCCCCCAAACCTTCAGGGTGGGGTGAGGACATATGATAAGCATCGGAACTTGCACCATAACCAAAAAGTTGCAAATCCCCCTCTGCCATTGGTTCTTTGGTCATCACAAAGACAGCCGCAGCTTCGCCAATATTGATACCGTTACGATTTGCTGAAAGGGGATTGGTGCGCGCTTGCGAAAGCACAGAAAGAGAATTGAAACCACAAATAGTTAAAGGCGATAGAGTATCCACTCCGCCACAGATCACGGCATCCGCTAATCCGGCTTTCAAAATACGAGCGGCGGACATCAACGCTCTTGCGCCTGAGGTACAAGCTGTTGAAATACCATAGCTCACATTATTCACACCATATTGATAAGCGACAAAATCTGCCGGTGCAGAAAAATATTGTTGTTGCTGATGAAACGGCTTTCCCGACCAATCATTATGTTCTGCTGCATATTTAAACACAGGAATATTTTCGTCCACACCCGTGGTTGAAGTCCCCATAACTACCGCAACACGAGCCGCACCAAAACGTGAAATCGCCTGTTCAATTTGAGGCTCAATTTGCGCCAAAGCGTGCCATAAAAGTTGATTATTACGGCTACGATGTTCTTCAGGTAAATCCGCCGGAAACGGGCGTAATTCTGACCGCACTTCACCAAGCATTCGAGCCTCGCCTGCAATACCGTGAGCAGAAAAAGGAATATCTGTTAATGCTAACGGCGAGGCTTTCGCATTTAATAAAACATCAAGATGCGCTGAAATGCCCTCTCCAATTGGACTAATCATTGCAGGTTGCGACAAAAATAAATGCATTTATTGCTCCAGTTCATCAATTTGCCATTGGGTTTTATCTGGCAAGGTTATCGTAAAGTGCGGTGGATTTTGGCTTATTTTCCAGTCATCAGTTAATTTAAATGGCGGATTTTTTGGATTTAACGCCACTGCCAACGCTGTAAAAAGTTGGCGAGCTTGGCCATTCGGCATCACAAATCCATCATTCGCCCAACCTTTTTTACTCAACACAACCCGAGCAATCGGCGCACCCAAAGGATCAGTTTGTACCCAACGCCATTGTTCTTTTTCAAATTGGATAGAGAGCAAACTTGCTTGCCCTGCTTGTTCCACCTTAAATAAACGGTTTGTCTGTGCTTGCTCAGGCAGCTGCTCAACTTTTGGTAAAGTCGTACAGGCGGTTAGAAAAAAAGCAAAAATAATTAAGCCGAATTTTAGCATTTTTAGTACCAGAAAACAAAAGAGATAACTAATGCTAGTTTACTCCATAACGATAAGTCAAAACCACCGCAATCGCTACACCAACCATAACACTCAGTCCAAAGCTAGCAACGGCCGGGGTTGAACTAAGCGCCAATAAGCCGAAAGAAATCATTGTGGTGAGTGCAGCGAGGCTAATTGCGGTGCGTTTGGCGGAAAGGGGTTCTTGCACGGAATACATATAAGCCGTGTAATCAATGCCAATAGCAGAAACGAGCAATAAACCAAACATAGCAAAAAGAGTAATCGGCAAACCAAACCAGCCAAATAACGCAATCGTGGTGATAATGGCAACAAGTGGAATGGCTAAAATTTTAGTGGTCTGTTTTAGCCCGAACAACCGCCATAGCAAAATGCCTGCGAGGGCAAAAGATAGCACTTTCAGCCACGCTGCTTGGTTGCGAGTTTGCTCAAAAGCAGCATTTAAATAAGCACGTTTATCTTGCCAGAAAATGCTCTGATTATCCGCTAACTGCTGCAAACTTGCGGTATTTTTTACCTGAGACACTTTAGTAATCGCAGCCACATCGCCATTGTGTATTTTGCCAAGATACAAACTTCGCCAGCCTTTACCCAGCAACGTTTGCGTTGCGGTAGCTAATGAAATCGGTGTTATTTTCGCTTGTAACGCCTGTGTAATCTGCTCTATTGGCACGCCAATTTCTGCCAATACGGCATAATCTTGTGGCGTAATCCTTTGCAACTGTTTCATCAAGGATTGCTGCTCAGCTTCCGACATTATCCATTGGCTCAAGGCTTGATGAGGCTGTGAAAGAGCGGTCAATTTTTCTGATAAATTTTCTGTTTTAGCCAACAACTCATCATCATTCTTAGCTGTAACTAAAAAATACTGACTACCTAAATCAATGCCCGTAAGTTCGCCGATTTGTTGTGCTTCACGGAGCATTTCTTTTGGCATTGCAACCCATTGACGAATATCATCTTTCCATTGCGAACGATAAATCCCCACCGCAATAAACACCAACAAAGGCAATAGCCACCAACGTGAAATTTTCATCTCAACCAAGCGGTCAAATTTGCGCTTTTCTTTGCTTATCGCTGAACGTAAATTTGCGCCTTTAAATAGTAAGGGTAAAAATAACATTGTGCATAAAATTGCTGACACCAGCGCAACAGCAGAGAAAAGTGCGGTCTGTTTAAGAATGGGTAAATCTGTAAACCAAAGTAATCCATAGCCCAATAAGGTAATGCCTAACGTCAATAAAAAAGTAGATTGATGCGCTGTCATTGCCTTTTCTGCCTGCCAATTTGGGTTAGCCAAGGACGAAGCCAGCCAATGCAACGGAAAATCAATTAACACCCCAACTAAACTTGTGCCAATCACTAAGGTTAGAATATGAATTTGCCCAAGTAACGCCACCGTCACGGTTACACCGCACAACATTCCCAGCGCAATCGGCAAAAATAGCCACAAAACCCGAAGGCGACGAAATACCGATAACAACAAAGCTAAAGTCAAAATAATGCCTAATACACTCATTAGCGTGCTTTCGCTTTCCGCCTGTGTTTTCGCAACTGCGGCAAACAGTGCTGCACCCGTGCTTAAAAAATGCGTTTTAGTCTCTGCTGCCAACGATTTACTCTCCGCCATTAAAGCTAAAAGCCCTTGCTGAGCATTCATCATATCCCCTTGTTTCAACTGCCCATTCAACAATACCCAAGTTACGCCATCTTGCTCCGTATAAACAAAACCACTTTCAGCATTCCAATGCATTTTGCTTAATTGCTGAGATTGAGGCAAAGTAAAACGCCCCAAGCCGAGCCAGTCTTGCTCTAGCGAAAGCAAATTTGCCTGCAAAAAAGGATTAGCGATTTGTTCTGCATAATGCTGAAAATAACCTTTCGGGTTTTCTAAGAGTTGTGAGCGAATATTTTTAGGTAAGGTCGCCCATTTTAATTGCTGGATTTCGGCAGAAAGTGCGGTCAAATCGGGCTGAATTTTGCTATTTATTTGCGAAAAAAGACCACTTGTTTGCCAGCGAGAGGCTATTTTTTCTGCGCTGTCAAAGGCAATTTGTGGGTTTTCATTGCCAATTAAGGCAACCACTTGCTGATTAAGCTGATTTTCAAGTTGGCGATCGGCTTCAATTTGCACCGCACGCCAACGGGTTTCTTGGGGCAAAAGCGCACGTAAATCCGTTTCCAGCCATTGCCCTTGCTTAACAAAAAAGCCAAATAAAAGGGCTATGCCCACCAACAAAACCGCATAGCCAAGACGAAAGAGGTTGCTCATTAGTTTTCCAATGCCTGTTGCACAAATTCTGCCAATGCCTGATCGGTTTTCAACCCTGAAAATTGAATTTGGGTACGGTCGCCTTGGGTTTCCGATAATTCAATTTCCTGCACAAGCGCATTACCTTTCAGCTGAATTTGCGTAAAAATTTGCTTCATCAGCAGAGTTTTAGGCGTTAAAGTCAATTGCCATTGCGTTTTCACACCCGATACGGCAATGTCAAACTGCTCCGAAAGTGCGGAAATATCGCCACTCAACAATCCTAAAAAAAGTCTAATTTGATCTGATTGCCCGAATTTTTGGCTACTTACCCACGTTGAACCATTCCATTGTTGAATACCTGAAGGGGTAACTTTGAGCTGGGTCGCAAAAGGTTTCTCCATTTGCCACAATAACCCTTTGCTTTTTACCAATGCAAATTGACCGCTTGTCGTAATCGGCTTCGCCAAAGATTTTAAGTAGCGAAGCTGAGTAAAATGACCTTGCACGTTTTGCGGCTGCTGAAGCTGGTTCATTAATTCCTGTTGGGAAAAGGCGAAGGTTTGGGTTGAGAATAAAGTTAAAAATAAAAAGAGGATTTTTTTCATTATTCGTAGGGTGCGTGTAAACGCACCATTCTCCAAGTAATTTAAAACAAAATGGTGCGTTTACACGCACCCTACATTATAAAGGCTTAAAACTTAAATGCGCTTCCACTGCTTTGCGTAAACTTTCGGGGAGCATAAATTGGGTTTCACGGCTTTTGACTTCTACTGCCATTTGTGTGGTAGAACCTTGTGTCAGTTTCTCGCCGGTGGCTAAATCTGTAATGCTGTAATCAAAACGCAAGCAAGTCTCATATTCCACCAACTTTAAGTGCACCCGAATTTTTTGGCGAAACAGAGCAGGTTTGACGTATTTTAAATTCAGTTGCACAATCGGGTAAGCAAAACCTGACTGCTTCATTACATCATAAGTATAAGCAATCTCTTCTAAAAATGCACAACGTGCCAATTCTAAATATTTCACATAATGCCCATGCCACATAATATTCATTGAGTCCACATCAAAAAATGGGATTTCATAATCGGAAAAATGTTCGCAATAGACGTGTTTTTTCATTTTCATCATAAAAAAAGCGGTAAACTCAGTTACCGCTTATTCTACAAAATTTATTTCACAATGTCGCCTTTTAACGCGACACCACTCATTAAGTTGCCGGCATGGCATTCATATTGGGTGGCACTTTTGAATTCATTTTTCTTATAGTAACTCACAATGTTACCCACTTTTTTCGCGCCCATTGAAACCGCTCGCTCTTGGAATTGTTTCACAGCAGATAAAAACGCCCATTGGCAAGAAGCCTGATCGCTCTTATTCGCTGCGTTGGTTTTCTTATTGCTCACCAAGCCGGCTTTCACTGTTTTACCCGGTGCAGGTTTCGCAAAATAAAGTTTTACGGTTGGATCAAGCACTTCTTTCGCTTCAGGCGAATTTAACGCTTCTTGAATAGAAAAATGATGGGTGGTATCACGTGGTGCACAAGCTGAAATCACGATTGCCGCAGCAGTAATGCCTAAGATTTTAGATAATTTCATAGGGAATTTCCTTATTTGTTAAGAATTACATTTTAGGGCTTGACAATACCATTTTTTTTTTACAATTAGCAAGTTTATTTTGAGAAAACAGGAGTTCCCGATGAAGAAATTTTTAATTGCATTAATGGCTGTTGTTTTTGTGGCAGGCTGTTCAAACAGTGGCGATAGACAACAAAAACGCATTGCAAAACGTGAAGCTCGCTTAGCACAAGAAGCGGCATTTACATTAGGCGTAGATCCAAGTGCGGTGAGTATTTCTAATGTTTCAGGTAATGCTTACGGCTATCGTTGGCAAGCCACTACAGGTGGTCGCTCTTACAACTGTTCTATGATGGGCGGCAACTTTTTCAGTATGGGAATGTCTCTTGGCAGTGCACAATGCCACGCTATTGCAGGCGGAGCTTCAGCAACCAAATCTAAAAAATCAAAAAGAAAATAACATTAGCTTTATGCCCCTCTCAAAAACGGCGACCCTAATCGCCGTTTTTTTGTTGCCAAAAATCATAAAAATTGAACCATTGATATGGGTTTTCAGCACATTCTCTGGCGAGCAGATCGGCGTAATCTTGCATTGCTTGTTGGATATTTTGTTGGCGTTGTGTGCCTCGTCCGTTGATGCCGTCAGAAAAATGGCGGAGTTTGAAGCGGTATCTGCCTTGTTCTTTCACGCAAAAAATGGTGTTGATTTTGGTTTTGAGCAAACTTGCCAAAAACCACGCTCCTTCGGGAAATTCTGCAGATTTTCCTAAAAAATTGACCGCTTGTGTTTTATCGCCACGCACAGGTATGCGATCGGCAGCAATGGCAATCCATTCACCTCGTTCAATACATTCACTCAATTCCAGCATTTTCGCCACATCAAGTTGTTCCACTTGAATAATCGGCATCGCCGCAGCACCGGCTTGCTCTAAGGCTTGGTTAAAGGCTTCGGCGTGTTTGCTATGCACTAAAGCGTTCAATTTGAAATTCGGGTGATGACCACTGTTTGACAACGCACGACAAATTTCAATATTGCCAAAATGCGAGCAAACTAAAATCTGCCCCCGTCCGCCGCCATCAATGGCACCATAAACATCATCGGGGTCATCGTGAATTAAATCATCATAATGAATTTGTTGTTGCCACACGGCAAAGCGATCCGTGATGGCTTCGCCGAAGGCAAGAAATTGGCGGAAAATAGCGCCTTTTTTTAACCGCACTTGAGGGAAAGTTGCCTGCAAATTGCGTTGATATTCGGCAATATAACCGCGAACTTTCCGAGATGTGAGATAAAAATAGCCGACTACCCAAAAGGTAACAAAACGAATTAACCACAAAGGGCAATATTTTACCAGCCAACGGGTGAGCGTCAGAAAAAACAGCGTGCCACGCTCCTGTTGCGCCGCCCAATGTTTGTTTTCGCCTTGCTTGCTCATCGCATTTTCCCTGTTAATAAACGCCCAAGCATCGTAAAAAATAGCCGAGCGTGCATTTTGCTAATCAGCCAATTATCTGCCCAACCTCGAAAATGCGATACGCCGTTTGGTTCATAACGCACCGGGGTTTCTACCCAGATCATCGGGATTTTTCGCCAATGGCAATGCACTAAAAGTTCAATGTCGAAATCCATTCGATCGCCCAAGTTTTCACGTTGCAAAATCGGCACAACGCTCTTTAGCGGATACAAGCGAAAGCCACACATTCCATCATCAATATCCAGCGAAAGCGTGTTAATCGCAATCCAAAAGTTGGTAATTTTGCGCCCATAAAGACGTGATTTGGGTGCATCATCGCTGTAAATTGGCTTACCACAAATAAGCGCGGTCGGATTTTGACGAGATTTTGCCAACATCGTCTCAATGTCGGCAAGGTTGTGCTGCCCATCGGCATCCACCTGTACGGCGTGGCTAAATCCTTGCTCTAAGGCAAGTTGCAATCCTGTTTTTACCGCCGCACCTTTACCGCCGTTTTCGGCTCGATAATGCAAAATCACATTCGCTTTCTGCTCAAGGTAACGTAATCTTTGTTGTTGCGCCGGTGTTGAACCATCGTCCACCACCAACACAGGCAACCCCAACGCCAGCAAGTCTTCAACCACCTTGCCAACCGTTTCAGCGTGATTGTAATGAGGAATTAAAGCGATAGGATTGTAGTTCATTATTGACTCACTTTTCGATATTTTGTGGGTGGACACAGGATCCGCCCCTACGGAACATTATTGCGTAAAAATAACCAAACCGCTTGCACAAGGTTCGTTGTTGCTTTTGAGTTGAAATTTAACTCGTTTTTTAGCTTCATCCCAAGTTAAAGTCAGTTCCACTTCATCATTCGGGCGCAAAAATTGCTGATATTTCAAATTATCAATACGTTCAATTTCAATACTCCGACCTAATAATTCTGGTATTTTGGCGATTGCCCATTGTAATTCTACTACCCCCGGAACCAGCGGGAAATTGGTAAAATGTCCTTTAAAATAGATCAAATCTAACGGCACAATGCCTTTAAAAACCAGTGTATTTTTGACCGCACTATCTGTTGAGCTTTGTAAATGCCACTGCGGTTCACAAATGTCGTTGTGGAATACTGCCTCAAAATCGCTACGTAAAATTTTTGATTGCGCATTACGTGGTAAAGCGGTGGCTAAACGCCAATAACGAGGGTGAGCAAAAGCTTCGTGTAAAGGCAGTAAATATTTTTTCAACGCCTCAATTAAGGCTTTCCGCCCATTTTCACGCAAAAATTCAATCCCCGCGTCATTTAATGCCAACCACGCTGCCACACGCTGTTTTTTAGAATGGAGAGCCACGTAAGCATCCGCCACCCAATGATGACGTTGCAAATCCTGCTCTATTGCCACCAGCGAAATACGCTTATCACCCAATTTGACAATGCGGTCGATACGCCCGAGCAACTCAAAACCATCATCAAACAATTCCACCGCATCGGCAGTTTGCTCTCGTCCATTGGTACGGCTTGATTGCACCCAAAGTGCTCCCTGTTCATTGACACCAAGCTCAATATCTAATAATGGTCGCCAATGTTCTGTCGGTTGGCGAAAAGCAATGCAACCTGTTTCTGTGCTGCCATAACCTTCCAACACAGGGGCATTAGCTACCTCTTGCAACGCTAAGCCAAGACGCTGATCAAGTGCGCCCCCCGAAGAAATAATCCCGGCTAATTGACAATTTGGTAGTTGCGGATCGGCCAACTGCAAGCGACTTAATAACGCAGGACTGGTAATCCAAAGGCTTGGCTTAACTTGTAAACTTTCCGCCACCAAATAATCCGGATAGGTTTGTTGTATACGCCCAATCGTCCAATGTCGTCCGAGACTACGATGCCAAAGGGGAATTAACACACGATAAGTCAGCCCATAAAAATGCTGCACACTCACCGTACCGGCAACATGTAATTTCGCCATTTGAAGGGGTAAAAATTTGCCCACCTCCATTGCTTCACGCCATAATTGTTCGGCGGTTTTAATCAAGATTTTGGCGTTACCACTGCTCCCCGAGGTTTTCATCCAAACTTGGGATTGCCCTTGATATTGGCTAATCAGCTCTGCAAGCGGTTGAATTTGGGTAATTTTTTGCACTAAACCGTAAGTTGCAAAATGGTCATCATCTAGCAATAAATCCGCATTTTCTGCAATCCATTGGCGGTTTTCTTCCAATAAATTCGGGGGCAACAAGACGTTTACCCCTGCTCGGAAACAAGCGAGTAAAACACAAGCAAATTGCGCCGCATCTTCAAACCACAGCCCAACAGCACGGACTTGTTCTTGTTCAAATTGTTGCGTAATTTGCTGCACTCGCTGTGCAAATTCTTCCGCCGACCACGCTGGCGACAAAGCAATCAGATTTTCTTTCATTTTCATCATTTATGTTTAGGGCGCACAAGCCATTCCCCCGCCATTACCACGCCGATAATGACATAGGCAATCACGCCGGTATAAAGTGCCCAAAGATCAATTTCATTCAACCAAACCAACGTGCTTGAAATCACAATATTCAAAATAAATACGCCGCACCAAAGTTGCGTAACTTTGCGTGTATAAGCAACGGCTTCGGGCGGCAAATTAGGATCTTGCAAACGGGCTAAACGCTCTACAGCACTTTGCTTTGCCCAAAGGGAACTGCCAAATAACGCCAACAACATTCCGTTAATTAACACAGGATACCAATACATCACGTTAAATGCCGTGCGAGAAATACCGCTGAGAAGCAAAAGTGCGGTCATAAAAATAGCAAAATAGCGGTGAAATCTCACCGCTTGCCAAGCTTTCAACGCCCATAACAACGCCAACCCAAAAGGAAATACGCCCAGCCATTGCCAATGCCAATCCAGCAAAATGCCGACTGGATAAGCAACCGAAAGCAGCGTAAGCAGAGCGTTAATCAAGGCTTTCATAGATGATCTCGCTGTGCGCTACGGCAAATTTGTTCAAAATCCGCTTTACTGATTTTCGATTGCGGATTACGCGGTAAGCTGTGGCTAAATCGCCAAAAACGAGGTAATGCAATGCGATCTTGGCTTAAGGCTAAATGTTGTTTGAGCTTGCCGACTAAATTCTTGCGGTCTTCTTGATAATGGATTTTACCTAAATCAGACAACGCAACCCACGCCACTAACCGCCCAAAATCGGGGTGTTTGCCAATGTAACAATCGGCGACACAATCGTGTTGCAGCAAGGCGTGTTCAATACTGACCAGCGAAATACGTTTATCGCCCAACTTCAAAATACGATCCGCTCGCCCGTGCATTTCAAAACGGTTGCCGCTTAGCGTAACCATATCTTCGGTCTGCTCTCGCCCTTTAAACCAAGGGGCTTCAATCCAAAGTGCACCACGCTCGTCTGTCCCGATCTGTGCTTGCGGCATTGCCGTCCATTCTTTTTCGCCACGGCGCATTGCGATGGCACCGGCTTCGGTTGTGCCGTAAAAATCCGTTACCGGCAATTGAAGTGCGGTAAAAATTTGCTGAGAAATGTCCGGTGCAAGCATTCCACCTGCGGAAACAATGCCTTGTAAATTCGGGAATTGTAACCGCTGCCAATCAATACTCGCCAACATTGTCGGGCTGCTGATCAACACCGCTTTTTGTGCCCGCTTACAGGCTTGTTCCACATATTCAGGATAAAATTGCTGCTTACGTTCAACTTGCCAGCCTAACACCAACGGCATCATCACTTGGCAAATTAAACCGTAGAGATGTTGAATACTCACCGTGCAAATCGCCGTTGTCTCGTTGCCTTGCTCAAAACCAAAGGCGTTGGCACACACCTGTGCATTCAGCCAAAGTTGCCCTGAAGTTTGTGTGATCGTTTTCGGCGTGCCTGTGCTGCCGGAAGTTTTCAGTAAAAATTCCACATTCGGATCAAAGGCAAAGAGCGGTGGATTTTGAACGACTTTTTGCAATGTTTGCGTTTGGGCGAACCGGTCAAATTGCTTAGCGGAAACACCTTCAAGTGCCGTATCCGCCAGCCAAATATCCGCCAGGGAATTTGCCCAGTTAATGCTTTCTTGAGTGGCGTTGGGAAGAAAAAGAGTACGAACTTGAGCGTGCCAGCAGGCAAGCAAAGTGCAAGCCAATTTAGCACTGTCTTCAAACCAAAGCGCAACGGTATGAATGCGTTGCGCTTTTAGCTCTTCGGCAATTTGCCAAACTCGCTGTTCGAAATCAGCGTAAGTCCACGCTGGAGATTGGGCGATAAAGGTCTGCATCGGTTATTTCTGGCTAATTTTCATTACCGCTTGTACCACATCAGCAACGGTACGCACATTACGGAAATCTTCTGCTTGAAGTTTATGCCCTGTTTCACGCTTGATATGATCGATTAAATCAATGGCATCAATGCTGTCAATTTCCAAATCTTCGTACAGATTGGTTTCCGGCGTAATCGTTGCCGGATCTACTTCAAACAATGTCTCCAACGCATTTACCAATAATGTTTGAATTTCTTGTTCAGTCATCATCAATCCTTACGCTTTTTGCGAACGAATGAAAGCGGCAAGGGTTGCCACGCTTTCAAAGTGATCACGAATGCTTTGTTTTTCGCTATCTAACTGCAAACCAAAGGTTTTTTGTACGGCTAAACCAAGCTCAAGGGCATCTACGGAGTCTAAGCCTAAACCGTCATCACCAAACAATGCCGCATCGGTATCGATGTCTTCGACACTCATATCTTCAAGACCAAGACTGTCAATAATCAATTGTTTTAATTGTTGTTCTAATTCCATTGTGTATCCTTAATTTGATGATTGAGGTTGATTAAATAATTCTTCTAATTGCTTTTTCAAACGGCGTGAGGCTATCGGCAACGGTTTTTCCGCCAATAACGCTTGCGGATCAATATCTTCACAAACGGTTAATTCATAACGGATTTTTTGGCTTGGGATTTTATACCAAGGTTGCCCTTTTTTCAGGCTCGGCGGTGTCATTTTGATTATCACCGGCGTAATCACTTCCGCACTACGCAAGCCAATAGAAAGTGCACCACGATGCAAATTTACCACGCCGTCCCAGCCTGTTCTTGTTCCTTCCGGGAAGAGCAACAACGCCTCTTTTTGCAACGCTGCGTGGCATTTTTCCAACACTTCTTCACTTTCCGTATTGGGAATAAAGCCACAAGCAATAATCGAACTCGACATTGCCGGATTGTTCAATAAATCTTGCTTACAAATGCAATTCATACTTGGCTCACGGCTGAACATCAGCACAACATCAAGTAATGAAGGGTGGTTGGCAACAATAAGCTGACCTTTGCGCCCCAAGCGTTCAAAACCGTGATATTTCACTTCAATTGCACCCACAAACACGAGGTAACGTACAAAAAGCCGCCAAATCTGCCCGATAAGCCGTCTTGCCTGCATTTGTTGAGAACTGTCGCCCTGCTTTGCTCGCTTAACATAAGGGAACAAAATGACCTTATAAATTATTCCCAACACGCCAAACAGCATAAAGCCGGACATCGTGCCAAGCAATCGGCGTAAATAATCTAATTTTTCTGCCATTGCCAAATACCCCCGGCACTACTTGCGGTTTGCCATTGCGTTTCGCCTGTGTGCTGATGTTGTACCCAAGTTAAAGCGTTATCCTGCGGTAAAAGAGCGGTCAAATTTTCAGGATTTTTTGCAGATAAACTCAAATGATACTGCTCGCCTTTTTCCACCACCATTGCCAACGCATAAGCGAAAGGTTGGCGTTTAACCGGCTCAACATTATAGTTTGCCAACAACGGACTTTCCGCCACCACCACCAACACCTTGTCATAACCATCATTAAGCAATAAATAGGCTTCAAATAAAGCTGCTTCTAAATTATCTTGACGAGCGGTAATCGCAATAGTCTCCGTAGTAACTTGGCGGAATTCTGACCACTGCCCCACCAACGCATTATGCACTGACAAACTAAAGGAGGTTGGCGACACATCGCCTTCTGTCAAAAGCTGATGCCACAAGCCAAAACTGCGGTTAATCTCGCTATTGTTTGAAGCATAAACAACCGGCACATTACTTTCGCTTTCAGGTAGCAATTCCCACGCTGCTTCAAAAAACAAACGTGCAGGCTCACTTAAACGGCGGCGTTTCATCGCCGGTAAAAAGGCTAATTTGGGTGCAAAATCTGCCCAATTTGCACTATTCTCCGCCCAATACTGCTCACCTGCCTTCCAATCATCAACAGAAAGCGTCTTATTAGTGACCACATTCCAAGCGGAAATATTTAAAGAAAATTCACAAGCGTTCATTATAAATTAGTAATTCTTAAATAGCTCTGCCACAATACGATCAGTTTGGCCTTGAACACCTTGAGATTTAGATGCAGCTTGTTCATCTTGCGAACGTTGTTTATAAACCACTTCGCCGATTTCATCATAACTAGAACCATCAAGTTTATGCACACGAACTGTTGCTCGTAATACCAAATCATTGCGTGCATTTATCGCATAAGTCAGCATATATGGACAAGTTTCCGGTACTTTTTCGATATGCACTTCGCCCGTAATACCTTTCGCTTTTAAACTGTTCACTAAACTCGGCACAAAAGTTGCCAAACGTGGCGTTTTTGCTTCTTTAATACAAATACGCGTAAGATCTGCCTGTTTTTCCACAGGATCATTGGTAGGAAAGTTATTTGTACAAGCGGCTAAACCTAATGCAGCAAAAGAAATTAGTGCAAAACGTTTCATCAGTCATCCTTTTGTTTATAAACATAATTGTTGGTAGTTTACATGAAATTTGCTTTTGCTCCAACTCAAGAACCCAGAGAAAAATCAAAAAAATAACCGCACTTTAAACCCATTTCTCTCAAAGTGCGGTTATTTCCAACGTAATTTTGGCATTAAACGTTTTATGAGCGTTTCATTATTTCAAAAAACTCTTCGTTAGTTTTCGCGACCATTAATTTATCAATCAAGAATTCCATCGCTTCCACTTCACCCATAGGATTAAGAATTTTTCGTAAAATCCACATTTTTTGTAATTCATCTGGTGTGGTGAGTAAGTCTTCTTTACGCGTACCTGAACGGTTGAAATCAATGGCTGGGAATACACGTTTTTCTGCAATTTTGCGTGATAAGTGTAATTCCATATTCCCCGTTCCCTTGAACTCTTCGAAAATTACTTCATCCATTTTCGAACCTGTATCCACAAGTGCGGTCGCAATAATGGTTAAACTGCCGCCTTCTTCTACATTACGTGCTGCACCAAAGAAACGTTTTGGACGATGTAATGCATTGGCGTCCACACCACCAGAAAGAATTTTGCCTGAAGCCGGCGTAACGGTATTGTAAGCGCGAGCTAAACGTGTAATAGAGTCTAGCAAGATGACAACGTCTTTTTTATGTTCAACAGAACGTTTCGCTTTTTCGATAACCATTTCTGCCACTTGAACATGACGCGCAGCAGGCTCATCAAAGGTTGATGCAATCACTTCACCACGTACCGTGCGTTGCATTTCTGTTACTTCTTCCGGACGTTCATCAATTAATAGCACAATCAACTCACATTCAGGGTAGTTATGGGTAATGCTTTGCGCAATATTTTGCAGTAAAACCGTTTTACCCGCTTTTGGCGGAGCAACAATCAGACCACGCTGACCTTTACCGATTGGTGAAGCTAAATCTAAAATACGTGCAGTTAAATCTTCTGTGGAGCCATTACCACGTTCCATACGTAAACGTGAATTGGCGTGTAATGGGGTTAAGTTCTCAAATAAAATTTTACTACGTGAGACTTCAGGTTTGTCATCATTAACTTGATCCACTTTCAACAAGGCAAAATAACGTTCGCCTTCTTTCGGTGGACGAATTTTTCCTTCGACTTTATCCCCTGTTTGCAAGTTAAAGCGGCGGATTTGACTTGGACTAACATAAATATCATCAGGACCGGCTAAATATGAGCTATCTGCTGAACGCAAAAAACCAAAGCCATCGGGTAAAATTTCTAAAACACCGCCGCCAAAAATATCTTCACCGCTTTTCGCGTGTTGTTTTAAAATAGCAAAAACAATGTCTTGTTTACGTAAACGAGCTAAATTTTCTAAGCCCATTTGCCCCTCGCCAAGTTCAACCAAAGTTGATACAGGCGTATTTTTCAGTTCTGTTAAATGCATAATTGAAATGTTGAATTAATTTGATTGGACACTTTGACCAGCATTTTTCTTTAATATGCTGTTTTAGAATAGGCGTAAAGGTATCACTAAATAAGTGTCCTGTCTAGCTTTTCCACGTATTTTCAGCAAAAAGTGCGGTTAAATTTAGGGATATTTTGCATATCATGCTATGCTAGCAGTAATTTTTATTCATACTGAACATTATGACAACAGAACATCTCTCTCAACAACGTTTTGCAGATTTACCTTTAAACTCTCAAGTTCTTTCTGCACTAAAAAATAATGGCTTTGAATATTGCACGCCAATTCAAGCTTTATCCTTACCGATCACCCTACAAGGTAAAGATGTCGCCGGACAAGCTCAAACAGGTACAGGTAAAACGATGGCATTCTTAACGGCCACGTTCCACCACTTACTTGAACACCAGCCCGAATTTATTTCAAACCAACCACGCGCATTAATTCTTGCGCCAACACGTGAACTGGCTGTACAAATTGCTAAGGATGCCGACTTGTTGGTTAAAACAACGCAATTACGCACCGCACTTGCTTATGGCGGTGAGGGTTATGATAAACAACTCAAAGCTATTGAACGAGGTGTAGATATCTTAATCGGTACGACAGGTCGCATCATTGATTACGTGAAGCAAGGAATTATTAGCCTGAACCACATTCAAGTGGTGGTGTTGGATGAAGCTGACCGCATGTTTGACCTAGGATTTATCAAAGATATCCGTTACTTATTACGTAAATGCCCAAGTCCACAACATCGTTTAACCATGCTTTTTTCTGCCACGCTCTCTTACAAAGTACGTGAATTGGCATTTGAAGATATGAATAACCCTGAATATGTGGAAATTGAGCCACTGCAACGCACCGGACACCGTATCAAGGAAGAACTCTTCTACCCATCCAATGAAGATAAAATACCATTGTTGATGACCCTGCTTGAAGAAGAATGGCCGGAACGCTGCATTATTTTCGCCAATACCAAACATGAGTGCGAAAAAATTTGGGGCTATCTTGCAGCAGATGGACACCGTGTGGGGTTGCTAACCGGCGATATTGTCCAGAAAAAACGGTTAAGCTTACTCAAACAATTTACAGAAGGGGAACTCGATATTCTCGTAGCGACAGACGTAGCCGCGCGAGGACTGCATATTCCCGATGTCACCCACGTTTTTAACTACGATCTACCTGATGACCGTGAAGACTATGTTCATCGCATTGGACGAACGGGGCGCGCGGGTGAAAGTGGCGTTTCAATTAGCTTTGCCTGTGAGCAATATGCCATGAACTTGCCGGCGATTGAAGATTACATTGGACATCATATTCCTGTGAGCCAATATGATCCTGATTCATTGATCGAGGATTTACCAAAACCATTACGGATTCCGCGTGGTGAGCAAATAAATACGGGAAGTTTGAAACGCTTTAAGAATAAATAAGAAGTCAATTTGGTGCCCCCAACTGGGATTGAACCAGTGACCAAGCGATTATGAGTCGCCTGCTCTGACCGCTGAGCTATGGGGGCGGAAGAGATTTCGCGAATGCGAAGTGCGGTCGATTATATTGAAATATTGACGTAAAGTCTAGGACAGCGCATAAAATATCAAGAAAAAAGGTCTAGTTTTTGCTAGACCTTTGTTTTATCTGAATGTTATTTGTTCAATTACTATTCATCCAAGAAGCTACGCAAGGTTTCTGAACGACTTGGATGACGTAATTTACGCAATGCTTTGGCTTCAATTTGACGGATACGTTCACGCGTTACATCAAATTGTTTACCCACTTCTTCAAGCGTGTGGTCTGTATTCATATCAATACCAAAACGCATACGTAATACTTTCGCTTCTCTTGGGGTTAAGCCTTCAAGCACTTCGTGAGTTGCGGCGCGTAAACTTTGTGCTGTTGCACTATCCAATGGTAATTCGAGCGTGTTATCCTCGATAAAATCACCTAAATGTGAATCATCGTCATCACCAATTGGTGTTTCCATGGAAATCGGCTCTTTTGCAATCTTCAATACTTTGCGGATTTTATCTTCCGGCATCCCCATGCGTTCAGCCAATTCTTCTGGTGTTGCCTCACGTCCCATTTCTTGTAAACATTGACGTGAAATACGATTTAATTTATTAATCGTTTCAATCATATGCACCGGAATACGAATTGTGCGCGCTTGATCTGCGATTGAACGCGTAATCGCTTGACGAATCCACCAGGTCGCATAGGTTGAGAATTTATAACCACGGCGGTATTCAAATTTATCTACCGCTTTCATCAAACCAATGTTACCTTCTTGAATTAAATCAAGGAATTGTAAACCACGGTTGGTATATTTCTTCGCAATCGAGATCACAAGACGCAAGTTTGCTTCCACCATCTCTTTTTTCGCACGGCGAGCTTTTAATTCCCCTTGTGCCACGCGATCACCAATATCGCGGATTTGCGCAATCGTTAAATTAGTTTCAGTTTCAATATGTTGCAATTTCGCAATGGCTACACGAATATCCTCAGCGTATTTTTCCAGTTTCTCCGCATAAGGTTTATTGCTGTCTAATGCTTTCACTAACCAAGCATCATCTGTTTCTTTTGTCGCATTAAATGCTTTCGAGAAATCCTCTTTTGGCATTTTTGCATAATCCACAACCCAACGCTGAATTTGACGCTCTTCTGCACGAATACGTTTCATGAGGTCACGCATTGGGATCACTAAACTATCGAATTGGCGCGGAACTAAACGGAATTGTGTGAAGATATCCGATAATAACTTCATTTCATCTTTTGCCTTTTTACTTGAACGACCATGTTTTTCGATCATTGCAAGCGTTCTCGCATGTTGCTCTTTAAGTGCAGTAAATTTCTCATGAGCCACTTCAGGATCAATAGAGTTATCACTATCATCACTAGAGCTATCGTTATCATCGCCCTCTTCTTCATCATCAGTATCCGATGAAGCAAGATCGCTGCTTTCTTCCTCATCCCCCAGTTCATCATCTAATTCCGGAGCCACTTCGTCAGTCACTTCATTCGGGTCAACAAACCCCGTAATCAAATCCCCCAAACGTACCGAACCTTCTTCAACTAAAGCATATTGCTCTAGCAAGAAAGACAAGGCTTCCGGGTATTCAGCAACAGTGCTTTGTACTTCATTGATACCATCTTCAATTCGTTTAGCAATATCAATTTCACCTTCACGGTCCAATAACTCAACACTCCCCATTTCACGCATATACATACGCACGGGATCGGTCGTACGACCAAGTTCTGCTTCCACACTAGAAAGCACTTGTGTCGCTTCTTCCACTGCATCATCATCTGTGTCAGTGATATTTTCATTTAAAATTAAATCATCGGCATCAGGTGCAGTTTCTAGCACTTGAATACCCATATCATTAATCATCTGAATAATGTCTTCAATTTGATCGGTATCTACCAATTCTTCAGGAAGATGATCGTTCACTTCTGCAAAGGTTAAATACCCCTGCTCCTTCCCTTGGGCGATTAACAATTTCAGTTGTGATTGTGGATTTTGATCCATAAGAATCCGCCTTTGATTAATTTATGATGTTGACGTTAGAAATAGCAGTAATTTTACCACTAAATCTATGCTTTCTCTAATTTATTTTCTACAGGTCAATAACTGCACAAGTTCTTGTTTTTCTTGGGCGTCTAAACCGCCACTGCGATCCTTGGCAATTAATTCTTCAATTCGTTGCTCTGTTAATTGATTTGCATAGTAAGCCAAAGTATCCACAAAAGTAGTCTCAACTTGTTCATCTTCAATGAGATGATCCCAAATGGCCAGCATTTCAAGAGGCTTTGCAAAATTTGTATCACGATAATGCTCTAAAATCTGCCCCATGGAAATACCCACATTCTCACGGCAAAGCACCGTTAAACTTTCGAGTAAATCTAAACCTGCCACATCGCCTTTTAAGGCTTTAAAAAGACCTAAATCATAAGGTAATTGTGCTAATTGTGGATTTTGTAACAACAATGCCACCATCACTCGCATCGGTGTTCGCTTAATTTCAGTGGGCTTTTTCACCGCACTTTTAGCATAAACTACTGCAGAATGCTCACCTTTAGGGTGCCGTGTAAAAAGTTTCTCCAGTTGACTAGGATTAATAATCCCCAACTTCTGTCCCAAAGCATTTTGCAAATATAAGCGCAAGGTTTCACCAGACACACGATTAATTAAAGGCACAGCCAACGCCGCTAACTTACTTTTTCCCTCTTTCGTTGCCAAATCAATCTGTTGTTTCAACAAATGTTCAAACAAAAATGCTTCCAAACTCTGCGCCTGTTGAATATATTGTTCAAATCCCTCTTTACCGTATTGACGAATATAGGTATCAGGATCCTCCCCATCAGGCAAGAAAATAAATTTCAACTGACGACCATCTTCCAAATAAGGTAACGCATTTTCCAACGCGCGCCACGCCGCATCACGTCCCGCACGGTCACCATCATAACAACAAACAATCTGCTCGGTTGAGCGAAACGCTAATTGAATTTGTTCAGGTGTGGTGGCAGTTCCCAATGAAGCAACAGCATAATTAACCCCAAATTGCGCCAATGCCACCACATCCATGTACCCTTCCACCACCAACAACATGTCAGGACTATCATTCACTTGCAAAGCTTCAAATAAACCATAAAGCTCATTGCCTTTATGATAGGTAAGGGTTTCCGATGAATTCAAATATTTCGGGCGTTCATCCCCCAACACACGTCCACCAAAAGCAATGGTACGCCCACGGCGGTCACGAATAGGAAACATCACACGATGACGGAAAGTATCATAAACCTTACCACGTTCGCTACGCTTTAACATGCCCAAATCAAATAAGCGCGCTTGGTCATCTTTCGTTTGCCCAAACTTATTCAATACAAAATCAAACACATCAGGCACAAAACCGATACCAAAACGTTGAATAACCTCGGCCGACAGACCCCGTTGCTGTAAATAAGCCAATGCACTATCATGTTTAGGCAATTCCGCTTGATAAGTCTGTGCAATCTCTTGCATCAGTTCATAAAGATCTTTTTTCGCTTTGTAGCTAACTTGTGATTTAACAGATTTTTTATCCGCACTTTGCTCGCGAGGAACATCCAATCCAAGCATACTTGCCAATTCTTCTACCGCTTCTACGAATTCTAATTTATCGTAATCCATTAAAAAACCAATGGCATTACCATGGGCACCACACCCAAAACAATGATAGAACTGCTTATTTTTGCTAACGGTAAAAGATGGGGTCTTTTCATGATGGAAAGGACAGCAAGCTTGATAATTGTTCGAACCTGCTTTTTTTAGTTTAACGCGAGAACCCACCACATCAACAATATCCGCCTTCGCAATAATATCATTAATAAAATCGCGTGGAATAAGACCTGCCATAGTGAATCCTCTTGCACCTAAAAAATAAAACTACCTAAAGAAAACAAAACCGCGATCCCACTGGCACCACGGTTTGTTTAACTCGAGTTTTAATTCGTTAACGTGACGAATTAGTATAAACGTGTATTACGTGCATTCTCGCGAGCTACGCGTTTAGCGTGACGTTTTGCACGAGTTGCGTTTTCACGTTTACGAATAGTCGTTGGTTTTTCATAGAATTCACGAGCGCGAACTTCTGCTAAAATACCTGCTTTTTCGCAAGAGCGTTTGAAACGACGTAATGCAACGTCAAATGATTCGTTTTCACGTACTTTAATTACTGGCATATGCCATCACCTCTAATAAAATTTGATAATAAGTTTAAGTTAATTTTGCAAAATTACTGAGCAACTTACTCAATAAGGGTCGCAATTCTACTCTAGTTTAGTAGTAAAAGTAAAGTTTAAATTTAGATCTTAAAGGATCTTTCCTCAAAAATTCACAATCCGGTCACGTTCCATCGCAAGTTAAATGGGATTTTTTTATTTTCTCAAACTTTACCTGATAGAGCGACAATCACACAAAAGTGCGGTAAAATTTCCATTAATTTTGAATACATCGAGAATAAAATGAAAGTCTTAGGCATTGAAACTTCTTGCGATGAAACAGGTGTCGCGATTTATGACACCGAACAAGGCTTAATCGCAAACCAACTTTATACCCAAATTGCATTGCATGCCGATTACGGTGGTGTCGTCCCCGAGTTGGCGTCGCGCGATCATATTCGTAAAACAACGCCATTAATTCAAGCGGCACTTAAAGAAGCGAATCTGGCTGCGGACGAAATTGATGGTATTGCTTACACTGCAGGCCCTGGGCTTGTGGGCGCATTATTAGTGGGTTCTACTATTGCGCGTTCGCTCGCTTATGCTTGGAATATCCCTGCAGTTGGCGTTCATCACATGGAAGGGCATCTACTTGCACCGATGTTAGAACAACCTGAAAATCGACCGCACTTTCCTTTTATTGCCTTACTGGTTTCAGGCGGGCATACTCAATTAGTAAAAGTCGATGGCGTAGGAAAATATGAAGTGATGGGCGAAAGTATTGATGACGCAGCAGGTGAAGCTTTTGATAAAACAGCAAAATTGCTCGGGTTAGATTACCCCGGTGGTGCGGCACTTTCGCGCTTAGCAGAAAAAGGCACAGCAGGGCGTTTTATCTTTCCTAAACCCATGACAGATCGCCCCGGACTAGATTTCAGCTTTTCAGGTTTAAAAACCGCCGCGGCCAATACCATTAATCAAGCCATCAAAGCAGAAGGCGAACTAACTGAACAAACTAAAGCAGACATTGCGCACGCATTCCAAACGGCCGTCGTAGAAACCCTTGCCATAAAATGCAAACGCGCACTCAAAGAAACAGGTTATAAAAGTTTAGTGATTGCAGGCGGCGTCAGTGCCAATAAACAATTACGCCAAGGCTTAGCGGAACTAATGTCAGAACTTGGTGGGCGCGTCTTCTACCCTGCGCCCCAATTTTGCACAGATAATGGTGCAATGATCGCCTATATCGGCGCACTTCGCTTACAAAATGGTGAACACAACGACTTAGCCATTGATGTTAAACCGCGCTGGGCAATGACAGACTTACCGGCAATTTAACGCTCAACAACAAAAAAGCCAGTTTAATTTAAGATAGCATCCTAAATTAAACTGACTTTTAATTTCTTTTTTACTTAGCTATAAGCCCTTTTACTTATCTCACTAGCGCCACAACGTCTCTCACCAAGCGTCCAATTTCATCCCAATTCTTCGCCTTAATCAACGCTTTATCCACAAACCAAGAACCACCACAGGCCACTACATTAGGGATGGCTAAATAGTCTTTGATATTGGCAGGGGAAATGCCGCCTGTCGGCATAATTTGCAAGTGGCTGTAAGGGCCTAGTAAGGCTTTAATCATTTTTACGCCGCCACTGGCTTCCGCCGGGAAAAACTTCACAGCTTGAATCCCTAACTCCAACGCCGCTTCAATCGCCATCGGGTTGTTTACCCCAGGGGTAATAGGCAATTCAAGTTCTTGGCACAGTTTCACAATATTCGGATTAAATCCAGGGGTGACAATACAATCCGCACCGGCATTTTTTGCCGCTACCACTTGCGCCGGGGTTAATACCGTACCGGCAGCAATCAACACATCGGGAAAATGTTGGCGTGTTAAACGGATAGCTTCTTCCCCTGCCGCAGAGCGAAAGGTAATTTCCGCCACAGGCAAGCCATTGTCGGACAAGGTTTTCACAAGGGGTAAAATATCTTGCGCCTCGTCTACCGCAATAACAGGGACGACTTTCAGTTGACGAAGTTTTTCGATAATTTGTTCTGTGCTATAAGCCATAATTTATCCTTTCGTTTTCATCTTTCATTAAATAACGCACGTAAATGCGCGGTGGCGGATTTTTCGATAATTGCGCCTTTGTGTTGAATCACAATACCTGCCAGTTGATTACCTTGTTGACAGCAAATCTTCAGCGGTTTGTTTTGCAAGTAACCCGCTAAAAAACCGGCATTAAAGGAATCCCCTGCGGAGGTGGTATCCACCACCTGTTCTACAGGTATCGTTGGAACAAAATGTTGCACTCCCTTTTCACAAATCGTAGCACCGAGACTGCCTTGTTTCACAATAATCTTCGGAATATGGAATGCGGATAAACGCGTAATTGTTGCTTGTTCATCCACATCGCCCCAAAGCAGACTTTCATCATCAAAGGTGACTAAAGCGACATCCACCAACGGCAACAAGGCTTGATAACATTGCTGAGCTTGCTCAAGGCTTTCCCAAAGTTTCGGACGGAAATTACTATCAAAGGCAATTTCCACCCCTGATTTTTTCCATTCACGTAACTGTTCGAGTAACAAAGTGCGGTCAGTTTCAGGCAAGATAGCAAGACTGATACCACTTAAATAAATCATATCGACATTTTTCAATGCCGATAACACCTTAGGGTAATCCGGATGTTGCAATAAATAACGCGCTGCTGATTGGTTACGCCAATAAAGAAATGTCCGCTCACCTTGTTTGTCGAGCTGAATGAGATACAACCCTGCTGAACGTTCCGCATCTCGCAACACCCAACGAGTATTAATCCCATCCGCCTGCCAATGGGCAATCATCCCTTCACTTAGCTTATCCACGCCTAGTGCAGAGACATAACTGACTTCAATATCATCAGGCGAACTCACCCGAGCCACATAAGTTGCCGTATTAAGCGTATCGCCACCATAGGTTTGACGCATATTCCCAAACGGCTCACCATTCAGCTCGATCATACATTCACCGATTAGGGCGAGTTTTTTCATCATATTCCCCTAAAGCGTTACACCACTTTTAAAAATAGCTAATTCACGAAATTCATTGATTTCATTTTTGGTAGGTTTACCATTCACTGTATCCACTACTAATTCAATGAAATCACGCAGCAACTCGTCCATCGTCATACTATAAACTAATCGACCTGCATCAAAATCAATCCAATGCTTTTTCTTTTGGGCAAGTTCACTATTTGTGGCAATTTTCATGGTTGGTACGAAGCCACCATAAGGCGTACCTCGGCCTGTCGTAAACAATACGATATGGCATCCTGCACCAGCTAATGCACTGGTTGCAACGGCATCATTACCAGGAGCACTCAGTAAATTCAATCCTTTGATTTTTAAACGTTCACCATACTTCAATACATCTACAACCTGGCTATGCCCCGCTTTTTGGGTACAACCAAGGGATTTATCTTCCAGTGTAGTAATACCGCCAGATTTATTTCCAGGGGATGGATTTTCATAAATCGGTTGATGATGTTCAATAAAATATTGTTTGAAATCATTGACCATTTTCACCGTTTTCTGAAAAACATCTTTATTCTTACAATGGCTCATTAAAATTCGTTCGGCACCAAACATTTCAGGCACTTCGGTCAATACGGTTGTACCTCCATGACTAATTAGATAATCCGAAAATTTGCCTAACATTGGATTTGCTGTAATGCCAGAAAAACCATCTGAACCACCACATTCTAAGCCAAATTTCACTTCGCTTAACTTACCTGTTTGACGACGATCTTGGCGCATTATTTCATACAATTGCTGTAATAATTCAACACCCGTGGTGACTTCATCGTCATAATGTTGCGAAATCATAAACTTCACACGGCTATCATCATATTCTCCAAGGCTTTCTTTGAATACATTGACTTGGTTATTTTCACAACCTAAACCAATCACCAATACTGCGCCTGCATTCGGGTGTTTTACCATGTTTTGTAACATCACTTTAGTATTCTCATGATCATCACCCAATTGAGAACAACCATAGCTATGATTAAAAGTAAAGACGCCATCAATATCACTTAAATCATTTTGTTGCATAAACTGTTTTCTGATTTGATTCGCGATCCCCACTACACAACCCACTGTAGGAATAATCCAGAGTTCATTACGAACACCGATATCCCCATTTTTACGACGATAAATTTGTACATTTCTATCAGGTAGTTGTTCAGAAAGTGCGGTCATTTTTGGTAAATATTCATAATCATTAATGTCACTTAGATTTGTTTTTATATTATGAATGTGAATATGTTCACCGGCACGAATATCACATAAGGTATGACCAATAGGATAGCCGTACTTAATGGCATTTTGATTTTGCTTAATATCAACGACTGCAAATTTATGTCCACGTCCGATATTATTTTTTAAAGTGACATTTTGTCCTTCAACATCAAGTAATAGACCTGCAGATAAATCCTGCAAGGCAACTGCTACATTATCTTGATTGTGAATTTTGATAAACTGCTTCATCATCAAATCTCCACTTAATCCATACAATATTGACGTAATGCCTGACGCATACCTTTTTCCAAAATCGTTTCTAATTGCGCACTAACGACATCAACTAATTGTGGAATCTGACTCAAATCTTGTTCCCAATGCGTTTCTTGTTTTAGAACATTTTGTACAAGTTGAACTAATGATAACTCACCGGCCGAAACTTGTTGCCACCATGTTTTAAAATTCATTAACCAATGTTCATCATCTTGCAATGGAATGTCCTGCCCATCTCGTTCGCCACGATAAAAAGCAATTAATGCCGCTAATGCAAAGGTCAAGTGCGGTGGTAATTTCTGATATTTTTCTATATAAGCCAATAGCTGTGGCAAATTACGTGTGCGATATTTCGTCATACTATTTAACGAAATAGAGAGTAATTGATGTTGGATGAATGGATTTTGGAAACGCTTAATGACGGCATTAGCGAATTGTTGCAATTCTTCTTTTGGTAATGACAACACAGGGATAATCTCTTTATCCATTGTATTTTGAACAAATTGACATAATTCTGCATCATTCATTGCTTCACCTACAGTATTGACACCTGAAAGATAAGCAACTGGAACTAAAGCGGTATGCGCGCCATTCAAAATGGCAACTTTACGCTCTTTATAAGGCTTAATGTCATCTACAATTAATACGTTCAAATTAACTTGATCTAAACGTAATAGTTGTTTTAACGATTGTGGACCTTGAATAACGAATAAATAGAAATGTTCTGCTGTATCTAAGAAACTATCTGTGTAACCTAACTCGTTTTCTAACTCTGCTGCCTCATTGCGTGGATAGCCTGTTACAATACGATCAACTAATGTGGAACAAAATGTATTAGCTATTTCTAACCATTCAATAAATTCATTTGAAAGCTGCCACTGTTTTGCATATTTCAAAACGAGTGTTTTTAACTGTTCACCATTGTAATCAATTAATTCACAAGGAATAATCACAAAACCATGTGCCTTATTTCCATTCACTACGGTAAAGCGTTCAAATAATAAACGCGTTAATTTTGCTGGATAACTCGCCGCTGGTTTATCATCAAATTGATCATTTTCGTTATAACTAATTCCAGCTTCTGTCGTATTTGAGAAAATAATTTTGATATCTAAATTATGGGCTAACTGTAAATATTCATCATAATTTTGATAAATATTAATCTCATTATTGACAGAACGAATAATTCGACTTTCTTTTACTTTTTCTCCACGCTCATCTAATCCACGAATAATAGTGGTATAGAGTCCATCTTGAATATTTAATAATGGTGGAAAATCAGTATTAATTGGGCGAACTATAGTAACACCTGCATCTAAATCAGTCTTTTCATTTAATATATCAATTTGCCAATCAATAAATGCCCGTAAAAAGTTTCCTTCGCCAAATTGAATAATTTTAGTTGGATGTTGACGACCTGGGAAGTTGGTGCGGTTTAGTTGTTTCATTTTATTTCTCCTAATTATTGTGCTACGCCATAAACTAAATTCGGTAACCATGTTGAAATTAAAGGAATATAGGTAATCAATAATAATTCAACAATTAACAGCCCCCAGAATGGAATAACATCTTTAATAAATTTCTCAATAGGTACTTCGGTAATAGAACAAGTTGTGAACATCACTGTACCTAACGGTGGGGTAATCGTGCCAATTGCACCATTGAAGATAAACACAATACCAAAATGAATAGGGTCAATACCGTATGAATGAGCAATCGGAGCAAGTAATGGAGCAAGCACAATCATAATTGCATTGCCTTCTAAGAACATTCCTAAAATTAATAATGCTACGTTTACTAACATTAAAAATGCTAATGGACTATCTACAACCGTTGTCATCCATCCAGCCAATGCTTGTGGTACACGCTCCCAAGTTAAAAATTTTGAAAATGCAACCGCAACACAAATAATGAGTAGCACATTGGCAGCACCCAATGCAGATTCCCGAGTTGCTAGCCATAATTTTTTCATATCCATATTTCGGTAAATAAACATACCTAAAATTAACGCATAAATTACCGCAACTGCACCGGCTTCAGTTGGTGTAAATACCCCCATACGAATACCACCGATGATGATAACCGGAAGCAAAAGAGCTAATACTGCATCTTTAGCTGATAAGGCAATCTCTTTACAGCTGGCTCGTTTTTCACGAATCGGCAAATAACCCCGTTTTTTAGAGATAATAGAGACTAAGATCATCATCAAGATACAAAGCATGGTTCCTGGAACAACACCAGCTAAAAATAAACGACCAATTGATACATTATTTACGTAGCCATAAATGATCATTGCAATTCCAGGTGGAATAATTGGTGTGATTAAAGAACCTGCCGCAGTCACTGCTGCTGAAAATGATGCACTGTATCCACGAGCAACCATTTGTGGTACAAGCAATTTAGAGTTCATTGCAGCATCTGCAATATTTGAACCCGATAACCCACCCATTAACGTACTTAATGCAACATTAACTTGAGCTAAACCACCATTCATATGCCCAGTTAAAACCTCACAGAATTTTAGTAGTCGTTCACTAATTCCAGTGTGATTCATAAAAACACCAGCCATAATAAAAAATGGTATCGCAAGTAATGTAACACTTTCTAAACCACCAGCTAATCGTTGGATTAAAATAACCATAGGTTGATGGCTCATTAAGAAATAACTTAAGGTAGAACAGAAAATACAAAATGCAACAGGTGTTCCAATAATAAAAAGAATTAATAATATTGAAATAGGAATAATCACGTCCATAATTTAATCCCCTTTATTTATTTTGAAGTAATACACAATTTTTCTTAACTCATAATAGAGCATAAATAACGCACTAATTGGGATAATGGCGTAAATATAAATATAAGAAAATTGCAATGCAGGCGTAAAACGCATTTTTGACATAGGTAATAATTTAAAACCTAAATAGATCATAAAACCCAAACAAAAAATCATGATTAATGGTTGGATTACACCATCAATAAAATTAGCCACTTTAGCTGGTATTTTTGTTAATAGATAATCAATACGAATAAGTTCATTATTTTTACATAATGCACTCGATGCTAAGAAAGTGAACCAAATAAAGAAAACAACACAAATTTCTTCAACCCAAGCGCTTGGTGTATTCAAGAAATATCTCATAATTACACCGTAGCCAGAAAGAAGTACGATTAATGCTAAGAAAAATGACGCGAGTATTTCATCAATATCACTTAACCAAAATTTCTTTTTATGAATTTTCATATTCATAAATACCACCTTTTTCATAGAAGGTATCTGCACCTACAGATACCTTAATCTCGGAAGCAACTAGAATTGTTCTAGTTTTTCTTGAACATTTTTATATAAATTTGGTGACCACTCAGGGAAACCTGTTGAAATAACTCCCCCTACGGCTTTTTCAAATGCAGGCAAATCGACTTCTGTAATAGTGACTCCAGCCGCTTTTAGCTTGTCTAATGCTTCTTTTTCAGCATCATTTATTAATGTTGCCCCAAAAGCGACCATTTCACGGCTGGTATCAACGATAATTTTCTGTTGCTCTGGTGTTAAGCTATTCCAAAATGTTGTACCAGCAACAAATGGTGACATATGTTTAGTGTGAGCGGTTAAACTTAAATTTTTTGCGACTTCATAGAATTTACCACCAAATAAAACTACAGCAGGATTTTCTAAACCGTCAATAATCCCTTCTGATAAACCGGGGTACACATCAGATAATGACATAGGTGTTGGAACACCCCCCATCGCTTTAATTGTTTCAAGGAATAAACGGGAATGTTGAACACGAACTTTCACACCTTTTAAATCTTCAGGTTTAGTGACTAATTTCTTCGTTAATAGATGACGAGTACCGTAAACTACATCAGGCACAATAATATGCACATCGTGTTTATCTAATTTTGCACTGAGATCTTTAAACCAATCAGAATGTAATAATTTAGATTTTTTCTCAAAAGACTGACTAATATAAGGGGCGTTAATAACACCAAGATCAGGAACAAGATCCATAAGTGCGCCATAGTCACTAATAGTAATAATGTTGGAACCAAATTTTGCTTGCTCCATAATTTCTGTTTCACTGCCTAACTGACTAGATGGAAACAACTTAAATACAATGTCTCCATTCGATTTTTCTTTTACTTTATCAGCCCAAAAATGCATGGCTTTATCAATCGGCTCACCAGGTTGATTACCGTAAGCAATCATAATTTCTGTTTCTGCTAAAGCATTAACAGAAAGCCCTAACAAACTTGCAGAAAGAAGCGTTTTAAATGACTTAGTTAGTAGTTTCATAATGTCCTCTCATAATTTAGGCTAGGTTAAGTTATTAATGAATAATCACGCTTTTAATTAACGCTTTATTCTTCGTAATTTTTTCTTCATAGATATCTGCTAAATCATCATACTTAAAAGTATGAGTTAACATCATATTGGCTGAAATTTTGCCCTCAGCCATTAAACGCTGAACCTTTTCAAAATCTTCTAAAGTCGCGTTACGACTTCCCATAAGAGTGGTTTCTTTTTTATGGAAATCAGGATCGTTAAATTCAATTGTTCCTTTATGTAATCCCACAAAAACAATCCGTCCCCCATGACGAATTAAATATACCGAATTATTCATCGCTTTTTGATTGCCTGTTGCATCAATAACCACTTCAGGTAAACGACCATTAAAATAATCTTCAATTTTTTCATTAATAGGATCTATAGCTGGAACTTCGGGAATATTGGCTTGAATATGGGCTCTACGTTCAACACTAGTATCCGCGATCACAACATTTGCTCCATCAGCATGAGCAATTGCTGCAGCGCCCAACCCTATAGGACCTGCTCCAACAACAAGTACATCAGTCCCTTTAGAAATCTGAGCTCGGCGTACAGCATGCGCACTAATCGCAAATGGTTCAATGAGTGCACCAGTAATATCATCAACATTATCAGCGATTGGGATAACATTAATTGCAGGAGCAGAGACATACTCACTAAATGCACCATCTTCATGAACACCAATAACGGAGATTTTTTCGCAACAATTTGTTTTTCCGCACAGACACGCTCCACATTTCCCACAAGATACATAAGGAATTAATGCCACACGTTGCCCAACTTTGAGATGACTAACATTTTTACCTATTTCAGAAATAATTCCACTTGCTTCATGACCTAGAACACGTGGATATTCAAAAAACGGTTGATTACCACCATAGGCATGAATATCTGTCCCACAAATACCTATCGCGGATATTTTCATTACAATACCGTCATCTTTAGCTACCGGTGTATCCCATTCTTCGTAAACTAATTCATGGGGTTGTTTACAAACTAATGTTCTCATTGTGATACCTCAAAATATAAAGTAAGAATTAATGTCAACGCCATTATTCTAAAGATATTCCAAGAAATCTTATTTTCATTGTAGAATTGTGAGTAAGAAATTGTTTTTCTGCTTTTTATCGGCTTTTTATTTTGTGGTGGGCTATGGCGAAGAATTTAAACGTTCGAATTGATATTATTAATCAGCTTATTGATGCATGTATGACTAAACAATTTGAATACTACCTACCATCGCAAACCAATCTTGCTGCTATTTATAATGTCAGTAGAACAACGATTAAACATGCTATTGATTATCTTGTTGAAAAAGGGATATTTAAAATTGATGATGGTTTAGTGATCATTTTGCGCACACCAACAGATGCGGATAAACAGTCCTATATACAAGTTAATAACTCAAATGGAAATAACTTTCTTCAGTTAGAAAGCTACTTTCAAAGTGCGGTACAAAAAAAGCATATAAAGCCAAGTGATATTTTTACAGAATTACAGCTCGCCAAGGCAGCTAAAGTTGATGTACAAACTGTGAGAGCTTATCTTACGCAATTTTCTCGTTTTCATTTAGTGACTCAATTAGGACATGGACAATGGAAGCTTTTAGAATTTACGCAGCATTATGCGGATAAACTATTCGAATTGAGAGAAATGCTAGAATGTCATGCGCTAAAATGCTTTATAGAGTTGCCTAAAGATGATATTCGCTGGGTTGATATGAAATTTTTATACGAAGAACACAAGGAACTTAGCAAAGATATTGTAAATCGTTATACTGATTTTGCTTTGCTGGATCATCGATTTCATTCCTTACTGTTATCCGCAGCCAATAATCCATTTATTAATGATTTCATTGATCTCATATCACTCATATTTCATTTTCATTATCAATGGGATAATCGAAATTTACAGACACGCAATATTCTTGCTGTATCAGAACATATCACGATCTTAGTCGCTATTTTGTCAAAAGATTATGAAACTGCAAAAAATGAACTTAAACGCCATTTACAAACAGCTAAAAAAACATTAATCGCTGGCATATCAGTAAGTTAATTCAATAATACAAAACCCACGCCTAAACGTGGGTTTCCCTTACCAAACAATCACAAAATCATGCATCTTTCGCCATTTCAAATTCAATTAACATCATCAAAATATGAATAACCTTGATGTGGATTTCTTGGATACGGTCGGCGTAGCGGAAATGTGGGACGCGGATTTCTACATCAGCCAAACCTGCCATTTTTCCACCGTCTTTCCCTGTCATAGCAATGACTTTCATGCCTTTTGCTTTTGCGGCTTCAATGGCGTTAAGTACGTTTTTTGAGTTGCCTGAGGTGGATAAACCAAATAAGACATCGCCTTTTTGACCTACCGCTTCGACATAGCGTGAGAAGACGTAGTCATAACCAAAATCGTTACTCACGCAGCTTAAATGGCTCACATCTGAAATCGCAATAGCTGGGTAGCCCGGGCGGTTTTCACGGTAACGACCTGTTAATTCTTCCGCAAAGTGCATGGCGTCACAATGGGAACCACCGTTACCGCAAGATAATACTTTACCGCCTTGTTTAAAGCTGTCTGAAATTAACAATGCCGCTTCTTGAATGAGCTTGATGTTATTTTCATCAGCAATAAATTTTTGTAATACGTCTTGGGCTTCTAATAATTCTGCTTTTACTTGATCTAGGTACATAAAGTTCTCCTTTTGAATTGAATTTTTTTCTCTCATTTCTCCGTTAATAGAGATCGAATTTCGCCTTTGGCGACCTACTTTTCTTTGCTCGTGCAAAGCAAAGTAGGCAAAAGAAACACGCCCCGGTTTTGCCGCTTTTTCCTTTTTTCCTGCTGATTTTTTTAACGCTAAATTCCAGAACTCGCTTCGCTCAAACATACTGAATTTAGCTAAAAATCAGCAGGAAAAAAGGGCGTCAAAGACGGGGACTAACAGTTCTTTAGTATAACAAAAACTTTGAAAAAATTGACCGCGCTTTTGAGATTTATTATCAATTTAATAAGGTACTCAATAAGTTCAACATAAATTCCAACCGCCCTTTCACTTGCTCCAAATTACAGCTAAATCGGAATTTAGTTGGTCCGTCAAATTTATATACCGCTGGTTTTTCTTTAATGAGCGTTAAGAACTTCATTGGGTCTAAATCTGCAGTTGGGTTGAACTCAATAAATCCGCCATTTGCCGTCGCGTCAATTTTGATGACTTTAAGTTGTTTCGCCAGTAAGCGCAACTCGGCAATCTGCATTAAATTCTTTGTCGCTTCCGGCAATAAACCGAAACGGTCAATAAGTTCGACTTTTAACTCATCTAGTGCCGCTTTATCTTCTGCACCTGCAATACGCTTGTAGAAGGACAAACGCATATTGACATCGCCAAGATAGTCATCAGGTAGCAGGGCCGGCACACGTAAATCAATTTCCACTTGCTGTTGTGTGAGTTCGTCTAAACTTGGTTCGCGTCCTTCTTTCATGGCTTTCACCGCACTTTCCAGCAATTCCATATACAAGCTAAAACCAATGCTTTCAATTTGTCCGCTTTGCTCGGAACCAAGCAGCTCGCCTGCGCCACGAATTTCTAAATCGTGAGTGGCTAAAATAAAGCCCGCACCAAGATTATCTAAACTTTCCAAGGCTTCCAGGCGTTTTACTGCGTCTTTGGTCATTAATTTTTTGTGTGGGGTAAGCAAATAAGCATAGGCTTGATGATGGGAACGCCCGACTCGACCGCGTAATTGGTGCAACTGTGCCAAACCAAAGTTATCCGCACGTTCAATAATGATAGTGTTCGCCGTTGGCACGTCAATACCTGTTTCAATAATGGTTGAACACACCAGCACATTAAAACGTTGATGATAAAAATCGCTCATGACACGTTCTAATTCGCGCTCGCGCATTTGCCCGTGCCCAATGGTGACGCGTGCTTCTGGCACAAGTGCGGTCAATTTTTCTGCACAATTTTCAATACTTGCTACATCATTGTGCAAATAATAAACCTGACCACCACGCAAAATTTCACGCAAAATTGCTTCACGCACCACTAAATCGTCTTTTTCACGCACAAAGGTTTTAATCGTTAAGCGGCGCGCCGGCGGTGTTGAAATAATGGATAAATCACGAATACCGTTCATCGCCATATTTAAGGTACGCGGAATCGGCGTTGCGGTTAGAGTCAAAATATCAATATTGGCACGAAGTTGCTTGATTTTCTCTTTTTGACGCACGCCAAAACGATGTTCTTCATCAATGACTAGCAAACCTAAATCGTGGAATTTCACATCAGACTGAATAAGTTTGTGGGTTCCAATCAAAATATCCACTTTGCCTTCCGCCAACTCCTCCAACACTTTTTTCTGTTCTTTCGCCGTTTTAAAACGAGAAAGCACTTCCACGTTCACCGGCAAATTGGCAAAACGATCACGGAAATTTTCGTAATGCTGTTGAGCTAACAAGGTGGTGGGGACTAAAACTGCGACCTGCTTATGGTTCATCACAGCCAAAAATGCGGCGCGCATGGCCACTTCAGTTTTGCCAAAACCTACATCGCCACACACAAGACGATCCATGGCTTTAGGTTGGCACATATCCGAAATTACAGCGTTGATCGCCATTTCTTGATCTAAGGTTTCTTCAAATGGGAAGGTGGCGGCAAATTGCATAAATTCATCGCGATCATACTTAAAAGTAAAACCTTTTTGTGCTTCCCGTTGGGCATACACATCCAACAACTCGGCGGCAACATCTCGAATTTTTTCCGCGGCACGTTGACGAGCTTTGCTCCAAGCATCTGAACCTAGTTTATGCAATGGTGCGGTTTCATCGTTGCCGCCTACATAACGGCTAATTAAATGCAAACTGGCGACAGGCACATATAATTTAGCGTCATTGGCGTAGGTCAACAACAAATATTCCGCTTTCACGCCACCATTTTCGATAGTCACTAAACCGCCGTAACGCCCTACGCCGTGTTCTAAATGTACCACCGCTTGCCCTATTTTGAGTTCTGCAAGATTGCGAATTAATGTATCGGGGTTAACGGATTTGCGTCTATCACGACTGCGTTGCTGAACGCGTTCGCCCAACAATTCTGTTTCGCAAATCACCGCAATTTTCACCGCACTTTCAGCTTCAATAATAAAGCTATGGGCAAGGCGACTTACCATTAAACTGAAATGTTGTTCTTCGGCGTGAGATAGCGTCTTAATTTGTTTAGGTTTCAGTTTGAGTGGTTTTAATAAATCCAACAAGGTTTCACGGCGACCTTCTGTTTCCACCGAAAACAGAATTTTTCCGTCAAATTGTTCGATAAATTGGCGCAAAGGTTGTAACGGTTCTTTTTGTTGTGCTTGCAGTTGCACTTCAGGCAACGCTGAAACCGTCAGATTTTTTTGTCGCACCGACGCGCGAGCCACTTTTTCTTCTTTAAACGTTAATTTAGGGTATTGTTTTAAATGACGATTAATTTCATCTATTTTGACCCAAAGCTTAGCCGGCTCGAGCAAGGGACGCATGGGATCCACGCGGCGACTTTCGAAACGTTGTTCTGCATCCGCATAAAAACGTTCTGCTTGAATTGGATTGCGTTCAAAATCAATAAATAAGGTATTTTTTGGCAAGTAATCAAACAAGGTGGCCATTTCGGCGAAAAACAAAGGTTGCCAATATTCAATCCCTGATGCTAAGGTACCTTTGGAGATTTGTTGATAAATATGTTCAGGATCGCGGCGAATTTCGCCAAAAGTATCGCGAAATTGGGTGCGGAACAATTCGATCCCTTTTTCATCCGTTGGGAATTCGTGGGCCGGCAATAAATTAATACTTGGAATAGCTTCCAAGGTTCGCTGTGTATCCACATCAAAGGTGCGAATACTATCAATTTCGTCATCAAAAAAATCTAAGCGAAAAGGCACCGCACTTCCCATTGGAAACAGGTCAAGTAACGAACCGCGCACCGCAAATTCCCCGGGTTCAAGCACTTGCTCAACGGCGCGATAACCTGCATTTTCCAGTTGCAAACGTAAACGTTCGATATTTAAACGATCACCATTTTTCACCAACAACACATTATTCTGTAGAAAAGAAGGTGGACAAAGGCGTTGCATGAGCGTGTTAATCGGTAAAATTAAAACCCCCGAATTGGCTTGTTGCAAATAAAACAGCGCGCTTAAACGGGTTGAAACAATTTCTTGCGTAGGCGAAAAGGCATCGTAGGGCAAGGTTTCCCAGTCTGGAAAGAGACGAATTTCGCCTTGATAAAAATCCGCTAAAACGCGCTCTAAACGCACCGCACTTTTGTTGTCAGGCGTTACAACCACGGTCAATCCTTTGTAATTTTGCGCCACTTGGCTAATGGCAAGGCTGTCTGCGCCTTGCAACACGTTGCCAAGAATTTTGTGATCCTTAGGTTCCGTTGGAATATCAAGATTAAAATACTGCGTGATCATTTATTCTTTTACGCCTTTTACTAAGTAATTAATTTGCCAGGTTAAAAGTTGTTTATAGGCTTGAATGCGCGCCCGTTTTTTATCGCTCACCGCTTTCAACTCACCAACCCAGAGATTGTCGGGATAAAGTGCGGTCGGGTTTTGCCAAGAATATTGTTCAAGATGCTCACCATCACTCACCCCTTCGCTATCCGCATAAAGCCCTTCGTTATAAGCAAAAGCATAGTTTTCATTGTCTTGCTCCGCTAACAAATTACGTCCGCCAAGGTTCCAGTATTCCGCATCCGATAGGCTCAAATGGTACAAGGTTGGCATAATATCCTTGTGCGAACCAATACGATTTGGATCAAATTTAAGAGCAAGTTTGCCTTGTAATTCCGTTGGAATATGAATATAAAACGGTACGCCTTTCGCCATAAAATTCTGTTTTGGCGCGTCAAAACGTACACAACGCACGTGATGATCCCCAGTGGCGGCAATAATAGTTCGATTTCCCACCGCACTTTGCGCCACTTGCGTAATAAATTGCCCCAAGGCGTTATTGGCATATTGGTAAGTGGAAAGGGATTTACGATTTTCTTCTTCGTTGCCAAATTTTCCCGCTAACACATTCGGATTAATACGCGCCGCTTGATAATGTTTCGGGACTTCATAGGGCGGATGATTAGTCATACTTAAGATATTGATGAACAAAGGTTCATCGCTTTCTTTCAGTAATTTTTCTGCCAAGGCAAAAGCATATTCATCGGCAATGCCCCAATAAGACATTGTCGATTTTGCTTCGGGAAAGGCTTCGATAATGTCATTTTGGTCATAACATTCATCTACCCCCTGCAACGGCAAATAGTTGCCCAAGTTGCGCCACATTAAACCACCTGACGTGATAAATATCGTACGATAGCCTTGTTGTTTATAGGTTTTAAAAGGGCTGTAAGGTAACGAGATTTGCTGCGCTGCCGATTGACTAATATTTTGAATGGGGCTGTAAAAATACAGCGAAGCCAAGGTTGGTGCGGTGCCGTCATAATCAGAAATAAACCGTTTGAATACAAAATCGCGTTCAAAGTGCGGTCGTAATTCGCCCAATAAATCGTTGGTTTCAGGGTTATCTAAAACCAGATAGTTCGTACCAAAACTTTCCATTAAGGCAAATACAACATGAGGTTTAATCTCTTCCAATGCAGGATTAACAGGCGTACGCTCAAGCAAGCTATCTGTGCCAAAAGCTTGTTGCATTAAGGCTTTGCCTTCGTCTAAATTGACGGCATCAAAATGAATATTGCGTTTACGATCTTTGAACGCCCATTCCATGGCAATTACGCCATTTGGGACTAATTTATTGATAACGGCTAAAGAAGACACTTGGGCGTGATTTTTGCCTAATGGTGTGGAATGAATTGTGCCACGGGCAAAAAAGGCTAAGGCAAGGAATGTGCCTACAAAAAGCAACGTGGACACAGACCAATGGGCATCCAAACCTAAAAACCAGCCGTATAACGCGTGATAAACAAAGCCGGCGGGAAGCACTGCCAATAGCAACACGGCGAGAGAGCCTGAAATAACAGGATAATCGTCATAGATATTTTTTAACACGGCTTTGGTATCGTCTTCTACTAGGCCGAACATAAACATATCGTAATAATTGTTGTAAGTTTTATAGTAATAAAAGTTGCCTGCCACAATACCAATGAGCGCGATAGCAAAAATTAAGATATAAATTGCCCAGAAAAGTGCGGTGGTTTTTAAGCTTAAAAATGAAAAAGTTGCTGCACCAAAAAGAAAAAATGGCGCAAGAATAATGGCGATAACTTTTGCATCAAATTGCGCACCGCGGCGCATCATTCGCGTTAAAGCGGATTGATATTGTTTATTTTGGCGAATATCGGTAGAAATAAATGCTTTTACCATACGGTAACGGTGTAAGAAAAGAATTCCTTGAAAATAAGCAAATAAAATCCAAAGGGTAAAAATTAAAGCAACGAGAGACAAAACGAAATTCCTACGAATAAATATCAATAGTTGCGAAGTATAACGAAATTAAAATTGAAGTTCAAAGGAAGATAAGAAAGAAGTGGTGGGCGATACCGGTCTCGAACCAGTGACCCCCTCCTTGTAAGGGAGGTGCTCTCCCAACTGAGCTAATCGCCCTTCATTTTTATTGCTAGACTGCATCAGTTTTTTGCATACTAGCTTCAAAAAATAATAGGTTTAGATTTTATGGCATTAAGTGGTGGGCGATACCGGTCTCGAACCAGTGACCCCCTCCTTGTAAGGGAG
>NZ_CAMEFX010000010.1 GCF_945915845.1 uncultured Actinobacillus sp. | reverse complement strand
ATCTGCACCTTAATTAGTTGGTTGTTTAGTCCAACTTTTGGGGTGCAGATCATTTTTAACCGCACTTTTTTCATTCGAACTATTAACCTAACCCACGAGTGACATTTTTACCGATTTGCAATGTGTTCATCACTTTAGACTTTCTCAAAGCTTGCACATCCGTATTCACCGCATATAACTCAACATTATGCTCATTTTCTGATTCGGCTAAATAATCCTGAATATGATCCACTGCATTACAGCCACCGCCGCCAACACCAATGACCTTAATAACAGGTTTGGTGTCATTGTCTTTAGAAACTGGTTCGAACATTTTTTCTCCTTACTAAGTTACATGTAATATTCAAAAACGGTATTAACAATCGCTAATCTTAGCGGTCCCATTTCATCAAAATTAAGTTTACCACCTGAACAAGCAATAATGGAACCCCACACTTGATTATTTAAGTAGTCAGAAATAACCGCTGTTTCTCCATTCTCCCAATCATCTTGATAATTGATTGATAAATTTATTAGCGATGACTGACGATATAAATTCATAACTTCGTCATTACCATAATTACGAATACAATATAATTCATAAGAAATAAAACGATCTAAACTATATTGTTCATCTCTACTTGTTTCTAAGATATTTCGCTTAATATCATATGCCACTAAATAAGCCAAATTACCTAGTTGTCTCCCTAAAGTATATTGAGTTACAGCCAATTGAAAAAACTCCAATTGTTCTGGAATAGTTAATACCCTTTCGCCAGTTAAACCAATAACTTGTGCACTAATAACAGCCTTTTGATGACCCAATTGATCAGCTAAGGCAAAATATTTTCTCGCTAAATTGTATTTAGGAGTAAACTGACCTGCACCATCCAAATAAATTAAACCTAAATTATATGCCGCAGATGGGTGCTGATTGCAGACTTTTTCAAATAATGAAATTGCTTTTCTAATATCTCCACGAGCAAGAGCCGTAACACCATCATTATAAACTAATTTTACTGACTCTTCTTGATATGAAAATATGTTACTAAATAGTTTCTTGAACATAAAACCTCTAAAATAAACTAGCTTGCGAATTTTTATCTTCTCGTTTTGTATATAACGAAAATTCAGTCGAAAAGTTAATAGGATCGGCAATAAACTCCTTGATGGATTCATTCTCATATAATGAAACACATAATGCTAATGTTCTCGCCTGACAACTAAATGATCTTTCTGGGTTAAATTCAATATCACTAAAGGCATCAAATTTACTCTCAAAAAAACGTTCTCTTAATTCAAGATTTCTGTCTGAAAATAGTACATTCACATATAACCAATCATAAAAAAGGCTTTTAGGCTCTAATGGATAATCCTTATTATTAAATGTGAAAGTGACTAGATTACCGCTATTACGTAAACGCTCATCTTTTTTGGCTTCTCGTGGCGTTACTGTTAATAAATCTCGAAATGGTCCGCCATTCTCAAAAACCTTACTACTTTGAAATAAATTTTCTACAGGATAGCCTTTAATATTTTTCAAGAAAAATGCGCTCAACTGAATACCAATGTCCTGCTCTGATTTACTTGACGCTTCTAATATCTTCTCAAAACCTTGTTTTTGTGCTTCTTGATGCAAACTTTTTATGGAACGCTTGCGTACTTCTGCACTCATTCCCATATGCCAATCAAATTCAATGTTTTGTTCTATTACGCCTATTGAATCTCGATTTGGAATAAAAATAGGACGTGTTGTTCTTCCAATAGTTTTCTTTTTCATTTAAATAAAGATATAGATAAGAATTAATATTACTAATAAGATAGCACAACCAGTGTTATCACTTTTGCTATGATCTTCTGAATAGGTATTTTTTATAGATTTTTCTTCTATTTTTGCTTTTAACTCTTGAGTTTTTCTTTCTATCTCAGGCTCTACTTCTTCATAATTCTTTCCATATTTTTCACTGATTCTTCGCAATTTTTCTTTGCTCTCAAGTTTTCGTTCTTTTGCTTCGGCAAGTTGTCTTTTCATGCTTTCTTCAGTAGCCCAATATTCCTGAGCTTGGCGAATTTCCTTATTTAATTGTTTTTCCCCTTTCTCAGCAGTTTCTAATGTGCTAGATAATATATTAGAAATAGTTTTAAATGTAGAGTATGTTCTTTTTTCAAATTCTTTAGACTCAATATTCTCCGTTGGAATATTCTCTTTTTTACTAGAAAACTCAGACTTTCTTCTAGTTTCATTTTCTTGAGAGCTTTTTTCTTTATTATTCTCTGAATTAGCTTTAATCCCTGAAGATTGCTCCCAATTTCCCAAATTAAACGTAAAATCTAAACATTTTGCTAAAATACCATCATGATCTAAAGGAATATCATGTTCAATAATCTGTAAAATATAATGCGGTTCAATTACCTCTAAACATTGCACTTCTGCTTGATCTGAAGTTGTTTCGCAATCTTTTAAGTCTTTATTCCACGAACGATCAATGTGCTGTGGAGCACATCCCGATTTTTGATATGTTACTACTTCGTCAAATAATTTTTCTAATGCAGTTTCACCAGTAAAATAGCTAGACTCCATATTACGATAGCAGGCAGTTGCCGCATTATGTGGATAAAATAAACAGTGTTTTTTATATAGAATAGCAGGATCAATTAATAGCAGACATAAATCCAAGCCTTGCTCTTGTTTTTTCTTAAACATCCAACTATTTGGTTTCGTAATCGATAGGCATATAGCATTCGGGTGCTGATCATAACGTGATCGATCAGTAATAAAACTATTCTCTGGTAATAAATTACGAGGAACCAAGCCAAATTTCTTAATGTTTTCAAGATTCTGACGTCGCGTAAAATGACATAGCCATCTAATTCTTCTTTTGTCTATAACTTGACTAATTAAAAGCTGTTCAGAATCTAATACATTATTCCAATCTAAATCAATAGACTGAACAAGAGATGGCTTTATAACTGATTTGAAAGACATACATTTTAATCTAATTTATTTTCAGGACATGTTTTAGTTGTTATGTCAATAACAACTAAAAGAAGTATACTTCTTGGAAATTAGATTAAAAAATAAGCTATCATCTAAATGATAAAAGGATAAATTAAATGATAAAAAAGTGCGGTTAAATTTATAACCGTTTTAGAATGATAAAATACAAAAAACCCTAGCATTGCTGCTAGGGCTTTATATTTAGCTGTAGAGATTAAGCAACAGTTGCTTTTTCTACTACACGAACTAAAGTCCAAGATTTAGTTTTTGAAACAGGACGACATTCCTTGATTTCAACTACATCACCTTGTTTAGCTTCGTTGTTCTCATCGTGAACGTGTAATTTAGTTGTACGACGGATAAATTTACCTAAAAGTGGGTGTTTCACTTTACGCTCGATAGCGATTGTGAAAGATTTATCCATTTTGTCGCTAATTACACGACCTTGAACAGTACGAATTTTATCAGTCATTACTCACCCGCCTTTTGATTTAATACAGTTTTTACTCGTGCAATATTACGGCGCACTTGTTTTAACTGGTGGGTTTGTTGAAGCTGACCGGTGGCTGCTTGCATACGCAATTTGAATTGCTCACCTAAAAGGTTTGCTAACTCAGCATTCAGCTCTTCAACATTTTTGTTACGTAGTTCTTGAGCTTTCATTACATCACCGTCTTAGTTACGAACGTTGTTTTAATCGGAAGTTTCGCCGCCGCTAATGCGAATGCATTACGTGCGATTTCTTCTGAAACTCCGTCCATTTCATAAAGTACTTTACCTGGTTGGATAAGTGCTACCCAGTATTCCACGTTACCTTTACCTTTACCCATACGAACTTCTAATGGTTTTTCAGTAATTGGTTTGTCCGGGAATACACGAATCCAGATTTTACCTTGACGTTTAACTGCACGAGTCATCGCACGGCGAGCCGCTTCGATTTGGCGAGCTGTTAAACGACCGCGACCAACCGCTTTTAAGCCGAATGTACCGAAGCTAACTTCTGTACCACCGGCGATACCACGGTTACGTCCTTTGTGGACTTTACGGAATTTTGTACGTTTTGGTTGCAACATCTAGCAGTTCTCCTTACTTACGACCTTTGCCGCGTGGTGCCTTTTTAGGCGCAGCCGGTTGTTGTTCTGGTTGTTGTGCAATTGCAGCCATTCCACCGAGAATTTCACCTTTGAAGATCCATACTTTAATACCGATTACACCGTATGTTGTATGTGCTTCTGCAGTGTTATAGTCGATGTCCGCACGTAACGTATGTAATGGAACGCGACCTTCACGATACCATTCAGAACGTGCAATCTCTGCACCACCTAAACGACCGCTCACTTCAACTTTGATACCTTTCGCACCAAGTTTCATCGCGCTTTGTACTGCACGTTTCATTGCACGGCGGAACATCACACGACGTTCTAATTGTGAAGCGATGCTATCTGCAACTAATTTTGCATCTAATTCAGGTTTTTTCACTTCAGCGATATTGATTTGTGCCGGAACGCCTGCGATTTTCGCGACTGCGTTGCGTAATTTTTCAACATCTTCGCCTTTTTTACCGATAACGATACCCGGGCGCGCTGTGTGGATTGTAACGCGAATGCTTTTAGCCGGACGTTCAATAGTGATACGTGAAACTGAAGCGTTCGCTAATTCTTTATTCAAGAATTTACGTACTTTGAAATCGCCGTCAAGATTATCAGCGAAATCTTGTGTATTCGCAAACCATGTAGAGCTCCAAGGCTTAACAATACCAAGGCGAATACCATGTGGATGGACTTTTTGACCCATTTTCTGTTATTCCTCTACGATTAACGATCTGACACAACCACTGTGATGTGGCTTGTACGTTTTAAAATGCGATCTGCACGACCTTTAGCACGTGGCATAACACGTTTCATGCTAGGACCTTCATCAACGAAAATCTTAGCGACTTTAAGATCATCGATATCTGCACCGTCATTGTGCTCTGCGTTAGCAATAGCTGACTCTAATACTTTCTTAACTAAAGCTGCTGCTTTTTTGTTTGTAAACGTTAAGATTTCTAAAGCTGCCGCTACTTTTTTACCACGGATTAAATCCGCAACTAAGCGAGCTTTTTGAGCTGAAGTGCGAGCGTAACGATGTTTAGCGATTGTTTCCATCTATTTACCTCTTACTTCTTAGCTTTCTTATCCGCAGCGTGACCGCGGTATGTACGAGTCGGTGCAAATTCACCTAATTTATGTCCGATCATTTCGTCTGAAACATAAACTGGAACGTGCTGACGACCATTATGGACTGCGATGGTCAAACCAATCATTGATGGAATGATCATTGAACGACGGGACCAAGTTTTAATTGGCTTTTTATCCCCGCTTTCCACCGCCTTCTCTACCTTCTTCAACAAGTGTAGGTCAAGGAAAGGACCTTTCTTGAGAGAACGTGGCATGGCTAATCCTCTTAATTAAATCTATTATTTGCCACGACGACGTACGATGTATTTATCAGTACGTTTGTTGTGACGAGTTTTCTTACCTTTAGTTTGAACGCCCCAAGGAGTTACCGGGTGTTTACCAAAGTTACGACCTTCACCACCACCGTGCGGGTGATCAACCGGGTTCATTGCTGTACCACGAACTGTAGGACGGATACCTCTCCAACGGCTTGCACCGGCTTTACCTAGTACACGCAACATGTGTTCAGAGTTACCTACTTCACCGATAGTAGCAACACACTCAGCTAATACTTTACGCATTTCGCCTGAACGTAAACGTAAAGTTACATAGTTACCTTCACGAGCAATGATTTGTACATACGCACCGGCAGAACGCGCGATTTGACCGCCTTTACCTGGTTTTAATTCAACGTTATGTACAGTCGAACCAACTGGGATGTTACGCATTGGTAAAGAGTTACCAACTTTAATTGGCGAGTTTGCACCAGCTTGGATTTGATCGCCTACAGACAGACCTTTAGGTGCTAAGATATAACGGCGTTCACCATCTTTATAAAGCACTAAAGCGATATTTGCAGAACGATTTGGATCATATTCAAGACGCTCAACAACCGCTGGGATATCTAACTTGTTACGTTTGAAATCGATTAAACGGTAATGTTGTTTATGACCACCACCGATATGACGAGTAGTGATACGTCCTAAATTATTACGACCACCAGTTTTAGATTTAGTATCTAATAATGGTGCGTAAGGTTTGCCCTTGTGTAATTCAGGGTTCACGATTTTAACAACGTGACGACGACCAGCGGAGGTCGGCTTACATTTAACGATAGCCATAATTCTTTATTCCTCCGTAATTACTCTGCCGCACCTTCAACGAAGTCAAGTGATTGACCTTCTTGAAGAGTAACATAAGCTTTTTTCCAGTCACTGCGGCGACCCATTTTATTACCGCGGCGTTTGGTTTTACCTTTAACAACAACTGTACGAACTGAATCTACTTTCACTTCAAAAAGTTGTTCAACTGCGTTAGCAATTTCAACTTTATTTGCATCTAATGCAACTTTGAATACGATAGTATTTGAGCTCTCTGCGTTGTTAGTTGCTTTCTCAGAGATATGTGGTGCTTTAAGCACTTTTAGCAAACGTTCTTGTTGAATCACGCTAACATCTCCTCAATTTGTTTCACTGCATCAACAGTAACAACCACTTTATCGAAAGCGATTAAGCTTACCGGGTCGATACCTTGCACATCACGTACATCAACTTTGTATAAGTTACGTGCTGCTAAGAATAGATTTTCATCTAAGCTTGCAGTGATGATAAGAGCGTCATTTAACGCCATATCTTTTAATTTTTGTGCTAATACTTTAGTTTTTGGTGCGTCAATTTCGAATTTCTCAACAACCACTAAACGGTCTTGACGAACTAATTCAGAAAGAATGCTTTTGATTGCACCACGGTACATTTTTTTGTTTACTTTTTGGCTGTGATCTTGTGGTTTCGCAGCAAAAGTAACACCACCCGAACGCCAGATTGGTGATTTGATATCACCGGAACGCGCGCGGCCTGTACCTTTTTGACGCCAAGGTTTTTTACCTGAACCAGACACTTCAGCACGAGTTTTTTGTGCGCGTGAACCTTGACGAGCACCTGCTGCGTATGCAACAACTACTTGGTGGATTAACGCTTCGTTAAACTCACGTCCGAAGGTAGTTTCAGAAACAGTTAGTGCGTTTGCACCTACAACTTGTAATTCCATCTCTATCTCCTAGACTTATGCTTTAACTGCTGGTTTCACGATAACATCACTATTAGTTGCGCCCGGAACGGCACCTTTAACTAATAATAATTTACGCTCAGCATCTACACGAACAACTTCAAGTGATTGAACAGTTACACGCTCAGCACCTAAGTGTCCAGCCATTTTTTTGCCTTTAAACACACGACCTGGAGTTTGGTTTTGACCAATAGAACCAAGTACACGGTGTGATAAAGAGTTACCGTGAGTAGCATCTTGAGTACGGAAGTTCCAACGTTTAACACCACCTTGGAAACCTTTACCTTTAGACGTACCGGTAACATCAACTTTTTTAACATCTGTAAAGATGTCAACATTAATTTCTTGACCTAAAGTGAATTCTTCACCTTCAGTACGAAATTCCCATAAACCGCGACCAGCTTCAACACCTGCTTTCACGAAATGACCTGCTTCAGGCTTAGTTACACGACTTGCTTTTTTTGAGCCAGTTGTAACTTGAACTGCAGTATAGCCATCGTTTTCAAGAGTTTTAACTTGAGTTACGCGGTTGGCTTCGATTTCGATAACGGTAACTGGAATTGACACGCCGTCTTCAGTGAAAACGCGGGTCATACCAACTTTACGACCGACTAAACCAATCATTGTAATAACCTCTTAATTAACCTAGGCTGATCTGCACGTCAACGCCGGCAGCCAAATCTAAACGCATTAATGCATCAACAGTTTTTTCTGTTGGCTCAACGATATCAACTAAACGTTTGTGAGTACGAATTTCATATTGGTCACGCGCGTCTTTGTTAACGTGTGGTGAAATCAATACAGTAAAACGTTCTTTACGAGTTGGTAAAGGAATTGGGCCACGAACTTGTGCACCAGTACGTTTAGCTGTTTCTACGATCTCCGCAGTAGATTGATCGATCAAGCGATGATCAAATGCTTTTAAGCGGATACGGATTCTTTGGTTCTGCATTAGACCAGAGCTCCAATAAAAATTTAGCTATAAAAAAACTGACACCATCACCTTTAACTTCTTAAATAAAGGGAAGTGCAGCAGACCTATGTAGTTCCCAAATCGGAAACATTTTATCTATTACATATCGTAATAGTGCGTTTAATAAATGATTACATTAAACGGCTTTCGTATTGAAAGCTTGTGAATTATACTCATCTCGGCATAAATTGCAAGCTTTTATCGTAAAAATTTGGCTAAAAATAACCGCACTTTTTGCTGTTTACAGCGGACTTTCAATCGCCAACTGACGATAAATCTCAGTAATCGTCAAAATTAAACAAGAACGCACTAAATTTTCTTTACGTTGCTGTTTCATTTTACCCACTAATGTCGAAAGATCCGCTACCGTTTCTTCTGTCGGCAACAATGCTTTATCTTTAAAAGATTGTAGCTCGTGCGTAAAACTCAAAATCAGTTCATCGGCAAAATAATGCTCATCCACATCATTGTTAAGCTGTTCTTTTAATTGCAAAAATGCCGTAATATCTTCAAAGATGTCTTGAGAAATAACGCCTAACCCCAGCAACACTTTTAACCGAATACTCAAGGCTGCCAAAGGACCGGAGGTTTCAAACAAGCTGTCCACCACAGACTTCACCGCAAAATCATTTTTGCGAAACACTTTATTGATCAGGCAATCCACCGCTTCATCAAACAATGCCACCGCTGCCGTCACAAAACCACGGATTGACGCTGCATCGTTGAGTTTTTCGTAAATAAGATCATCTGATAGCACAATAAAATCCTTTGAAAAAATGAAGATAAAGCGCGGTCAAAATCTCTTATATTTTTAACCGCGCTTTTTATTAGTTACGCATTATATGCCGCGGCAATACGCTCAATCACCGCATTATCTTGTAATTCCGTGTATTTTCTCACCGTTTCTACCACACCATTATCCGCCAAGGATTGTGCCAGTTCAAGCGCCTGCGGATCATTGTCGTTACGATATTTTAATGCCGTTGCAATGGCGCGCACTAAATTATCATTTGGCAGCCCATATTCCAAGGTTCCGCGTAATGGCTTAATCAAACGATCGTTATAGCTTAATTTGCGTAATGGTTCACGCCCCACACGATCCACATCATCCACCAAATACGGATTAGCAAAACGTTTTAAGATCTTCTCGATATAAGCGGCATGTGCTTGTGGATCAAAACCATAACGTTTGATCAACACAGCGCCACTTTCTTGCATCACCGACTTCACAAAAGCTTTCACATCCGCATCTTCAATACTCTCTTTGACGAACTGATAACCTTTTGATTTTCCATAATAAGAAGTCACTGCATGACCTGTATTTAAGGTAAATAATTTACGCTCAACAAAAGCCATTAAGTTATCCGTTTGCTCCATCCCTTTAATTGCGGGAATGTCCCCTTTAAACTGGGTTTTATCCACAATCCATTCGCTAAATTCTTCCACTGTCACCAATAAAGGATCGTTTTCATCAGGTTGCACAGGCGGCACAATACGGTCAACGGCACTATCCACAAAGCCAATTAAAGCATCAACTTGCTCTTTGATAGCCGGGTTTAAATGGGTGAAAACCTGCTCTTTTAAGAAAGTCGTGCCGCGCACCATATTTTCACAGGCAATAATATTTAAGGGTTTGGTATTGCCACTTGCCAAACGTGCTTCTAAGGCTTTTGCAACGGTGCCGGCAATAATTTTTAATACGTTTGGACCAACCGCCGTTGTCACCAAATCCACTTCATTAAATAACGCAATAATCGCTGCTTCATCTTTGGAATTGACGCCCGTGACATTGTTTACTTGCTCAACGGTATTCACACTGTCGCCGACAATTTTCACGCCATAAGTGCGGTTCGTTTTGAGCAAGTTTATAACGCTATCGTTCACATCGGCAAAAATGACTTCTACGTTACTGTCCGCTAATAATTTTCCAATAAAGCCACGACCGATATTACCCGCGCCGAAATGTAATGCTTTCATTTAAATCTTCTCCGAAATTATGCGTAGGGCAAATTACATTTGCCCCAACATATTATGCTTTTAACAACTCAAGTACTTTATTCACATCATTGGTTGACGTGAGCAATTCAATCGCTTCTTCGCTGTCTAATGCGTTTGTAATCGCTGATACGACTTGGATATGCTCATTGTTGCGTGCCGCAATACCAATCACCAATTTCGCTACGCCGTCTTCATCATCGGTAAAACGTACACCGGCCGGATATTGGCAAACGACTACACCGGTTTTAAGCACCGCATCTTTGGCTTCAATGGTACCGTGTGGCACAGCGACCCCTTCGCCAAGGTAAGTCGAAACCAATTTTTCACGCTCAAACATGGCATCCACATAGCTTGGTTGCACAAAACCGGCTTTAACAAGTTGCTCACCGGCAAAGCGAATGGCATCAAATTTATCTGTTGCTTCTAAGCCCAAGAAGATTTGCTCAGGTTTTAAGCTAAAGGTTGTGCCATTGACCGAAATTTCATCCGCTTTGGCTTCTGTCGCAGGGGCTTTTTCATCAAAATTCGCTTTTAAATCATTCACTAAACTGTCATAGAATTTGTTATCTAAGAAGTTTGTTAATGATAAATGCATGGCGTTTGGTACTTGTTTTTTCGCACGTAAGGTTAAGTCTTGATGGGTAATCACTAAACGCGCATCTTCAGGTAAATCGTTGATCGCACAGTTTGCTACTTCAATTGGTAAACCTGCATCTTTCACTTTTTTACGCAACATACTTGCGCCCATTGCGCTTGAACCCATACCCGCATCACAAGAAACGAAGATTTTTTTCAAGCCGTTGTAATCGGTCACTTGTTGTTGGCTCGCACCGCCTTTCATCGCTTTTGATGCTGCTTGTGCTTCTTCTAATTTACCGGCATCTTCTTCTTTTTGTAATTTCACAAAGAATGAAGCAATCACAAAAGACACCGCGGTTGCCGCAATAACAGAGAGAATCACACCCATGAAAGACGCTTTTGGCGTCATCGCTAACACCGCAATGATTGAACCTGGTGAAGCGGGTGCCTGTAAACCGGCATTGAATAACACTAATGTGAATACGCCTGTCGCACCACCTGCAATCACCGCAAGGATTAAGCGCGGGTTCATTAACACATAAGGGAAATAAATTTCGTGGATACCACCGAAGAAGTGGATAATCGCTGCACCGCCTGATGTTTGTTTAGCTGAACCTTTACCGAATAACATATAGGCTAACAACACACCTAAACCCGGGCCTGGGTTCGCTTCAATTAAGAAGAAGACAGATTGACCAAATTCTTGTGCTTGTTGGATACCTAACGGCGAGAAAATACCGTGGTTAATGGCGTTATTTAAGAATAGGATTTTCGCAGGTTCCACGAAGATTGACGTTAACGGCAATAAGCCTGCGTTCACTAAGACATCCACACCGGCCGCTAACCAGCTAGAAATCACTTTCACTGCCGGTCCCACAACCCAGAAGAACAAAATGGCTAAAATCATCCCAATGATACCTGATGAGAAGTTATTCACTAACATCTCAAAACCACTTTTGATTTTGCCATCTGCCCATTTGTCAAAATGTTTGATTGCCCAACCGCCAGTCGGACCTGCAATCATTGCGCCTAGGAACATTGGAATATCCGTTCCCACAATCACACCTGCAGTGGTAATCGCGCCCACAACCGCACCGCGATCGCCGCCCACTAATTTACCACCGGTATAACCAATTAAAAGGGGTAATAAATACGTAATCATCGGCCCAACGAGTTTTGCCAATTGCTCATTCGGCAACCAACCTGTTGGAATAAAAAGCGCGGTGATAAAACCCCACGCAATAAATGCACCGATATTCGGCATCACCATATTTGATAGGAAACGTCCAAAACTTTGGATTTTCACTTTAGCACTTGCTGATAACATTTGATTTCTCCAATAAATAAGAAAACGGATTTTTGATGTGCTGAAAATAGCATAAGGAAAATCAAAGCCGAAATTGTTTTGATGAGATCTGTGATCCTGATCACAAAATATTTTTTGGTCTCTTTTTTAAAAATGTGACGAAGATCACAGTTTTAAATGATTAGCGAAAATTTTGTGATCTACATCACAAAAAAGCGCGGTGAAAAAACATTATTTTTCTACCGCGCTTTATACCAATGACATACCCTATACGAGCCGTATAGGGTTACTTAATCTGAGCCGCTCTGCGGCTCTTCCTTTCAGCCCCAGCGGGGCTGGGTTTAACGAACCTAGCACGGCTCGTGCTAGGTTATTGCTCAAATATGAACTTTATCGGCAATCTGAAGCACAGTGAAAAAGATATTGTTTTTACACCGCGCTTTAACCCACTTAACCCAAATTAAAGTTCATCAAAATATTGTTGAATCACTTTCACTTCTTTGGTTTGTGTTAAGGCTAATTGCAATAAAACTCGCGCTTTTTGTGGATTTAACGTTCCTGCCGCCACAAAGCCGTATTTGCTATCATCCACTTCCGCATCACGCGTGGTATAACCTGTTGGAACACGTGATGAACGCACCACTGCAACGCCGTCTTTCGCCGCTTTTTCAAGCAATTCAAGGTTTGCCGCGTTCATATTACCATTACCCACGCCCGCAACCACAATACCTTGATAACCTGCGTCTAATAAGGCTTTTAACGGCTCAGTCGGCATATTGGAATACGCATAAATGATGCCCACTTTTGGCAAGCTTTCTAATTTATCCGCATTAAAGGGGGAATTAACGGTATGCTTACTTTCCGGTGAACGAACGTAAGTGACTTTGCTGTTATGAATAAAGCCAAGTGGGCCAAAGTTTGGTGCTTCAAAGGTTTGAACCGCTGTTGTACTGGTTTTCGTCACATCGCGCGCACCCAAAACTTCATCATTCATTGCCACAACAACACCACGTTTTCCGGTTTTCTTATCAGTCGCCACCACCACCGAATTATATAAATTCAACGGACCGTCCGCACTTTTCTCTGTAGCAGGACGCATTGCTCCAACCAACACCACCGGTTTTTCACATTTAGTGGTTAAATCTAAGAAATAAGCGGTTTCTTCCATGGTATCCGTGCCGTGGGTAATCACAAAACCATCGGTGTCTGCACATTGTTTGTTAATGGCTTTTGCCAACTTCAACCATACCTCGTCCGACATATCTTGCGAACCGATTTTCACAATTTGCTCGCCTTTCACATCCGCCAAGTTTTTAATCTCAGGCACCGCATTAATCAACGCATCTACATTCAGCTGCCCCGCTTTATAAGCAGAACTCACCGCGGTTTCACCACTGCCCGCAATCGTCCCACCGGTTGCTAACACGGTAATTTTCGGTAATTCAGCCGCTTGTGCTGTGCCCAATACCAAGCCTAATAAAGTTGCTAATAAGCATTTTTTCATAGGTCATCTCCTATAAGTAAAGTTAAAAAAGAATGGCGCAAGCATTACATCTTTATGTGAAATTTTCAATATACAATTATTTAGGATTGTCCCCAAAATTTTCTAATTTGAACAAATAAAAAACCTACAACGAAATGCGTTATAGGCTTAGCTTTTTATTTAATTTATCCTGTTAGATCACAAACTCGCGACTACTTCAAAAAGTTTAGGTTCTCTACGCGCCATTCGTAATAACATTAAACTATGCGGATTTGGCAGCGTTCGTCCTTGTTCCCAGTTTTGTAAGGTTCTCACACTCATTCTTAATCGTTTTGCTAACTCTGATTGTGAAAGATGCAATTCATCACGAATTGAACGTACTTCATCGCCTGTTTTTTCTAATTGTTCAGGGCGAGAAAGGGTATAACTCGGTAATTCAATTTCTCCTTTCATATGCTGTTCTATTTCAGATAAACCTGTCATTAAGTCTTCAAAAAGTGTTGTGTCTGTCATACGCCACCTATTCCAGTTTTTTTAATCTATCGATAACTTGTACCAATAATGCGCGTTGTTCATGATTAATATCAGTTTGTTTATCTTTACCATAAGCGGTAACAAAATAAATCCTAGATTTTGTTTGTGCATAATAGTAAATCACCCTTGCACCACCACGTTTGCCCTTATGGCGAGAAGAGTCCGCCAATCTCAATTTTCTCAAGCCACTTAATCCCTGTATTACATCACCTTTCTCTGGAAACGCTAACAATATATTTTGTAACTGACGATATTCATCATCACTTAAATGTACTTTTCGATATTTTTCAAAAGGCGATAATTCAATAAAAGTAAGCTTCATGTTGATAAACTCTCATGCTCAAATAATATATCATACGCTTTAAACGTATAACAAGATGCTATTTCATCTAAATTAAAGTCTAACTTAAACAAATTTTTCGTCATCAACAAAAGCAAAATTTTGGAATAGAGTTCACAAAATGCCGGCTAATTTCGGTATAATCCCCAAAATTTCTAATTAAACAAGCTAAAAATGAATCCAAATCAACCGCACTTTTATCGTGGGCGTTTTTCTGTGGCACCAATGCTGGACTGGACAACGCGCCACTGTCGTTATTTTCACCGTCAATTTTCACAGCATGCCTTGCTTTATACCGAGATGGTCACCAGTCAGGCGATTATTCACGCAAAATATGACCATTTGGCTTTTGATCCGGCAGAAAACCCTGTGGCAATTCAACTTGGGGGAAGCGATCCTGAACAACTTCGCCATTGCGCCAAACTGGCTGAAGAACGTGGTTATGTGGAAATCAATTTAAACGTAGGTTGTCCGTCAGACCGCGTGCAAAATGGTATGTTTGGTGCCTGCTTAATGGCAAAGGCAGATTTAGTGGCAGATTGTGTTTCGGCGATGCAAAGTGCGGTGAAAATTCCTGTTACAGTGAAAACGCGTATCGGTATTGATGAATTAGACAGCTACGAATTTCTGTGCGATTTTGTGGAAAAGGTGAAAAATACAGGCTGTCGTGAACTCATTGTGCACGCAAGAAAAGCATGGCTTTCTGGGTTAAGCCCTAAAGAAAACCGCGAAATTCCGCCCCTTGATTATGAACGGGTGTATCAACTGAAACGTGATTTTCCCGACTTATTCATTAGCATTAACGGCGGCATTAAAACCGTTGAAGAAATGAAAGCGCATTTACACCATGTTGACGGCGTAATGGTTGGGCGCGAAGCGTATCAAAACCCCTCGTTGTTAGGGGTTATTGATAATGCGTTGTTTGATGAAAATGCCCCCATTATCACCGCGCGTCAGGCGGTAGAAAAAATGCTGCCTTATATTGAACAGCAATTAAGCCAAGGGGTGTATCTCAACCATATCACGCGCCATATGCTCGGCACATTCCAAAACTGCAAAGGCGCCCGCCAATGGCGGCGTTACTTAAGCGAAAATGCCCACAAACCAGGTGCAGGCATTGACGTGGTAGAAACGGCATTAGGTTTTGTGGAAGCATAATGCCTTGGGACAGGGATTATCTCTGTCCTAATATTAGATTTTATGCTCTTGCCTGATTTTCGCTAACAACGCATCACAACACACATCTAACAACTGATAAGTTTCATCAAATCGGTGGGTGTACCATGGATCAGGAATATGATCATAAGGCAAATCAGGGCAAAGGCTCGCAATCGCAAAGATCTTATCGCGTTTTCCAAATAAGCGTTCCAAATCACGCAAATTATGATTGTCCATTGCCACGATATAATCAAAAATCTCCACGTCTTTTGACCGCACTTTGCGGCTCACAAAATCATTGCTATAAATCTTCAGTCGATCTAAGACATCTGCCGTACCGCAATGCATACCATCGCCATCATTTTCCCCTGATGTCCCTGCACTATCCGTTTCAATCCGCTCGCTCAAGCCAACTTTCGCAATTTTGTCGCGCATTAAATATTCCGCCATAGGCGAACGGCAAATGTTCCCCAAACAAACGAACAATATTTTGATTTTCTTCATTTTCTTTCCTCACGTTCAATACAAAAGGGACAGGCATCAAGCCTGTCCCAAGGAAAAGTGCGATAAAATTTATAAAATTTCTTTCGCTTTTGCCACCACATTTTCTACGGTAAAGCCGAACAATTTGAATAATTGATCCGCAGGCGCAGATTCACCAAATGTGTTCATGCCTACAATGCGGCCTTCAAGACCCACATATTTGTACCAGAAGTCTGAAATTTGTGCTTCAATCGCCACGCGTTTTGTCACATTGCTTGGCAATACGCTTTCACGATATGCCGCATCTTGTTTATCAAAACGGTTCGTGCTTGGCATTGAAACCACGCGAACTTTCACGCCTTCTGCATCCAATACTTCTGCAGCTTTAATCGCAAGTTCCACTTCAGAACCTGTTGCAATCAGAATTAAATCAGGGCAATTTCCTTTTTCACAACATTCACGCACAATGTAACCACCACGTTTTACATTGTCCAATTGCGCTGAAGTGCGGCCTAATTGTGGCAAGTTTTGACGTGTGAAAATCAATGCCGATGGACCCTCTTTACGTTCCACCGCTTGTTGCCATGCAATGGCCGATTCCACTTGGTCTGCCGGACGCCATGTTTCCAAATTAGGAATTAAACGCAACGCCGCAGTTTGTTCTACCGGTTGGTGAGTCGGACCATCTTCGCCTAAACCAATTGAATCATGAGTGTACACAAACAATGAACGTTGTTTCATTAACGCCGCCATACGCACTGCGTTGTGTGCATATTCATAGAACATTAAGAAAGTCGCACCGTAAGGAATGAAACCGCCGTGTAACGCAATACCATTCATAATCGCGGACATACCAAATTCACGGACACCATAGTTGATGTAGTTACCGTCTTGGTTTTCTTTGGCGCGAATTGGGCGCGAACCCGACCATAGGGTTAAGTTTGAACCCGCTAAATCCGCTGAACCGCCTAAGAATTCAGGCAAGATATGCGCATAGGCTTCAATGGCATTTTGTGACGCTTTACGGCTTGCAATTGACGCTGGATTTGCTTGTAATTTTTCAATAAAGGCTTGGCTTTCTTGCGCCCAGTTTGCAGGTAATTCACCTGCGACACGGCGTTTAAATTCTGCGGCTAATTCAGGATAGGCTTGCTCATAAGCTGCAAATTTCTCATTCCAGGCTGCTTCTGCTTTAGCACCGGCTGCTTTTGCATCCCAAGCCGCATAAATATCCGCTGGAATTTCAAATGGCGCATAATCCCAGTTTAATGCTTTACGGGTTAAGGCAATTTCTTCATCCCCTAATGGCGCACCGTGGCTGTCGTGTGAATTCGCTTTATTTGGCGAACCATAACCAATAATGGTTTTACAAATAATCAAAGTCGGTTTATCTGTTTCCGCTTGGGCTTTTTTCACCGCATCTGCGATTTGCGCTGCATTGTGACCATCCACCGCATCAATAACTTGCCAACCATAAGCCTCAAAACGTTGTTTTGTGTTATCCGTAAACCAACCATCTACGTGACCATCAATAGAAATATTATTGTCATCATAGAACGCAATTAATTTACCCAAACCCAGCGTACCCGCTAATGAACAAGCTTCGTGGGAAATCCCTTCCATCAAACAGCCATCACCTAAGAACACATAGGTGTGGTGATTTACAATATCGTGACCGTCACGGTTAAATTGTGCAGCTAAGGTTTTTTCCGCAATCGCCATCCCAACAGCATTGGTAATCCCTTGCCCTAATGGACCTGTTGTAGTTTCCACACCCGGCGCATAACCATATTCAGGGTGCCCCGGGGTTTTAGAATGAAGTTGACGGAAATTTTTCAAATCTTCGATAGAAAGATCATAGCCTGTTAAATGAAGCAAGCTATAAATCAACATAGAACCATGCCCGTTAGAAAGTACAAAACGGTCGCGATCCGCCCATTTCGGATTAGTCGGGTTATGTTTCATAAAACCACGCCAAAGCACCTCAGCAATATCCGCCATCCCCATCGGCGCCCCCGGATGCCCGGATTTTGCTTTTTGCACAGCATCCATACTTAAAAAACGAATTGCATTTGCAAGTTGTTTTTGATCTGTCATTTAATACTCCTGTGTTCTAATAACCTGTTTGTGTAACTCGAACATTGTACCTGATTTTTGATAAAAAAGTTGTGCTCTAGTTCACAAAAGAGACTAATTATTATGGCTGGACTTATTTGATATCAAGTTTAGCATTTCTTCATAAACCTTTTCCACAATTCCAACACCAAAGATAATTTGATATTGATTACCTGCCACGGTAAAAACACCTTTAGATTTATCTATCTTATCAATGCCTATTTTGTCCACTTTAATAGGATCATATGGCACAACACGAATACGCGTAGCACAATGTGTTAAAGCAGCAATATTTTCCACTCCACCAAGCTTTGATAACAAATCACGAGCAATACCAGTATATTCATTGACTGAAAAACTTTCAGAGCCGGTTCGCGATCTTATTATCTTCTTTTGTTCAGCAGTCTTTAATGCATCAAAGATTAATGTAGAAAATGCTTTTGCATTCCAAGCACTTCTACCAGTGAACAAACCATCAATGTTCGGCTTCTCAATCAAAGTATTAGCATTGTTAGGATTCACACTTCCACCATAAAGCACAGGAATTTTTTTACTATCCTCACCAAACAATTCAAATAGACACTGTTTAATTACTGCATGTTTATTATCAGCATATTCTGCACTAGCTGGTGTACCGCCTGTGCCAATAGCCCAAACAGGTTCATACGCAATCCATAAGTTATCTAATTGCATAAGCTCGACACCGTGAAGAGCAATTTTTAACTGTGTACGTAAAATTTCATCAGAAATATCATAATTCTTTTGTTCTGCTGTTTCACCAATACAGAGTAATGTTATAAACCCATGCTTTAATGAAGATAAGACTTTTGCATTTTCTTCTTCATCTGTTTCTCTAAAAATATGGCGTCGCTCTGAATGACCAATCATAACAAGTCGAATTCCTAACTCTTTTAACATTAATGGGGAAATATCGCCAGTAAACTGTCCGTTATCATTGGGATTCATATTTTGTGCGCCAATTATTATTGACGAATGCTTTAAATTAATTGTCTCTACAGCATCCTTTAATGAGGTAAATGATGGAATTACAAATATTTCTGCATTATAACTTTTTTGTAATGACTGAGATAAATCAGATAACTCTGAAAGATAATTAATAACATCAGCATTACCTTTGTACATTTTTAAATTTGTTCCAAAATAAATCTTCTTCGCCATAACTTAATCCTTATTTCTGATCAATACTCGACAAGGTGCCCCATCTGTATTTTCAATCGCGATAGGAATCATTAAAGCATCAATAATAGGGGTTGTAATTGCTTGAGTATTACAAAGGTACTCAACAAGCGTTACACCCTTTAATAATAAATGCTGATGAGTAACATGTTTACTTAAAGGTTTTTCTACTTTACCTGTAAGCCATCCACGAATTGGATAATCTTGTGGAAAATCAAAAGCAATAATGTCGAGATTTTTCTCTGCAAGAAACTCTGCACCTTGAGTAGAAATATAAGGTGAACGCCCCCAAAATTCTTTTGAATTATAGCTATAATGAGTATCCCAAGCTGTTCGAAAAATTATTTTTCTAATATTTGGATAGTTTGGCCAAATACGAGCTAAAACACGATCATTTATTTCATAGTTATCATAAACCTCATTGGCCAAATCTAACACATAGAATTCACCTATATAAGTTTCGATAGGGATATCTAATATATTATAGGCATCTTTTCGAATATGACTTAATGCATCCATATGCGTAAATGCATGGCAGGATGTTTGTAACTGAGTAGCTTCGAATAAATCACCTTCATCAAAATTACCTTTCTTTTCAACCGCACTTTTCCAACGTATATGATTAGCTGAAATCGGCATCGATAAATCAATCCATTGGTTCATAGTTCATCTCCTATTGAAAAAATAATTCCGGCAAAAATGTGCTAAATTCTGGCACTAAAATTAGAAGGAATAATAATCCAAATAATGAAATTAAAAATGGAATACTTGCTTTTAGTACTTTCATTGGTTCGCATTCTGCAATATTAGCTGATAAGAATATGAGATAACCTACTGGAGGTGTAACCAATCCTATCATTAGGTTTAAAATAATCACTAAACCGAAATGAATGGGATTAATTCCAAACTGATTTACTATCGGCATAAATACAGGTACTAAAATAGTTAATGCGGCGGTTGGATCCATTACCATGCCAATAAATAATACAATAAAATTAATAAGTAATAAGGCTTCCAATGGATTATCACATACTTGAGATACCCACATAGCAACTTGATGACTAATTTGCAAGCGAGCAATCATCCATGCAAATATTGATGATGCACCTACAATAAGCATCACAGTAATTGTACCTTTTAATGATGAAATAAAAGCTTTTTTCAAGCGTTCAAAGCTAAGCTCTTTGTAAATAAATGTACCAACCAAATAAGCATAAACAACAGAAACAGCTCCTGCTTCAGTTGCAGTAAATATGCCTGAAATAATACCGTACAAGATAATTATCGGGCAAAGCAAAGCCCAAACAGCATCTTTGCCACTTGCTTTTACTTCATTCCAATTAAATGGTACTGACTGATTACCATATTTGTAGATTTTGCTAAGAACAAAAGTAACTAAAATAAGAACCAATGCAATCATTAAACCAGGAATAATTCCTGACATAAACATTTTTCCAACTGATACACCTGCACCAGCTAAAGCCGCAAATACAATCATTGGCACGCTAGGAGGGATAATTGGACCAATAATAGATGATGATTGTGTTAAAGCTGCAGAAAATGGTGCTGAATAATTTGATTTTTTCATTTCAGGAATAAGCGAACTTCCTATTGCTGCGGTAGAAGCAACGGCAGAACCACTAATTGAACCAAAAAATAAACTAGAAAAGATATTAATATAAGCAAGCGACCCTTTCCATTGACCAATTAAAGATGTTACGAAACGAATAATCCTAGTCGTAATTCCTCCAACACTCATTAATTCGCCTGCAAGAAAAAAGAAAGCCAGTGCTTGTAAAGCATTAGTATCAAGCCCTTGCATGACTTGTTGTGCAACGATAGTAACTGGAATATAAGGTAAGAAGAAAAATAATGTTACAATAGACGCAAAAATAATACTATAGAATAACGGCAAGCCTAATACGGTTAATGTAAACATCACACCCAGTAATACAATAAATGACATTATAAATCTCCTACTTTTTTTGTTCTAATTAATGATATTGATGCAAGTAAAACTCTAATTACCTCAAGAGAAAGGCATACAATAAACGGAACATAAACCCAAGAAATTGAGATTTTGAATGCTGAATAATAGCTATTTAAGGTCATACCATAGAGTTTTATTCCTCCATTTATTAAAATAAATAAACTTACTAACATAACAACATAAAGAAGAGATGATAATAACCAACCGTATTTAAAGCGTTCAAATATCATTATTCTCAACATAGGTACTTGAATTTGGGCTGTTGTCAAAATACCAAATAAGATCATCCACGTATAACAGAATCTCAAAAACTCTTCTGCCCAAGGAAATGATGTATTAATAACATATCTCGTTATTACTTGTACAAATGTCATAACGACAATGACAAGGAAAAAGAGACACCCTAACGACAAAAACGTTTTATTAATAAATTTCTCGTATTGTTCAATCATGATGTCTATCTCCATTAATTATGACTATATAGCATTATTTATAATTAGGAATTGTAAATTTCCTAAACATCTATAACCTATTTAGTTTCAGTTACTTTATTAATTAACTCATATCCAAACTTTTTCGCGTAGTTGTCCCACGCTTTTTTGGCACCTTCTTGGAAAGTTGATATATTAGGGTTAGTTTCTACCTCCATCCCTTGCTCTTTTAATTTTCCTAAATATACTTTATTTTCTTCAATATTCAGTTTTTTCTCTAGTTCAGCACCTTCACGTGCAGCTCGTAATAAAATCTCTTGATCTTCTTTATTCATATAATTAAATCGATCCAAATTCATTGCCATCGGTGCTGCAGTATAAGCATGGTGAGTCAAAGATAGATATTTCTGCACTTCTTGTAAGTTATTATTGTAGATGTGATGAACTGGATTCTCTTGTCCATCAATTACACCTGTTTTTAACGAGAAATATACTTCATTAAATGGCATTGGTGTCGGATTTGCTCCCCACTCTTTAAACGCAACAATGTGGGCTGGATTTGGTGTTGTACGTAATTTCAATCCACTTAAATCTTTCATAGATTGAATTTGTTTTTTACTATTTGTAAGATCACGAAAACCAATTTCATAGAATGCCAAGCCTTTCAAGCCTGATTTTTCTAAACTTTTTAACAAATTTTTACCAACCTCTCCCATTAGTACTTTTTCAACATGCGTCTCATCTCTAAATAAAAACGGTAGATCTAATAAATTCAACTCTTCTGCAAAAGTTGTATAATAAGGGTTACCAACAACTACAATATCAATCGTACCCATACGTACTCCATCTATTTGTGTGCCAGATGGTCCCAATTCACTATTAGGATGTAATTTGATACTAATACGTCCATTTGATAATTCACTGACTCGTTTTGCCATATATTCAGTTGCTTTAGTAACTGTATCACTTGGAGAGCCATAGTGGCTTAAAGCTAATACATGCTCACCAGCAGCAAATACAGAACTGGAGAATAATGTCGCCAATAAAATTGTCGCAGAATAAATATTTAATTTTTTCATAACCTATCCTCTCTTTATAACTAAACTTATTTAATCATAAAATATAGAAATTAACGTTTATTATACTTAGCATCAATTTCTTTCATTTTAGCTAATTTAGGTGTAGAACCCCCACCCGCAAAATCACATCCTAACCAAACTTTTAATAATGATTTTGCCAGTTCAACACCAATTACTCGCTCACCAAAACAAATAATTTGTGCGTCATTACTTTTTCTAGAACGTTCAGCTGAAAATAAGTCATGGCATACTGCAGCACGAACTCCAGGAACTTTATTTGCTGTGATACAAACACCGATACCTGTTCCGCAAGTTAGAATTGCCCTATCATATTTACCATCTGCTACAGCTAACGCAACCTTCTCTGCTACTTCAGGGTAGAGTGTTTTATCTCCTGCACCTGCTCCAAAATCATCAACTTCATAACCTAAACTTTCTAAATATTTAATTAACTCAAGTTTTAAGTTATAAGCTGCATCATCACATCCAATTGCAAGTTTCATAGTTTTACTCCTCATTAAGTTTATAACTATTCCATAACCAGTTATGGCAAATTTAGTTTGCCAAACCAATATGAAAACACATTTCTTACATCATCTAAATTAATATAATTCAACGCAAACTTGATAAAACTACTAATGCCATCTTATATATTTTAGGATTTATTAATAGAAATTATTTTTACTGCATTTAACTTCTACCCCATTTAAGCTATTCTCAGATCCTAAAAATAGATGATTACTATTTTCTATAAAATCAGACTTTTACTAAATTTAATACTGTATTAATATTGCTTGCACTCGTGGCAATAACATCAATAATTCCTGTTCTTAATGCTCCAAGAATAGCAATTGCTTTTGTGCTCTCAGAAGCAATTCCAATTACACAAGGAATTTTTCTTAGATCATCGAGACTTAAGCCAATCACACGATTACTCATAGCAGTATCAATAATCTCACCGTTAAGATTAAAAAAGCCATAACCTGCGATTTCACCAACAACACCTTGATTATTTCTTGCATCACTAACTTCTTTTGATGTAAACCAACCAAGCTGAACCATATAGCTTTGCTCATTCATATCACCAATACCAACTAGCGCAATATCTGCCCGACGAGCTCTATCTAAGGTTTCTTTAATAACATTATTCTGCATAAATAATTTGCAAGATTCCCTACTTTCTAAATATGCTGGAGCATATAAAGTTTCATTAGAACCATTAAAACGTCGTGCTAGATTTCTACATATATTATCCGCATCAACGGGCTCACCTATACGTTTTACGCCACCAATACCGCAAATAAAATTACATTTTTTTTCAGGAGAAATTCCTACGTGCTCTCCTACTGCAGCGACATTACGCCCCTGACCTACCGCAATCGTCATACCGTCCTTTAGCGTATTGATTAAGAAATTATTTACTAATACCGCAACTTGTTTGCGCTGCTCTATTTCACTATGCTCATCAATTGCAATTAATGCTCGTTGAATACCAAATTGTTCAATCAATTTATTTTCCAATTGGGATGTAAAAATTGGATGATATTTAACATTAATTTCAACAATTCCCTCTTTTCTTGCTTTTTTAAGTAATCGACCAACCTTAATACGGGAAATATGAAATTTATTTGCAATCTCTTCTTGGGTTAATTCATGTTCATAATAAGCTATAGCAATTTCAGTCAACAATTCAGCATCTTTATATTCAGTCATAACAAATTTACCTTATTTACATTACAGATTTTCAATATATTCTCGAGAAATAATCAGCGTTCTCTCAATTTCATCTAAATCCACAATCTTCTCTGATTTTCTGGGAGTTGAATCTAGATCTCGATACATACGCAATGGAATCTCAAAGCTAAATGGAATATCAAGTTCTTTTAATCTAGGAATAATGGTTGCATAATCAATCATTCCTTTTCCCTGAACTGGAATAAATAAAAACTTATCATCAACAATATCTACATCCTTAACATGAAAATACTGACAATACGGTATTGATTTTAAAGATTGAGATACAACATCTATTTCCTTATTAAGAGTAACCATATTTCCAGGATCGAAATTCAATGCATAAAATTCTTTTTCAAGATTACTTAAGAGAGCAATACCATCCTCTACTGTGACAAATGCATTGTAGTTATAGTCTCCACCATTTTCTAAACATAGAATGGTATCATTCTCTTTTAGAAGAGGGCATAAAGATATTAAATTCTTTAATAATTTTTCTTTTTTATCAGATTTTGTTGTACAAACATTAATATATTTCGCACCAATTTTATGAGCAAAAATCAATCTTTCCTCAAAGATATCTACTAATCCATCTGTAGCAAGATCCATGGTACAACCTAGCGCTAGGGTCGAAAGCCCATATTTCTCTTTTAATGCGTTTATATAAGTAGCATTTTGGTCACTAAATATAGAAGAACTTAAATTACTGATATACCCTTGGTTATAGGCTAATTCAAAGAATTTAAAACCGCACTTTTTAATTGAATTAAAGACCACATCCATATCGTATCCATCATAAATAGAAGTATTAACCGCGAGTCTCAAAGAATTAGCCATAATTTATCCTTAAATATCACTAGATATTAATTTTGTAATATTTTTTTGCATTAGAAAAAAAGAGTTTATGCTGCTCACTCTCACTATAATCTTTCACTGCTTCTTTAAAACCAGTAAAAATTATATCTAAATCTCCACATAAACTATCCACTGGGAAATTACTTGCAAACATTGCTCTATCAACTCCAAAAATTTTTACTGTTTCTTGAATAATCCAACGGTTATTATCAAGACTCCAAGGTTTTTCTGGCAAACCAATACCTGATATTTTTATCGCAATATTAGGTACATCAGCCAATTGCGAAATTGATTTGTGCCAAGCATTTAACCCTTCTTGAGAACGATCAGATGGAAGCGCGGTATGATTTAAAATAATTAATGTATTAGGAAAATCTTCTGCTAACTTTTTCGCTTCGTGTAAATTCCACCAAGGTGTTTGCAAGTCAAAATCTAAGTTATATTTTCTTAATAATGCATAACCTTGACGCCATTTATCATCGCTCATCAGTGTTCTGACACCATTTTTGGCTTCTTCTGGTGTCAATGCACCAGCTGGTTTATGACGAACGGTACGCACTAATGGATAAGCTGACTGAGCTTTGAGCACATCTTCAATATCATCGTGATGTAACCAGGCTTGCGCAACCACTGCATTTGGCATACCAAATTTTTCAGCGACAGTATGAATGTATTTTGTTTCATCTAATGGCGCTTTCGGATCCCATTCCGCATCCACATAAACAGTCGCGACAACATTATGTTTTTCTGTTGCATCTTTTAAGTAATCCGGTGGTAAATACTCTTTTTTGATAGCAGTATAATCACCATAACGGAAAGGAATTAAAACATCAGGTGCTAACCAAGGATGCGGATTAATTTGTGGTTGCCAGAAGTGTTGATGCGCATCAATCATTGGACCATCATATAATTTATTTTCCATAACTCATCTCCTATTATTTATCTTGTTTACTCAATTTAATGCTTAATGTACCTAAGATATAAACCAAAGAGCAACCGGCAAAGAATAACAAGACGTTATCATAGTTTTTATTGGTTTGAGCAAGAATAAAACCGACTAAGATAGGAACAACAATACCACCAACACTACCAGCCATATTCATAATACCGCCAACAATACCTACTTTACTTTTCGGGGCAATTAATGCCGGGAAACTCCAATATAAACTTCCCCACATTAAGAAGAATGCCGCAACAGAAAGTGTTGCAATCGCAACCATTGGCTCATTCATTTTAGGCAATAATGAGAACGCAATTAATGTGCTTATACCAGAAACTGTCAACACAGTTTTTACTGCAATACGTTGCGCCACGCCTTTTTTCACTAAGGTATCAGAAAGGAAACCACCGCATAATGAACCAAAGGTGCCACATAAGAAGATAATGAATGTGGCATTACCAATGCCTTTAATATCAAATCCACGAGCTTGCGCCAAATAACTTGGTCCCCAAGTTAATAATCCAAAAAACATCATCGCCCAAGCCGCACGACCACATAGAATTGCCGCTAATGAGCCAAAAGGAACCCCAATACCTTTTGAAGCTGGCTCAGAATCGACCGCACTTTGAGAACAGCTATGTGATAATTCAATTAATGCCAATTCTTCTTTATTAACTAATTTATGCTCTTGTGGGGTGTCACGTAAAAATTTCCAAGAAATGAAACCTAACAGAATCGTTGCAATACCTGCAATGGCAAAAACTGTACGCCAAGAGCCAATACTTGCAATCATATATGCAATGATAATACCGCCTAATGCCGCACCTAATGGACCGCCGCAATCCATAATCACTGCACCACGACCACGTTCTTGTGATGACAACCAAGTTGCATTTAATTTTCCGCCCGATGGGAATAGTGGAGCTTCAGCTGCGCCCAACATAAAACGAGTAAGTAATAATGATATTCCCCCTGTTGCAAAGGCTGCTAGAGTTTGAAAGATCCCCCATAAGACAGTAGAACCTGTAATTATTTTACGCGGGCCATATTTATCAATAAGCCAGCCACCTGGAATTTGTAGTAATGCATATGCCCAAAAGAAACTACTTAAAATCAATCCTTGAGTTGTTGGTGATAAATCAAACTCCTTTGCAATAGTTGGCATTGCTATAGAAAGAGAAATACGATCAATGAGATTGATTACAACAAGGAGGAAAATTACTCCAAAAACAAACCATCGAATATTTGAGGCTTTTTGCTTTGTCATAGCTCATCTCCTAAAAAGGCGTAAAATGCTTTACGCCATTTCCTATAAAATAATTATGCTTTATTTACATAATCAAACATAAACTCCAAAATAAAAGACATTGAAACAGCACCTGGATCTATATAACCAATAGAACGTTCCCCAAGGCTTTTTGCACGTCCAAAAACAGCTACTTGATTTCTTGTATTCTCAGCACCATTAGCAGCAGCTATTGCCACGCGAGAAAGTGCGGTCACTAAATTTTCTGTTTTAGCTCTTTCAGATTCTTTCTCTGCCGCAACCAATGCATCCATCATCGTTTTATCACCAGGCTTAGCTCCACCACGTGAAAATACTCCTGCTGAACCTGCAACTAAAAATTGTGATAATGTTTGCGCATTGAATTCACTTTGACCCAATAATGCTTTGCCACCGGCTCTAAATAAGGTACCAAAAATAGCTCCCGAAGCACCTCCCATGCTTGACATCATTTTTGTACCAACCGTTAGAAATAAGTCACCAATATCTTTAGGCTGGAAATCAGTTTTTAATAAAGTACGGACAGCTTCAAAACCACGTTGCATACCCAACCCATGATCCCCGTCTCCAATCTTTAAATCTAGCTCAGTTAAGGTAGGTTCACTGGCAACCATTTGTTCTGATACATAAAGTAACATTGCTTTTGCTTCTATTACATTCATACTATTTTCTCCATTTAAAACTATCACAAGGCATATCGTAGAGTTGCTGCAACTCATCATCTAAACGGAATATTGTTACTGAATACCCAGCCATTTCTTGTGATGTACAATAGCTACCAATATAAGTGTCATATACACTAATACCGCGTTTTTCTAATTCTTGATGTACTTTTCTGTTTGCAATAAATAACTCCGTATAAGTGGATGCGCCTAAATTATTGATAGTAAGACATACTCTATCTCCTGCTTTTAATTCAATATCTTCACATAAGCGCTCAATAATTTCCCCATTTATATCATCTGCGTTTGTCATCTTTTGACGCCGGACACCAGGCTCTCCATGTATACCCATGCCAAGCTCTAATTCATCGTCAGCTAATTCAAAATTAAATTTGCCAGTTTCAGGTATTGAACAAGGTCCAAGTGCAACCCCCATTGAACGGGTATTAAAATTTGCCTTTTCAGTTACTGTATGAGCAGCTTCCAAATCATATCCTGCCGCTATCGCAGCCCCCGCTATTTTCAATACATACATATCTCCGGCAACCCCTCTACGTTCACTTATTTTTGATAAGGGTGCGGAAGATATATCATCAGTTACTCGTACTGTTCTCACTGGTATACCTTCTTCTTCCAGTAACTCTGCTGCGATATCAAAATTCATGTTATCACCAGCATAACAGCCATATACAAATAACACTCCTTTTCCTTTTTCTGCGACTTTGGCTGTCGCAATAATGATATCTGGGGATGGAGAAGCAAAAATCTCGCCTAGTGCAGCAGCATCTGCTAATCCACTTCCGACATAACCCGCAAACATTGGTTCGTGGCCACTTCCCCCGCCAGTTACAAGCACAGGCTTATTCTCAGCGATTGCATTATGATAAACCCCGCTATAGCCTTCCACTTTCACCAATTTCCCACCACAAGCATAAATTAACCCCTCTAATTGTTCAGCTGATACATCATGTGGATTATTTAATAACTTTTTAGGTTTTCTATTCATATTTTTTCTCCCTAATTATTCAGATTCTAATACGCCTTTTCCCATTCTTACGGCAATATCAAAGGCAGTCTCAAATGCCGTTGGAATAGCAATATTTTTTCCATACAAATCATAAGCAGTGCCATGATTGGCAGTTGTAATTGGAATTGGGATTCCTCCTTGTACAGTGACGCCGCGTTCAAAACCAAGTAATTTCAGGGCCGTAGAAAATTGGTCATGATACATAGATACCACACCATCAATTTTCAATCGCTCTACTTCTCGCATTGTTGTATCACTTGGGAAAGGACCATATAATTCGAACCCTAGATTTCGCCCTTCTTCTATAGCTGGTGTGATAATTTTTATCTCCTCATCTCCAAATACCCCACCTTCCCCACCATGAGGGTTCAATGCTTGTACGGCAATACGAGGATGTGTTACCCCAGACTGAACTAAAGAACGATGTAATAATTTAATGCAATCTACTACAGCTTTAATGGATAAATTAGGCACAATATCTTTAAAAGGAATATGAGAAGTTACGCGACTAGCCCAAATACCATCAACTACATTTAATTCACATACAAAATCATGATATTTTGTTTGCTCTGCGAACCAATGTAACTCATCTCGATATTTTAGCCCCCCTTTATGCATAGCCTGTTTATTGAGTGGCGCAAAGCAAATAGAATGAACCAAACCTTGCTGAGCAAAATCTACTGCTCGTTTTAAAGTTTCCAATATATACACGCCACTTTGTTCTGTTGCTAGGCCATATTCAAAAGGCTTAGAATGAGAATTAGGATGGTTCAGTAAAGCTGGCAATCCTGATTTAAACGAATAATCCACTAATTCGTTTTCACATATCTCATCAAAAATAGGATTAACTCTAGCAATATCAAACCCTTTTTTTAGTTCATCTTTATCTGCTATTAACAGTATATTCGCCTTTTCTCGTAATTCACTTTTTGCTAATAATTTAGCAACTAGTTCAGGTCCAACTCCAGCTGGATCCCCTAAAACCATTGCAACCGTTGGTTTTTGCATAACTATATCCTCACATAAAATGCTAACAGAGTATTAACGCCAATGATTCAAAAGTACACTCACATATCTTTTGTGCACTTATTAAAGCAAAATTTTGAGAATAAAAATGTGAATAAGATCACAATATAGAAAATATGTAGATAAGAAATTTAAGAAATGTGATTAAGATCACATAGAATGACATTTACGACCACTTGACAAACTCAGTATATCATTGAAACACTGCGCGCATCCTTATAATTCATCCATAGATTAAAATACTTTACTCTATTCTTTTCAGTGCTAAAATGTCAGAAAATATCGTAATTATTTATAAAGAAGAGAAAAAAAGGGGGCGATATGACCATAGCCAAACAAGTCAAAGAAAAAATTTTATCGTTTGACCGAGGATCCCTGTTTGCTTCTAGAGATTTTTTAAATATCGGAAATAGAGCAGTTATAGATAAAACACTATCAAGAATGGTAAAACAAGGCGAAATTGAACGCGCAGCTAGAGGTTTATTTTTCCGACCAATAAAAAATCGTTTTGTTGGTAATGTACCTGTAAAACTTGAAACTGTTATACACACTATTTCTAAACAAAATGGAGAGATAATTCAAATCCATGGGGCCGAAGCAGCCAGACTGTTTAAGTTAAGCACACAAATGCCGACTAAAACTGTGTTTTATACAAGTGGTACAACCCGAAAAATTAAGATCATAAATACAGAAGTACAATTTATTCATACATCTAATAAAAGAAAACTTCAATATGCTGGAACAAATATTGGATTAGCTATATCTGCTTTATGGTATTTAGGAAAAGAGTTGGTTACACCGACTGTTATTCAAAAATTAAAAGCTAACCTTAATAATGAAGAATTTATTACATTAAAAAATGCTAATTTAACCCAGTGGATGCAACATGCTATCCATAAATCTGAATTGCAAGTATAGGGGATATAATGGAAAAGGAATCCTACTTTAATCTAGCAGAATATGAACAAAGAGAACTTCTGGAATACTATAGCCATCATTTGTCAAAGCGAGATAAAATTCTTGAAAAAGATATTTGGTTATGTAAAGTTTTGGATATTCTTTTTAATATTCCCAATAAACACCCAATGGCATTTAAAGGTGGCACATCTTTATCAAAAGTATTTGGGGCAATTGATCGTTTTTCAGAAGATATTGATATCACGTTAGATTTTCACTCATTTCCAGTTTCCAAATCATTCCATCTAGGTATGAGCAAAAATAAAGTTAAATTATTAGCAGAAGCACTAAAAAAGAATACTAAGGAATATCGAGATCAAGTGATTGTGCCAGCACTACAAACTGCTCTCCAGGAATTACCTCAACATTGTGAAATAAAAACGGATGAATCAGGTGAAAAAATTTGGATTAGTTATCCCTCTGTGCTATCCCCAGCTCAAGCAAACCAATATATGAAAGAAGAAGTACTTATTGAGTTAGGTGGGAAAAATGTCATTGATCCAAACGAATTACATATAATTAAACCTGATATTGCTTATGAAAATGAGTTAATTATTTTCCCTGAACCAAATGTTGTTGTCTTATCACCACAAAGAACTTTTTGGGAAAAAGCAACATTAATTCATGTTGAGTGTCATCGTGGTTTAAGAGAAAATGCTGAACGCCTATCTAGACACTGGTACGATTTAGTAAAACTATATGAACAAAATATAGGTAAATTAGCAATTAAAGATTTTGAATTACTAAAAGATGTAGTAGAGCATAAATCCATTTTCTTTAATGCAAGTTATGCTAATTATCATGATTGTTTAAATAAAAGATTTAAACTATTACCTAATGAAAATGCCATTACTAAATTAAAGAAAGATTATGTTTCAATGACCCAAGCAGGAATGATCTATGATAGTTCTAGCTTTAGCTTTGAATACCTTATTGAGAAAATAAAAGAAATTGAATTCAAAATAAATTCATAAAATAGTTATAGTTAATCAAAAGAAATTTTTCTATTACACCACGTAAAAATGCGGTGATTTTTCACCGCACTTTGTAGCTTGAACGACAAATTACAACTTCGCTGCCAACATAGCTTCTAATTTTTCAATGTCTGCAGCGAATTTACGGATGCCGTCAGCCAGTTTTTCTACGGCCATTGGATCTGCGTTGTGTTCCCAATAGAATTCGCTTTCAGTCATTGGGGCAGGGCGGGCTTTCACTTCGCCTTGGTAGTCCAATTTGCGCACTAATGGCGCTTCGCTTTCTTGTAACTCTTTCAATAAAGCCGGTGAAATTGTTAAGCGATCACAACCTGCAAGCTCAGTGATTTCGCCGACATTGCGGAAACTTGCGCCCATAACCACCGTGTTATAGCCATATTGTTTGTAGTAGTTGTAGATTTGCGTCACAGAAATCACACCCGGATCTTCTGCCGGTGCGTAGTCTTTTTTGTCTGAATTGGCTTTATACCAGTCTAAAATACGCCCCACAAATGGCGAAATTAAATAAACGCCTGCTTCTGCACAAGCGCGCGCCTGCGCTTGAGAGAATAATAGGGTTAAGTTACAGTTAATATTCTCTTTCTCAAGAATTTCAGCAGCACGGATACCTTGCCATGTTGATGCGATTTTAATCAAAATACGATCATTGGGAACACCGGCTTCATTATATAAGCGAATGATTTTGCGTGCTTTTTCAATGGTACCTTGAGTGTCGTAAGAAAGGCGTGCGTCCACTTCCGTTGAAATACGTCCCGGAACCAATTTTAAGATTTCTAACCCGATATTCACCGCCAATTTATCTTCGGCATCAATTAATTGCTGGGCTTTATCGCTACTTTGCGCTTTTGCATAAGCCACCGCATCATCGATAAGCGAAGCGTATTGCGGTAACGCCGATGCGCTTAAAATGAGAGATGGGTTAGTTGTGGCATCTTGAGGTTTATAAAGTTTCATGGCTTCGATATCGCCGGTATCAGCCACCACAACGGTCATTTGTTTAAGTGCGTCTAATTGTGTTGTCATAATATTTCCTTCTAACAGTGGTATTAATGGGTTATATTCTTAATAAGAATTTAAAATAAATTTGTTTTCACCTGAGTTCTTATATTTAAAATAAATATTTCATTTATTTTGATTGTACTTTCTTATCATTGGCATAATTAATGCTAAGATAGTTGCAAGAATAAAGAATACAGAAATTGGGCGTTCCAAAATACTGAACCAATCACCTTTTATCATTGTTATAGTTTGCCCCAATCTCAACTCTAAAACGCCACCTAAAATTAAACCGATTGTCATTGGTATAACTGAAAATCCAAATATTCTCATGAAATACCCTAATATGCCGAAAATTAGTGATATATAAATATCAACAATAGATAAGTTCACAGCATATGAGCCTACTACACAAAGTACAAACACTATCGGCCATAATATTGATGTAGGAATGAATGTTACTCGAGCAAATAATTTGGCGCCAAATAGCCCAATAAAAAAGAAAATCACATTTGCTAGAAGCATAGCCCAAAAGATTGTGTAAACAATTTCACCTTTTTCTATAAAAAGGTTTGGCCCTGGATTAATTCCATGAACCATAAGCCCAGCTAAAATTACTGCCGCAGTTGGACTGCCAGGAATTCCTAGAGCTAAGCTGGGTACCATAGAGCCCCCAGTTGCAGCATTATTAGCGGCTTCTGAACCTGCAATTCCCTCAATAGCACCTTTGCCAAATTCTTCAGGATGTTTAGACCAGCGCTTAGCTTCATTATATCCAACGATAGATGCAACTGTTGCACCTTCGGCAGGTAAAATACCGATGAAAGTCCCCAAGCCAGTAGAACGTAAAATAGTTTTCCATATGCGCTTATAATCTAGCCAAGTTGGCAACTTGATTTTGTCAATTTGAACAAGATCTTTAGATTGCGCTGAAACTGAGGCTTGTATAAATAGCTCACTAATTCCGAATATACCGATCATAACTGGGACTATATCAATGCCATCATATAAGGCGGCAATTCCAAATGTAAAACGATCAACCGTAGTCAATGGATCTACTCCTATTGTGGCTATTAATACACCAAACATACCAGATAATAAATTTTTTAACACTGAACTGTTTCCCACTGTTGCCAACATTGATATTGCAAAAATGGTAAGAGTTAAATATTCTGGTGGCGCAAATTTATATGCAATGCTAGCAAGTAATGGGGCAGCTATCATTAAACAAATAACACTTAGAACACCCCCTATGCCTGATGACACAGCAGCAATTCCTAATGCTCTTCCGGCTTCTCCTTTCTGTACTAATGGATAACCATCTAAACACGTAGTTGCGCTAGCAGAAGTACCAGGCGTATTAATTAAAATTGCCGTAATTGCACCAGCAAATGTTGCCGCACAATATATAGTTAACATAATTGTTGCAGCTGAGATAGGATCCATTGTAATCGTAAATGGTAAAATTAATGCTACTCCAGTTGTTGCATTCAAACCCGGAAGAGAGCCAATTAATATCCCACCAATGGAAGCTATTAGGATCCAGGCTAATAATTGAAGATTAGCTAAATTAGTTAATGCAATAAATACTGTTTCCATAATCTGTACCTATTGTAAATAATTTATTATTCCACTTGGAAATTTTACATCTAAAAGTATTCCAAATAATAAATAGATAAAAATGGGGAGAACCACTCCTAATAAAATAACAGAAGATAGTCTCGCTTTCTTTGACCATAGTATATGAATAGCTAATGTAGTTAATGCAATAGCCAAGAAAAAATCAATATATAACAACAAAATAAACCCTAAAAAGATTAACATCATTTTAAGTACTATATGATTAAATGACATTTCATGTTCATTTGTTGGATTTATATTACTTCGTAACCATATTTGAATAGCTAATATAATAATTATCGTTGCACATATAATAGGAAAAGTTGATGGCTGTAATCCTCTTTGTAATATAGGAGGCAAGTCTTTAAACTGAGAAGCAAGATAAATTGTAATACTTGCCAATAATATAATAATTAAACAAACCCAAAGTTCTCTCTTACTTCTCATATATTCCTCCTAATCAAACCTATACTCTAATTATTGAATAAAGCCAAGTTGTTTTAATGAGTTATACATTTCTTTATCAGTATCTTCTAACTGCTTACCCCAAACATCCTTACCAGCAACAGAAGAAGCATCAAGCCCTTGATTTTTCAAGAATTGTTGAAACTCTGGTTTAGCCATTGCTTCTAATAGAGTAGTTTCAAGTTTTTTTACAATATTATCAGGTGTTCCTGCTTTTACGACAAACCCCCGAACTGTTGATAAGCTTACTGGGATACCTAGCTCTTTAGCTGTTTGGGTATTAGGTAAAGCTTTCATTCTTTCATCAGCTAAAACAACTATTGGGCAAACCTGGCCAGCTTCAATTTGCACTTTAGCTTCCCCTAAATTTAAAACGCCAACATCTACCCCTCCAGCAACAATTTGAACTGCGATCTCATTAGCGCTATCAAAAGGAATGACTTGTGCCGTTTTTATTTTGGCTTTTGTCGTAAATGCAAATGCTGAAACATCATCAATTCCACCTAACTGAGTAGTTCCGTAAGTCAAAGCATGTATTTTTTGAGCTTCAATAAATTCACCACCATTTTTGAATCGACCGCATTTGCTCATCAAAATCTGAGGATCATCAGTTGCTCTTGCTAAAGGAATTAAGTCTTTTAGTGATAATTTTGATGTCCCTTTGCTAATTTCTGCTGCTTGTCCACTAGTGTAGGTTAAAATTGTATAGCCATCAGCTGGTTGAGCCGCAGTATAATCTAAAGAAAGAATCCCGCCGCCGCCTTTCTTATTCACTATCAAAATTGATTTACCCAGAATTGGCTCTGAAAGACTTGCAACCATACGCGCGGTTAAATCTGTTCCTCCTCCAGCCCCCGAATGGGTGACAATTTCTAAGGAATGAGTAGGGAAAGAATGTGCATTTATCGAAATTGCACTAAAAACTGCAAGTAAGAAAGTTTTTCTCAATTTCATAAATTACTCCTAACATAAATATTTGGTTAAATAAAATAGCTAAATAATATACAAAATATTTAATTCAATGCCTAAATTGAACATTTGATCATTGATTAAACTTTTGTAATATTATTAATAGCATATTTCACACATAAAAAAAGTGATCCGTATCACAGATTGAAATATAAAATGTAGAAATTTAAAAATAATAATCAGCTAATGTATAGAACCACTAAAACTAAGAAACAAAAAGGAATAGGGAATTTGCGAAAAAAATGGAAACAAGAGGAACAGAACCATTGAAAGCAGGGTCTTCAACGAGAAAGCCCCTTTGTTTTATTGTACTTAGATTTTAAATTCAGCATATAATAAAAATCCCTATTGAGTGAAAATTTCAATAGGGATTTTAATGTTTTCAATCGGTTAAATCTTTGTGCAAGTTCTACATAACACCGTACTTTTGAGTGTAATAGCAACTATTTTGTCTATTACACTAAATACTATTCTCCGCAAAATCTGTGCAAGCTATCAAAATGTCAAAAAGAAAACGGTGCCGTTAGTGATAAAACGAACATAAAATACATCTTTGGCTATTTAGGTTCATAAGATCCATTATATGTAGAGAATATCTAAGAAATTAGATACATTTGCCAGCCATTTTTCTCACCGTCCATTACTGACCATAATAAGCATTAGCACCATGCTTCCGTAAGTAATGTTTATCCAAAAGTACTTGTTGCATGGAAGAAAGTGTTGGATTAACTTGCTGGCTAAACAAGTTCATATAGGCAATTTCCTCTAATACAACAGAATTATGGACAGCATTATCGGCATCCGTTCCCCAAACAAAGGGACCATGGGACTGCACTAACACAGCTGGCACTTGCAGTGGCTGAATATGTCGTGTTCTAAAGGTTTCTACAATCACCTTACCTGTTTGAAGTTCATATGAATTTCGAATTTCATCATCAGTTAATAAACGTGTACAAGGAATGGCACCATAAAAATAATCCGCATGGGTTGTACCAGCCGCAATTAAATCTTGACCTGCTTGCGCCCAAATTGTCGCATGACGTGAATGTGTATGCACAATTCCACCAATATCAGCAAATTGGCGATAAAGCTCAAGATGGGTAGCTGTATCTGAAGAGGGTTTCTTATTTCCCCATACAATATTCCCTTGCAAATCCACGATCACAATGTCATTTGCCGTCATCGTTTCATAATCTACGCCAGAGGGTTTAATCGCGATCAAGCCTAAAGTGCGGTCGATTTCACTCACGTTTCCCCAAGTAAATGTCACCAAATTATATTTAGGCAATTTAAGATTAGCTTGAAGTACTTTTTCTCTGAGTTCTTTTAACATTTTTGACCTCCTGAAAAATAAAATGCGGCGAAATTTCACCGCACTTTTAGGAAAATTAACGATAGGCTACATCATTCCAACGTAATTCATTTTTTAATGTTGCCAATTCAGTTTTCGCATTAATATTGATAAATTCGATACCAAAATATTCCGCAAATGTTCTTAACATATCTGCATCAATATCTAAACTAAAGACATTATGGTGCGCGCCACCTGACAAGATCCAAGCTTGAGTACCCGTATCAAAATCGGGTTCTAACTTCCAAAATACATGACCTACGGGTAAATTTGGCATATCTTGCGGTTTATCTACTGCTTGTAATTCTGCAGTAATCATGCGGAAACGATTTCCTAAATCGACAATGGTAGAGGCTGTCGCCTTGCCTGATTTGGCTGTAAAGATAAGGCGTGTAGGATCATCTTTGCCACCAATACCCAATGGCTTGATATCTAAAACAGGTTTCTCTTTTGCAATCGATGGACAAACTTCAAGCATATGTGCAGCAAGTACCACTTCATTATTTTCTTGTAAATCATAAGTATAATCTTCCATAAATGAGCAACCATTTGGCAATCCATAACTCATGACTTTAATGGCGCGAACTAATGCAGCGGTTTTCCAGTCACCTTCAGCACCAAATCCATATCCTTGCGCCATTAATCGTTGCACAGCTAAACCAGGCAATTGTTTAATACCATTTAAGTCTTGGAAGGTATCCGTAAAGGCTTTAAACCCACCTTTATCTAAAAATGCTTTTAAACCTAACTCAATACGAGCCGAGTCAATTAATGATTGGCGTTTTTCTCCGCCAAGTTTAAGGCTATCGACTAAGTGGTAACTTCTTTCATATTCCTTAACTAGATTATCCACATCTTCATCTTTAACCGCATTAATACTATTGGCTAATTGATATACACCATAACCATTTACGCTATAACCAAATTTAATTTGCGCTTCAACTTTATCCCCTTCTGTCACAGCAACTTCGCGCATATTATCGCCAAAACGCGCCACTTTAAGATGTTGTTGGTCATAAATTGCGGCTAAAACTCGCATCCAACGCTCTATTTTTTGTTTGACAGTTTCACTTTGCCAATGCCCAACGACAATGGTTCTTGGTTTACGCAAACGAGAAACCATAAAACCAAATTCACGGTCACCATGTGCCGTTTGATGTAAATTCATATAATCCATGTCAATTTCATTCCATGGAATATTTTTATTTAGCTGTGTATGAAATTGGAGTAATGGTTTATTTAAACGTGTAAGTCCACCAATCCACATTTTAGCTGGCGAAAATGTATGCATCCACGCAATGATCCCTACACAATTTTCTTCATAATTTGCCGCTTGGCAAATAGCTAAAATATCTTCTGGCGTTGTAGCTAAAGGTTTAAGCTTAATTTGAATAAATGGGTTTTGTTTATTCAAATATTGAGTAATTTGTTCCGCATTCGCATTGACTTGCTGAAGCGCCGCATCTCCATATAAATCTTGGCTACCCACAACAAACCAAACTTCAAGTTTTTTAAGAAATTCCATAAGATTCTCCTACTTCGTTTTAAATAGAATGACGTAAGGCATCGACAGCTGATTGCACAATAGGGATACCTTTCTGATAATACTGAATAAATTCTTCATATCCTTTGGCGATTTCTGCATCGGGCTGAGATAACGTCATTTCTGCTTGCGCAAAAATTGTATTATCTAAATATTCTTCTAGCGTTTGCCCCGTTTGATATGCCGCCATGTAATTTGCTAATAATGCAATTCCCCAAGCACCACCTTCATTTGCTGTTTTCATGACAGCCACGGGTACATTCAACGCTGACGCTAAGATTTTTGAAGCCACATTCGGTGTTTTAAAAATTCCACCATGTCCCAATATTTGCGTTAATTGAACGTTTTCCTGTTGAATAAGAATATCCACCCCTAATTTCATTGCCCCAAATGCACTATATAAATGGGTTCGCATAAAGTTTGCCAACGTAAAATGAGAATTGGCAGGGTGCATGAAAATAGGGCAGCCTTCAGAGAGTCCGACTCCGTGTTCGCCAGAGTAAAAGCCATAAGCCAGCAACTGACCACAATGGGCTTCACCTTCCAAGGCTTTAAGAAATAGCGTTTCATACAATTTATCGGGTTTCACATCAACGCCAAAGGCTTTTAAGCTCTCACCGAAAAGATTGACCCAAGCATTAATATCTGATGTGCAATTATTGGCATGAGCCATAGCAACTAACTTGCCTGTTGGGGTTGTCACCATATCTAATTGTTCATACACGTTAGAAAGTGGTTTTTCTAAAACTATCATGGCGAAAGCAGACGTCCCTGCAGAAATATTCCCTGTATTCACTCGGATACTATTTGTCGCTACCATACCTGTTCCTGCATCACCTTCTGGTGGGCAGAATGGAATGCCTGGCTGTAATTGACCTGATGGATCTAATAATTTGGCGCCTTGCTCGGTAAGTTCCCCAGCGCGCTCTCCCGCAACTAAGACCGTTGGTAAGATTTTATCAAGGGTCCATGGATAAACATTTGGACTCACTAATTCCGAAAATTGATTAAGCATGGTTTGATAATAAGAACCTGTTTGCGGATCAATAGGGAACATCCCTGATGCATCACCTACACCTAATACTTTTTTTCCAGTTAATTGCCAATGAATATAACCCGCTAATGTGGTAATAAAATCGATCTTTTCCACATGTTCTTCTTTATTCAATATCGCCTGATAAAGATGCGAAATACTCCAACGTTGAGGAATGTTGTAATTAAAAAGTGCGGTCAATTTTTGAGAAGATTCTTGCGTGATATTATTACGCCAAGTACGAAATGGCGTTAATAAATGACCTTGTTGATCAAAAGGTAAATAGCCATGCATCATTGCACTAATACCAATTGCCGACAATTGTTTTAAACTAACTTGGTAAGTTTCTTTGACTTGGTTGGCGAGATTGTTATATGCAGTTTGAATACCCTGCCAAATTTCATCTTGGCTATATGTCCAAATGCCATTTTCATAACGGTTTTCCCAATCGGAAACACCACTAGCCAGAATATTTCCACTTGCATTAATCAACACGGCCTTAATTCGTGTAGAACCTAATTCAATCCCTAAGGAGGCGCGGCCTTGCTCGATAAGTTGTTTGATATGTTCCATAGACTATCCTTCCCTATCTAAATGACTGAATATAGGATAGCCAAATTTGGCATGAATACGATGAGTAAAAATGCTGATTATATAGATAATCCTGCTACTTTAATTAAAGTGAGAAAGAGATCACATTTATCTTGAATTTCGATATTCTGTAGGATTTAAACCCGTATAACGTTTGAATAAACGTGAAAAATAAAGTTGATCATCATAGCCTAATTGACGTGCTATATAATAAATTTGAGCATTAGAGGTATGGAGTAAATGCTGAGCCTTGATCATTCTCTGCTCTTCGCGCCATTTTACAATATTCGTTCCGAGTTGCTCGACAAATAAATGCGCTAAACGCGATGCTGAAATATGCACATGATCGGCTATATCATTAATTTTATAATTTTTATCTAAATTATCGGAAATAAATTGGCAAGCGGAAAGCACACGCGGATCAAGCAAACGTTGTTTATTGGCGGGATCTAGTCTAGAACATTTTATAAGCAATTGTTCAAGTAGGCACATGGACATTTCTTGAGAAAAGAAACTTTCATGTTTGTACTCTTGTTCAATTTTCTGAAATAGCGAGAGAATATCTTGGTATGTATCAGAATTCGTAATCGTTAACCTTCCAACCTGATGGTGAGTATTGCTCCATTGCAACCAACTGCTCCAAAGACTGCGGGGGCGAAAATAAATCCATTGGTGATACCACCGTTCAGAATTATTCTCACGATGATAATAATGTGGGACACTTGGAGGAAATAACAACAAATCCCCCACGGAGCAATTAAAGGCACTGTCACCATAAAATACCGTGCCGGTGCCTTCTATCGTTAAATTGAGAATATAACCTTTCATCCCATTCGGTCGGTCAATAATAAAATCTAATTGATCATTTTTCTCAATTGGCGTACAGCCTGCGACTAAGTACGCGCCAAATTGATACCCTGGTAATAATGGATTTTTTTGATTCCCAATTTCTTCTTTTTTCATACTATGCTTTGATAAATTTTTGTTTATATTTATCAAAAATTACGGCAATCATCAATATCAAACCACGAACGACATATTGTGCAAATGGTGAAATATTTAATAAGTTCATCGCATTTTCAATGGTGCCAAGGATTAACACCCCTGCAATTACAAATGAAATTTTACCTACACCACCCGTCAAGGAAACACCACCAAGAACACAAGCTGAAATGGCGGTTAATTCAAAACCGACTGAAGTCATTGGCTGACCACTCGTCATTCGTGCGGCAAGAATCACACCCGCTAAAGCGGAAACAAAACCAGAAACCACAAAGATAATTAATTTTGTACGATCCACATTAATCCCTGCTAAACGAGAAGCTTCTTGGTTACCACCAATAGCTAATGTATTGCGTCCATAAGTGGTTTTGCTAAGTAAAAAACCAAAAATAGCAAGGCAAATAATCGTAAACACAATCGGTAATGGAATACCAAATAAATCTTGATAACCAATTTCAAAGAATTCTTCTTTAGTAATACCTACTGCTTTACCGTCTGAAATGATATAACCTAAGCCACGGGCAATTTGCATCGTTGCTAAGGTCGTAATTAATGAATTGATTTTCAATTTCGCCACTACAAAACCATTAATTAAACCAATGGCTATACCTAACCCTAAGCCCGCAAGAACACCGATTGTCACACTTTGAGTGACATTAATCGCAACCGCCGTTACGACACCCGCGCAGGCAATAACAGAAGCAACAGAAAGATCAATTTCACCTGCGGCTAAACAAAATAACATCCCACAGGCCACAATCCCACTCATAGAAATCGCCAAGCCGAGCCCTTTCATATTCACCACCGTGGCAAAATTAGGAATAAAGGCACAAGAAGCAATAAAAATAACGGCAAAAATTAAGAGCATTCCATAAGAATTCCAAAATCTACCGAATGAATGTGTATTTTGGGTTTGAGTTGTTGAAGTCATAATTCTTCTCCTATTTTAAGCCGCTTTATTATCGACCATAGCCAGTTTCAATACTTTCTCTTCGGTTGCATCAGCGCGTTCTACAACCCCTGTAATTTCATGTGCTTTCATCACAACTATACGATCAGCAACACCAATCACTTCAGGTAAATCACTGGATACTACGATAATCGCAAGTTTCTCATCTGCAAGTTTGAAAATTAAGTCATAAATTTCTGATTTTGCTCCTACATCAATCCCACGAGTAGGTTCATCGAGTAGCAACACCTTAATATCTTCAGATAGCCAACGTCCTAAAATTGCCTTTTGTTGATTACCGCCAGATAAGTTCACGATAAGCTGCTCGATTGATGGCGTTTTTACATTCATTTGTTGACGTTGTTTTTCTGCATTTTCTGTTTCCCATTTATCATTAATAATAAATTTCAAAAAATTATGGGAACGGCGGGCGCTGATATTAATATTTTCGCCCACGGTTGCTGTAGGAATAATCCCTTCTTTTTTACGATCTTCTGGACAAAGCACGATGCCTTGTTGAATCGCATCTTTTGGTGTACGCACAGAAATTTCTTTTCCGTCTAATTCAATTTTTCCCGCTGTGCTGGGATCGGCACCAAAAATAACTTTTAATAATTCTGAACGCCCTGCGCCAACCAAACCAAACAAGCCTAACACTTCACCAGCTTTAACTTCTAAATTAAAATTACCTTTTAATTTTGTACCTGAAAGTGCGGTCAATTTTAATCGAGTTTCTCCCACTTCTCTTGAACGGTAATGGTAAATATCACCTAAATTACGCCCTACCATACTGCGCACTAAATCGTCATTGGTGATTTTAGAAAGATCGGAAAATGTTTCTACATACTGCCCATCTTTCAACACAGTGATCTCATCACTAATTCGGAAAATTTCTTCCATGCGGTGGGAAACGTACAAAATGACTTTACCCTCATCACGCAATTCATTAATCACCGTAAATAATTTTTCTATTTCTGGTGCGGATAAGCTACTGGTTGGTTCGTCAAAAGCAATAATTTTAGCGCCACGACTTAAAGCTTTTGCAATCTCAATCATCTGCCATTGACCAATGGAAAGTTCTTTTAATGGCGTATCTGGAGAAATATTAAGATCGAGTTTATCTAAGTATTTCTGCGTTCTCTCAAGTAGCTCGGCTTTATTCACAATACCAAAAGAATGTGGAAACTGCCCTAGACAAAGATTCTCAGCAACCGTCATCTCGGGCACAATATTCAATTCTTGATAAATAATGGCAACGCCAGTTAATAATGCTTCTTTTGTATTACTAAAAACTAACTGACGTCCACCAATACTTAATTTCCCTTCTGTGGGTAAATAATTACCGCTTAAAATTTTTAGCAAGGTGGATTTACCTGCACCATTTTCTCCCATTAATGCATGAACTTTACCTTCATAACATTTAAAAGAAACATTTTGTAATGCTTTCACACCCGGAAAACTCTTACTCACATTATCAAACTCTAAATATGGAACTTGCATCTCGTCCTCCTTGCTAATATTTCAAATCGTCAATTAAAGACCTTTTTTCAATAATTCTTCTTTGAAGTTTTCGCGTTTTAATAACACCGGATCGCCAATTGGTGTATATTTCGGTGGCTCGACACCATCTTTAATCCATTTGTATAGCATCTCCGTACTGCGATAGCCATGAACATCAGGACTTGGTAATAATGAACCAAAGAAACCTGTTGCTTTCGGTTTAGATAATTCATTGACTGCGTCCGTACCATTAATACCAATACCAATCACATTTTCAGGTTTAAAACCTTGCCCTTCAGTGGCTCGAATACCGCCAAGAACCGTATTATCATTCATACCAACAACAAGCCAATTTTTAATTTCAGGGTGTTGCACTAGCATAGAGTTTGCCGCATCCAACGCGCCTGGAATGTCATTACTTTTAGTCGGCGATTTATAAATTTTCTCTTTTGGGAAACCTGCTTTAATTAACGCTTCAATAGAACCTTCAGTACGGCGGCGAGCTGTATCTAATTCATCAGCAGTAATCGCTAACACCGCAGTATCTTTCACATCCCATTTACGATTTTGCATTTCTTTATAAAGTTCTTCACCTTGACGTTGACCAATTTCTGTCGCTGCCATCATGATAAGTGGCACATTTGTCATCGGTTCACCCGCTGCATTTAAGAATTGATCATCCACAGCAATTACTTTTAAATCATAAGAACGTGCTTTTGCCATGATGGCTGGGCCAAGTTTCGGATCCGGCGTACAAATCACAAAACCTTTCGCCCCATTGGCAGCTAAATTATCAATAGCATTTAATGTTTTCTCACCATCAGGAATTGCAATTTTAATGATCTGAACGTTACCTAAATCTTTCGCAGCTTTATCTGCAAATGCCCATTCAGTTTGGAACCAAGGTTCTTCCGGTTGTTTTACCAAGAAACCTAATTTCATTGGTGCTTCTGAGCTAGAATATACTGGTGATGCGTTAAATCCGAATAATGCACAAATTGAAATCGCTGCTAAGGATTTAAAAAAAGTTCTCTTAGTCGTTTTCATATACATACTCCTTCATATTAAGATTACATGTACTATCAATAAGATATCGATATCCTATGAGTCAATGCTCTAGGATGCGAACATATTAATCAATAAAGAAATGACGAAAAGAGATCTGGATCACACTTTAAATTTATAGCAGAAAAATCCATGTATTAAGCTGATAAGTAAATAAAATAATGAAAAGATAAACTTGAAAAATGAGAAAACATAAAAAAGGCAAAATAGATTTGCCTTCAGACCGCGCCCCCCAGACATCTCGCTAGAGATTTGATCTAATAGGCAGGAAAACCATCTCTCACAAAATGGCGTGGGGCATCCATATGAGTACCAAAATGATTTGGTAATTTACTCATAAAGCTACTAAAAGGTATTTCTTCGCAAACATCAGTGCAACGAGTTACTTCAATGACAGGTTCCCCAGGCCAAGCAACACCTTTGGGATCAAGAGAGTGAGATAAATACATAAACATAAAAGACTCCTTATTTACGTTTTTGTTGTAATAACCATTGCATTACTTCTGGACTATTAAATACGGCATCCCAAGTATTATGTGCATTGTCGTTTACAATGCCATTATCACCTGCTTTCTCTGTGGTAAATTCAGTATATTTAACATTTGGGGCGTTTAAGTCTTTCAAAAGATTTACGTTAATACGGGAACCCTTAACAGGGGAAATTTTGTCTTCTTTACTATGGAAAAACCACATTGGCACATCTTTGATTGGTGCAAGATTTTCTTTTGTCGCGTTGCCGTCCATCCATTCGATGGTATAGGCTTCTCGTCCGCTCATTAATAAGGCACCAGCAAAAAAGTGCGGTCGCTCTAACAAAAGATTTACAGCCCCTTCAGAACCACGGGATAAACCAACTAAATAAATGCGTGTTTTATCAATTTGTGGATACTGTGCTAGCGTCTCATCAATCATTTTGAAAACAAGATTACGGCGATTCTCTGTTTGCCAATGAATCCCACCTTTTTGACCTTTTGTGACGTCATCGAAAGGGTCAAAAACGCTTTGATATTGTGGAGCAAGAACAATACCGTCCTCATATTGCAGTGTTGAAATTGCCCCTTTACTTGAAAGCAAATGCGCCAAATTATCAGAACCTACTTGCCCCGAACCGTGGAGAAAAATAGTTAATGGATACATTTTTCCTTTTTCAAAGTGCGGTAAAAAAATTCGATAATTTAAGAAATTCGCTTTATCTTTCAAATAAGTGCTTTTTGCCACAAATTGATCAAGCCAAGGTGTTTTGACTTTATCCGAAATAGCAGGTTGTATTAACGTAGTTTTATCCAAGGTTTTACCATTGGTTAATTTTAAATAACCCGTTTGATTAATTTGATAAACTAATTTTTCACCATAATAATGCGGTACTTTATTGGCTTGTTTTTTCTCAATTGTAATCACATTGCCGTCTTTATCTCTCCCTTTAAATTGCATCGGTTGAGCATTTTCAATGGCAAGGCGATAAAGTTCAGCATTTTTGTCTTGGTTATCCAATTCAATAATGACAAATTTCCCTTTTTTAGGGTTAGTAGATAATGCGGGTTCGTTATTTACATAAGCACGCAAAATAGTTCGCGCTGTTGGTTCTTGCCCATTTAGCGTAGTAGAAATTTGATAAGTCTTTCTAAGATCAGAACCAGAAAGTACGTTATCTTCATATTCCAATGCTACTGCATTAACTTTTTGACCTTGAGCGGTAATTTCAGCTAAGAGCGTTGCTTGAATGGGTTTTATATTTTTATTAGCACTATCTTGAGCGAAAACATTAAATACCATTAGAAGAGAAAGCAGGCTCACTATTTCTTTTAACATAGTATTTTCTCCTTACAAATAAAATCCCCATGGCATGAACGCCATGGGGATAATTACTCATTAGATATTTTTATTCTGAAGCTTGATATAGAATAAAATGCCAGCTAACACAACCACAGGGAAAAGTAAGTCGAATACGGAGCCATCATTGCCAAAAATCAAGTTAGCAAGAATGACTGAAATACCGCCAATTCCCCAAGCAATCGTGGTTGGTACAGACCAAACGACCATTTGTTTTTTCACATCATTAATACCCATCATGCGGTTAACCACCCAGAATAAGCTGTCGTTGAAATAACCAAAGAACAGCGATCCCATTGTGGCAGCTTGAGCGGCTAATAACATATTAACACCGGGTATTTGCGCAAGGATTGGGGCGGAAATAGACGCCGCGGTAATCATCGCAACGGTGCCGGAACCTTGAATAAAACGTACTAAGGTTGATACGATAAACGGAATTAAGATAGGTGAAATCGGCAAGTTTGCGATTTGTTCTGCCAATTGTTTTCCTGCGCCACTATCACGTAATACCGCGCCTAATGCACCACCCGCACCTGTTACCAATAAGATAATACCTGCCGTTTTAACGCCTTCTTCAAGATGAAGTGCGGTGGTATTTTTATCTACTTTTGGTAGTAATGTGTAAACAGAAATTAACACGCTTAATGCTAAGGCAATAACCGGGTGACCAAGGAATGAAACGATCTGATAAGGCACGCTCGCAAGTGCTTCAGGTACGTCCTTAACAAATAAATGAACAACTGCTTTGATAAAAATTAAGGCGATTGGTAATACGATAGGTAGTAAAGAAAGTCCTAAGCTTGGAAGTTCTTTTTTCTCGCGACTTTCAATATAGTTATCATATTTTTGTCTTAATTCTTCTTCAGTAAAGACTTCTTGATTAAAGTGAGGATATTTTTTATCTAACCATTTAGCATACAAAACAATACCAACGACAGGTAATATTGCCATGCACATACCCGTTAATAGCATCGCGCCAATATCCACACCGAATAATCCAGCTACACCTAATGGGCCCGGCGTTGGTGGAACGGTGTGATGAGTAACGACTAAACCACCTGCCAAGGCAACACCTAAGGTTAATAATGAGCGTTTACCGTTTTTTGCCAGTGCTTTTGCCACAGGATAGAGAATAACAAAGGCGGAATCTACGAAAATTGGAATACTGACTACGTAACCCGTAATGGCTAATGCCCACTCTTCTTTTTTCTGACCTAGCATTTTGATAAAGCTGTATGCCATTTTTTCTGCGGCACCAGAAACTTCTAAAACGCTTCCCATCATCACACCAAGCCCGATAACAATACCGATACCACCCAGTGTGCCGCCAAATCCTTTGGTAATGGAACTTAATGTTTCATCTGCTGACATACCACCCACTAAGCCAGCAATGGATGCGGCAATTAACATCGCGATGAAAGCATGAACACGTGTTCTTAAGACGAGAAAAACGAGAATAAATACCGCAATTAATAATCCAATAATTGGAATAGGTAAGCCAAACATAGTGCCTCCTACATATCATATTCAATAAATTGTTGGATAACGCTTTGGAAATTGCTATCCACGTTAAAGCCTAAAGCTAATGCCTGAGTGTTATCAATTTTTGCAGGCCAGCTGGCAACGATATTGTTAATGCTTTCATCAAACTCAAATCTAATGTGTTTTAGAATTTCCTCACCTTTTATTTGGCTTAAATCAGATAACATTTGTTTTACAGTAACACTAAATCCTGGCAGGTTAATGGTATGCCAACTGCGTTGTGGCAAAGATGGCAGAGTTAATGCGTGAATAAAATTGGCGACAACCGTATTTGGGCTGGATAACCATAAACGTAATTCTTCAGAGACAGGGCAAACCGCCGTTTCTCCGTGCAATGGTTCACGCATAATACTGCTCACAAATGAAGATGCGGCTTTGTTTGGTTTACCTGGTCGAATACAAATAGTTGGTAAGCGAACAACAATTCCGTCCACAAAGCCTTTACGTGTATAGTCATTAATCAATAACTCACACATCGCTTTTTGCGTACCATAGGTTGATTGCGGCGTGAAAGCGGTGCTGTCTAGGATAGTTTCAGGCAGTTCCCCACCAAATACTGCTAAAGAACTCGAGAAAATAAACCGCACTTTAGGGTTATTTTGGCGACAAATTTCAAGCAAATTACGTGTTGCTAAGAAATTGATCTCATAACCCAAATCAGGATCTTGTTCAGCGTGACTACTGACAATGGCAGCTAAATGAAAAATAGCGTCCGTTTCTTTGGTAATTAATTCATCTAATCCTGTTGGCTCACGTAAATCCATTTCATAACATCGAACACGGGGATCGTTATTTGGCGCAATAGGTTTAACAACATCAATTAAAATTAAATCATCAATTTGAACATTATTTTGGGCTAATAGCGTTTTGGCTAAACGTTGTCCTAAGAACCCTTGTCCACCAGTAATTACAACTTTCATTGTATCCTCCTTGGATAATTTATGTTTTAAAACCGCGGTCAAATTTTAAGGAATTTATTTAGGGTTTATTTATACTGCCAAAACCAATCCAATCCTGCCACGGTTTCACCACGTGGTTTATATTCACAGCCCACATATCCGTCATAACCCATTTCATCGAGCTTATCGAAAATATATTGATAGTTAATTTCGCCTTCGTCTGGTTCGTGGCGATCCGGTACGGACGCGATTTGAACGTGAGCAAATTTGCCGTTTAACTTATCGGTTAAACGAGAAAGATTGCCGTCAACATTTTGCGCGTGGAAGTAATCCAGTTGAACAAAGACGTTATCGCGATCGACTAATTCCACGATTTCCAAGGTGTCGTATTGGCTTTTTAAGAAATAATTAGGTTTGACTTCAGGGCTTAAGGCTTCCAAGCAAATATTAATGCCGTGCGGTTTGAATTTCTCTGCCGCGTAGCGAATGTTTTCCACAAAGGTTTGTTTGTAAGTTTCGCGACTTTCACCTTCAGGGACGACCGCCGCCATAATATGAACCGTTGGGCAGTTTAAAGTAATGGCGTAATCAAGGGCTTGGTCAATATGCCGGCGCGCATCGGCTTCACGTCCAGGGATTGCCGCAACGCCCCATTCACCTTTGGCAATATCGCCCGCAGAAGTATTAAATAAGACTTGAGTTAAACCATATTGATCGAGTTTGGCTTTTAACTCTTCAGCGGGATAGTCGTAAGGCCATAAATATTCCACGTATTTAAATCCTGCTTTCGCAGCCGCTTCAAATCGATCTAAAAAGGGGACTTCGTTAAACATCATGGTTAAGTTAGCAGCGAATTTAGGCATAGTTATTTTCCTCTGTGTTCCAAATCTTGAATTTCTTCATCGGTGAGATAACGGATTTTTTGTCCTTGCAAGGTGAAGAACAATTTTGCGGTTTCCTCCAACTCTTCAGTATTATCCGCCGCATCAAGCAAGTCTGAACCCGTGACAACAACGCCGTGATTTGCCAGTAAAAACGCTTTGCCGGTTAAGGCGCGGTTAGCTAATTCTTCTGCAATTTTTGGCGAACCGGGGCGATAATACGGAATGACTTGCATTTTTCCCACGCGCATCACGTAATAGGGTGTGAACGCTTTCATCGCATTGCTCGGATCCAAATTCTCAAGGCAAGAAAGTGCGGTTAAATAAGTGCTATGTAAATGTACAATGGCTTTGCACTCAGGGTTCTTTTGATACATCGCCAAATGGAATACCGCTTCTTTTGATGGTTTATCGCCTTCCAAAAGATTGCCTTCCATATCCAATACAGATAAACGTTCTACGCTTAATCGACCGAGTGAAGAGCCTGTTGGCGTAACCAACACCCGATTTTCATCGAGGCGTACGGACAAATTGCCTGCGCCGCCTACGGTGTAACCCCGCTCATAAAAAGAACGCCCGAGCTGCACCATTAATTCTTTTTGGGCTAAATCTGTCATAGGAACATTCCTTGTGCATATTCAAAAAAGTCTTCTTTGCCAAAATTGCCTGATTTAAGGGCAAGGAAAATTTCTTCTTCTACCGCTTTCAACCAAGGCACACCTGGGGCAATTTGTTTGCCGATATGGAACCCCGTAAAACCAAGTTGTTGCACCACGATACTTGAGGTTTCACCGCCAGCAGTAATAAAGTTAGTCACGCCGGCTTGCTTTAATTTGGCGGCAAGTTTGGCAAAGGTGTTTTCAATGGCGTGGCTGGCTTGATCAACGCCGAATTGATGTTGAATGGCTTTGAGCGCATCTGGCGGCACAGTGGCATAAACCATCGGGGCAAGCGCGCTATCAAGATGCGCTATTACCCATTGATAAAGCTGTTCTACATAGTTTTCATTATGAATAGCTTGCTCAACATCAAGTTGAAAGTGCGGTGCTTTTTCGCGATATTTTTCCACTTGTTTATTGGTCATGACTGAACAAGAACCTGATAACACCACCGTTTTGCCTTTGGTTGGGGTAAAGGCATTAACCCCTTGTTTGCCACCACTTAAACGTGCCGCCATATAGGCTGCCAAGCCTGAGCCACCTGTCACCAATTTGAAATCTACCACGGCTTCAGCCAGCACAGCCAACTGGGAATTATCCACTGCGTCCACCACCGCATAACGGTAGCCTTGCGCTTTCAATTCTGCAAAACGCGCTTTTACGCGATCCGCTCCTTTAATCACATCAGCATAAGCCACCAGACCTGTTTTTCCCTTAGCTTGTGCATCCATTAAACGCATTAAATTGGCATCGGTCATTGGCGTAATCGGGTGATTTTTCATGCCTGATTCACTTAACAGCACATCGCCGACAAATAAATAACCGTTAAAAATTGTGCGTCCATTTACAGGAAGGGCTGGCGTAATCACGGTGAAATCTTCATTTAATTCATCAAGCAAAGCATCGGTGACCGGGCCGATATTGCCTTTTGCCGTGCTGTCGAAGGTAGAGCAATATTTAAAATAAAATTGTGTGCAGCCATTTTCTTTTAACCACTGATAAGCACTCAAAGATTGTGCAATAGCTTCATTCACAGGGTTGGAACGTGATTTTAAACTGATCACAATGGCATCGACTTTGCTGTTTAACGGTTGGGTTGGAACACCGTTCATTTGCACCGCACTTAAGCCATTTTCAACCAAAAAACTGGCAATATCGCTGGCGCCCGTAAAATCATCTGCAATAACACCTAACATCATTACGCTCCTTTTTTCGGTAAATTCACGCCGCTGAAAATTTTAATCACCGCGCTGTCGTCTTCTTTACCATAACCTGCATTACTGGCTTCGGTAAACATGGAATAAGCGGTGCTTGCCAAATGAAGTGGGAAATGAAGTGATTTTGCGGTGTCGTTGACCAAGCCTAAATCTTTCACAAAAATATCTACCATAGAAAGCGGTGTATAATCGCCTTCTACCACGTGTTTCATACGGTTTTCAAACATCCAAGAGTTACCTGCCGCATTGGTCACAACGTCATACATCACATCAAGTGGAATACCGGCTTTTGAGGCAAGCGCCATGGCTTCTGCGCCTGCGGCAATATGCACACCGGCTAATAACTGATGAATAATTTTAACTGTTGCACCTAAACCAATTTCTTCGCCGATGTTATAAACTTTTGCCGCGGTAGCGTCTAAAACAGGTTGTAATTGCTCAAATGCTTGTTTTGAACCTGATGCCATGACGGTCATTTCACCTTTTAACGCTTTAGCCGCGCCGCCAGAAACGGGTGCATCTAACATAATCAACCCTAAGTCTGTTAATTTTTGTGAAATTGCTTGTGCATCTTGTGCTGCCATAGTGGAAGACACCATTACTGCGGTGCCTGCTTTTAATTTTTTGGCAATGCCATTCTCGCCAAATAATGCCGCATTAGCTTGCGCCGCGTTAACGACTAAAATCACCACCGCATCTAATTCCTGCGCAAAATCATTGCCATTTGTCGCCACAGCTTTTGCGCCTGCGGCTTTCAGTTTTTCAAGCGCAACAGGATTTAAATCAATACCATAGGTTGTTAATCCTGCATTAATGCAAGAGACGGCTGCGCCCATGCCCATTGAGCCAAGACCGATCACTGCAACGGAATAATTTTGTTTTTCCATCCTTTCTTTCTCCATAAGCTGAATTATTGATGACGCTATTATGCACAAAACAATTGTTAAATTCTGAGAACTTGATCACATTTTTTAACATTGAATGTTAAATATTGTTATTTTTTGAGAATAATCAGTTTAGCGGTATAATCCAATTGACATTTAGTTAGAACGGAGACGATATATGATTCCAGCAGAAAGACAGCAAACATTGCTTAATCTCATTCATCAACAAGGCATTGTCAGTATTAATACGCTGGTGGAAAAGTTAGGTGTCTCCCATATGACTGTGCGGCGTGATATTCAGAAATTGGAAGAAGAAGGGAAGGTGATTTCAGTATCGGGTGGCGTACAGCTTCTTGAACGTTTAGCCAGCGAACCAACCCATGATGATAAATCTTTACTCGCTACCAAGGAAAAAATTGCCATTGGTAAAGAAGCCGCCAAACTGGTTAAACCTAACTCAACTATTTATTTAGATGCCGGCACTACTACATTGGAAATAGCAAAACAAATCGCCCACGAGAAAGATCTTCTTGTTATCACCAATGATTTTGTCATTGCGCAATATTTAATGGTTAATGGTCAATGCAATATTATTCATTCGGGGGGATTGATTAATAAATCAAATCGCTCATCCATCGGAGAACTTGCTGCACAATTTCTACGCCAAGTTGCGGTAGATATTGCGTTTATATCTACGTCTTCTTGGAATTTAAAAGGGCTCACCACTCCTGATGAGCAAAAAATTCCCGTTAAAAAAGCCATTATTCAATCCAGCCAAAAAAATATTCTTGTGACTGATTCATCCAAATATGGAAAAGTGGCCACTTTCTTACTTTATCCACTTAACACTTTAGATATGATTATTTGTGATCAAGGCTTACCTGAAAATGCAAAAGAGGCCATAACCGACATGAATATTGAACTATTATTGGTATAAGGTAAGCTCTTCACAAGACTTTCAAAACGCAATTTACAATTGTAAAAAGAAGCGTAAGTCTCCTTTAGAGATATTTATAGAAACGATATAACGCTCTCTTATTTCAATAATACATCTATATTCGGCATCACCCCTCTCCACAACGCAAAAGAATGTGCCGCTTGTCCCACCAACATCCCAAATCCGTCAGAAACATTTTTTGCTCCCAAGGATTTTGCTAAGGCAATAAATGGCGTGTCGGTTTCTTTGGCGTATTGCATATCATAAATCGCGCCGGCGGAACGCAGGATTTCAGGGGAAATATCTACGGTTTTGCCTTGCAAACCTAAAGATGTGGCATTAATGATGACGTCAAATTTTTGCAGCGGAATTTGCGTCATTTCTACCGCTTGCACCTTGCCATATTGTGCGAATTTCGCAGCCAACTCTTGCGCTTTGGCTAAAGTGCGGTTCGCAATCGTGATGTTTTGTTGGGCTTGCAACAAGGGCAACAATACGCCTTTTGTCGCGCCGCCCGCACCTAAAATTAATATAGATTGATTGGGCTTTAGCCAGCCCAAACGAACCAAATCGCTCACCAAACCCGCGCCGTCTGTATTATCCGCGTACAAACGTCCGTCATCTAAGCGTTTCAGGGTATTACAGGCTTCCGCTGTCAGCGCGCGTTCGCTATATTCATCCGCCAAGGCATAGGCGCGTTCTTTAAAAGGCGCGGTGATATTGCAACCTTTCGCCCCATCTTGGAAGAAAGCCAACAGCTGTTGTTCGAAATTGTCAAGATCGCCTAAAATCGCCCCATATTCCATCATTTGTTGGGTTTGTTCGGCGAAGATTTTATGAATTTGTGGTGATTTGCTTTGCGCAATTGGGTTGCCCCATACCGCATATTTGTCCATTTTTAACCTTCTCTAAATAATTGCCCTGTCAGTAAATCTCGAATTTCTGACGGATTTTGCGCTTGCCCCACCGTTTCATCTAAAACAGGGAAATTCTCGCCAAATTGCGACCGCACTTCTTGCGCCGTTCGACAAGGGGGCAAACCGGATAAATTAGCACTGGTTGAGGTTAACGCAAAACCGGCTTGTTCGCATAATTGCACCACCGCAGGATGCCGACAAATCCGCACAGCGATGCTTGTAAATTGCCCCGTCAACCATGTTGGTGTGCTCAATTTGGTCGGCACAACCCACGTAATAGGATGATCGTATTCCCCTTGCAAACGGGCATATTGCTCCGCATTAAGCTTTTGCACATCAATAAAAGGCAACAAATAATCCAAACGCGGCGCAATCAAAATCAACCCTTTTTCTTTCGGGCGATTTTTCAAAATAAGCAACTTTTCCACCGCGCTTTCGCTCATGGGATTGCAACCCAAACCAAACACCGCTTCCGTGGGATAAGCCACCACCTGTTCTTGTTGCAACTTTTCTACAATTTGAGAAACATTCATTTTATTGATACATAGTTTCGCGAAGTTCAGGATAACGCGCGTTCATTTCCGCTGCCCATGTTACCAGCGCGGGATGATGCACCGCTAAATCATAGCCTAAAAAGTCTTGACGGAACGCCCACCAATCAATCAAACACACCGCCGTCAATGTGCCAATATTCAACGCATAACCAAAGGGTTGAATGGCCTGTTCCATTTGCGCAAAACTGCGCGCATTACGTTCCGCCACCTGCGCATAACGGCTTGTCCACCACTCATTTTCAGGACGGAATTTTTTCTCTGTCACCATCGGGGTCGTATTTTCTGAAATACCATCCGCCAAATTATGCAACGCCAACGCCGCCCAACGCGCCTTACCGGCTTCAGGGAACAACTTCGCATCCTTACCTTTATAATCTAAATATTCGCAAATCAACAAGCTACCAAACAACCAGTTCCCACAATTACGCTGCAAGGCAGGAATCCGCCCAAGGGGATTATCTTGATTGTGCGGCGAATTCGGATCCGCCGCCACACTCACGCGTTGCAATTCAATTTTGTCTTCTAAATGATGATGTTTCATCACTGTCAATACTTTACGTGCAAATGCACTGGTTGTGCTATACCAAAGTTTCATCATATTTCACTCCTTGATTGGGATAAGGGAAATCTAAACAATATTTTGGGGAACGTCAAATGATTAAAAATAATCTCTCCTAAGGCTTCTCATTCATAATTATATCTTGAGTATTTTGACTGCTTACAGCAAATCATACTAGGGGTATCCATATAAAGATGGCACAAAATTTCTTCAACCGTATTACAAGTATTCTGATTTGGAATAAATACGCTCTCGAATAAATCAGCTAGGCGTTTCCAAAGATTATCTGTTAAAATGATTTTAAGCGACATCATATTGTATGGAATTGTTAGGTTCTGGCGAACTAAATTATACCAAAAGCTTTTGCTTTGTTTTTGTGCTTAAAAGAACAATACACCTTAACCTTGATGCTAGTTATATGGATATATAATACTATGTATAAAAACCTTTCTCTTCTATCACCACACCATACCTTTGATATCAATTTGATTGGAGGGCTAACCCAAAGTGAAAAAGGTAATTATCTTGATTTTGTAATCAATAAACCTAAAGGTATGGATGGATATATGTTGCAACTTACAACCTTTGGGCAAGGTTCCGTATTTGATGGTCACAAAACTTTTACTGTAAAAAGAGGCCAGTTACTGCTTTTCTATCCTAATTCCGTTCAATATTACCATCGCTACATTAATTCTCAATATTGGCACTATAAATGGATTTATTTTATGCCAAATCCTAAATTGAATAAATGGTTGAATTGGTCTAATAAAAAGGCCAATATAGGGAGAATTAAAATTAATGATAATCGGTATTTTCAGGAAATCAGTCAATTATTTTCTAAAATTGATATAGAGTTAAAATCTAGCTCTTTTTTTAAGGAGGATGTTGCAACTACATTATTAGAATACTTATTGATGAAATGCATTTCAGCTGAGGAAATTGAGATCGTTCCTTTAATTGATCATAGAGTACTATCTACCTGTGATTTAATATTGTCTAATTTAGCTTCTAATGACAGTATAGATTCTATTGCTAAAACAGTTTTTCTATCTCCTTCCCGTTTATCCCATCTATTTAAGCAATCTATTGGAATTAGCCTAATTCAATGGAGAGAGTTACAACGCATTTCCGAAGCCAAAAAACTGCTTTATTTCTCAAACATTTCCATATTAAATATAGCAAAATCACTAGGTTACGATGATTCATTATACTTTTCAAAAATTTTTAAGAAGCATACTGGTCTTTCTCCAACAGAGTTTAGAACAATAGAAAGGCATAAAGATAGCAGAATGTGATCTAAATCTCACTTTAATTTGGATAGCAGAATTTTCCATTCTCATAACAATAATTTACCTATTCTTTTACACGCTAAAGCAATAAGATTAATTTCACTTTAATGGTGATTTTTCTGTTAAAGAAGTGATATACCACTATTTTAATAGAGGTATTCAGATTTAAATAGCGTCTTATTTTATGAGGAAAGAGCAATGAAAAAAACAACATTAAAACATACATTATTTTCAAGCCTATTCGCATTGACTTGTTGTAGTTCAGTATTTGCACATGATGTAGTAAATATTTCTAAAATCGATGGTATGCCTTGGTTTAACCGCATGGCAGAAGGCGTTGTTCAAGCAGGGAAAGATAATAATATCAATGCATATCAAGTTGGCCCATCAAATACTGATGCACCTCAACAAGTTAAATTGATCGAAGATTTAATTGCCAAAAAAGTCAATGCAATTTCTATTGTACCAAATGATGCAAATGCGTTAGAGCCTGTTCTTAAGAAAGCTAAACAGAATGGTATTGTTGTTTTAACCAATGAATCTGTTGGGCAACCAAGTGCTGATTGGGATATTGAAATCATTGATAATGCCCAATTTGCCGCTGACTATGTAGAAGAAGTTGCCAAAGTAACTGGTGGCAAAGGTGGATATGTAATTTATGTAGGAGGTCTAACAGTCCCTCAACATAATCTCTGGGCTGATTTATTTGTGAAGTATCAGAAAGAGCATTACCCTGATATGTTTGAGGTTACAAGCAGAATGCCAGTTGCTGAAAATATTAATGATGCTCGTCGTACAACACTTGATTTAGTAAAAGCGCATACTGACTTAAAAGCTGTTGTATCTTTTGGATCACAAGGCCCTATTGGAGCTGGTTTAGCAGTAAAAGAAAAACGTTTAAAAAATAAATTAAATGTTTTTGGTATGATGATTCCATCCCAAGCTGCTAATTTAATCAAGAGTGGCGATATAACAATGGGAATTACCTATGATCCTGCCAGTGCTGGTTATGCTTTGACTACTGTTGCTGCAAAAGTACTAAAAGGTGAAAAAATTGAAAATGGTTTAGAAATACCTAATGTTGGCAAAGCCAACGTGAACACAGAGAAAAAATTACTCCAATTCCATAGCATTCTCAAAGTAACTAAAGATAATATCGACAACTTATATTAATCTACGTTGAATATGGGTTCTTTATGAGCCCATATTTCTCTAAGGAGGTTTTATGGCATTTATTTTAATGCGGAATATCAATAAGACATTCCATGGTGTAAAAGCATTAAATCAAATTAATCTTTCTTTAGATTATGGAGAAGCTCTCTGTCTTGCGGGGCAAAATGGTTGTGGAAAATCAACCCTTATTAAGATTCTTTCTGGTGTTTATCAACCCGATAAAGGAGCAGAAATCCAAATTGGCGCAAGTAAATATTCTAAGCTAACTCCGCAAACCTCTATTAAACACGGTATCCAAGTGTAACCATCCCCTAAAATAATACAACTTATGTGTAGAATATAACAATCAACTAC
>NZ_CAMEFX010000009.1 GCF_945915845.1 uncultured Actinobacillus sp. | reverse complement strand
CCGAGAGGCTTAACTATACAACGCTCAAGTGTTTTTGCTAAGACAAAGAAGCGAAAAAGAAGCGAAGTAGAAACTAACTAAAGTAGACAGAGAAAGAGATTAATCAGAGTAGCTTGTTTCGAATTTTGAAGAATGATAAGAAAACTGAAAAAGTTAAGATAAGAATCATCAACGAATTATCTTGGCGGCGATAGTGCGGTGGTCCCACCTGACCCCATGCCGAACTCAGAAGTGAAACGCCGTAACGCCGATGGTAGTGTGGGGTATCCCCATGTGAGAGTAGGTCACCGCCAGGTAAGAGATAAAGAACCCCGAGTCTAGAGATAGGCTCGGGGTTTTGCTTTTTGGAATTATAATCACTATAATAAAATATAACAGACAAAATGATGTTTGGTTATTAGAATAAATTTGTTTGTGATCAGAAAAACAATTTGGGCAGAAAATAATTTAAGTTCAAATCAATCTGATTAGCACGGAAAGGCTAAATAATCAGATGAGATTAGAATTTCTAGAAAATCAAGGAGTCCATTTTGACCTTCCAATCTCTTCAAGCCAAATACAAACGCCTATTGTCGGAACATCGGGCGTGGTCTTTGTTGCGTGCAGATAATGCACCTTATATTTTAGCCTTTATCGAGTCCTTATTTGCAGATGACAGCGAAATAGAATACGGGCAAGCTCGTTTATTACTGGAAACCGAAATTGAACGTAGCCGTGAATTGGGGATTTGGGAAACGGAAACTAATGCTAATACTTACCTAAATCAATGGATTCGCCAAGGTTGGTTAAGGGAGATGGATAACCACTTAACAAAAACTGATGCGGCTCAAACCGCATTACGTTTTGCTCGTCAATTAGAAGAGCGAGCCGCAGGCACAACGGCATCTCATTTGCGTATTGTACAAGATGCAGTACGAGATTTTGTTGTTGCATTGAGTAGCAATACAGATGAACGCCTTGCGTTACTCGAACAGAAAAAATCGGAAATTCAGCATGAAATTGACGCATTGCAAGCAGGTATTTTGGTTGAATTGGATGACAATACTAAGCGCGAACGGATTCAAGAAATTTATCAACTTTGTTCTGTGTTAACAGGTGATTTTCGCTTACTGGAAGAAGAAATTCGCCGCCTTGATCAAGAGTTGCGTATTCAAATGATTGCAGAAGACAGTTCACGTGGAAAGGTATTGCAATCTATGATGGAAAAAGAGGAATTGCTGGCTAAAACAGAAGCCGGAAATGCATTCGAAGGTTTTTTCCAACTACTTTGTGATCCGAATCGAGCTACAGAATTTCGCGAGCAAATTCGACTTTTACTAGAAAATGACGGTGTTTCGCAATATCTTTTGGGTAATCAGTCTCGTTTCTTAGCGCAACTCATGAATGAGCTCAATAATGAAAGCCAACGAATTTTTCGTATTCGGCGTCGTACAGAACAAGAACTACGAGCTTATATTGAAAGTGGTCAAGCACAGGAAAATCAAGCTATTGATCGCCTAATTAGTCAATTAGAAAAATTAGCGATAGAGTTAGGAAACGTTGAAAATTTATTACAAAAAAACACCGCACTTTCCCTACCAGTTGGTCCAATTCTCATTACCTCACCACAATCTATACGGCTAAAACAACCTGATGAAAAACTAGAAACCAATACCCAATTGCAAATTAACTCAAATAAAGTGACTGATGAGGTTTTAGGAAGTTTACAATCTGTTAATGTTCGTCAAGTAGCAAAAGCACTTCAGAAAATATTACAACAACAAGGGGTTCTTTCCATTGCTGGCTTGGTGCAACACCGTCCCATTCATGCTGGTTTGGAAGAATTAGTCTCTTATGTGCGAGTTGCTAAGGCTATTCGGGCAACGGAATTGAACGAAAAAGAATCGGTCATTATTGAAGATCATCAAGGCAATAAATTGAAGGTTTCTGTACCCATTTTATTGCTAAGTGCGGAACTTTTTCCGTCTAATATGGATGAGTTAAATGTTTAGGAGGCTATATGTCAAATAGTTTTTTTGAAATCATTACGAGAAAAAAAGAAACAGTTGAACCAACCTCTTCCCCTGAATTAGAATCTGAATCCCTTAACGAGCCTGAAGAAGATGACGAGATGGTAGAAGGCTTGTCAGAAGAGACTCGGCGTGTATTGGTTTATCTACTTCGTCAAGGTGTTATTCTAGCCTCACAAAAACCCAAACTCTTCAAAGAATTATGTCATTATCAAGAAGCTATTCGGCATTACCTTTCACAAATTTATCTCTATTTAATATTAGACGAACTCAATGGCGTCGCTTTTGTCGCCACTAACGACCAAGCTAGTTGTGATGAAAATGGTGAGGAAGAGGAAGAAATCCTTTCTTTAATTACTCGCCGAACACTTTCTCTTCCGGATACGTTACTTATCTTAGTATTATGCAAACATTATCGAGAACGTAAAGATTATGGTGAACAAAAAGTTGTGATCGATATTGAACGTATTGAATCAAATTTAACCCCTTTCCAGCCTTTAACGGATCACGGCAGCCTTGAACGTAAAAAACTATCGGGTAGATTAAAAGAAATGGTCAAGCGGAAAATTCTTGCACCCATTCGTGGATCGGAAGATCGCTTTGAAATTACGCCGATTATTCGCTATATCATCGGTACCGAATTTTTAGAATCAATGTTGGCGGAATATTTAAGGCTGGCTAAAGAATCTGGGCTGAGAAAAGACAGTGAGCAAGATAATAATCCAAAGGAGGCTGAATAATGGGCGCGCAAAGTGATTTATTCGGACAAGGGCAAATTCGTCTTGCGGAATTAGCTGTGTATAACTGGGGTTCATTTCATGGTTTACATTCCGCCCAAATCAACCCTGAAGGTACGTTAATTACAGGCACGAATGGCACAGGCAAATCTACTTTTATTGATGGACTAATGGCATTGTTACAACCTGCCGGCAAAGCCAGTTTTAATGTCGCCGCTGCTCAAGGGGATCGTAGCGACCGTTCTTTGCTTTCTTATATGCGTGGCAGTTTCGGGTCAGAACATGATGGTTCACAAACACGGGTCAAAAGCAAACGTGAGAAGGCCGTGCTAAGCGGTTTACAAGCTTTGTATCGCAACGATGATGGCTCACAAATTACCTTAATTGCGCTCTTTTGGACGTTGCAAGCGAGCAATAGCCTAAGTGATGTAAAACGTTGCTATTTAATTGCTAAGAATTATTTGCCACTCAAAAGCGTATTAGATGCTTTTGGAAATGGTGATGTTAGACAGTTTAAGCAGTGGCTCAAAAATAAACCCGAAGTGATTTGTTGCGATGATCGTTTTAATGAATATCAAGATTTGTACCGTACTTATTTGGGGATGGAAAATAAAAATGCACCTGCGTTGCTTTCTCGTGCATTGGGGTTGAAAAAAATTGATGATTTAACGCAACTTATTCGTGAGTTAGTGCTAGAACCGAGTCAGATTAGAGATGAGGCGCGGCAGATTGTGAGTGAATTTGCCGATTTGGTGGCAACGCACGATCAATTACTTGATGTGCGTCAGCAAGTCGAACATTTAGAAAAATTGCCAATTCTGGCGGAAAATATTACGCGACTTCAAGCTCAACAACAGCAATTAGAACAGCAAAAATCAAATCTTGGCGCTTATTTTGCAGAGCAAACTGCGATACTTTTAACCCAAGAAATTACTCACTTGAAAACGGAACTTGAGAACCTGTATCACCAACTTCATCAATGTGAAACAGAAATCCAAGATAGCGAAAATCTTGTAGAACAACGCCATGCTGATTATCTTAAGTTAGGCGGTAATCAAATTGAAATGTTGAAAAAAGAGCTAGCTTATGAGCAAGCTAACTTGGAGCGGATTATTCAGGGGAGTGGTCTTTATCAAGAAACTTGTCGCAAATTGAATATGGATGAAAAATTATCTGAAGTTGTTTTTCAGCAAAATCAACAAGTTGCTAAAGCGCAATTAGCGGATAGTCAAGCTCAAAAAGATGCCAAATTAACCGAATATGCCCAATTAGCGCAACAGCAGCAAAGCTTGGAGAAAGTGCGGTCAGAAACGGAGACGGAAATGCAAGAAATTGCCTCCCGACCGAATTCTAATATTGCGTTGCAATATCAACAATTACGTGATCGTTTACAACAAGAACTGCACTTTGCCGATAATGTGTTGATGTTTATTGGCGAATTAATTGATGTCAAAGAAAATGAACAACCGTGGCAAGGGGCGATTGAACGCGCTTTAGGTGGTCGCCGCACCACGCTTTTAGTACCACAAGGAAATTATGCCCAAGTGACGGATTGGTTGAATCGTCATCATACGGGGCTATTGGTGCGTGTGCAAGTGGTTGATGACGAAAGTCCATCAGCAGTGCAATTTTCCGCGCAAGGCTTTTTAACTAAATTAGTTTGGCGAGCACATCCGTATCAAAATTGGCTAAAAAACTATTTAGAAAAATTTGATTTGCACTGTGTTTCTTCTGTCGAAGAACTGAATCGCACGCCATTTTCCCTAACGCAACAAGGTTTAATCCATTTGCAACAGGGCTATTTTGAGAAAAAAGATCAGCACAAAATCACAGATCGCCGTCAATGGCAACTGGGTTTTAGCAATCAACAACGTTTAGCTTTGCTTAAAACCGAGCTGCATCGTCTTGAACAGGATATTGCCCAATCTAAAGGGTCAGTTGCAAAAGCTTATCAAGGCATGGCGCAATTACAAGATCAGATTGATCAGTGGAAAAAATTAAGTGAATTCCAATGGGAAGAGATTAATGCCCCTTATTGGCAACAACAATTAGCTAAAACTCAGCAAGAATTGACCGCACTTGAGCAATGTTCCGGCGATTTAAATCAAGCAAAAATCCGTTGGGAAGAAGCTAAAGCAGCATTACAAGAATTGCAAACACAACAAAATAACTTGTCCGCTGAAAAAGGTTCGCAAGAAAATAATTTGAAAAACACTCAAATTCAGTTGGAACAGGCTGAAGAACAGATGCAATCAGGCATTGATGAGACAATTCGTCCCTTGTTGGCAAAGCGTGTAGGTGTGGTGAGATTAGATGATGCGATGCAACAAAGTAATGTAGAGAATCTGTTAATAAATGACTTTACCGCTGTACAAAAGAAACTGGCAAAAGAAGAAAACGATGCTAGAAGTATAATGGACAGATTTAGAGGTAATACAAAATGGCAACCATTAACTGTCGATTGGCTTAGCGATCTAGCTGGGCTTTCTGATTTTCTCCGTTATCTCGATAAGTTACAAAAAGAAGGGCTACCTGAATTATTTGAGAAGTTTAAAGGCCGTTTAAACAAGCATACGACACAATCGTTGGCTCGGTTACAAAATCAGCTAGAAACTGAATATGAAAAGATCCGTGATCGTATTAACCGTATCAACTTGGTCTTGGCGAAAACGGAATTTAAGCAAAACAGCTACTTACGTTTGACAGCCAAACGGGAAAAATATTATCACGTTCAAGAGTTTGATAAAAAAGTGAAAAAAGCCTTGAGTTATTTGACGGGTGATAATCACGAAGAGCGTTTTTATTTATTACAAGATATTGTCAATATTTTGGAGAAGGCAAGCAGCAGCCAAAGTGCTCATACTCTTGAGAGCTTACGATTATTAGATCCGCGCTATCAAATGGCATTTTATGCAGAAGAAATTCACAATGAAACGCAAGCAGTTTTAGATGTGTTAGATTCTTCTAGCGGTAAATCAGGTGGCGAAAAAGAGTCGTTTGCAGGTGTCATTATGGCGGCAAGTTTAGCCTATGTGTTAACCCCGGATCATTGCGACCGCCCTGTGTATTGTACGGTGTTTTTAGATGAGGCGTTTTCCAATACCGCAGAAAGTGTCAGTCGTCGCGTTTTACGCGTGTTTAAAGCCTTGCATATTCACGTCAATCTGATTACACCGTTTAAAAATCTTGATTTAGCGCGAGAATCTGCCAGAAGTTTGCTGATCGCAGAACGGGATCCAGACAAACACGAAAGCCGTTTGTGTGAAATGACCTGGCAAGAGTTAGATCGTCAACAGGCAGCACGCCAACAACAATCTTTGGATAAATTAGGCATTGAGGTTATCTCATGATTTTACCTGAACAAGCCATTGCTCAACTATACCAAAAAGAATGGCAAAACCGAGTGCATTGCAAAGCCAGGCTAAAAGGCGAGCGGGCATTTCCCATTGAAATTGCGCTTAAACCGCCTAAAAGTGGCAATTTGTTGTTAAAACAGACCGCACTTTTCGAGCAATTTGTCACTTCTTGGCAAAACCAACCTTGTTGTTTTAAGATTGAATGGAGGGCTCGACAATATCGCCACTTTGGTGAACAGCAGGTACCAACGAAATGGATTATCCCTAATTGGGATAATTTGGTGGAAGTGTTAGGTGAAAAAGTAAAATATCAATTTGAAAGCTGGAAAACAAAATTGGCATTTTTGTTGGAAACCTTACCGGCACAATCGGCGTTGTTCCATGTTTTTATCGATCATTTAGAGCAGATTGAAGAATTTTCGCTAGAAGATCTCTCATTATTTCGTGATGTTGTTCCGCAACTTAAACCTCAAATGGGGAAGGGGGATTATTTACGGGCATTGCCGCTAGTGGGTGTGGACACCAAATTTGTGGAGTGCCATTTTCGTTTGCTAGAAGATGTGTTGAATGTACTTTATGACGGCGAAGTGAAAGCAAAGGGGCTGTTAAGTTGGTTAAATTGTAAAGCCAAGCCAAAGGATTGGCTGTTGGTTAAACCCCTTTGCCCACAAACACAACAGGCGTTAGGCAACTTACCTTTGTTGCGTTTAAGCTCAGAAACCTTGTGGAATTATATGCTACCCGCCAAAAGAATTTTGATTGTAGAAAATGAGCAATCTTGTTTAGCGTTACCGGTGCTTAGGGAGACGATTGCGGTGGCTGGTGGTGGTAAAAATGTCACTTGGTTGGCAGCCAATTGGCTAAAGGACAAAAAGATTGGTTATTGGGGCGATATAGATAGTGATGGCTTTCATATTTTGAGTTTAGCACGAGAACGTTGCCCCAATTTGACCGCACTTATGATGGACGAACAAACTGTGCTGACATTTCAGGGGCGAATGGTAGACGAACCGCAATCATTAAACCAAATTCCGCCTAATTTGACTATGCAAGAACAACAGCTATTTCAACGCTTAAGACAAGGTGACTACGGTAAAACGCGTTTAGAACAAGAACGGGTTAATGCTGATTATATTGAAAAGTGCTTGTTAGATTGGTTAGAGGGCGTGTAGTGTAGAAAAGGTGCAATGGATATATTGATCTATTGCACCTAATATTCACTAACGCATTAAGTTAACACACAAAATCTCGCTTAATGTATAAAGGGAAGAGCCTTTTCTTAGCTTGATGGTACGCTGGCGTTGTTTTTTGAGAGAAGAACGTTCACCCTTGCCCCAAAATTCAGAATAATAATCCGTATTTAATTGTGTTAATTGATAAGTTTGACAGTTGATTACTTTTGATTGTCTCATTGATTTTGCATAGATGGTTGGATCACCAAAATTATAAAGCCCTTTTGTCATATTGATCACAATATCGAAATAAACGAGATGCCGTTTACCTGATTCTGCCCATACGGAATTAATATCAGCATAATAATGCGCCTGTTGTGATATTTTTAAATAACCTTGCTCTACCGATTGAGGTGGCTCAAGTGGGATGTTGGGTATTTTTTTGGTTTCTTTTGCAGCGCAACCTGCGAGAATTAGAGCAAGTAAAAGAGTTATAACTTTTGTCATGGTAGGCTCCTTAAACCATAAATCTAGGTTGGTTCATTAAGGGTACTCTTATTGTGTCATAAATAGGCTTGCTTTAAAACTACTAATTTTATTGAAAATGTCTGAGTCACTTTATAGTTCTTTTTTTAGTATTTCTAATACATTAAGTAAACTCTTCACTCGTTCATCTGCAATAGCAAAGCGTTCATTGGTTGAATTTGAATTGACAATAAAGGTACGAATATTTGCTGCTTTTGCTGCAATTAAACCCGTTACACTATCTTCAATGATGATGCAGTCTTTGACCGATACACCTAATTTTTTCACCGCGCTTAAATAAACTGCAGGGTGAGGTTTGGCGAGTTCTTCATCCGCAGCAGTGCATTGTATTGGGAAATAATCCCACAAATTCAATTTATCGAATACTGCTTTGATGACTTGTCGATTTGATGAGGTCGCGAGAGCCAATGTAATTCCTTTTGATTTTAGGAAATTGAGTAATTCATAAAGTCCATTCATCGATTCACCATCAGCAGTAATACGTGCACAGACTTTTTCTACTATTTCTTTTTTAAGTTCATTAGGTGAAATCGATAAATTAAACATATCAACCCAAATGGCGGCTAATTCATCTACACGAATACCGCGCGTGTATTTCTCACAATCTTCATCGGTAATAGCAATGCCGTAACGAGCTAGAATTGAAATTTGTGCTTCAGCCCAAAATGGTTCGCTATCAATTAGCACACCATCCATATCAAAAATAACACTTTTAATTTTCATCATTATTACTCCTTTAAATTAAGGTCTGTTTATCTTTCAATAAAAGACTGCATTGTTGCATTAAAAAAAGCGATTTACTATTGCAAATCGCTTAGAAATTAGGCTTTTTCGACTTCTAATCGTTCAAAAGAGAGAACTTTTGTTTCGAGTTGGCGTAACAATAAGGTCGCAAGACCCGTAATGATAAGATAAATTAATCCTGCAATACTGTATATTGTTAGCGCATCATATTCAGTACCATAAAGTTGTCTAGCATATCCCATAATATCTAAAATGGTAATGGTTGAGGCTAAAGAGGTACCTTTAAACACCAAAATGATCTCGTTGCTATAAGAGGGTAACGCACGGCGCAAGGCATAGGGAATTAAGATTTTTAATGTTTGCAAACGACTTAATCCTAAAGCGGCACAACTTTCCCATTGCCCTTTCGGAATAGCTTTTACTGCACCATGGAATAGCTGTGTTGAATAAGCTGCACTGTTTAGCGCAAGTGCTAACATGGCACAAAACCATGCATCAGAGAGCAATCCCCACAGAGGGCTTTCAACAATCCACTGAAATTGTCCAGGCCCTGCATAGATCAGGAAGAACTGCACAAGCAATGGGGTACCGGTAAACAGAATAACAAAAATTTTCACCGCGCTTTTTAGCACTTTATTATTTAGTGATAATAAAAAAGTAAAAAACACCGCTAAAATAAAAGCAACGATAAGTGCAACTACAGTGAGTGCCAAGCTGGTTGGAATCCCTTGAACAATGATTTTTAGGTATTCATAAAACATCAGCATCCCCCTCGTTCAAAGCGCGTGAAACGTAATTCAAGTTTACGGATGAATACTTGGCTAATAATTGTGATGACTAAATAAATCAACGCTGCTAAACCATACCATGTAAATGGTTGATGTGTGTTCGTATTAATAAGTTCAGCTTGACGCATTAAGTCGCTGACCCCGATTAATGAAATTAATGCCGTATCTTTTAGTAACACAAGCCATTGATTACTTAGCCCGGGCAAGGCATGACGCCATACTTGTGGCATAATAATATGGAAAAAGGTATAACCACGGCTTAATCCTAATGCGGCAGCACTTTCCCATTGTCCTAAAGGAATGGCTTGAATGGCTCCACGTAAGGATTGCGAAGCATAAGCGGCAAAAATAAGAGATAATGCCGTAACCCCACAACCAAAGGCACTAAATTCAATGTAGTCACCTGTGATGATCTCAACCAGTTCGGTTGCGCCGAAATAAATTAAAAACACCACAATAATCTCAGGTAGCCCACGCAATAGTGCGATGGCAACAGAAATAGGTTTACGTACACAAGCAAATTTATTGGTTTCTAGTATCACAAAAACCATAGATAACAGCAAACCAACAACTAAAGAAGAAACTGCAAGCCCTAAGGTCATTAGGGTTGCAGATTTCATTAGAGGAAGATATTCAAAGAACATGACTTATTTTGCCGTCATCCATTTGTCATAAATTTTTTGGTATTCACCATTAGCTTTAATTGCAGTCAAGCCTTTATTTAACTCGGCAACTAACTCTCTGTTACCTTTGTTAACTGCAATTCCTAGACCATTACCAAAATATTTTTTATCTGTTACCTTTTCACCCACAAAGGTTAAATTTGCTTCTTTGCTCAACATATCAGCAAGTACAGCAGTGTCCCCGAAGATGACATCAATGCGACCATTTTTTAAATCCAAGATAGCATCTTGTAAAGAAGCATAAGCTTTAGGGCTGTATTGTGTTGCTTCTGCCACAATATATTGTTGGAAGGTTGTACCATTTTGTACACCAATATTTTTTGCTGTTGCTAAATCCGCTTTGCCTTTTACCGCAATGAAACTTGCTGAACTGTCATAATAGGCATCACTAAACAACACTTGTTTTGACCGCGCTTCTGTAATATCCATTGCTGAAATCGCTGCATCGATACGTTTTTGTTTAATCGCTTGCACTAAGCCGTCAAAAGAATGGCTTTTGAATGAGCAGTTGGCTTGGATTTCTTTACAAATCGCATTGGCAATATCCACATCAAAACCAATAATTTCTCCTTTTTCATTGGTTAATTCAAAAGGCGGATAACTTGGTTCCATAGCAAATTGAATATCACGTGCTTGTGCGCCAAATGCAGTTGTCGCTAAAAGCGCAGTTAGAAGTAATTTTTTCATAAGATCTCCTATTCAGAGTGGGATAAGTATTGTTTAAACTGTTCTGTTTTTGGATTTTCAAAGCAACTTGCATCGCCCATTTCAATGATATGACCCCGTTCCATATACACCACTTTTGTGGCAACTTTACGCGCCATACCGACTTCATGTGTCACAATGACTTGGGTAATGCCGGTTTCTTTTAATTCTTGAATAATAGACACAATTTGCGCCGTGATTTCAGGGTCAAGAGCTGCTGTAGGTTCATCAAATAGTAATACCTGCGGCTTCATCATTAATGCACGGGCAATAGCAACGCGCTGTTGCTGACCACCGGAAAGTTGTAATGGAAAACGTTCAGCGTGTTCTTCTAAGCGTAAGCGTTTTAATAATTCAATCCCTTGTGCCTTAGCTTCAGTTTCACTGATGCCCAAAATTTTCATTGGTGCTTCAATCAGATTTTCAAGCACCGTAAAGTGTGGCCATAAATTATACTGTTGGAACACCATGCCTACATTCTTACGTAGTTGCAATAATTTTTTCTGATCCATTTTTTCAGATAAATCAAAGGTACTGTTAGCAATATTTAGCTCACCGGATTTAGGCACTTCAAGTAGGTTTAGGGTACGGATTAAGGTACTTTTCCCGGCACCACTAGGCCCGAGCAACACAACGGTATCGCCATCTTCTGCCGTTAAATTAATGTCAAATAAGGCTTGTGATGAACCGTAAAAGAAATTGAGATTTTTAACACTAATGGTCATTGTAAAATAAAGTTATATGGATAAAGGAAAATTGAAAATATATTAATGTTTTTTGCATAAGTATGCAATATAAAAAGAGATTTATGCATGAAAAATCACAAGGCTTTTGTGAGAATACTTGGACAGTTGAAGATATTTTTATTGGTTTTCCTATTTTTGTGATCTTCATTCCAAAAAAGTGCGGTCAGGCTTGGTGGAAATTGGAAATATTGATAGATTATTTCGCATGAAATCTGTACAATCGCCGCCTACGATTTTCCTGCCGTAAGGTGTAATAACGAGGCGATATGTCAGAAAAAATTAATTTAATGAATTTAACGCGCCAGCAAATGCGCGAGTTTTTTAAAGAATTGGGTGAAAAGCCTTTTCGTGCCGACCAGTTAGTGAAATGGATTTACCATTTTGGTGAAGATAACTTCGATAATATGACCAATATTAACAAGAAGTTACGTGAAAAATTAAAAGAAGTTGCAGAAATTAAAGCACCGGAGGTGGCGGTAGAACAACGTTCGGCAGACGGTACGATTAAATGGGCAATGCAAGTAGGGGATCAACAAGTTGAAACGGTTTATATTCCTGAAGCAGATCGTGCAACACTTTGCGTATCTTCACAGGTAGGTTGCGCATTGGCTTGTACATTCTGTTCAACGGCACAACAGGGTTTTAATCGCAATTTAACGGTATCAGAAATTATTGGTCAGGTTTGGCGTGCTTCAAAAATTATCGGGAATTTTGGGGTTACCGGTGTGCGACCGATCACTAATGTGGTGATGATGGGAATGGGGGAGCCATTGTTGAACGTGGCTAACGTGGTGCCGGCCATGGAAATAATGTTAGATGATTTTGCTTATGGTTTATCAAAACGCAGGGTAACGCTTTCAACATCCGGTGTTGTACCGGCTTTAGACAAATTGCCGGAAATGATTGATGTTGCTCTAGCAATTTCATTACATGCACCAAATGATGAATTACGCGATGAAATTGTGCCGATCAACAAAAAATATAACATCAAAATGTTAATGGATAGTGTGAACCGTTATTTAAGTGTGTCCAACGCTAATCATGGTAAAGTCACCATTGAATATGTGTTGCTTGATCATGTGAATGACGGTACGGAACATGCGCATCAGTTAGCTGAAGTGTTAAAAAATACGCCATGCAAAATTAATTTGATTCCGTGGAACCCGTTCCCAGAAGCACCCTATGCCAAAAGCTCAAATAGTCGTATTGATCGCTTCCAAAAAACCTTAATGGAATACGGCTTTACGGTGATTGTTCGCAAAACCCGTGGGGATGATATTGATGCTGCTTGTGGGCAATTAGCCGGCGATGTGATTGACCGCACCAAACGTACGGCGCAAAAACGTCAATTTGGTCAGAACATTGATGTAGCAGTACGCCCGTAACGTTAAAGTGCGGTTAGATTTAGGAGAGATAATGAACAGATTAAAATTTATCCAAGTTAAACCGCACTTTTTATGGGTATTAACACTAACTGCTTGTATTTCTAGTCCACCTAATGCAACATTTGATAAACAGCAAGCCGCCAAAGCGCGAGTAGAATTGGCTATCGGTTATCTGTATCAACAAGAACTTGCTCAAGCAAAACTCAATTTGGATAAAGCACTAAGTTATGCGCCGGATTATTATCTTGTGCATTCCGCCTTTGCTTATTTTTATCAAAAGCAAGGTCTTGTCGAGCAAGCGAATCAATCTTATCTTAAGTCCATTGCGTTGAATAAAGAACAAGGCGATGTACGCAATAATTATGGTACATTCTTATGTGAACAAGGGCATTTTGAGCAGGCTTATGCCCAATTTCAACAAGCCTTAAATACCCCCAATTATTATCATCAAGCAGATACCTTTGAAAATTTTGCACTTTGTGCTTATGCTCAAAATAACCATATGATTTATCAAGAAAATTTATCTAAGCTTGAAAAAATATCTTCTGATCGAGCAATACAACTGAAAACTCGACTGAAATAACCGTTAATTTTGTCAATTATGGGCAATAACTGTTGCAAAAGCCCCTTTTCATCTTTAAACTTTAGCGGATCATTTTTTTACTAAAGTTAGCACTTTTTATGACAGAAACAGAACAACTAACAACAGAATTATCTGTAGGCGAGCAATTTCGTCAGGCTCGCGAGAAAATGGGGTTAAGTTTAGAGAATACAGCCAATAAAATTAATTTGCGTGTCAAAATTCTCGAATATATTGAAAATAATGAATTTTCCCACAAAAATATTCCTGCAACCTTTATGAAAGGGTATATCCGCACTTATGCCAAATTTCTAAAATTACCGGAAGACGTTTGGGGCGCGACCGTTGCTAATTTAGGGGATGCGACAAAGCATGACTTTAATCGAATTGCTCGTGTTGAACGTGTGACTAATCCACATTCTCATAGTCGCTGGGTCGGCTATTTTACCGCAGGTGTTGTTGCGGTGGTCATTGGTATGACGGTACTTTGGTGGTGGGAGAGCTATCAACAATCCAATACTGAACGTGATACTCTTGTGCAAAATTATACACCGGTGCAGGAAACAGCTTCTGATAACAGTACCACAATGACGGCATTAGTGCCTCCTGTTGTTGACGTGTCAAACCATATGGAAAGCATCACGCCTGTTTCGACACCGGCAGAGCCTTCGTCAACATCTGTTGATGAATCAGCGCCACAACCTGCAACAGAAACTGCAGCAGAAACGCAAACAACAGCAGAAAGCACGGTTGAAAATATACAAGAAAATCAGCCTGCAGCAAATGTTCAAGGTGATTTACACATTGAAGTGGTTACTGCCACAAGCTGGATCAGTGTAAAAGATGCAAATCGCAAAGTGTTGGCGCAAAAAGAATATAAAAAAGGTGATGTTTTATCTTTTGATAAAAGCGGTCCTTATTCCGTGATTATTGGCGCGCCAAGCAACGTTAAAATTACTTACAAAGGTGAAGATTATCCGCTGAAAGTGGATGGTCGCATTGCAAAATTTAAACTATAAGAATTCCAATGTCAGCATTTAAACCCACAATCAAACGTCGTGAATCGACAAAAATTTATGTAGGCAATGTACCAATCGGTGGCGATGCACCGATTGCGGTGCAATCTATGACTAATACGCGAACCACTGATGTGGAAGCAACCGTAGCACAAATTAAAGCACTTGAACGCGTGGGCGCAGATATTATTCGTGTTTCTGTGCCAACGATGGAAGCGGCAGAAGCTTTCAAATTGATCAAGCAACAAGCACGTGTGCCGTTGGTGGCAGATATTCATTTTGATTATCGTATTGCCTTGAAAGTTGCCGAATATGGTGTAGATTGCTTGCGCATCAACCCAGGAAATATTGGGCGTGAAGATCGCATTCGTGCTGTAGTGGATTGTGCCAAAGATAAGAATATTCCCATCCGAATTGGAATTAACGCAGGATCGTTAGAAAAGGATCTTCAAGAAAAATATGGTGAGCCAACCCCTGAAGCCTTGCTTGAAAGTGCATTGCGTCATGTAGAGATTTTGGACCGTTTGAACTTTGACCAATTTAAGGTCAGTGTCAAAGCTTCAGATGTATTTTTAGCGGTAGAAAGTTATCGTTTACTGGCTAAAGCCATTAAACAACCTTTGCATTTAGGTATTACTGAAGCAGGGGGCGCACGAGCCGGTGCAGTGAAAAGTGCGGTAGGTTTAGGCATGCTTTTAGCAGAAGGTATTGGCGATACATTACGCATATCTTTAGCCGCTGATCCAGTGGAAGAAGTGAAAGTTGGTTTTGATATTCTCAAATCATTACGTATTCGTTCTCGCGGTATTAATTTTATCGCCTGTCCAACTTGTTCTCGTCAAGAATTTGATGTCATAGGTACGGTGAATGCCCTTGAACAACGCCTTGAAGATATTATTACCCCAATGGACGTTTCAATTATTGGCTGTGTGGTTAACGGGCCTGGTGAAGCTTTGGTATCTGAGCTGGGGGTTACAGGCGGTAATAAGAAAAGCGGTTTTTATCTCAACGGCGAACGTCAAAAAGAACGTTTTGACAACGATGATATGATTAACCAATTAGAAGCTAAAATTCGCGCCAAAGTCGCAATGAAAGAACAACGCATTGACATTTCTCAAAGCGAATAACATTAATGAAAAAAGGATAAAGTGTGGCAAATATTATTAAAGCAATCCGCGGTATGAACGATACTTCACCCACAGAAACGCCATTGTGGCAATGGGTTGAAGGCAAAGTGCGGTCCGTTTTAGCCAATTATGGTTACTCAGAAGTGCGTATGCCGATTGTGGAAAGTACGCCATTATTCGCGCGGGCAATCGGCGAAGTGACGGACGTAGTTTCTAAAGAAATGTACACATTCTGGGATAATGATGAACAATTAACCTTACGTCCGGAAGGAACGGCAGGCTGTGTACGCGCGGCGATTGAAAATGGCTGGAGCTATAACAATGAGCAACGTTTATGGTATATGGGCCCAATGTTCCGCCACGAACGTCCACAAAAAGGACGTTATCGCCAATTCCACCAAGCCGGTGTAGAAATTTTCGGTATCAGCAATCCTGAAATTGACGCGGAATTGATTATTTTAACCGCACGTTTATGGAAAGAATTGGGCATCGATAAAGATGTTACCTTGCAATTAAACTCTATTGGCTCTCTTGAAGCGCGTGCTAATTACCGTTCGGCATTGGTAGATTTCTTACAAAATCACACCGCACTTTTAAGTGACGAAGAAAAAGAGCGTTTGGTGAAAAATCCACTACGTATTTTAGATACGAAAAATCCTGAGTTACAAAAAGTGTTAGATAATGCCCCGAAACTCTTGGATTATTTAGATGATGAAAGCCGTGAACATTTTGCACAGCTTTGTGCGTTGTTAGATGCAGTTGGTGTTCCTTATGAAATTAATCCGAAGTTAGTGCGCGGTTTAGACTATTACAACAAAACGGTATTTGAATGGGTAACGACCGCGTTAGGCGCGCAAGGCACAGTTTGTGGTGGCGGACGCTATGATGGCTTAGTGGAACAACTTGGCGGTCACGCCACGCCAGGAGTCGGTTTCGCTATGGGATTAGAACGTTTAGTGTTGCTTGTGCAAGAAGTAAATAAAAACATTACATTATCAAGTGCGGTGGATATTTACCTTGTTTTTGCCGGTGAGGGTACCACTGTGAAAGCATTTCAATTAGCGGAAAAACTTCGTTCAGAATTACCGCACTTACGCGTGATGACTCATTGCTCCGGCGGTAACTTCAAGAAGCAATTTAAACGTGCAGATAAAAGTGGCGCAAAATTTGCTCTTGTGATTGGAGAAAGTGAAGTACAAAATGAGCAAGTCGTGGTAAAAGATTTACTCGGCGGAGCAGAGCAACAAACCATTTCTGCAACTGATGTTGTGGCATATTTAAAGAACGCATTTTAAGGACTAAAAAATGGCATTAACAAGTTTTGAAGAACAAGAACTCAACGAACTAAAATCTTGGTGGCAAGACAACTATAAAACGATTATTGCAGTGGTGGTTTTATCATTAGCAGGCTCTTTTGGTTGGCGTTATTGGCAGGAGCACCAAGTGGCTAAAACCCAAGAAATTTCAGCCCAATACGATCAAATTATTTTAGGTAATCAGCCATCAGACGTGAAAAATTCAGAAATTGATGCTTTCGCAAAAGAACATAACAAAACCGCTTATGCCACTTTGGCATTATTTGAAAAAGCGAAACTGGCTGCTGAATCCAAAGATTATCAATTAGCCGCAACCTCATTGCAACAAGCAATGGTTGAAGCGCCTGATGATATTTTGGCTTCTTTAGCGGCACTACGTTTAGCCAGCGTACAACTGCAACTTAATGAAACAGATGCTGCATTGGCAACACTAAAGAATCAAGTAAAAGATGCTGCATTGGAAGCACGTAAGTTATTGTTAATCGGTGATATTCAAGCTGCAAAAGGTGATAAAACAGCAGCGAAAGCGAGTTATGAGCAAGCACAAAAAACAGCCTCGCCATTAGAGCAGGAATGGTTGCAAGTGCGGTTAAATAATTTGTAGTTTGGTATGTTAAAAAAGCTTGGGCTGAAAAAGAGCCCAAGCTTTTTTTATTGAAAGATAAACTTTTAGATTGGTAATATCAATTAAAGTAATCTACTTAGGCTTTTGCGTTTTTTATACAATTTCGGCAGAATAGCCTTAACTTTTATAGCAGATAGGAAACCGAATTATGACAAAACATTATGATTATTTAGCCATTGGCGGTGGTTCAGGTGGTATTGCGTCTATTAACCGCGCGGCGAGTTATGGCAAAAAATGTGCGATGATTGAAGCGAAACACTTAGGCGGAACTTGCGTAAATGTGGGCTGTGTGCCGAAGAAAGTGATGTTTTATGGCGCGCAAATTGCAGAAGCAATTAAGAGTTATGCGCCCGATTATGGTTTTGATGTCACGGTAAATCAATTTGATTTTGCGAAATTAGTGGAAAGCCGCCAAGCCTATATTGGTCGTATTCATACTTCTTATAACAATGTATTGGCGAAAAATAATGTGGATGTGTTAAATGGTTTTGCTAAATTTGTGGATGCGAAAACCGTGGAAGTGCATTATGCCGATGGTTCAACGGAGCAAGTGACAGCGGATCATATTTTGATTGCAACTGGTGGTCGTCCGAGTATTCCGAAGGTAAAAGGGGCGGAATATGGTATTGATTCCAATGGCGTTTTTGCCTTGACTGAATTGCCAAAACGCGTGGCTATTGTGGGTGCAGGTTATATTGCGGTGGAGCTGGCTGGGGTATTTAATAGCCTTGGCGTGGAGAGTCATTTATTTGTGCGTCAACATGCACCGTTGCGTAATCAAGATCCGTTAATCGTGGAAACTTTGCTTGAAGTCTTAGCACAAGATGGGATCCAACTGCATACTAAAGCCATTCCACAGGAAGTCGTAAAAAATGAGGATGGTTCTTTGACCTTAAAATTAGAAGATGGACGCGAAACCAACGTAGATTGCGTGGTTTGGGCAATTGGTCGTGAGCCTGCAACAGATGTGATTAACTTGGAAGCAACAGGCGTGGCAACCAATGAGCGCGGTTTTATCAAAGTGGATAAATTCCAAAATACCAATGTGGACGGTATTTATGCAGTAGGCGATATTATTGAAGGTGGTATTGAATTAACGCCGGTGGCAGTGGCAGCAGGTCGCCGTTTATCGGAACGTTTATTCAATAATAAACCTAATGAGCATTTGGATTACAATCTTGTTCCAACAGTGGTGTTCAGTCACCCGCCTATTGGTACTATTGGCTTAACAGAGCCGAAAGCCATTGAAATGTATGGCGCAGAAAATGTGAAGGTGTATAAATCTTCCTTTACTGCTATGTATACTGCCGTCACGCAACATCGTCAACCTTGCCGTATGAAGCTTGTTTGTGTCGGTCAGGACGAAAAAATTGTGGGCTTGCATGGTATTGGTTTTGGCGTGGACGAAATGATCCAAGGTTTTGCGGTAGCCATCAAAATGGGTGCAACCAAAGCAGATTTTGATAATACCGTGGCAATTCATCCAACAGGGTCGGAGGAATTTGTGACCATGCGTTAGTGCCGCTGTGTGTTAATTTAACTGCCGTTGTAACTTGGTGCAGCGGCTAATTTTGTGTATTCATTGACAATGTGTTCGTAATGTTTAAAATGCGTATGCAAAATAAATACCACCTCTAAGGGATAGAATATGAAAAAATTACTTTTTGTTTTAGGGTTAAGTATGTGGCTTGCTGCTTGTGGTGATGAAGTTAAGCCAACGGCACAGCTTACAAAAGAAGATAATGCGGCTGCTGTATCTGAAACAAAAACTGATGCAAAAGAGACGACAGAGCAAACGGCAGTCTCAGATGAAAAAAGTGCGGTGAAAAAACAAGAGATTTCGAAAACAGATTCCTTAGAAAAATCTGTTCAAAAGGAGACAGTGGCTCCGGCACCGAAACCATCTCAATTACCACAAAAAATGGTACAACGTAATCATGCACAAAATAATAAAATTGATAATGATGAGCTGTCAGCAGAAGAGCGTCGTGTTGGTGTGCAACCTAAGTCAACGTTAATCAACCCAAATAATGATGAATGTTATGGTGCTGAATTATCAGAAGAAGAGCGTCGTATTTATCAATGTCGTTAGAATGATCTCTTTATAATATAGCAGCTTCGGCTGCTATTTTTATTTTCCAATTCGAGGATTAATTTTAATGTTAAGTTGTGTAATATCAGGATATTGTTGTTGAATTAATTGAAGTAATTCCTGTTGGCAGAATAAAAAATTTTGACGAACCATCGCGTTTGCTACATCGATATTTAAACAGGTTTCATCAAAGTTCACAATTTGATATAAACCGTCAAATTGAGTAGGAAAAATTGCTTTAATCTTCAGATTTATCTCATTGATGAGCAAGCCTTTTTTCATCACATCGGCAAGGCTGGATGTTTCCAGTAAATCTTTAATATTCATCGCTTTTTGATAGCGTCTTATTTTTTTCATTCGCTTGGTTTCTTCGACATTTCCTAATATTTACTGCACATTCTAACGAATTTCCGCTATAATTCGACTAATTTTTTCACATTGATTAATGAGTTGATTTTGAATCAGGTTTATCATCGCACGACGCAAGGGCGTACGCATTTTTGGTCGCACATACTTTTTAGTATGATTGCGTTTTTTGCGTTGCCGAATCTGCAAGGCGTAGAACAGGCGGAGTTGTCACGTTTAGAATATCAAAATCAACCTCTGCAGATTCAGGTTGTTCGTTCTGCATTTGTTCAACAGCAGCAATTACAGCGAACACAATTTATTCGTCCGGCAGTCCAATGGGAAAAACAACCCCAAATTTTACCGCACTTTGTTACACAGATTTACGCAAAGCATGCGCCTATTCGCGGTAGTCCTTATTTTTCTTAATCATCTGAGATCTTAGACGGATCTTATTGCGCCACTTATTATTCATGGCAAGAAAGCCAAATAATAAGTATGTTGTTATTTATTGAAATAGAAAATTAAGAAAATCATTATGTTAAGAACTATTGTTACAAAAATCTTTGGTAGCCGTAACGAGCGTGTTTTACGCCGTTTAAATAAAGAAGTCAAAAAAATCAATGCATTAGAACCAACCTTTGAAGCGTTGACAGATGAAGAATTAAAAGCCAAAACAGCAGAATTTCGTGAGCGTTTGGCCAAAGGAGAAACGCTTGAGCAACTAATGCCTGAAGCTTTTGCTACGGTACGTGAAGCGAGTAAACGTGTGTTAGGCATGCGTCATTTTGATGTGCAATTAATTGGTGGGATGGTGTTGACCAATCGTTGTATCGCAGAAATGCGTACCGGGGAGGGGAAAACATTAACCGCAACCTTACCTTGTTATTTAAATGCCTTAACAGGAAAAGGGGTTCACGTTGTAACAGTGAATGATTACCTTGCGCGCCGCGATGCAGAAACTAACCGTCCGCTCTTTGAGTTCTTAGGCATGACCGTTGCAGTAAACGTACCGGGGTTGCCGCCTGAAGTGAAACGTGAAGCTTATAAAGCAGATATTACTTATGCGACAAATAGTGAGTTAGGTTTCGACTACTTGCGCGATAACTTGGCGCATAGTGCGCAAGATCGTTTCCAACGTCCGTTACATTATGCCTTAGTGGATGAAGTGGATTCCATTTTAATTGATGAAGCACGTACACCATTAATTATTTCAGGCCCTGCCGCAGACAGCTCAGAGCTTTATCTTGCAATCAATAAATTAATTCCAAATTTAGTTGAGCAAGAGAAAGAAGATAGCGATGAATTCCAAGGGGATGGCGACTATGCGTTAGACCTGAAAAACAAACAAGCGAACTTAACGGAACGTGGTTTAGAAAAATGTGAAAACTGGTTAATCGCTCAAGGTTTAATGGGCGAAAATGAAAGCTTATATTCACCGGCAAACTTAACCTTATTCCATCATATTACCGCGGCATTACGCGCCCACACCTTATTCCAAAAAGACGTGGATTATGTGGTAAAAGATGGCGAAGTGGTGATTGTTGATGAACATACAGGTCGTACAATGGCAGGTCGCCGTTGGTCAGATGGTTTACACCAAGCGATTGAAGCGAAAGAAGGGGTGAACATTCAATCTGAAAACCAAACTGTCGCTTCTATTACGTATCAAAACTATTTCCGTTTATACGAAAAATTAGCGGGGATGACAGGGACGGCGGATACAGAAGCCTTTGAATTCCAACAAATTTATGGTTTGGAAACTATCGTTATTCCAACTAACCGCCCGATGATTCGCGATGATCGTACTGACGTTATGTTTGAGAATGAACAATATAAATTTGATGCGATCATTGAAGACATTAAAGATTGTGTGGCACGAAATCAGCCTGTGTTAGTGGGGACTATCTCGATTGAAAAATCGGAAGCCTTGTCGGCAGCCTTGGATAAAGCGGGCATCAAGCATAGCGTATTAAATGCAAAATTCCACGCGCAAGAAGCGGAAATTGTTGCCAACGCCGGTTATCCCGGTGCGGTAACCATTGCCACCAATATGGCGGGGCGTGGTACGGATATTGTATTAGGCGGTAACTGGAAATCGGAAGTGGCGAAATTAGACAATCCAACGGAAGAGCAAATTACGGCCATTAAAGCGCAATGGCAAGAACGTCATGATACGGTGATGAAAGCCGGTGGTTTACATATTATCGGAACAGAACGTCATGAGTCACGCCGTATCGATAACCAGTTACGTGGTCGTTCAGGCCGTCAAGGTGACCCAGGTTCTTCACGTTTCTATTTGTCGTTAGATGATGCGTTAATGCGTATTTACTTGAACGAAGGCAAGTTAAATATGATGCGCCGTGCATTCAGCACCCCAGGCGAAGCGATGGAATCGAAACTATTGGCGAAAGTGATCGCACAAGCGCAAGCCAAAGTGGAAGCGCACAACTTTGATGGACGTAAAAACTTATTGCAATATGATGATGTAGCGAATGACCAACGTCATGCGATTTATGCACAACGTAATACATTACTTGATAACGAAGATATTTCAGAAACCATTGATGTCATTCGTCAAGATGTGTTTAACGCGGTGATTGATGAATATGTGCCACCACAATCTGTGGAAGAACAATGGAAAATCCCTGAGCTAGAAAACCGCTTACGTAGCGATTTTGCGCTTGATTTACCGATTGCGCATTGGTTAGAAGAAGATAAAAACTTCCATGAAGATCATTTACGCGAGCGCATTATTGAAATAGCGACAGAAGAATATCGTAAAAAAGAAGCCTTAGCCGGTGCGGAAACCTTAAGACGTTTTGAAAAAGACATTATGTTGCAAACCCTTGATGAGCTATGGAAAGAGCATTTGAGTGCGATGGATTATCTACGCCAAGGGATTCATTTACGTGGCTATGCACAAAAAGATCCGAAACAAGAGTATAAACGCGAATCTTTCGAGATGTTCACCAATATGCTTGATGCCTTGAAACTGAATGTTATTCGTATTTTAAGCCGAGTACAGGTTCGTTCAGCAGACGAAGTGGAGCAAGTTGAACAAGCGTACCAAGAAAAGGCACAACGTCAGGCGCAAGCCATGGAATATAATGGTCAAACGGAAGCGACCAATGAAGATGTTGCGATGGCTGAAAGTGAGCGTAAAATCGGACGCAATGAACCTTGTCCTTGTGGTTCGGGTAAGAAATATAAACATTGCCACGGTAATCGTGCGAATTATTAACCCTTTAATGTGCGGTCTTTTTTGACCGCACTTTTTGTTTTCACCTAGATAGTTCAATAAACGATGAATACAAAGAAAGTGATACATGTTGCAGCAGGCATTATTCGTAATGAATTTGGTCAAATTTATTTAACCCAACGATTAGAAGGACAAGATTTTGCTCAATCTCTCGAGTTCCCCGGTGGAAAAGTGGATGCAGGTGAAACCCCCGAAGATGCATTGAAACGAGAGTTAGAAGAAGAAATCGGGATCCATGTATTAAGTGCGGTGCTGTATGAGCAGTTTTTGTTTGAATATCCAAACAAAGTGTTGTATTTCCATTTTTATCTTGTGGAAGAATGGTTGGGTGAACCTTTTGGACGAGAAGGGCAAGAGGGATTTTGGTTGGATCAAAAGGAATTGGATGCAGGACAATTTCCGCCGGCAAATGCCAAATTAATTCAGCGCTTGCTGGCAGAAACGCGCTAACCTATCGGTTTTCTCTTTCCCATTTCTTCGCAATATAGCTACAAGTTGGATGAAGATTGAGCCGGTTGTCTTTTACAAATTGACGTAAAGCTTGATAAAGTTTATCGGCAACGCCCTGACCACGTAGGGTTTCTGATACATAGGTATGATTAGCGTTAATGGTGTTGGTGTTTTCAAAAAAATAAGTGAGTTCTGCGATTTTGTCGCCCTGTGCATTTAATAGAAAAAACTCACCTTGTTCGTTATTTTGTTGATGTTGAATCTTCATTTTGTCTTCCTTAACGACTAGTCCAATCCTCAGAAAATTCTGGATTGCTGGCAAAATCAGCGGTTTCACAAGGAATCGCTTTTTCTTCATCAGCCCATTCACCCAAATCAATTAATTGGCAGCGTTTACTACAAAAAGGGCGAAATGGACTCTCTGCTGACCAAATTACTGATTTCTTACAAGTTGGGCAGGCTACAGTAAAGGTTTCTGTCATCATTTTTCCTTGGCAAGATCTAAATAAGTGCGGTGTAATTTTAGCACATTTTCTCGTAATCCCTCTGTATTTTCTGTTTGTTCAGCATCATTATTAATGACATCATCGGCATAGCTTAATCGCGTTTCACGACTGACTTGAGCATTCATAATTTCTTGAATTAATTGTATATTGTTATTGTCTCGACGGCTGGCCCGAATTAATTGCGTTTCCGCTTTCACATCCACAACTAATACGCGATGACAAAGTTCACATAAGTTATTTTCAATTAACAATGGCACCACAAATAACACATAAGGCGCACTTTGCGCTTGTAATTGTGCAATCATTTCTGTCCGAATTGCAGGATGCAAAAGTCCATTAAGCCAACTTCTTTCTGCTTCATTCTGGAACACTAATTCACGCAATGTGGCACGATTAAGTTCACCTTTTTCTGTTAGCACTTGTTCGCCAAAATGAGCAGCAATTTGTGTCAATAACGGAGAACCTTTTTCGACAACTTGGCGGGCTACAATATCCGCATCCACAATGGGCACACCGAGATCTGCAAATAAATTTGCCACAGTACTTTTGCCGCTACCAATGCCACCTGTTAATCCAACAACATAACTCATAATTTATCCTTCAATATTTATATTGCTTATCCTATCACAAAGGCAAGGATAGCCCCAAGGTTCAGAAAGGGGGCAAAAGGAATAATTTTGGTGCGACTAATGAGGGCATAGCCTAGGGCAAGAATACAGGAAAGAAAAATAAAAAGAGGGAGAAGTTGCCAAGGTAAAAAACTGCTTAAGGCAGCAATTAACCAATAATCTCCGCGACCAAAGGCTTCTTTCCGGTAATACCATGTTGAGACATGAAAAATGCCCCAAAAAAGCACAAAGCCTATGCCGGCAGAAAAAAGGCTTTGTTCCAAGGTGGGTGAAATAACCTGATAATAAGCTAAGCCCAATCCCATACAAAGTAAAAACTGACATAAGGCTGGGGAAATTAATTGGTAATGCCAGTCAATGAGAGCAATCACAAACAGTAATATTAATACGGCACTCATAATGATCGCGAAGATAGGGTGATTGATAATCATATCATTGATAACAAATATCGCACCGGCAGTTAAAAAACTCAGCCATTTTTTACCGCACTTAATGGGTTTTAACACCGAGCATTGAGGTGAAAAGTGCGGTGGATTTTCAGGGAAAACTTCACAATAGCTATTATAAATATCTTGTGAGAGCTGTTGGGCAAAATGTGTGACATAATGATGGGCAATCCACCCCATTATCCCACAGAATCCAAAACATAGAAGATAAATCATTGAATTAGCGATCCCATGTTAAAAATAGGTAAATACATCCCGAGCATGATTAAGCCGATAAGTCCGCCAATAATGACCATTAACAAAGGTTCGAGCATTTGGGATAGTAGATCAATGTGGTGATCTAATTGCTGTTGATAAGTGTCTGCAATATGTTTGAGCATTTGGTTTAACTGTCCTGATTGCTCCCCCACCTGTAACATTTGTTGGGCTTGCATGGGAAATAGGCCCGACCCTACACTGGTAGAAAAGGCATAGCCTTGCGTAATCCACTGCAACATGGCTTCGACTTCTTGAATCAAAATAGGATCGCCTTGCCAAGGTGTTTTGGTTTGCCAACTTTTCTTTTGGGGTAAAAAAGATTGTAACGCTTGAGTGAGCGGAATCCCTGATTGCAACATTAATTGTAAGTTACGACAAAAACGAATTAAGCGTGCCAACGCGGTAATATTACCTAGAATAGGCAGGCTGTAAATTAGGTTTGCTTTGTAGAGGTTCAGCTGAGCGGAATGACGTAGTTGATATTTGAATGTGATAAGCGTGATTGTCATTAGGATAACCAATAGCCAAAAATAATGCTGTAGACCATGGGATAAGCTGAGTAAAATCAGGGTGAAAGTTGGCAGTTGAGCCTGATTATTGCCATACATTTCTGCAAATTGTGGCACCACAAAGATTAATAAAAGTATAGTCAATATGAATGAGATAGCTAAAACCATCACAGGATAGAGCAAGATTTTCTGGATTTTACGTTGCAATGCGAGAGCTTGTTGTTTATGGCCGGCAATTTGCGTACACACTGTAGCCAATTTACCGGTCATTTCTCCGACTTTAATTAATTGATACTCTTGTGCTGTTAAAAATAAGGCTTGGCGTTCTAGGGTTTGTGAAAAAGATAACCCACGCTCAATATCTGCAATACAATGACGTAACCATTGATTCAGGGAAATATTGGTGCAATTTTGTAACAAAATGTGCAAGGCATTTTTTAGAGGAACTGTTGCGTTGAGTAGCGTGGCTAACTGTTGTAACAGATCGCAAACTTCGGCGTTTTTCGGTTTTGTTGAAAGTTGCCAATTTTGTTGCAGGTGAATTTGTTGCAAACCACGCTTAAACAATTCTTGTTTTGCTTGTGTTTCATCTTCTGCCACCAACATGCCTTTTTGCCGTTGATTTAGTCGGTTTCTTCCTTTCCAGCGATAGCATTTTAATGTCATGACTCACTTCCTAAAACACGTTGAATTTCAGCTAAGTCTGTTGTGTGATCGGCGACTTTGTTCAGGGCTGCTTGATAAAGAGAGGGGTAGTCAGTGTGAAAATGTCCCTCTTGATTGCGCTGTAAGAATTGATAAATACCGATACGTCCTTTGTAACCTTGATGACAGTCACAGAAACTTTCCATTTTTTCACCGCACTTTTGACAACGTTTTCTCACCAAGCGTTGCGCAATAACTAAGAGCAAAGCATTGTCAATTTCATGCTGTTGAATACCTAATTGCAATAGGCGGGAAATGGCAGATTGTGCATCATTGGTGTGTAAGGTGGATAATACTAGATGCCCTGTTTGCGCCGCACGTAATGCCATAATCGCGCTTTCTTCATCACGAATTTCCCCAAGCATAATGATATCGGGATCTTGACGTAAAAATGTACGAAGTAACCGACTGAAATCTAATCCGATTTGTGGGTTTACTTGAGTTTGAATAATGCCGGCTAACTCAATCTCAATGGGATCTTCCGCGGTCATAATGTGTTTGTCGGGCGTATTGAGATAAGAAAGTGCGGTGTAAAGGGAAATACTTTTGCCGCTACCTGTAGGGCCTGTCACTAAAATTAATCCTTGCGGTTGCATTAATGCCCATTGAAATGTTTGCTGTTGTTGGGGTGTCATGCCCAAATCCGCAAAGGCGAATGTGACAGGTTTATTTTGTTGAACCCGTAGTACAATTTTTTCACCTAGCGGTGTGGGCAAGGTGGAAAGGCGAAAATCTAACACATCAGAAAATGTGGTTTTAAAATGAAATCGGCCATCTTGTGGTAACCTTGTTTCCGCAATATCCAGTTTCGCCAGTAATTTTAAACGTGAAATGATGCGCTGAGACAATGCCGGTGAAATGGGGGATTGCGTTTGCAATACACCATCAATACGAAATCTAACCTGTAACTGCGAGGCTTGGGGTTCAAAATGAATGTCCGATGCCTGTTGTTGTAAGGCTTGTTCAAAGATATGATCTAACAACTGAATAACAGGTTCATCGGTTTTTTGTGCGATTTCTGCGTCTGTATTTTGCTCAATATGATAGAAAACAGGGTTTTCTTCCACTTGATATGTCTGTGGCGCAAGGGATTGCAGCTGTTTTTTTAATTCTGCCGTAGATAGCAACACGGGCTCAACGGTTTTTCCCACGAGAAAGGAAAAGGTATCACAGGCGGAAATATTGGTTAAGCTGTCTATGCCAAGCCAAAGCGTTTGTTCCGTCTCTTTTAAGGGCAAGGCAAAATAGCGGATCAACAGATGTTGTTGATCCTGATTTTTCGCCCATAAGTGCGGTGAAATTTCCATTTGTTTTCCGTCAGCGGTTGTAGCGATCGGCATGGCATTATCCTGTATAAACAATTGAGAATAAAAAAACAGCGGTAAAAATGAGTTACCCTAATGCGTTCCCCAAAAAATCAGTTACAAAAACCTGATGGGAAAATACTGGAATCAGGGGTACATACCGTTGCCCAAGTGACGCCGCTTGAAGCATTTCCGCTTGCCGTTAAGGTATAGCTTACGCCATCAAGAGAGCCTTTCCCTTTTACCGTGACCACGCCAGCCGCTACATTGACGCTGGCGACATATTTCCCTAAACCGGTGTTGTTGGCTTGAATACCATTGCTGCCCGCGGTACAGTTGGTGGCAGCGCCCGTGTTATAAACACAAAGTTCGACTTCGGAACGATAAGGCGCGGATGCCTGTAATAGTTCGGAAATCGCCGCTTTTTTGGTGTAGTTTTGATAAGACGGAATGGCAATGGTGGCGAGAATAGCCACAATGGCGATAACAATCATTAATTCAATCAAGGTAAAGCCTTTGCGTATATTGAAGGTTAATGAAGTGCGGTTAAATTTCATGGTGTTTTCCTTTTTATGATAAATGGTGGGCGCACTTTGAAATAAAGTGTAAATCCTGTCAAAATAACGCTTTCAATTTTGGAATGAAGATCACAAAAATAAGTATTATGCCGACAAAAACATTGCCTAAAATTCGTCATGGTTGGTTAGAAACGGTGCGAAAAGTTCCGTCTCCCCATTTTGATCCGCGACCGGATAAACAAGATATTTCCTTACTCGTTATTCATTACATTAGTTTGCCGCCTGAAGAATTTGGCGGTGGATTTATTGACGATTTTTTTCAAGGCAAATTAGATCCTACGCAACACCCTTATTTTGAAGAAATTTATCAAATTCGGGTCTCTGCCCATTGTTTAATTGAACGGGATGGGCGTGTGACGCAATATGTGAATTTTAATGACCGCGCTTGGCATGCTGGTTTATCTTCTTTTGAAGGGCGTGAAAAATGCAATGATTTTGCCATTGGCATTGAATTAGAAGGTAGCAATGAACAACCTTTCACGGCGGCGCAATATGATGCATTGGTCGCCTTAACCCAAGTTATCCAAGCGGCTTATCCTAATATTACGAAAGAACGTATTGTGGGGCATTGTGATATTTCCCCCGGGCGAAAAATTGATCCGGGGCAGTATTTTGATTGGGCGCGTTATTTATCTGCGTTGGAATAGATGATAAACAGAAATTCGTTAATAAGACATCGAGATGCCGTTTGGTGAGCCTGTCGTTCTGGCGGCATACAGCTTCCGTTTTGAAAACTCAGAGAACCTCTGGTGTAACGAGTCGGGAGCGTTGAACTTCTGAGTTCAAATCGGTAGATTCAACCCCCAATTGCAACACTCGCTTAATATACTTTAACATTCAGCACTCATTTCTCTTCGTTTTTCACTTCATTCCACAAAACATCCATTTCTACCAATGAACTTTGTTCTACGCTTTTTCCCTGTTCCGCTAATTTTTGTTCCACTTGGCGAAAACGGCGTTCAAATTTATGGTTTGCTTGACGTAGGCTTTCTTCCGCATTGACCTTTAAATGCCGTGCCAGATTGACTGTAGCAAATAAGAAGTCACCCATTTCTTCCGCCACTTTTTCCTGTACTAAGTGCGGTCGATTTAATTCTTGTTTGATTTCTGCTAATTCTTCTTCTACTTTGGCAATCACATCGGAGAGATTATCCCAATCAAATCCTACCTTGGCGCATTTTTTCTGTAATTTTTCTGCGCGCATGAGTGCAGGGAACGCTTGTGGTACATCCGCTAAAATAGAGTGATTCTCAGGATTGTTTTTTTCTTGCGCTTTAATGCTATTCCAACGCGCAAGGGCTTCTTCTTCATTGCCGGCTTTTATATCGCCAAACACATGGGGATGGCGGCGTACGATTTTTTCCGCCACATCATTGACCACATCATCAAAGGTAAAACTACCGTCTTCAGTGGCGAGTTGGCTGAAAAACACCACTTGCAACAATAAATCACCTAATTCTTCGCGCAAATTGGTTTTGTCATTTTTTTCAATGGCATCAATCACTTCATAGGTTTCTTCTGTTAAACAAGGGATCATGGAGTGGTAAGTTTGTTTTAGATCCCAGGGGCAACCACCGTTAGGGTTGCGAAGTTGGGCGATGAGTTTGATAAAATCTTGAATATGGTATGACATTGTTTTTTCTCGCATAAAGGCTAAGTGCGGTCAGTTTAGGACGCAAATAAAAATAATTCAATAAATTTTCTGAAATGTGATCTAGTTCAAATTTTTTTCATTATCAGGGTGATATTATACAGACAACAAAAAAGGACAACCTAATCAGATAAGGAGTAGATTATGTATAAACATGTTCTAGTTGCAGTGGATCTTTCAGATGAAAGTGAAGTTTTATTGAAAAAAGCAGTTGGTGTGGCGCAGCGTCACGGGGCGAAACTTTCAATTATCCACGTGGATGTCAACTTCTCCGATCTCTACACAGGTTTAATTGATGTCAATATGTCGTCCATGCAAGATCGCATTTCAAGCGAAACGCAACAGGCTTTAGTTCAACTTTCAGAAAATGCGGGTTATCCGATTTCTGAAAAATTAAGTGGTAGTGGTGATTTAGGACAAGTGCTTTCGGATGCTATTGAGCAATATGATGTGGACTTGCTTGTAACTGGCCACCATCAAGATTTTTGGAGTAAACTAATGTCTTCAACACGTCAAGTGATGAATACGATAAAAATTGATATGCTCGTGGTACCGCTTCGTGATGAATAGATAAAATTTCATCAATAAACGACTTAAAAATAAACCGCGCTTTCGTCCTAAAGTCGATAGTGCGGTTTGATTTTTGAAGAAATCTAAAAAAATCCCTGAGAAAATAGGGCTAGGTCGTTCTATAAATAAAAAAAATATGTCAAAATAAACCGTTTTTAGAAATAAAAAAATTGTTAGGTTTACAATGAAAACAACAGCTCAAATTCGACAATCATTTTTAGATTTCTTTCATAGCAAAGGTCATACTGTCGTAGAGAGTAGCTCTCTCGTGCCGGAAAATGATCCAACGCTATTGTTTACCAATGCCGGAATGAACCAATTTAAAGATGTGTTCTTAGGCATGGAGAAACGTGCTTATACGCGTGCGACAACCGCGCAACGTTGTGTGCGCGCAGGCGGTAAACATAATGACTTAGAAAATGTGGGTTATACCGCACGTCACCATACATTCTTTGAAATGATGGGGAACTTTAGTTTTGGTGACTACTTTAAAAAAGACGCGATTCAATTCGGTTGGGAATATTTAACGAGCCCACAATGGTTAGGGTTACCAAAAGAAAAATTATACGTCACCGTTTATGAAACCGATGACGAAGCTTATGATATTTGGCACAAGATTGTAGGTGTACCGACCGATCATATTATTCGCATTGGTGATAATAAAGGTGCGCCTTATGCTTCAGATAACTTTTGGGCAATGGGCGATACAGGTCCTTGCGGTCCTTGTACTGAAATTTTCTATGATCACGGTGATCATATTTGGGGCGGGTTGCCGGGTTCACCGGAAGAAGATGGCGACCGTTATATTGAAGTTTGGAATATCGTATTTATGCAATTTAACCGTTTGCCGGACGGTACAATGGAAAAATTGCCAAAACCATCTGTTGATACAGGTATGGGTTTAGAGCGTATGACCGCGGTGTTGCAACATGTAAACAGCAACTACGAAATTGATATTTTCCAAACCTTAATTAAAAAAGCAGCGGAAATTGTTGGGACAACTGATTTAGATAATAAATCCTTGCGTGTTATCGCAGACCACATTCGTTCATGTGCTTATTTAATTGCCGATGGCGTGATTCCATCAAATGAAGGTCGTGGTTATGTATTACGCCGTATTATTCGCCGTGCGGTACGTCATGGTCATTTACTTGGCGCGAAAGAAACATTCTTCTATAAATTAGTGCCAACCTTAATTGATGTCATGGCTGATGCAGGCAAACAAGTTAAAGAAAAACAAGCGAATGTTGAAAAATTATTACGCTTGGAAGAAGAGCAATTTGCGCGTACGTTAGAGCGTGGCTTAACCTTGTTAGACGATGCGCTTGCCAATGTAAAAGATGGTGTACTTTCAGGTGAAGTGGCGTTTAAGCTTTATGATACCTATGGCTTCCCATTGGATTTAACGGCGGATGTTTGTCGTGAGCGTAATATCACCATTGATGAAGCCGGTTTTGAACGCGAAATGGAAGCGCAACGTTTACGTGCGCAATCCGCAAGTAACTTCGGCGTGGATTACAGTAGTGTCATTCGCGTGGATGGTGAAACAAAATTTGAAGGTTATACAAACGCAGAAAGTCTGGCAAAAGTGACCGCACTTTTCTATGACGGCAAACCGGTGGAAAGCATTTCTGCAGGTCAAAGTGCAGTGGTGGTGTTAGAAAATACCCCATTCTATGCGGAAATGGGTGGTCAAATTGGCGATAGCGGTGTATTAATCGCGCAAGGCGTGAAATTTGAAGTAAAAGATACTCAAAAATATGGCTCGGTTTTTGGCCATATTGGTGAATTGGCACAAGGTAGTTTAAGTGTCGGCCAAATTATTAATGCAAGTGTTAATGCAGAACGCCGTCAACAAACGCGTTTAAATCATAGTGCAACACACTTATTACACGCAGCACTTCGCCAAGTTTTAGGCGAACATGTGGCACAAAAAGGTTCTTTAGTTTCCGATGCAGGGTTACGTTTTGACTTTGCGCAACCGGAAGCGGTAACCAAAGAACAAATTGCAGACATTGAGCGTGTAGTGAACTTCCATATACGTGCAAATCATCCGGTTTTAACGGAAGAAATGAGCGTAGAAGAAGCCAAAGCGAAAGGTGCTATGGCATTATTCGGTGAGAAATATGGTGATGTGGTTCGCGTTGTGACGATGAGTCCGTTCTCAATTGAACTTTGTGGTGGTTTACATGTAGAACGCACAGGTGACATTGGTTTATTTAAAATCGTGTCAGAAGGTGCAGTAGCTGCAGGTATTCGCCGTATTGAAGCCGTAACGGGTGAAGGGGCGATGGATTGGTTATTTAGCCAACAAGCGATTTTGGCTCAAAGTGCGGATGCATTGAAATCCGATGTACTTTCGATTCCTGAAAAAATTGTTCAGCTTCAAGATAAGGTGAAGAAAACGGAAAAAGAATTAGAACAACTGAAAGCGAAAGCGGCACAAGCGGCAGGCTCTAATTTAGCACAAAGTGCGGTAAAAATCGGTGATGTTTCAGTGATTGTTCATCAACTAGATGGTGTAGATGCGAAAGGATTACGCGTGATGGTTGATGATCTGAAAAATCAATTAGGTTCCGCTGTAGTTGCCTTTGCTTCGGTGGTCGAAGACAAAGTGAACTTAATTGTAGGGGTTACGTCTGATTTAACGTCAAAAGTGAAAGCAGGCGAATTGGTAAATGTGATGGCACAACAAGTAGGTGGTAAAGGCGGCGGTCGTCCGGATATGGCGATGGCCGGTGGTTCTCAACCTGAAAATGTGTCTGTTGCATTAAATACCGCAACAGAATGGTTAAAAACAAATCTGCAATGATACTTGCGGAGGTAAACAAATTATTATAGCCGTGAGGTATCTAGGGATGGAACGACAGGCGTATTCAATACTTAGGGAGGTCTGTATGTTAATTTTAACCCGTAAAGTTGGTGAGAATTTGCTCATCGGCGATAACATTTCTATCACGGTTTTGAGTGTGCGTGGTAACCAAGTTAAAATTGGCGTGGATGCACCAAAGGATGTTTCAGTGCATCGTGAAGAAATTTATCATCGTATCAAAGAAGCGGAAGATGAACAAAAATAGCTAGGTTAGCGCAATCAGGAGGAAATTATGTCTAAACTAACTTGTTTTAAGGCCTACGATATTCGTGGACGTTTAGGTGACGAATTAAATACGGATATCGTTTATCGAATTGGGCGAGCATTCGGGCAGTTTCTGAAGCCTAAAACGATAGTCGTAGGGGGAGACGTGCGTTTAACGAGTAAAGAGTTAAAAAGCGCGGTCACCAATGGCTTGTTAGATTCAGGCGTAAATGTGATTGATCTGGGTGAAGTGGGAACGGAAGAAGTTTATTTCGCCACTTCATTCTTGAAAGCTGACGGTGGTATCGAAGTGACGGCAAGCCATAACCCAATGGATTTTAATGGCTTGAAATTGGTACGTGAAGGCTCACGCCCAATCAGCGCGGATACCGGGCTTGCTGATATTCAACGTTTAGCAGAAGAAAATAACTTTCCTGCAGTGACTCAACGAGGCACTTACAAACAACAGTCTGTACTTGGTGACTATGTTGAGCGTTTATTGTCTTATGTGAATTTAGACAATATCAAACCGTTGAAACTAGTGATTAATTCGGGTAATGGCGCAGCAGGACATGTAGTTGACGCGATTGAAGCACAATTCAAAGCGCGCCGTGTCCCTGTTGAGTTTGTGAAAGTCCATAATAATCCGGATGGTACTTTCCCACATGGTATTCCTAATCCAATTTTACATGATAACCGTCAAGATACGATTGATGCGGTGCTTGAGCATAAAGCGGATTTCGGTATTGCTTTTGACGGCGATTTTGACCGCTGTTTCTTCTTTGATGAAAAGGGTGGTTTTATCGAAGGTTATTATGTGGTTGGATTATTAGGTCAAGCTTTTGCGCAAAAACACAAAGGCGCGAAAGTCATTTATGACCCACGTTTAATCTGGAATACGGAAAAAATTGTGGCAGAAAATGGCGGCGAAGCAGTCATGTCCAAATCCGGTCACTCATTTATCAAAGAAAAAATGCGTGAAGTGGATGCGGTTTATGGCGGTGAAATGTCTGCGCACCACTATTTCCGCGATTTCTATTACTGTGATAGCGGTATGATTCCATGGTTATTGGTGATGGAATTAGTTTGCACCACAGGAAAAACATTAGGTCAATTAGTTAATCATAGTATTGATACTTATCCGTCACCAGGTGAAATCAATAGTAAATTAACTGATGCGCAAGCAGCGATTGCTCGTGTGCGTGCGGCTTACGAGAAAGATGCAATTAGCGTGAGTGATTTAGACGGTATTAGTATCGAGTATCCAAACTGGCGTTTCAATTTACGTAGTTCAAATACTGAGCCGGTGGTTCGTTTAAACTTAGAAACTCGTGGCGATAAAGCATTAATGCAAGAAAAAACAGATGAAGTGTTAGCATTGTTACGTCAGTAATAATGAAAATACAGTAGTTTTGGCCGCACTTTGCAAGGGTTATGCAAAAGTGCGGTTGTTTATGTTAAAGGAAAAAACATGAAAGTTATTATTCCTGTTGCGGGCTTGGGAACCCGTATGTTGCCAGCAACGAAAGCGATTCCAAAAGAAATGTTAACGTTGGTTGACAAGCCATTAATTCAATATGTAGTGAATGAGTGCGTTTCTGCTGGTGTAAAAGAAATCGTGTTGGTGACACATTCTTCTAAAAATGCCATTGAAAACCACTTTGATACGTCATATGAATTGGAGTCAATGTTGGAAAAACGTGTTAAGCGTCAGTTGCTTGATGAAGTTCGTTCAATATGCCCGAAAGATGTGACTATTATGCATGTGCGTCAAGGTAACGCAAAAGGATTGGGGCATGCAGTATTGTGTGGTCGTCCATTAGTAGGCAATGAGCCTTTTGCAGTGGTTCTACCTGATGTGTTGTTAGCGGATTTTACGGCAGATCAGAAAACAGAAAATCTTGCTGCAATGATTAAGCGTTTTAATGAAACCGGTGCAAGTCAGATTATGGTTGCACCGGTCGCGCCCGAAGAAGTCAGCAGTTATGGTGTGGCCGATTGTAATGGGGTAGCGTTTAAAGGTGGCGAAAGTGCGAAAATTTCACGTATGGTTGAAAAACCTCGTCCGGAAGACGCCCCATCAAACCTTGCCGTTGTCGGTCGCTATGTGTTCTCTGCTGCAATTTGGGATTTACTGGAAAGAACACCGGTAGGCGTAGGCGATGAAATTCAATTAACCGATGCTATTGATATGTTAATTGAAAAAGAAACCGTGGAAGCTTTCCAAATGACAGGAGAAACTTTTGACTGTGGTGATAAAATCGGTTACATGCAAGCCTTCGTGGAATACGGTTTACAACATGAAAAGCTCGGTAATGAGTTTAAAGAATATTTAAAAAAATTGGTGAAAACCCTATAACCTACTTTATTGAAAAAGGCTAAGGGCGAAAGTTCTTAGCTTTTTTTATGCTTTCATAAAAATTGATATGAAAGATCGAAATATAATGCTAAAATCACCAGCTCAAAAGTATTTCAAACTATTTTTTACATCGAATTAGGTTTATTTATGGCTTTAGTTGCGGATAAAAAGAAAGACATTGAAGAAGTCGGTCAAAAATCAAAAGGCGTGAATGTCTTTTTATGGGTATTATCTCTTATCATCGTTCTTGTTGCATCAGTTGGTAATGTCGTATTTGCAGAACAGTTTTCAACGCCAATTCGCGTTGTAGCTATTTTTATTCTGTTGGTACTTGCACTTGTGTTTGCGGCGTTAACAAATGAAGGTAAACGTGCATTAAACTTTTTTAGTGAATCACGCGTAGAATTACGCCGTATTGTATGGCCAACCCGCCCGGAAACCATGCAGACAACATTTATTATTATTGCGGCAACCGTATTGCTATCTTTAATTCTTTGGGCATTTGATAGTATTATTATCGCCGTTCTTAACTTCTTAACCAATTTGAGATTCTAAAATGACAGAAACAACCACTCCTAAAAAACGTTGGTATGTATTACAAGCCTTCTCTGGTTTTGAAGGCCGTGTAGCAGCAACCTTACGTGAATATATTAAATTAAACCAAATGGAAGACCAATTTGGTGAAGTATTAGTTCCAACAGAAGAAGTTGTGGAAAATGTGGCAGGTAAACGCCGTAAAAGTGAACGTAAATTCTTCCCGGGTTACGTATTAGTACAAATGGAAATGAATGACTACACATGGCAACTTGTTCGCAGTGTGCCACGTGTAATGGGCTTTATCGGTGGAACGCCGGATCGACCATTGCCAATTAGCCAACGTGAAGCGGATATTATCTTAAACCGTGTTGAAGAAAATGCGGATAAACCACGCCACCGTAATGAATATCAACCTGGTGAAGAAATTCGCGTTAAAGAAGGCCCATTCGCAGACTTTAATGGTACGGTTGAAGAAGTGGATTATGAAAAAGGTCGCTTAAAAGTGTCTGTTTCGATCTTTGGTCGTGCAACACCGGTTGAACTTGAATTTAGCCAAGTGGAAAAAATGAACGGTTAATTGAGATACATACATTTTAGAGCGAGCAGAAAGCTCGCTCTTTCTTTATATAAAACACCGAAAACCGCTTGAAAAATCACCGCGCTTTTCGTATAATTCGCACCCATTATGAGCAAGGTAACTTGCTCATATTTTTGTAACGACACGAAAGTGTTATTTATCATCGGGGAGCTGATTTTCAGCGTTTGTACCCAAAACATAGGAAACTTAAAAAATGGCAAAAAAAGTCCAAGCATACGTTAAGTTGCAAGTTGCAGCTGGTATGGCTAACCCATCACCACCGGTTGGTCCTGCATTAGGTCAACAAGGTGTTAACATCATGGAATTCTGTAAAGCATTCAACGCTCGTACTGAGAGCTTAGAAAAAGGTTTACCAATTCCGGTTGTAATCACAGTATATGCTGATAAATCATTTACTTTCGTAACGAAAACTCCACCGGCAGCAGTATTATTGAAAAAAGCTGTAGGTATCAAATCTGGTTCAGGTAAACCGAACAAAGATAAAGTGGGTACAGTAACTCAAGCACAATTACGTCAAATCGCTGAAACTAAAGCAGCAGATATGACTGGTGCGACTATCGAAACTAAAATGAAATCAATCGCTGGTACAGCTCGCTCAATGGGCTTAATCGTAGAGGAATAATACAATGGCTAAATTGACTAAAAAAATGAAAGCAATTAAAGCTGGCGTAGATTCTACTAAAGCTTATGACATCAACGAAGCAATCGCAGTATTAAAACAATTCGCGACAGCTAAATTCGTTGAGAGCGTGGATGTTGCAGTAAACTTAGGTATCGACCCTCGTAAATCAGACCAAAACGTACGTGGTGCAACAGTATTACCACACGGTACAGGTCGTACAGCTCGCGTAGCAGTATTTACACAAGGCGCAAACGCAGAAGCAGCGAAAGCAGCGGGTGCAGACTTAGTGGGTATGGAAGATCTTGCAGAGCAAATCAAGAAAGGCGAAATGAACTTTGACGTTGTTATCGCTTCTCCGGATGCAATGCGTGTTGTAGGTCAATTAGGTCAAGTATTAGGTCCACGTGGCTTAATGCCAAACCCGAAAGTTGGTACAGTAACACCAAACGTAGCAGAAGCAGTTAAAAATGCTAAATCTGGTCAGATCCGTTACCGTAACGACAAAAATGGTATTATCCATACTACAATCGGTAAAGCAGACTTCGCTCCAGAGCAATTAAAAGAGAACCTTCAAGCATTGTTAGCGGCTTTAACTAAAGCGAAACCAACAACAGCAAAAGGTATCTACATCAAGAAAGTAAGCATCTCTACAACAATGGGTGCTGGTGTAGCAGTTGATCAAGCTTCACTTTAATCCTTGATATACTCAAATAGCAAACCGTAAGAGCAATCTTACGGTTTTTTATTTGCTGTTTTTAGCAACAATTTGTCTATTACACCTTTGTCTATTATGCCACTGTTTATGAACTCACGGTATTATGTGGCAGTTGCACAAAGCTGAAATGGCGGTTGGTGAGCTTGTCGAACCATAAGACATTTCAGCGGTTACTGCACAAGACTTACGTTTCGACAGGCTCAACGACCGTCTTGTGCAACTGCTACATAATATCGTGAACTCAATAAAAAACCACAAGAAAAGAAATCTTGTGGTTTTGTGTGTATAGATGACAGTGGGTTACCAGCTATAACGATAAACCGCTTGGACCTTATATGGCTGATCTAAGTATTTACCGTTAGTGATTGAACCTTCTAAGCCAAATCTATGATTGCCTACGGCAGCGTTTACCCCTAAAGCCGTTTGGAATCTTCCTTTGCCTTCCTCTACATCAGAAACTTCAAAGCGATGCTGGTTTACACGAACCTGATTGTTATTCGTCTGTGTAGTAATGCCATTCACTTCTGCGTAAGGTTGTAATTTCCAACCGTTGAACTCAATGGCTTTTGCCACACGCACACCAGCACGGGCAGTTAGAGCGGATAAGCGTTCTTCATCGCTTTGGCTAGATAATCTTGTCCACGCTGCTTGAATTTGTGGGGTAACCGTCCAACCTTGACCTAATTGATGAATACGTCCGATTTCGGTTGAAAGGGTATAGGCATTGTATTTACGTTTGCCAGTGGTTGCTGACTCAGATTTTACATACTCATATTTTGCCACGTTATCCCAATAGAAACCGTTGTTGGCAAGGTAAGTGCCGTAAAGACCGAGTGATTGAGTTTTCACTTTACCTGAACCGTATTCGCCGTCAAAATCCACATCAGAGCGAGCATTACCTACAAAGCCACCTAAGCGGATATTATCAGTTAAAGCAGCATCTGCGCCTAATTGAACGCTGTGAACATCTTGCTCAAAGCCTGATGAGCGAGAGTCGCTTGCAGTACGGGTTGAAGCAAAATCATTGCGTGAGTTCACATTACGCACCCATACATTGCCTTTTTCGCCGTTTTTCAATTCACCTAAACGTTGGTGTAAGCCTTCAAGATTGCTTTCCACTAAGGCAAGTTGTGCTTGGCGGAGTGAAACAAGAGCGTTGGATTTTTCACTGAGTACAACCTGAGGTGTTGCAGTTGAGCCTGAGCTAGTACCAGCAGTTGAGCCTGCATTTGCACTTGATTGATTACCACCTTGTGCAGTTGATGGTGAAGATTTTTCTGCTGCTTTATTTGAAAGTACCCAATTGTTACCTTCTTTAACTAAACGATAACGGTATGCACCGGCATCCACATAATCTTTGCCTAACAACGCAAATTTTGCGGCGCCTGTTGCGGTTTCAACAAGGGTTACTTTACCATTTTCTGCATTGGGTTCATTACCTGAATCCTTAATATTTAAACCAAATGAACCGCTATCAGAGCCGGTTACCACAATTTTGTCGGATTGTCGGTTGGCGAGATCGGTGTTGAGAGTAAATGATCCTGTGCCTGAAAGTTTCTCTAAGGAAAGCGTAGTAAAACCATTTTTTCGCTCAAAAATCACTTGGCTACCGTCATTCATATCAAGCTGTTGAAATTTGCTATCGTGATTGATTGTCCATTGGCTATTATTTAGGGTCATAACCAAATTATTCGTAAACCATTCAGGTGTATCTTCATCAAATGAAGTTGTAAGCACACCACCATAAAGCTCACTATCCTGAGCATTCAGGCTGATTTTAACAAGATCCATTTTAGCCTGCGCACTGGCGTCACCATCATTACTTGGATTAATCATCAATAATGAATTTTGCCCCACTACTTTACTTCTATTGATGTTGATAATATTGTTGCTAGGAATTATTGGGTCATCAGAATTTTCGTAACCAAATGCCTCAGTCGCTATTGCGTATGGTGCATTAATATCGCTGTTATTTATATCTACTCTTGCATTGAATACTAAGATACCACCAGATTCATCACCGGTTAAGTTAATTTTACTGTTATTAATTTGGGTATAACTTGATTGCTGCTCTGTTGTAATGCCGGTTTGCTCAACATTATCACCAGATATATTTACATTATTAATAGTCGCCGTTGAACCACTAGTCACTTCAATTCCCGTAGCATACTGGCTATTCAGAATGATGTTATGGTTGTTCGAAGTTAGGGTTCCTTTATCTGCGATATAAATCGCCGTGCCTTCTTCAGCCTTGACTTCAATATCAGCACTATTGGTCACTTTAGTATTTTCACCACTAGCATGAATCCCATAAAAATTGGGTATTTGATCCAGATTATTTATTTCTTCATAACTTTTGCCCAAGATGATTTTCACACCTTTTTCGATAGTTGCCTCTGCCATTTCCAAAGATATTACACTGGCACCTATATCGCTTGAGAAGTTCTCTAACGTGAGTGTAGCACCTGTTGGAACCAGCAGTTGTGCTTTTCCTGTTTCGTGGTTACCTGTCAGATCAAGATTTGAATTATTAATATTTATTAAATGAGGCTGAACAGTTGAGCTAGTGGCAGAGCTTGCGGCAGCTTGGTTTTGATAAGGTTGAGAGAGAAGTTTGACATTTAAATTATCGGATTTTGAGCCAAGTCTCGTATCTCTATTAAAGGTGCGATATTTTTCGGTATTCGTTATTAGCCAGCTATAATTACACTGTGTTTGAACATTACAAGTATGCTCAATAGCATAAGCATCTGAAAAAGCAAACATTAAACTTGCCGTAATTGCACTAAGTTGAAATTTCTTCATTTTTAATATCCCTAATATACACAAAAAGCCCACTATTCTTCATAGCAGGCTTTTTATCACTAAAAATTAGTCACCAACAGCAATGCGTTTCATATCTGTCATATAACCACGCAATTCTTGACCGATTAACTCAACTGGGTGGTTGCGGATGGCATCGTTAATATCACGTAAGTACACATTGTCGATTTCAACGGTTGGTGTTGGTTCGCCTAAATCGCCTTTTTGTAACATTGGGATTAATTTCTCTGCAAGAATTGGCGTTGCAACGTGTGAGAATAAGTAGTTACCGTATTCCGCTGTGTCTGAAATTACCACGTTCATTTCGTATAAACGTTTACGAGCGATAGTATTTGCGATTAACGGAAGCTCGTGTAATGACTCATAGTATGCAGACTCTTCGTAGATACCGCTTGCAACCATTGCATCGAATGCCATTTCAACACCCGCTTTCACCATTGCAACCATCACTACGCCGTTATCGAAGTATTCTTGTTCAGAAATTTTGATACCGTCTGCTTTTGGTGAATTTTCGAAAGCCGTTTTGCCTGTTTCTTCACGCCATTTTAATAAGTTTGCATCGCCATTTGCCCAGTCAGCCATCATTGTTGATGAGAACTCACCGCTGATGATGTCGTCCATATGTTTTAAATATAAGAAGTTTAACTGTGCTTTGATTTCTTCCGCTAATTCAAAGGCACGGATTTTCGCTGAGTTAGAAAGACGATCCATCATTAATGTGATACCGCCTTGTTTTAACGCTTCGGTAATGGTTTCCCAACCGTATTGAATTAATTTGCTTGCATATGCCGGATCTTTACCGTCCGCCACTAATTTGTCGTAGCACACGATAGAACCTGCTTGTAACATACCGCAAAGGATCGTTTGTTCACCCATTAAGTCAGATTTCACTTCTGCCACGAATGAAGACTCTAACACGCCCGCACGGTCGCCACCTGTCGCACTTGCCCACGCTTTCGCAATTGCCATACCTTCGCCTTTCGGGTCGTTTTCAGGGTGAACAGCGATTAATGTCGGCACACCGAAACCACGTTTATATTCTTCACGCACTTCTGTACCTGGGCATTTTGGTGCTGTCATCACAACGGTGATGTCTTTACGAATTTGCTCGCCTTCTTCAACAATGTTGAAACCGTGTGAATAACCGAATGCTGCGCCTTGTTTCATTAATGGCATCACATCTGCCACCACTTTAGAGTGTTGTTTATCCGGGGTTAAGTTAATCACTAAATCTGCAGTTGGGATTAACTCTTGGTATGTGCCAACTTTAAAACCATTTTCTGTTGCACGAGTAAATGACGCACGTTTTTCTGCGATTGCTTCTGCACGCAATGCGTAAGCAATATCTAAACCGGAATCACGCATATTTAAACCTTGGTTTAAACCTTGCGCACCACAACCTACGATCACGATTTTTTTGCCTTTTAAGAAGTTGCAACCGTCCGCGAACTCGCTACGATCCATAAAACGACAACGACCTAATTGGTCAAGTTTTTCACGTAAGTTTAATGTGTTGAAATAGTTAGCCATTTTGTTTTCCTTATGAATAAATGGTTTGTTAAAAATTGCGGTTATTATACGCTTTTTTTATATTGCGTAAATTGATATTATTGAAATCGTATGTTGCATAAGTTGCAATTATGAAAGCAGAAAGTGCGGTGGAAAAATTATGACCTTTGATGACCTAGAAATATTTATTCATTTATCTCAAACCCAATCCTTTACGAAAACAGCCAGTCAAAATCATATGTCCCTTTCTACCCTTTCGCGCCAAATTCAGCGAATGGAAGAAGAAATTGGAGAAGTCCTGTTTGTGCGCGATAACCGCAAGGTGTTGCTTACAGAAATAGGGGGACATTTTTTGCAATTTGCACAACAGCAGCGAGCGAGTTGGCAACAATTTAAGCAACAAGTGCGGACAAATTCGGAAGAGTTATCAGGGGAATTGAAATTATTCTGCTCAGTGACGGCCGCTTACAGCCATTTACCGCAAGTGTTAGAAAAATTCCGCGTGCGTTATCCCAAAGTTGAAATTCAACTTACAACAGGAAATGCCGCAATGGCGGTGCAGCAAGTGCAAAGCCAACAAGCCGATCTTGCCTTGGCCGGTCGCCCTGTTAATTTTCCTAATACGTTAGCTTTTCATCATATCGACAATATTTCGCTGTCATTTATTGCGCCAAGGGTTGCTTGTACCGCCACGCAACTATTACAGCAAGATCCGATAGATTGGCAACAAATGCCCTTGATTTTGCCGGCAGACGGCATGGCGCGCCAGCGCATTGAGCAATGGTTACGGGAAAAGAAAATCAAACATCCTAAAATTTATGCCACCGTATCAGGACATGAAGGCATTATGCCCCTTGTGGCATCAGGTTGTGGCTTGGCTTTGTTACCTGATGTGGTGATTAAAAACAGCCCCTTACAAACACGTGTCTCTGCTTTGCAGTTAGATTTACCGATTGAACCCTTTGAGTTAGGTATTTGTGTGCAAAAACGGAATTTAACCCTACCGATTATTAAAGCCTTTTGGGAAACGCTACAAAATTAGTTTTGTGATCGTCATTCCAAAATTGACATAAAAATCTCGCTAAATTTCACCGCGCTTTTATAGTTACAGGATGTTATGTAGTTGCGCAAAGCTGAAATGACGATTGGTGAGCTTGTCGAACCATAAGGAATTTCAGCATATTGCCGCACAAGACTTACGTTTCGACAAGCTCAACGAACGTCTTGTGCTACTGCTACATAATTCTCGATATTTTGCAGTTGAGCAAAAGTGCGGTGATATTTATGACAGATTACACAGAAATTTTTCTTCGTTTACAGCAAATTCCGCGTTTAGGATCCAATGGTATTAATGAGTTACTCAGCCAAATCAATCTTGAAGATTTGCTAGACTATGATCAAGAGGCTTTTCGCGCGATGGGCTGGAAACCTCTCCAAATTCAACGTTGGTTTCAGCCTGAACAGAAATTTATTCAACCGGCTTTAGAATGGGGGGCACAGCCACAGTGCCATATTCTGCATTTGTTACACCCCGATTACCCTTATTTGTTAAAACAAACTGTTGATGCGCCGGCTGTTTTATATGTTAAAGGGGATATGTCTATTTTATCTGAACCACAAATCGCGATGGTGGGCAGCCGCTATTGTTCGAATTACGGCGAATACTGGGCTAAATATTTTGCGACCGAACTTTGGGCGGCAGGTTTAATTGTTACTAGCGGATTGGCGTTGGGCATTGATGGCTTTAGTCATCAGGCTGTGGTGGATATTCAAGGCAAAACTATTGCTGTATTGGGCAATGGCTTACAGACGATTTACCCGAACAAACATCGCAAATTAGCCCAGCAAATATTGGAGTATGGTGGGGCTTTAGTGTCTGAACTTCCCCCTAATCAGCCGCCCATTCCTGCCAACTTTCCACGGCGAAATCGAATTATTAGCGGTTTATCCTTAGCCACTTTGGTGGTAGAAGCCACAGAACGTAGCGGCTCACTGATTACTGCTCGTTTGGCTTTAGAACAAAATCGAGATGTATTTGCTATTCCGGGGAGTTTACAAAATAGTTTTAGTGAAGGCTGCCACAAGTTAATTAAGCAAGGGGCAATGTTGGTGGAGAATGTGAAAGATATTTTAGATAATTTACCGACTTATACCTTTTCTTCTCACCATCCAACTACGCCACAAAGTGCGGTAAAAAACACCGCACTTTCTACGCCCAAGGCTCGCCCTGCGCCTGTAGAACCTGAACATCCGGCACTTTTTGATATGATTAATCATGAATTAATTAGCGTAGATGAACTGGTGGTAAAAAGCCAATTAGGGGTCGATGAACTACTGACGCAATTATTGGATTTAGAATTGCAAGGCTTAGTGATTTGTGAGAATGGTTGCTATCGTAGGAATTGGTAACATCATCAAAAAAGCGAATAAATTTTCTGAAAAAAGTTTAAATATTTGTTACAATCATGCAAAATTTTTTAGATATTTAGGACGTAATTTATGGCGCTTTTAGGAAGATATCATTCCTTTGAATCATGTGGTACGGTGGACGGACCGGGCATCCGTTTTATTATGTTTTTCCAAGGTTGTTTGATGAGATGTTTGTATTGTCATAACCGCGATACTTGGGATTTAGAAGGCGGAAAAGAAATTTCCGTGGAAGAATTAATGAAAGAAGTGGTGACTTACCGCCACTTTATGAATGCCACAGGTGGCGGCGTAACCGCTTCAGGTGGGGAAGCGGTGTTACAAGCGGAATTTGTGCGTGATTGGTTCCGTGCTTGTAAAGCGGAAGGTATTCATACATGTTTAGACACCAATGGCTTTGTGCGTCATTACGATCACATTATCGATGAATTGATGGATGTGACGGATTTAGTCATGCTTGATTTAAAACAAATGAACGACCGTGTACATCAAAGTTTAATTGGTGTGCCGAATAAACGTGTGATTGAGTTTGCTAAATACCTAGAAAAACGCAACCAACGCACTTGGATTCGTCACGTAGTCGTACCGGGTTATACGGACAATGACGAAGACCTGCATTTGTTGGGGCAGTTTACTCAAAATATGAAAAACATTGAGAAAATTGAGCTTCTTCCTTATCACCGCTTGGGCGCGCACAAATGGGCGGTATTGGGCGATGAATACAAATTGGAAGAGGTAAAACCACCAACAAAAGAATCCATGGAACACATCAAAGCCTTGCTTGAAAGCTATGGGCATGAAGTGAAATATTAATGTTCTCTATAGGAACATAGGATGACTCAATCGGAGCCGCTTTGCGGCTCTTTCTTCAGCCCCAGCGGGGCTGGGCTTAACGAACCTAGCACGGCTCGTGCTAGGTTATTTTCAAAGATGAACTTTGCCAGCAATCTGAAGGACGGTTCCCCCCTTTAAATTTTCTCATTAATTCCTTTTCTTTATATTTGCCTTTATCTATAATAACCGCGTTCTCAGGGCAGGGTGCAATTCCCTACTGGCGGTCAAGCCCGCGAGCGTTTGTGTATAACCATACATAAAGTCAGCAGATTTGGTGAAATTCCAAAGCCAACAGTGAAAGTCTGGATGAAAGAGAATAAACAAGTTTTGCTCAAAAACTTGTTTTTTGTCATTTCTTACGCCCTGATTCTGGTATCTCATAAAGTTAAACAAGGTATTTACTATGAATCAGTCTTTATTATCACAATTTGGCACAGCAGAAGAACGTGTCATCAATGCAATTAATGCTTTCAAACAAGGTCAAGGTGTGCTTGTTTTAGACGATGAAAATCGCGAAAACGAAGGGGATCTTATTTTCCCGGCAGAAACCATCACACCGGAACAAATGGCAAAACTTATTCGTTACGGTAGCGGCATTGTCTGCTTGTGTATTACAGATGAACTTTGCCAACAATTAGATTTACCCCCAATGGTTTCAGATAATACCAGCGTGAATAAAACAGCGTTTACAGTGACCATTGAAGCGGCGACCGGGGTATCTACAGGCGTTTCTGCGGCAGATCGCGTGACAACCATTCGGGCAGCGATAAAAGAGGGGGCAAAACCACAGGATTTACACCGCCCAGGCCATATTTTCCCGTTGCGTGCGGCAAAAGGTGGGGTATTCACACGTCAAGGACACACGGAAGCAGCCGTGGATTTAGCGCGTTTGGCCGGTTTTAAAGAAGCCGGTGTTATTTGTGAAATCACCAATGATGATGGCACAATGGCAAGAACGCCTGAGTTGGTTAAATTTGCCAAAGAATTTGGCTATGCTATGATGACTATCGAAGATCTCATCGCCTATCGTCAACAACATCATTGCTAGGTTTTCTCTCACAAACCTATGCTTAAATTTCCCAAACAAAAGCCCCGATATGCTGATTTCATATAGGGGCTTTTTAGAATAAGAATAACTTTGTCTAATAATCTTCCATATAACCCAAGCTACGCAAGGCACGTTCATCATCTGCCCAGCCTGATTTCACTTTAACCCAAAGCTCTAAGTGAACTTTATTATCAAACAAACGCTCCATATCTTGACGGGCTTCTGTTCCAATGGTTTTAATTTTTTGTCCGCCTTGCCCAATAACCATTTTTTTCTGGCCATCGCGTTCAACCAAAATCAACCCATTGATTTCATAAACACCACGTTCATTCAATTTAAACTGCTCAATTTCTACCGTCACAGAATAAGGCAATTCTTCCCCCATAAAACGCATCAATTTCTCACGGATAATTTCCGATGCCATAAAACGTTGTGAACGGTCAGTCACATAATCCTCAGGGAAATGGTGAATGCCTTTCTTCAATGAACGGCGTACAATTTTCTGTAAATTATGCACATTATTGCCGCGCTGTGCTGAAATCGGCACAATCTCAGCAAAATCAAATTTTGCTGTAATCTCATTAATAAACGGCAACAATTCATCTTTATTTTTTACATTGTCGATTTTATTAATCGCAAGTACCACAGGGGCTTTGGCTTGGCGTAATTTATTCAACACCATTTCATCGTCATCATTCCAATGGGTTCCGTCCACCACAAAAATAATCAGATCCACATCCCCAATGGCTGAACTTGCCGCGCGGTTCATCAAACGGTTAATAGCACGCTTTTCTTCAATATGTAATCCGGGGGTATCCACATAAACCGCCTGATATGGGCCTTCGGTATGAATACCCACAATACGGTGACGCGTAGTTTGTGCTTTACGCGAAGTAATGGAAATTTTTTGTCCTAAGATTTTATTGAGTAAGGTAGATTTCCCCACATTAGGACGACCAACGATGGCAATAAAACCACAATAGGTTTCTTCGTGACTTTCAACAGCTAAGATTTCTTCTGTCATTTTATACCCAATTCTTTCAAAATTTGCTCTGCCGCAGCTTGTTCAGCTTTACGGCGACTGGCCGCGACACCAATAAAAATACGATCATGATTTGGTACGGTACATTCAACGGTAAAGGTTTGACAATGTGCTTCACCTTGAATATTCGTGACATTATAAGTCGGCAACGGCAAACGCTTACCTTGCAAATATTCTTGTAAACGTGTTTTCGGATCTTTCTGATTTTCCCCAGGCTGAATATTAGCAAGATAATCTGTATACCAAAAACGCACAATTTCCATTGTCTTAGGCAAATTGTTATCTAAGGACATCGCACCAATAATCGCCTCTACGCAGTCCGCTAAAATGGACGCACGGCGAAAACCACCGCTTTTTAACTCCCCGGCCCCTAACAACATATATTCACCCAATTCAAAGTTTTTTGCCAGCTCGGCGAGTGTTTGCTCACGAACCAATGTCGCGCGCATACGGCTCAACTCCCCTTCATTGCATTGTGGGAATTGTTGAAAAAGTGCCTCCCCAATAGTGAGGTTTAAAATCGCATCGCCTAAAAATTCTAAGCGTTCGTTATGAATTTTAGCCGCACTTCGATGGGTTAAGGCTTGTTTTAATAAACCAAGATCGGCAAATTCATAGCCGATCTTACGTTGTAGTCTCTCTAAATGATGATGCATATTACTGAATTTTCGTAAATAAACGTTCGGTACGAATACCTGTAGGCCATTCATTTGGTTTTTTATCTAAACTTAACCAAATAAATGTGGCTTTACCAACAATATTTTTCTCAGGAACAAAGCCCCAAAAACGGCTATCTTCACTCATATTGCGATTATCACCCATCATAAAATAATGACCTTTAGGCACAACCCATTCCGTCACATAATATTCTTGCTTCGCATGATCTTTATAACGGAACCCTTCTGAAATTGGCTCCGGATACCAGTGAATTTTATGGCTAACATCACCGTTTTCCGTTAATTCCAACATGCTCGGACCATAAATCAATTTGCCATTCTGATCTTTGCCCATAATTGCCTTAAAGTCATCATTGGCTTTAGGTTGACTATAAGTAAAGGTTTTTACCGTACAATTTTCTTCACAAGGCACACCGTCTTTACCGTAAATCAAGGTTAAAGTGCGGTCAATTTCATTGTATAAAATACGGTCGCCACCAATTCCAATCACACGCTTAATATAATCCACATTCGGTGCAGGCGGTGCTTTGAAAACAACCACATCCCCACGTTGAACTTTCCCGGTTTCAATCAACGTATTTTGAAAGACAGGATCTTTAATACCATAAGCATATTTTTCAACCACAATAAAATCGCCCACACGCAATGTTGGCTCCATGGATTGTGACGGAATTTGGAACGGCTCAAACACAAAAGAACGTAAAATAAGCACAAATCCTAATACAGGGAATAACGACGCAATAAAGGTTTCGCCTTCGCTAATGGGCGCAATTTGTGCTTTTTCTTCTTCCGTTAAGGTTTTACCACTGCGTTGCTCCATACGTGCAATTTGACGATTTCGGCGAGGAATGGCCGAAAAACGATGGTAGCACCACAACAACCCCGAAAGCGCGGTCAATAAAATTAACAAAATTGAAAAAGTATTGGGCAACTGAAAATGATCCAACAGCTTCCAAAGTCCAAAGCCCACTACAAATAAAATGGGAAGAAAAAGTTTAGACATAACTATCCTTAATTAATCTTTACCTACGTGTAAAATGGCTAAAAACGCTTCTTGCGGCACTTCAACGTTACCCAATTGCTTCATGCGTTTTTTACCTTCTTTCTGTTTCTGCAACAGTTTTTTCTTACGGCTCACGTCACCACCATAACATTTCGCTAACACGTTTTTACGCAATTGCTTCACTGTTGAACGCGCAATGACTTGGTTACCGATAGCCGCTTGAATTGCAATATCAAATTGCTGACGTGGAATTAACTCTTTCATTTTTTCCACGAGTTCACGTCCGCGATATGCCGAATTATCACGATGCACGATCAACGCCAAGGCATCAACACGATCACCATTAATCATAATATCCACACGCACCATATTCGCCGCTTGGAAACGTTTAAAACCATAATCCAAAGAAGCATAACCGCGTGAAGTCGATTTTAATCGGTCAAAGAAATCCAACACCACTTCACCCATTGGAATTTCATAGGTGAGAGCAATTTGGTTACCGTGATACACCATATTGGTTTGTACACCACGTTTCTCCACACAAAGGGTAATGACATTCCCCAAATATTCCTGTGGCACCAACATATTACATTCCGCAATCGGCTCACGAATTTCTTGAATATTATTCAACGGCGGCAATTTAGACGGACTATCCACATAGACAATCTCACCGTTCGTGAGTTCAACTTCATACACTACCGTTGGTGCAGTAGTAATCAAATCTAAATCATATTCACGCTCTAAACGCTCCTGAATAATTTCCATGTGCAACAAACCAAGGAAGCCACAACGGAAACCAAAGCCCAAGGCACTAGATGTCTCAGGTTCATAGAACAACGAGGCATCATTTAAACTCAATTTACCCAAGGCATCACGGAACGCATCATAATCATCGGAACTCACAGGGAATAAACCGGCATAAACTTGCGGTTTAACTTTCTTAAAGCCCGGTAAAACTTCCGTCGCGCTATTGTGCTGATGGGTCAAGGTATCGCCCACAGGCGCGCCTAAAATATCTTTAATGGCGCAAACTACCCAGCCCACTTCGCCTGTTTTCAGCTCCGTAGTATCCACTTGCTTCGGCGTAAAAATACCAAGACGATCCACATTATAGGCTTGCCCTGTTGACATCACCTTAATTTTATCGCCTTTCTTAATCACACCATTTTTCACACGAACAAGGGACACCACGCCCAAGTAGTTATCAAACCAAGAATCGATAATCAATGCTTGTAACGGCGCATCAGGATCGCCTTGTGGCGCAGGAATTTTATGCACAATTTCTTCCAGCACATCTTCAATTCCCACACCTGTTTTCGCCGAACAACGCACGGCATCAATGGCATCAATTCCCACAATATCTTCAATTTCTTCCGCGACGCGCTCAGGATCTGCCGCAGGCAAGTCGATTTTGTTCAAAATTGGCACCACTTCCAAATCCATTTCAATCGCGGTATAGCAGTTAGCCAGCGTCTGTGCTTCTACACCTTGCCCGGCGTCCACGACCAACAATGCCCCTTCACAAGCCGCCAACGAACGAGACACTTCATAAGAAAAGTCCACATGCCCCGGCGTATCGATAAAGTTCAACTGATAGGTTTCCCCATCTTTCGCCTTATAATTTAAGGTCACACTTTGTGCTTTAATAGTAATACCACGCTCACGTTCAAGATCCATCGAATCCAAAACCTGCGCTTCCATTTCACGATCAGACAAACCGCCACAAGTTTGAATTAAACGATCTGAAAGGGTAGATTTACCATGGTCAATATGAGCAATAATGGAAAAGTTACGAATGTTTTTCATCATAAAGTTAAAATCAAAATAATAAGAAATGGATTGTAAAAAGTTTAATCAAAGAATTGTACCTGAAAGGCGTGAGAACTTCTAGGGGAAGAGTATTTTTTGACGTATTTGTATATACAAATTGAACAAATTTCTATTATGATTATTCTCTCATTTACAACAAATACAAGTAAAAGAAGGATACACAATGCCAGATTTAAATGAAAAATGGGATAACGGTGAACTCGGCTGCGATGAACGTTATATTGGTGTAGTAGAACTGAATGCAGAAAAAGAAGATGAACTTAATGCAGCATTAGGTTTACAACCCATTTCAATTCGTCTACAAAAATCACTTATTGAAGATTTAAAAAATATTGCATTAATCCACGGTTTAGGCTATCAACCCTTGATAAAGCAAATCCTAAGCCGCTTTGTAGAGGGTGAAAAAAGACGTATTGCGGATGAGCAAATTCGTGAGGCGGTACGAAAAATCCAAGCCAAGAAAGTCGCTTAAAATGCAAAACAATCGTGATAAATCAAGGGCGAAAAATATTTCGCCCCTACCATGTTGTTTTTTTATCCATCCTACGCCGTTTTTGCGTTCTCGGACAGGGATAAACCCTGTCCCTACGACGTATTGCGATGACACCGACAACACCTATGACGTAATCGATATTAGACATGAACCGTAGGGACACACTGCGTGTGTCCGAAAAATATTAATAAAGTCAAAAGGGTGTGAAAATATTGGTAACGGACACACGCAGTGTGTCTCTACAAGAGTGACCAAGGTTTTTTTCAATGATTTCAATGGATTAACCGTAGGGGCGAAATATCTTTCGCCCCAAAACAATCGTGATAAATCAAGGGCGAAATATCTTTCGCCCCAAAAAATAGAAAAGGAAAAACTAAGCAAAAGTTGGTGCAGGAATAACTGAAAAAACGGCTTTTTGAGATACTAACCACAAATCATAGTCTGCCTGTTGGTGTAACCAGCTTTCGGGGCTTGGGCTGTTTTCACCTAACCAAGCGTGTAAACGTAAAGCCATTTCTGCGGTAATCGCAGATTTACCATTCAGCAGACGAGAAAGAGTAACCCTATTTATGCCAAGCTGTTTGGCAGCTTCAGTTACGGTTAAACCAAGTTCAGGCAATATATCTTCCCGAATAATTTCCGCCGGATGAGGTGGGTTATACATCTGCATATTTTACTCCTAATGGTAATCTTGATAATCAACAATTTCAGCGTGTCCATTTTCCAATATAAAGGTAATACGCCAATTACCGTTAACTTTTACACTCCAATGATTAGATAAATTTCCAGTTAAAGGGTGCAAATTCCAGCCAGGGACATTCATATCTTGAATAGTTTTACTACTATTTAAACGTGCCAAAATACGTTTTAATTTTGCTGAATGCGCAATAATAATGCCAGCAGTTGAACCTGTTTTGTAAAATTTTTCAAGTCCTTTATGTTTAAATGAAAGTATCATAAGGCAACGCTATAGAACATAAATTTATACAAATTGTAGTGTATCGCACTACAATTTTCAATGCGAATTATAAAATAATTCCAAAAAAATACCCCAAGGCTCGCCTCGGGGTATCGTCAATTCAGTAAACTTTCAGAATTATAGAGATTCAGTGAAAGTACGAGTAATAACGTCACGTTGTTGTTCCGGTGTTAATGAGTTGAAACGTACTGCATAACCAGAAACACGGATTGTTAATTGTGGGTATTTGTCTGGGTTGTTAACCGCATCTTCTAACGTTTCACGGCGTAAAACGTTAACGTTTAAGTGTTGACCACCTTCAACTTTAACAGTTGGTTTAACATCAATTGGTAACTCACGATATTCGAATTGACCTAATTCGCTTACTGCAACAACTTGGTCTTCTGCGAAATCTTTTTTCGCAGCTAAACAACGTGCTTCACCTTTTTCTGCGTCTAATAACCAGAAAGAGTTTAATAAGCTATCATTTGCAGCTTGAGTAATTTGGATACCTTTAATCATTTGTTTGCCTCCATTTGGCTGTTGGGAATTTAAATTTAATTTTCAAAAGTTATTGCAAATTTTATCAAAAAATTTGAATAGATCAACTAGTTTTTGATTTCAATCAATTCCAAATACCGGTACATTTTATAGTCAAATTGATCCAAATCAAATTCAATAGGTGAAGAATACCTATTTTTTATGTGGCTATCAAGATCTGTTTTAATAAAAAAACTACCGAAATTCACCGCACTTCTTTATAATCAAGCGAAAAAACGCAAAGGAAACCCCGATGAAAACTTGGAAAGACGTGATTGGCGCAGAAAAAACACAGCCTTATTTTCAGCAAATTTTAGCGCAAGTGAAACAAGCGCGCCAAAGCGGACGCACCATTTACCCACCGCAAGAGGAAGTCTTCAACGCCTTTAAACTCACGGAATTTGAACAAGTGAAAGTGGTGATTCTCGGGCAAGATCCTTACCACGGGCCCAACCAAGCGCACGGTCTCGCTTTTTCCGTAAAACCAACGGTAAAAATACCGCCATCGCTAGTCAATATGTACAAAGAGCTACAAAACGAATACCCCGATTTCCACATCCCCAACCACGGCTATCTTTTACCTTGGGCGGAACAAGGCGTATTCCTACTCAATACCGTACTCACCGTTGAACAAGGGCAAGCCCATTCCCACGCCAACTGGGGCTGGGAAACCTTTACCGACCGTGTTATTGCCGCCCTAAATGAACATCGCGACAACCTCGTCTTTTTGCTATGGGGTAGCCACGCACAAAAAAAAGGGCAGTTTATCGACCGCACTCGTCATTGTGTACTGACCAGCGTTCACCCCTCGCCTTTATCGGCCCACCGCGGATTTTTAGGCTGTGGGCATTTCAAACAAGCCAACGACTATTTACAATCTCACCGGTTAACACCAATTAACTGGCAACTTAAGGACATTTAATCGTCATGTTAGCTATTATCTCCCCAGCCAAAACCTTAGATTATGACAGCGACATCCCAAAACTGGCATACACACAACCGCACTTAACGGATTACAGCGAACAGCTCATTCAAATCTGCCGCCAATTTAGCCCCAATGAATTGGCATCCTTAATGTCAATTAGCGACAAACTCGCAGGATTAAATGTCGCGCGTTATGCCCAATGGCAAAAAGCCCACAACGAACAAAACGCTCGCGCCGCCATTTACGCCTTCAAAGGCGAAGTGTACGCCGGCTTAGACGCTTACAGCCTAACCGCTGAAGACATTCAATTTGCCCAAACACATCTTGCCATGTTGTCAGGCTTATATGGATTACTCAAACCCCTCGACCTCATGCAACCTTACCGCTTAGAAATGGGAACCAAACTAGCCAACCCCAACGGCAAGGATCTCTACGCCTATTGGGGCAATATCATCACCCAATCCCTACAACAAGCCATTGATAATCAAGGCGACAATGTTTTAATCAACCTCGCCTCTGATGAATATTACAAAGCCGTCAACGCCCAACAACTCAAAGCACGAATTATCAAACCGATTTTCCTTGACAACAAAAACGGCAAATACAAAGTCATCAGCATCTACGCCAAAAAAGCACGAGGTTTAATGTGTCGCTACCTTATCCAAAACCGCCTCACGCACCCGGAACAACTCAAGGCGTTTGACTTAGAGGGATATGAATTTGATGACATCAAATCCACCGAAACGGAATGGGTATTTAAACGAGATTAACAAACTGTACGGGCGAAATATTTTTCGCCCTCAAATATAGAGAACTGAAAATGAAAAAAACAACCTTATTCATGACCTCACTTTTAACCGGCTGCACCATCACCAATGCACCGAACAACACACCAACAGAACAACATACCCAACTCAACGCGCCACAAACGCTCCAACATAACGGCAAAAATTACCAACGCAAAGCAGACAGCGATCTCGGCACCATCGCCCGATTTGTCTATCTCGAAGACAAAGACAGCCTAGAAAATTGGAACAGCGAAATCGAATTACTCCACGACCGCAACCAAGAACAACGCACACTCACCGAACGCCAAGCATTGCGCGAAAAAATCTACCGTAACACTGGGGTAAAACATTTCGACCTACAACAAAAAAACAACGCCCTATACAGCTTCGTCATCTATTCACCCACCCCCACCCAATCCAATTGGCAAGTCAACGTAGCGCGCGGTGAACAGGTTGAAAATTGCGGTTTTGTTCAATACCAATACATCGTCAAAGTTCCGAAAACCCAGAAACTCATGAACATGAGCAAAGTCAAACTCATCGGCTACCTCAAAAAATATGTCGTAGATAAAGAACGCACCCGCCTAGAAAATTTACCATGGCAATGGCATTGTGCGATATCAACGAATTCCTAATGATTTTTGGGCGAAATATTTTTCGGCCTTGATTTATCGTGAACAACATGTAGGGGCAAAATATTTTTCGCCCTGATTTATCACGAATGTTTTTGGGGCGAAAGATATTTCGCCCCTACGGTTAATCCATTGAAATCATTGGAAAAATCTTGGTCACTCTTGTAGGGACACACTGCGTGTGTCCGTTACCAATATTTTCACACCCTTTTGATTTTTTTAATATTTTTCGGACACACGCAGTGTGTCCCTACGGCATGATTTAGGGCGAAATATTTTTCGGCCTTGATTTATCGCGAACAATATGTAGGGGCAAAATATTTTTTGCCCTGATGTTCCTGTGATTGATTGGGGGCGAAAGATATTTCGCCCCTAATCGATAACGTCACAGATGTTATCGGCGTCATCGCCATACATCGTAGGGACAGGGTTTATCCCTGTCCGAGAACGCAAAAACGGCGTAGGGTGGGTGGAAAAACAACATGTACGGGCGAAATATTTTCGCCCTTATAAAAAAATAGATGCGTTTGTCAATAATTATACAGAGCGGTTTTCTTTTGGGGCTGAATATGCGAAGATAACTCACATTTCATCACTTACATCTCAAGGAGCAAGCGATGTCTTCATTAAATTTAGTGAGTGCTGCGGTAGCTTCAGCGGTTATGATTGCTCAACCAATAGATTTACCAAAACAGCATCAATATATTAGTCATATTCTTCATTATGAAGAATTAGTAACAGGCGTTGATATAACTGAACTAACAAACCGTGTCTTTATGGCAGAGCGGGTGTTGTTTGCGCTTTATCAAATTGCTTCTAAACAGCATTTAATTTTCAAACAATCAACAGAGATTGAATGGTTGAATATGTTTAAAGAAGCCGCAGGATTACTATTTTACTGCCAGCGTTATGCCCAAAAAGGAAGCGAACTGGAAACCGTGCTAAATCAATTTAAAGACACGCTAGATAAAATCACGCATTTATTTAAAGCCTGCGAATATCAAAAACGTGCTGAAGAAGTCTTAAATGACCGCTTGTATACTGAAACTCAAACAGTCAATTTAAAATTTGACGGAACACTTTCTCGTGAAGAAAAACGTGCTTTATTGTTATCAAAACGGAGAGTTTAATGAATGTATTATTTTCACCGGAGTTTGAAAATGGATTCTTAAATGAAGAATATTTTCAAGATTTACCCTATTTTAACGAATTCCAAATTGATATGCTGCTTGAATTTGTCGAAAGTGTCGAACAAGGATTGCCATTAAAAGGAAAAAATAAAACATCTTGGCAAGATAATCATCAGCAAGAAATTGCGGGTTCAGAATGGTATAAAAAAGGTCAGTGTTGGCATTATCATTCCGGACCATATCAAACAGATGAACCCAATTGTTATACAATAAATCTTGCTTGGAATATCAATGGATTAACTTCATCAGCCGTACTTCATTATCAGAAATTAACCGAAAATGATATTTACATTTTGGCGTATTCTCCGAAACATATCCCTTTCCCGAAACCGATGGAAAACAATCCTATAAAGAATAGAACAACTTAAAGTTACGCGTAATTAAAACCACGTTCTTGCCATCCGGTAACCGTGGGCGTTAGCCCGCGGTAAGTAAAGAAAAATCTAGTGATATTTCCAATAATTTGGGGCTAATGTGATTAGCCCCTACAACCATTCCACACCCACCCGTAGGGACAGGGTTTATCCCTGTCCGAGAACCCCAAACGACGTAGGATAGATGAAAAAACAACATGTCGGGGCGAAATATTTTTCGCCCCAAATAAAAATCCCACATCATACGTGGGATTTCAGACTGATGACAACCTCAAATAAATAACGGTATTGTAGGGACGCCACGCTTGGCGTCCATTACAAAGGCGAAGTGTAATTTATGTTTATGGACGCCAAGCGTGGCGTCCCTACAGTTCATATCTAACCGATTACGTCACAGATGTTATCGGTGTCATCGCCATATGTCGTAGGGACAGGGTTTATCCCTGTCCGAGAACGCAAAACGACGTAGGATAGATGAAAAAACAACATGTCGGGGCAAAATATTTTCGCCCTGATTTATCAAATGTTGAAGAAATGTAAAGATATGTAAAGATGATTGCATGCAAAATATAAATAAGTAATATACGCTTCGCAAATCCTTATAATTTACCTTTATTAGGTATTTTAAAAGGGAATTAACCTAAAACGGAAATAAAATCTTGACGATTGGGAGGGTAGTGTGCTACCCCCCCCCATGGCGAAAAAATTCTTTTTAATTCAACGTGTTATTGAGTTTTAGTTGTAACTTTTGAATAAGAGATAACGATTCATATCACTCTTTCCATCATTAAAACGGTTGCTGCAAGGCATTTGCCCTGCGGTGGGTAAATTTGCTTTGTAAAAAATACCGCGCGGTATTCAACAACATAGGGTAATCGACGAATGAATAAAATATTCAAAGTCATATTTAATAAAACAACGGGTAAATTAGTCGTTGTATCAGAGTTAGCAAAAGCAAGCGGCAAGGCTGCTTCACAAACCGATGAACGCACTGATATTTCTTCAGGTTCATCATTAAGCACATTAGGTGCGGTAGGGGTTGCGTCATTAGGTTTATTAGGGGCGGTTGCGCCTAATGATGCTGAAGCGGCTCGTTTAGCGATGGACGAAAATACGGGTTATATCGCGCCAAGTAGAGGCGATACGATTAGCAATAGCCGTAACAAAAACTCTACCATTTTAACGGTTTACCAAAATACCAGTGCAGGTATTAATAACATAGGTGGTGAAAACGTTGTTATTGGTATTAACACAACATCAAGCGGTACCGCAGGTAATGTGTTAATTGGTTATAACTCAACGATTGGCTCGGGTGCTGATGATTCAACCGTTGTTGGTCGTAATGCTGTGACATTATCTGGATTGACGACAGTAATCGGCAGAAGTGCCAATATTTCAACAAACTCAGCTCAATCTGTCGCAGTCGGTTATAACTCTGTCATTGGTACAGGTTCCGGACAAGCAACAGCTATCGGTACGAATGCACGTGTTGCGGCTAACTCGGCTAAAGGGACGGCAATTGGTGTAGATGCTCTCGTAATAGATAATGCTTCTCAGGGTACAGCGGTGGGCTCACGCTCAGTGGCTGCCGGACAAGCGACGGCGGTGGGTTCAGATACCTATGCAATGGGCTATTCTTCTATTGCTATCGGTTCTGATGACGTGGCAGCATCCGGAGGTTTTAGAGACCCTATTAGTACCTACGATTATCGAAATTATTTTAAAGAGTTATATGACACGCAGTTGCCGGGCGCAACACTCAAAATTGGTCAGATTCAAAACGGAGCTCGGATTAACGACAAATATGGTTACAACACCACAACCGATGCGAAAAGTGATAGTGTTATCTACTCACCAACCCTTGCAAACGGTATCGGTGCAATTGCTATCGGTTCGCGTACACTTGCAGCCGCTAAAGGGGCAACTGCAGTAGGTACTTTATCCTTTGCGCTTAAAGAACGAGCGACCTCATTAGGGACATACTCACGTGCGGAAGGCGTGGGCTCGGCGGCGATCGGTTCATATACCAATGTCTTCGCTGATAACTCCGTAGGTGTGGGTAACAATATCCAAATCCTAAAAAATGGCGGTATGGGTTACGGTTATAAAGCCTATTCAGCCGGGGAAAATGCCATTGCAATCGGTTCAAACGTGTATGCCAACGCTAGAATGAATACTCGCGGCACAATCGATGGTCAAAATATTTTTGGCTTAGACGGTTTATTAGGCACAGAAACCAACCTAACTACCTTAGAAAGCATTGTTAGCAACGCTAATACGCTTGTTAGCGAAAAACAAACCTTCAACGATGTTGCCAATATCACCACCTCAGATGGCGGTAAAAACACCATCGTATTAGGTTCAAACTCTGTTGCTCGTCAAAACAACTCCATTGCGATCGGTCGTGGTTCGTTCTCACTTGCCAACAACGCATTTGCTATCGGTTCATACACCTATGCTAACCAAGAAGGGGCAATGGCAATCGGTACTGCAGCGAAAGCTATGGGACAAAACGCTCTTTCTCTCGGTGTAGGCTCAAAATCGGCCAACATCAGCAGCATGGCGATTGGTAACAACGCCATCGCAACTCTTGCCAACTCAGTGGCATTAGGGGTGGGCTCAAAAACGGACTACACAGATGAACAGCTTAGTCAAGCGGGTTGGACAGCCAAAGGTGCTTACTCAATCCCAACCTCAGCCAAAGTGGGCGTAATCTCTGTAGGTTCCAAAGGGCTTGAACGTCGTATCGTTAACGTTGCTTCCGGTGCGGCGGCGACTGACGCCGTCAACGTGGCGCAAGTGAAAACCCTTGAAGATAAATTAGACAAAGCATTAGGCTCAAGCAGCTTAGGTATCCGCTTTATGTCTATTGATACCACAAATGCCAACGGCGACGCCGCCAAAATGGCAGCTGTGGTTAAACGTCAAGCGGACTACTCAACCTATATCGACGCACTTTCACAACAATTAACCATCGACTTACGTAAAAAAGCCGGTGAAACCTTTGACAACAGTGAATTGCAATCGCTCACAAACGCCTTAAACGAGGTTTCAACACGCTTAGGTACAGATAACACCGACAAAGCCATCGCATTAAACACCTTAAAAGCGGACATTGCACGCTTAAGCGGCACGATTACTGATGAGCAATTACAAACCTATTTAAACCGAATTCAGACCGCACTTTCTACCGACGCGGCGATTACAAACTTATTAACGGCAGAAGAACAAGCCTTAATCGCATCAAATAAAAACCTAAACAACGACTATGCCAAAGGGGCGGATAGTATTGCGATTGGTTATAACGCAAGTGCGGACGTAAATTCAAACAATTCTGTTGCGCTTGGTAAAGATTCCGCTATTACATCAGCAAACAACGCTGTTGCGGTGGGTAATGGCGCATTTGTAAACGGCGCAAATGGCGTTTCAGTAGGTAACAACACCACAGCGAATACAAATAGTATTGCGATTGGTGGCGGTGCAAACGCATCTTCAACTAACGCAATTGCAATCGGTAGCGGTGCAACAGCATTGAAAGCCAACAGTGTTGTTTTAGGTGCCGGCTCAAAAGCAGATCGTAATGTGACTAACACAACAACTGCAACTGTTAATGGCATTACTTATAACGGTTTCTCAGGTTTAACTGATGGCGGAAACGGCAGTTACGTCAGCGTAGGTAACAGCTCAACCGGCGGTCAGCGTAAAATCGTCAACGTAGCAGCAGGCGAAATCAGTCAAACTTCAACGGAAGCGATCAACGGCTCGCAATTGTTCTCAGTGGCGTTTAACCTTAGCCAAGCAATTAACAACACGAACAATAGAACCAAATATTACGGCGTAAATTCGGCTGCAGGTTTAGAGAACGAAAACGGTAGCGGCGCAGCAGGCACAAATGCGATTGCCATCGGTGCAAAAGCGGTTTCCGGTTCATCGTCTCAACCAAACACCACGACAGTCGGTTATAACGCTTCATCAACCCTTGAAGGCGCAGTCGCTTATGGTGCGAACACCCGTTCTTCAGGCGTAGGCTCTGTGGCGATTGGTCGTGGCGCAAATGCAAGCACAAATGGTGCTATTGCCCTTGGTGTTTCTTCGCAAGTGATTGACGGTTTGCACGCAATAGCGATTGGCGACAGCGCAAAAGCAAACGGCACAAAATCGTTAGCATTAGGGGTTGAAGCCAAAACCAACGGCGTAAATGCGACCGCTTTAGGTAAAGACGCCAATGCAACCGGCACCAACAGCATTGCCTTAGGTAACAATTCAACCACGAACGCCGCAACAACAATCTCAATCGGTAACAACGCTGCCGCAAACGGTACAAGCAGTATCGCAATGGGTAACGGCGCATTCGCACGTGCAGATAATTCTATTGCTATGGGGACTAACGCACGTGTTTTTGCAAATGCAACAAGTGGCGTCGTACTCGGTCAAGATGCCTTTATTGACGGCGTATCAAGCAATAGCGTAGTAATCGGTAAAGGCTCAAGCGCAGGCTTAGAAAGCCGTGGCGTAACCACCAACGCCGCTTCAACCACCGTAATCGGCTCAAATACGACCGCACTTTCTAACAACGCCACAACCTTAGGGGCGAATATTCGTTTAAGCTCAGGCAAAGACGGTGCTGTGATCTTAGGCGCAAACTCAGGCGAAGATGGCTCACACAGCACGATTGCAACCAGTATCACACAAGCCACTGTTAACGGTATTACCTATGGCAATTTCTCCGGTAATGTATCAGGTGCAGGCAGCTTTGTGAGCGTCGGTAGTAACGCGACGGGCGGACAACGTAAAATCATCAACGTTGCCGCAGGTACAATTGCAGCGGATTCAACGGAAGCGATCAATGGTTCGCAGTTACACGCAACCAATATGGTTTTAGGTAATGTTGCAAGCAGTGTTAAAGGCATTTTAGGCGGAAACGCGGCTGTTCAGGCAAACGGCTCGTTGAAGATGACCGATATCGGCGGCACAGGCAAAAATACCGTTGATGAAGCCATTGCAAGCAAAGCTAACAGCAGCACAAACTTTAAGTTTAAGATCGCAAATAATCAGACTGAAAATGCGAATACCTCAGGTGATGCAAAAACTTGGTCATTGGCAAACAATGACACTATCGCTTTTGCTGCAACCTCTGACTTAACCGTAACCACAGACGGCAACGGCACAGTGACCTATGGCTTATCAAGCACAGCGAAAAATGCTATCTCATCCGCATCCGCAGCGGCGTCTAGCGTAACGGAAAATATGGAGAAAATCAGCACTGCCGCCTCAGCTGCCGCTTCATCAGCAGAAGTAGCGAGAAGCTCTGCTTCAAGCGCGAACAGCTCTGCAAGCTCTGCAGCGTCTTCAGCGTCAAGCGCGAATAGCTCTGCAAGCTCAGCGGCATCTTCTGCTTCAAGCGCAAATAGCTCAGCGTCTTCAGCAGCGTCATCAGCGTCAAGCGCAAACAGCTCAGCGTCTTCAGCAGCGTCTTCTGCTTCAAGCGCAAATAGCTCAGCAAGCTCGGCGGCTTCATCAGCTTCAAGCGCAAATAGCTCAGCGTCTTCAGCGGCGTCATCTGCTTCAAGCGCAAATAGCTCAGCAAGCTCTGCGGCGTCTTCAGCGTCAAGTGCAAATAGCTCAGCGTCTTCAGCAGCGTCTTCTGCTTCAAGCGCGAACAGCTCTGCAAGCTCAGCGGCATCATCAGCGTCAAGCGCAAACAGCTCAGCGTCTTCAGCAGCATCTTCTGCTTCAAGCGCGAATAGCTCAGCTTCAAGTGCAGCGTCATCTGCTTCAAGCGCAAACAGCTCAGCAAGCTCAGCGGCTTCATCAGCCTCAAGCGCGAACAGCTCAGCGTCTTCAGCAGCGTCTTCAGCGTCAAGCGCAAATAGCTCAGCTTCAAGTGCAGCGTCATCTGCTTCAAGCGCAAACAGCTCAGCAAGCTCAGCAGCATCTTCAGCGTCAAGCGCAAACAGCTCAGCGTCTTCAGCAGCGTCATCTGCTTCAAGCGCGAACAGCTCAGCTTCAAGTGCAGCGTCATCAGCTTCAAGTGCAAACAGCTCTGCAAGCTCAGCAGCGTCATCTGCTTCAAGCGCAAATAGCTCTGCAAGCTCAGCAGCTTCTTCTGCTTCAAGTGCAGATAGTTCTGCAAGCTCAGCAGCATCTTCTGCTTCAAGTGCAGATAGCTCAGCTTCATCAGCAGCTTCTTCAGCTTCAAGTGCAGACAGCTCAGCGTCTTCAGCAGCTTCATCAGCTTCAAGTGCAGATAGCTCAGCGTCTTCAGCAGCGTCTTCAGCGTCAAGTGCGGATAGCTCAGCGTCTTCAGCAGCGTCATCTGCTTCAAGCGCAGACAGCTCAGCGTCTTCAGCAGCATCTTCTGCTTCAAGTGCAGACAGCTCAGCGTCTTCAGCAGCATCTTCTGCTTCAAGTGCGAACAGCTCAGCGTCTTCAGCGGCATCTTCTGCTTCAAGTGCAGACAGCTCAGCAAGCTCAGCAGCATCTTCAGCGTCAAGTGCGGATAGCTCAGCGTCTTCAGCAGCATCATCTGCTTCAAGCGCAGATAGCTCAGCGTCTTCAGCAGCATCTTCAGCTTCAAGTGCAGATAGCTCAG
>NZ_CAMEFX010000008.1 GCF_945915845.1 uncultured Actinobacillus sp. | reverse complement strand
AAGCCGACCGCATCCAAAATAAAGATGAAACCCTTGCCGGCAAAGTCTCTTCTGCAACCATTGCTGCACGCCAACGCTTGGACTTAGGCGCGCGCGAAATCCTGAACCAAACGGACGATTACAGCCCCAATAAAAAAGGGGGAGCCTTTATTTATAGTGGTGGCGATATTCAATTTGGTCGTCAGTTGGATGAAAATCATCAAGCAACAGGCAATACGGCTGTTTTTCGCAATAACAGCAGCCTTGTGGAAGCAGATAAACATATCGCCTTAAATATTGATGATATTGAAAACAACAATATTCACTATCGCTCAGAAGTACAAGAAACCGGCAATAAAACAGTGAATAAGGCGTATATTATCCCGACCGGTGCGGCAGTTTATGATGACGGCAATGTTACTGCCATTCCGGTATCACAACTCAAAAAATTTAGCTTTAGTCGTACATGGAAATACGCCCATGCCTATGCAGATAAAGATTATCCGGTTGTTGGCAAGGATACGAAATTGACCGGTACTACAGCACTTGCCATGCCAAATGATATTTCTTGTGATAGTCAAGGGCATTGCAACTTAAGCAAAGCCGGTATTTATACCAAAGACAGTGCGGTTTGGGGTTATTTCCATATTACACCACCGGCAGAAGATATGCCGCCATTAACGCCGGAAATGACCGCAGCATTAGCTCGCATAGTGGAAACGGAAGCGCTTTTAACGGACGCTGAGCTTGACGCTCGTGAACAAGAAATCGCCAAGTCAGGTTTACCGACTAACCCAACACCACAAGAACGCCAAGATTATACCTTGCTTGCCCCTTATATCGCATGGACGAATAAATACGCCAATACTTATAAAGCCTTGTCAGAAGCCATTGAAGCACAAAATAACAGAATTATTGGCACAGTATACAGTGATTTCTGGGAATTAAACGTTAATCGTGAAATTACGCGTGAAAATGTCACCCAAACCAGCTTACCGGCACAAATCTTAGCGGGTGGAGATATCACTTATCGCACCAAGCGTTTTCTCAACGATAAAAGTGCGGTGATTTCCGGTGGAAATTTAACGGGCGAGTTAACCCAACTAACAAATCGCGATGATGTGGATGCGATTTTCCAAACCATTGAACAAGGCAATCGCGACTTTACCTACACCAAATGGCGCGGTGGGTTTAAACGCTATTTTCAACGCAAATACAATAGTCATGGTGAATTAAAACGCCTCAAAACCGAACACAAAGACATGAATATTTTTGTGGTTGAGACCCACAAAAATCCACAGACACAGCCGAATTATGTCAATGCAAAAGCCGTTAATAATGTGATGACACCCCAAAACAACGTCAATTTAACCGCACTTTCTGCTTACAACGACATCCATATTTCGACACGCCAAGATGGGCTTGAAGTGCGTTCGATAAAGGCAGATACTCGCCTACCAACCCAAAGCTTGTACCGCATTAACCCGCAAGCCGACAGCCATGTATTAATCGAAACCGACCCGAATTTTACCCGGCATAAAAACTGGCTCAGTTCCGATTATATGTACACCGCCCTACGCCATGACCACGAAAACACCCATAAACGCTTGGGGGATGGCTATTATGAGCAGCGTTTGGTGCGTGAGCAAATCAACCGCTTAACGGGTAGACCATTCTTAGGCAATTACACGGATTTTGACAGCCAATATCGCGGCTTGATGGATGCCGGCATCACCTTTGCGCAAAAATTTAATTTACGTCCGGGGATTTCTCTGTCACCGAGTCAAGTGGCAAGCTTAACGTCAGACATCGTTTGGCTGGAAGAAGAAACCATTACCTTAGAAGACGGCAGTCAGCAAAAGGTGCTGGTACCCAAAGTGTATGCCGTGGTCAAAGAGGGAGATTTACAGGCTAGCGGGGCGTTGATTTCCGCAAAAAACCTTGACTTAAACACCCAAACGTTAATTAACCAAGGGACGATTGCAGGGCGTGATGTGGCGATGTTTAATGCCAACCGCCTTACCAACAGCGGCAATCTTTCCGCCAAAATATTCAGTGCCAACATCAAGGGCGATATGGACAATACAGGCAACATGACTGCCGAAAATGCCCTATTGCTCAATGTTACGGGCAATTTAACCCACCAAAGCACCTTGCGCACCGATGACGTCAACCTACACGGCTACGCCTACCAAAACACCCACCTTGACCGCAAAGGTTTGCTGCATGTTAAAGGCGAAAACGGCACGTTACAAATTGCCGCCGGTAATTTCACCATTACGGGCGCAGACATCATCAATGACGGCTCGGGCACAACTTACTTAAGCGCCCAAAACGCCCTAAATTTAACCGCACTTTCTACGGCACACAGTGAAAACCTAGGTAGTGGCGACCATTATCGCCACGAAAGCCACCAAGGCATCGCAATCAGCCGCGTGCAAGGCAAAGGTGATGTGATGTTATCCGGCAACACCATTCAAAGCGAAGCGGCGCAATTGGAAGCGGACAACCGCCTAGCCCTACTGGCTGAAAATAACATTATATTAGGTACGGCGACTACAAGTACCCATCTTGAAGAGCATCATAAATACAAAAGCGGCAGCCTTGCCAAAACCACTAAAACCACAGATTTACATCAAGCGGCGGAAACGCTGGTAGGAAGCCAATTATCCGGCGAACAGATTCAGGTGATGGCAGGTAAAAATCTTCATGCCACGGCAGTGCAAATGGTTGCGGATAAGGATGTATCCCTAAGCGCGGTAGAAAATATCAATATTTTAGCCGGCACCAATCATTTTAAAGACGAATACCGCGAAACCAAGAAAACCTCTGGGGTGTTTACCGGTGGCAGCGCAGGCATTACCTTTGGTTCAAAATCCGAAAAACATACCTTTGACACCGAAGGCTGGACACAATCTGACGCACGCAGTGCCATTGGTTCACTTAACGGCAATGTCAGCATTCAAGCGGGCAAACACGCCAATGTGTTAGGCACAGATTTAATCGCCCAACAAGATAAAACCCTGTCGATTCAAGGGGAAAGCCTCACAATTGAGGCCGGCAAAGACCGCATCGAAAGCCACGAATCTCATGAATATAAACAGTCGGGGTTGACGATTGCGCTGTCCACACCGGTGACAGATGCTGCTTTAGCAACTTACAATACCGTTCGTCAATTAAAACAAACCCAAAGCAGTCGATTGCAATCCTTGTATGCGGTGAAGGCCGCCACAGAGATAGCGCAAGCCGCACAAAATCTGGAGAAAGTCTCAGAGACGCTCAGTCAACTTGAGCAATTAGACAATCTCAATAAAAATGCAGCCGCCGCTGAAAATCCAGCGGTAAAAATATCGATTGGTTACGGCACCAGCAAACAAAAAACCAAGACCGATACCTATTCAGTCACCCATGATAAATCGGTGCTTTCAGCCGGTAATGTGATTGCGACAGCAACGGAAGGCAAAGCATTATTTCACGGCGTTGATATTCAAGCGGAAAATGCCAACATCAAGGCAAAATTAGGGATTGAATCTCGGGGTGTAAAAGATACTTATTCCAGCTACACCACCAGTAAAAACAGTAGCGCATCTTTTGGGGTCTTTGTCGGTTTTAACGGCGATAGTTTCGGTATTGGTCTTGAGGGCGGTGCAAGTCTTGGCAAAGGCAAAACGAATATCGACAGTGAAACATGGCAAAACAATCATTGGAACGTTAAAAACCTTGAAACCTATAGTGACCGAGGTGGTTTAACCCTTGATGCAGCAACCATCCAAGCAGATAGTTGGAAAGCAAAACTCAACAGCTTAACGCTACAAAGTCGCCAGGATAGTGAAAAATACACCAGTAAAAATACCCAAGCTAGCGCAAGTGGTTCTGTGGCTTATGGGTCGGGTGGCGGTGCTTCTGCTAGCGCATCTTATACTCGTGCTAAATTAGATACTGCACAAGTGAACGAACAAACTGGCATCCATCTTGGCAAAGGTGGCATGGATGTGACCGTGAACGGACATACGCAGTTAAATGGCGCGGTGATTACCAGCAATGCGGATGCCGACCACAACAAACTCAACACGCAAACCATCCGTGCCACAGAGATTAAAAACCATAGCGAGTTAAAAACCGAAAGTGCCGCTGTTGGAACTGGCGCGATGGGCGCTATGACGATGGCGATGAGCGCACTGGGCAATCAACATGACACCAACTACAGCACCACAAAATCCGCGATTGGGGCAAATATCGCGCTTATTACGGAAGATAAAAACGCACAAAACATCAATCGCAATACTGAAAACACAAACGAAAAAGTCAAAAAACAAGACTTAGCCAAAGCCCAAGAAAATCAAGAAGCAGCGAAATTAGTGGGTGAAATCGCTTCCAATTTAGTAGGCATTTATACCTTTAAAGAACGCGAAGCCATTGAAAAAGCTAAATTAGAGGTCGGCAAACTTCAAGCAGACGCTAAAGAAAAAGGCATTAGCCAAGAGGACTTAGAAAAATCGACCGTCTATCAAAAAGCACAACAAAATCTCACCGCACTTCAAGCGAGTTATGATGATAATTACGGCATCGGCAGCACAAAAGGCAGAGCCATTCAAGCGGTTACCGCCGCATTACAAGGTATTGCAGGCGGCAGTATTGAACAAGCAGCCGTGGGATTGGCATCGCCGTATTTAAATGAACAAATCAAACAATGGACGACCGATAAAGACGGCAATGTTGATAAAACCGCTAACTTAGCTGCACACGCCATTCTGGGGGCCCTTGAAGCGCAAGTAACAGGCAACAACGCCCTAGCCGGTGCCGCGGCAGCCACCACAGGCGAAGCCGCCGCCATGGTTATCACCAACACACTCTACAACGGCAAAAAAGCCGAAGAACTCACGGAAAATGAAAAGCAAAATGTGGTGTTCTTAAGCCAAGTGGCAAGTGGTTTGGCATCCACATTCATTGCTAATGATGGTACTGCAAGTGCGGCTATGGGGAGTGAGATTGGGAAACGGGCGGTGGAGAATAATTACTTATCAAAACAGGATTGGCAGAATTATCAATCTGAAATTCGCCAATGTGGTGGTGATCGTTCTTGTGTAATTGCGGTTAATGATAAATATGAAAAGATAGATCAGGAAAATTCAAAAGCCATTGAAGCTGCTTGTAAATTAGGTGGTAATTCTGAATCTTGTAAGGCACGGGCTGACTTAGCTTATGAAGGCAGTACCTATGGTGCAAAATATGTCTATACATCAAATTATACCGGCTGGGATAATGCTTGGTTAAGTAATCGTATTGAAAGCAGTTATAGTGACAGCCAATTAACGCCAAGCGTGGCTTTGCTAGGTGATGAAACATTAGCCAAATTAACCGCACTTGCTAAGGATAAAGAATTTGTTGCGTCATTAGAAAATGACAAATCAAAACAAGAGCAATTTAGAGCGTTAGTCGATCAATCGGTTGTAGCAATAAGAACTGAAAATGGGGCTGCTTATGAGTTTTCTGGTCGCAATTTAAGTTCACCACTTTCCGAATTAGAAAAAATTACTGGTCGCTATGATATTTATAATAAAGAAACACCATTGGAACCGGTCATTTTTGAAGACCTTTTAGTCGGAGGTGGGTTTAAATTAACAACTGAGGGACTCTCATTTACTACAAAAAAATTGACATCAGCAGGAGAAAAATGGGTTTCTGGAATGGCAACAGATGAAATGTTGACACTTGGTGTCGCAGCTGAAATCCATTTTAGTAAGGCATTAGAAAAACTATTAACATCTTCGTCTACGGCTGTAGGTAATGTGTTTAAAGCGGCAAGTGACGCACCGATGAAGACTACGGTGGTAAATGGTGCTGCTACTGGATCAGCGGCTGCATTAGGTGAAATTTATGATTACACTAAAAACAATAACCCTAAACCATTAACAAAAGAGAATATTTATAATTCGATTTACACGGTTGGTATTGAAACAGAAAAAGGTCTATTGTTAGGTAATTTACCGCTATCAACAAGTGTATTAAGTAGTATCGCTATAGATAAGATAACAACAGGAAATGGAAATATCACAAAAAATATTGCGACAGGACTTGAAGGAGAGTTCATCGATAAGTATTTACCTAAAACACCTTCATCTATATTTTTCCGAGAAAGTGTTCTTAAAGGTAGTGAATTGTACTTTGACAATGTTAGTTCACAGGAGAGAAAGTAGTAATGAATGGTTTTTTTCAAGCTCTATTGACCACAATACTAATATTTTTTTTTGCGGTATTAAATATCTTCATTGAAACAGGAAAGTTTAATATATCTGCGTTATTAGATACTTTAGAGTATTTCCCATTTATATTTATTAGTGTCGCAGGATGGATTTTTTACCATAAAGATAGATATTAGATTTTTTAATTGTGCACAATGTTAAACTTGGTAAAAAATATGAACAAAAACAAATTCCATGTAATTCACGACCGCACTTTATCTCTGTTTGTTGCCATATCTGAGTTCGCAAAATACTCGGATAATTCATCACGAATAAAAACAGAGTCAACTGAAAGTGCGGTTGATTTTGGACGTATTTTTCCTTTGAGTGTTAATTCTTCGATTTTTGTAAAAAAGGATATTAGGAACAATGTTGGCTTTAACGGCGATAGTTTTGAGCTTGGCAAAGGTGGCATGGATGTGACCGTGAACGGACATACGCAGTTAAATGGCGCGGTGATTACCAGCAATGCGGATGCCGACCACAACAAACTCAACACGCAAACCATCCGTGCCACAGAGATTAAAAACCATAGCGAGTTAAAAACCGAAAGTGCCGCTGTTGGAACTGGCGCGATGGGCGCTATGACGATGGCGATGAGCGCACTGGGCAATCAACATGACACCAACTACAGCACCACAAAATCCGCGATTGGGGCAAATATCGCGCTTATTACGGAAGATAAAAACGCACAAAACATCAATCGCAATACTGAAAACACAAACGAAAAAGTCAAAAAACAAGACTTAGCCAAAGCCCAAGAAAATCAAGAAGCAGCGAAATTAGTGGGTGAAATCGCTTCCAATTTAGTAGGCATTTATACCTTTAAAGAACGCGAAGCCATTGAAAAAGCTAAATTAGAGGTCGGCAAACTTCAAGCAGACGCTAAAGAAAAAGGCATTAGCCAAGAGGACTTAGAAAAATCGACCGTCTATCAAAAAGCACAACAAAATCTCACCGCACTTCAAGCGAGTTATGATGATAATTACGGCATCGGCAGCACAAAAGGCAGAGCCATTCAAGCGGTTACCGCCGCATTACAAGGTATTGCAGGCGGCAGTATTGAACAAGCAGCCGTGGGATTGGCATCGCCGTATTTAAATGAACAAATCAAACAATGGACGACCGATAAAGACGGCAATGTTGATAAAACCGCTAACTTAGCTGCACACGCCATTCTGGGGGCCCTTGAAGCGCAAGTAACAGGCAACAACGCCCTAGCCGGTGCCGCGGCAGCCACCACAGGCGAAGCCGCCGCCATGGTTATCACCAACACACTCTACAACGGCAAAAAAGCCGAAGAACTCACGGAAAATGAAAAGCAAAATGTGGTGTTCTTAAGCCAAGTGGCAAGTGGTTTGGCATCCACATTCATTGCTAATGATGGTACTGCAAGTGCGGCTATGGGGAGTGAGATCGGGAAACGGGCGGTGGAGAATAATGCCATTACACCTGAAACTGCTTGGGATGTTGCAAATATTGCAATAGGAACAACCTCGCTCGTATATAACGTAAATGAAGGCAATTATGGCTCTGCTGTAATAGATGCAGTAGGGTTAATTTATGATAGTTTTGCGACTGCTGTCCCATTCTTACCTGCAGGAGTAAGTGCAGGGCTAGACGCATACAGAGTCGGTAACACGGCAAAGCAATCAGTAGTTATAGGTAGTGATGTTGCAAAAGCTACAAAAGCGGCAGATGCAGCAGCTAAAGATTCTGTTAATATAATGAATAACGCAGCTATTACAGGAACAAAGATTCACAGAGCAACGGGGGATTCTTTAGGAGAAAGTTATGGGTATGCTTCTAAGTTATCTGATTCTGCAAATAGTTATTTTAAAGGCGCAAATAAATCAACCGGTAAGCAACCAGATTTAAGTTGGTCAGGAACAAAAGTTTGGTCTGATTTAACCACTCCTAATCAGTGGGGAGCACATATAAGAAAATATGAGCAACATTATGGTTATGGTATTCCTATATTATATAAGCCTAATGTTGGCGTAATCAATACTCAAAAATTACCAGTGGGAGCGGGCTCTTTAAATGGAGGGGCAGAACTTTATAAAATAGCTACAGATAAGCAGGAGCAATAATATGGGCTATCATGTATCTATTGTAAATAACTCAGATAAACCTAGCTCTGATAAGATATTATCTGATTTTGAACAAGTTGCAAACAAAATGACAAGTTTAGGATTCTCCGTAGATTATGAAAAAAGAATTTTTTATAAAGATAAGTATGAATTCTTTATATCTTATGATGATAATAGCTTATGGCTCTCTAATCCTGATGAAATTTCATTAAAAGTTTTAATAGAAATTGCTGAATTATTTAACGATGAAAGTATAGTTATGGGAGATAATGGTGAAATATATAGACATTTATCTGATATATATGTAAGTAAACTTATACATCAAGAACAAACTGAATCAATAATAAAAAGATTTATCCTTTTTTTATATTATAGAATTTGGTTTGTTATACCTATATTGCTAGCTATTATAAAAGTGTTATTTTTATAGCCCGAAATGAAAAATAAATTATATGTTTTTATTTTTGTTTTTTTATTATTTTTTCTTTGTTTAAGCATTGTATTTACTATGTTTATAGTTAGCTTGAATTTGTTTTTTTACTATTTTGGCAACTTACCAATGGAATAAATACCCAGGGGCTGATCTTTATCTTAGATCTGCCGTTGCCTCATTGATAATATCGATTTATTATTTTTGGTTTATTTCAAAATATAAATAATTTGGAGGTGTTCCACAAAGTATACTGTTTATAATTTGATCTTGTTAGAAACTAGAGAGAAAATAAAATGAGTATTTTAGATAAAAACAGCATTGACATTATAAACATCGAGGGTAACCAGTGTTTTTTAATTATTACTGACCATTTAGAATGGAATGATGAACATCTCTATTTTCTCAAAGATAAACTAAATCTATATCTTTATTATTTGGAAAGTGGAGAAGTGTATTTAAATACTTCAGAAGCAAAAGAGAAAGAGATGGTAATAAAACTAATATGTAAATTCAAACCAAGAAAGTATGATATGATTATCTTGAATAATATTAAAGATGCTCTAAAAAACCAAAATGTGGATTTTATATATGAGATAGCGATTAAGTAGGAAGTGTTCCATAATGTATGCTGCTTATAATTTTACCTTGTTAGAAGCCTTGAAAATACAAGCTAATACAGGCCTTTTCATCATAACAATTGTTCACAGCATACAATGTAGAACACAGGTGTAATACAAGCGGTTATTTATGATTAAAATTTTGCAAATTCTAACGGTAAATTTACCGCTTGTATTCGATACAAGCGGCGTTTCGCTTGCTCGCCCACTGATACGCATTGCGCTGAACGAACAACAAGAAGTGCGCAGTATTCAGCCGAATTTAGCGATTCTGCAGAATGTGTGGTATCGGGTCAATGCAAATCCAACCAACCGTGTACTTGTTGAAACCGACCCTGCTTTTACCAACCAAAAACGTTGGCTCAGCTCCGATTATATGTACAACGCCCTACGCCATGACCACGAAAACGTGCATAAACGTTTAGGTGATGGCTATTATGAACAGCGTTTGGTGCGAGAGCAAATCAACCGCTTAACGGGCAGAAACTTTGTGGGCGACTACACGGATTTTGACAGCCAATATCGTGGCTTGATGGATGCCGGTATCACCTTTGCACAAAAATTTAATTTACGCCCCGGCGTTTCTCTGTCACCAAGTCAAGTGGCAAGCCTAACTTCTGATATTGTTTGGCTGGAAGAAGAAACCGTGACCCTAGAAGATGGTAGCCAACAAAAGGTGCTGGTGCCCAAAGTGTATGCAGTCATCAAAGAGGGGGATTTACAGGCTAACGGTGCGTTGATTTCGGCTCAAAACCTTGACTTAAAAACCCAAGAACTCATCAACCAAGGCACGATTGCCGGACGTGATGTGGCGTTGTTTAATGCCAACCGTCTTTCCAACAGTGGCAATCTTTCCGCCAAAATATTCAGCGCCAACATCAACGGCGATATGAACAACACCGGCAACATTACCGCCGAAAATGCCCTATTGCTCAATGTCACAGGCAATTTGACCCACCAAAGCACCTTACGCACCGATGACGTCAATCTTAATGGGTATGCTTACAAAGACACCCATCTTGACCGCAAAGGCTTGCTACATGTCAAAGGTGAAAATGGCACGTTACAAATTGCCGCCGGGAATCTCACCATTGCCGGTGCAGACATCATCAATGATGGCTCAGGCGTCACTTACTTGAATGCCCAAAATGCTTTAAATTTAACCGCACTTTCTACGGCACACAGTGAAAACCTAGGCAGTGGCGACCATTATCGCCACGAAAGCCAACAAGGCATCGAAATCAGCCGCGTACAAGGCAAAGGCGATGTGGTGCTAAGTGGTCAAAACATTTACAGCGAAGCGGCGCAGTTGGAAGCGAAGCAACGTTTAGCTTTGTTAGCGGAAAATGATGTGGTATTGGGGACGGCGAGTACGTTGAGAGATTTTGAAGAATATCATAAGACGAAAAGCGGTCATAAAGTCACAGGTAAGAAAACCAAAATTTCTTACACACATGCCTCTGAAAATATACAACAAGGCTCGGCATTAGCGGCTGAAAATATTCTTGTTCAATCCTCGCAAGGTAATGTGACTCTGGAAGGCAGCCAGCTATTAGCGGAGAAAAATATTCAGGTATCAGGTGAAAATGTATCGATAACAACGGCGCAAAATACTTATCATCGCAGTGATTTTGAGGAGACCCAAAAATCTGGTTTTACAGCATCACTGACAGACACAACAGCCAGTGTGGGTTATGAAAAGAGCAAGATAAAAAATACAACAGAGACGACAAACACCCAAGTATTGAGCAGTGCGTTGATAGCTTTAAATGGCAATGTTTCACTGATTGCGCAAGACCGTCTTCACCTTGAAGCCGCTCAACTTTCTTCGGGGCAAGATATGAGCTTACAGGGTAAATCGGTAGATATTTTAGCGGCAACAGAAAGTGCAGATATTCATCAAGAAAGTTATGCCAAATCGTCCGGGTTGGGGATGAAAACCTTGTATAACCCATTTAAAGAGGCGAAAAATAATTACAAAGCCAATGCACAAAAAGAGATTAGCTTCAAATCTTGGGTCAATAATAGTGGGCAATCCGGGCAAGCATCAAGTAATGCGATTATTCGTTTTACACAAGGTATCGCTACCTATGCGCACTCGACCAAAACCCAGGCGAAATCTCACTCGCATACGGAAACAGCGGTTAGCAGCGAACTGCGTGCCGGTGGTAATTTAACCCTCCTTGCCACAGATAACGATATTACCACACAAGGCGCATTACTGACGGCAGAAGGAAACGCTACGCTGCTCGCGAAAGAAAATATTCGCCTTGGCGTTGCCATACACACCCAAGCACAAAGTGCGGCGAAAAAAACTCAAGGTTTGCAATGGGATGGTACGCAGACAATTGATAATAAAGTCGGCGTTCACCACAACCGCGAAAACGGCCAAAACAGCCTGATTCAAGACCAAGGCACGACGTTATCGATAGGCGGTTCAACACAGCTTGCGACCCAATCCGGCGATATTGCGTTAAAAGGCACGACTTTAGCCGGTCAAGGGGATGTGCAAATTAACGCCGCCAGAAACCTTACGATTTCGACTGCGAATACATTAATGAGTCAATCGGAAAACAGCAAACTGCAATCTGTTGGTGGGATTGATATTTCGCCAACGGAGAAGTTTTACGGTTATCATCGTGAGTTACGTGATTTTTACGGCAATCAGAAAACCCACCAAGGCAGCCAAGTAACGAGCCTTGAGGGTAATGTAACGCTGACCGCCGGTAAAGATTTTCATCAGACCAGCAGCGAGATTTTATCCACCCAGAACACCTCGATTCAAGCACAAGAGGTGCTGATTGATGCGGCGCAAGACACGATGTCTAGCCGTGAACATAATAGCGATTTAAAAGTGGGAACCTTTGCCCGAGTGAAATCGCCATTGTTGGATTTGTTGAACTTGGTGGACACCGCTGTCAATACAGCCGATAACGCCAGTGACCGTACGAAGGCAGCCAATATGCTAGGGCTGGCAGCGAAAGGCTATACGGTGGGAAGCACGATTTACAATGCCACAAAAGGCCATATTGACGGCACCTTGCTTCGTGCGGAAGCCGGTTTTGGTGTGGCACACAGCCGTAGCAACAACCTTATCAAAGAAGCCCAAAGCCAAGGCAATACGATTAATGGCAAAAACGTAACCATTGAAGCGACCGCCGGTAATCTTACGGCAATCAATACAAGCATCACCGGTAACGATAAAAATGCTGAACGACTTGCAGGCAGCAAAATCAATCTACAAGCAAAAAATAACCTCAACTTGCTTGCAGGTGAAAGCACACAGTACCAACAAGGCAAACAAACTAATGCCGGCGTGGAAGTTGGCACAGCATTTAGTATCGGTGCCAAAACCGGTTGGTCAATTTATGCGAATGTAGGCTATGGCAACAGCAAGCAAAAGGTCGATAACCTCACACACAATAATACCTACATCGACAGCGAAACCGTTAATCTCCAAAGCGGTAAAGAGACGAACCTAATAGGTGCCGGTGTAACAGCGAAGACCATTAACCTCCATAGTGGCGGTAATCTTTATATTGAAAGCCTACAAGACCGCGAATACCAAAAACAAAGTAGTCAAAGCGCCGGCTTACAGCTTGAGTTGGGTTTAGGCAGCGCGTGGAGCTTTAGTCTGAGTGGCTCAAGTGCCAAAGGTACTGCACGCAGAAACCAAGTGAATGAACAGTCTGGGCTTTACGCCGAAGACGGCGGTTATCATATTAACGCCGACAATATACATTTAAAAGGCGGTGTGATTGCTTCAACTAGCGCAGAAAACAGCGAATTAAGCACAAATCGCTTCACTTTTGAAGATATTCAAAACGACAGTCATAGCCAAGCGACAAGCTTGTCAGGCTCTGTAGGAATGAGCCGTAGTAGCGATACGCTTTATGACAAAAACGGTAAGGTAATCAGCAATCCAACCCGTGCGCAATATGCGGACAAAACGCTTAAGCGTGAAAAAGGCGAAACCGGCCTAACCGGCGGCATTGGCATTCCGCTGCATGAAAGCCAATCGGACAGCAGCCTCACTAAAGCCACGCTCACGGAAGGGAAAATCACCTTAAACAAAGACAGCCAACCGACCCAAACCACGGCGAAAGCGTTGGGGATTAATACCGAAATTAAAAACGCGAATGAACAGGTTGAAAACACCTTAAATCTTGACCGCACTTTACAAGAGCAAACCGCGGTGCAAACGGCGGTGGCAAACCTACAAGAAGCGGCGAAAACCTACGTTGACAACAAACGTCAAGAGGCGCAGGCAGAATTTGACAAAGTTAAACAGCAACATAACAAAGACAGCGAGACGTACAAAACCGCTGAAGCGGCTGTCAAAGCCTGGGAAATTGGTGGCAAAAATAAACAAAATATTGATACCGTTACCGCCGTTGTCAGCACGGTACTTGCCGGTTCGCCTGCTGAACAAATTGCCGTTGCCGCGCTTTCGCCAACGTTGAACAACCAAATTCATGCACTCACGAAAGACGACAACAGCAAAGTGACCAACATTTTAGCGCACGCGGTACTCGGTGCCATTGAAGCCAAAGCGGCCGGTGTGAATGGAGCAAGTGGCGCGGTTGCGGCAGCCGGTGCCGAAATCATCGCCCACACCCTGGCGGAACAGCTTTACGGCGTAGATGGCAAAACCAAGACAATAGACGGCCTAACCCAGGAGGAAAAACAAAATATCCTCACATTAAGCCAACTCGGCAGTGCTATTGCTGGAGGAATGACCGCAGATAGCGGTTACGCGGCTGGAGTGAGTGGTGAGATTGGGAAACGGGCGGTGGAGAATAATAAAGTCAGTCAAACTCAAGCTGGTACAATAGAGGGCTTTGTTAATTCTTTTAATATGACCCGTACACGAATGGGGTTGCTCACAGGTAAAGATGCTGAAAATGCATTATTTAGACTAAATGATCTTGATTTAGATTTAATGCCAGCAACAACAGGACCTTTAAATCATTTAAAAGATAGATATATTTATACTGAAAATGGTGGGTGGATTGATATGGTGCATTTCTTGTTTTATGCTGGGGAAGCATATTCACAAAAAGTACAGTTGAAAAATAAGATTGAATATTATAAATCTAACCCTGCTTTAACTAGCCCAATTTATGGATATAACCCCATATTAAATTACTTAAATGCTGATGAAAATGAAATAAATATATATGCAATTAATAATGCGATTCAAAAAGGGTATATTCAAGAGAGATTTGATAGCTTAATTGCTAAACACTCTGCATACTCATATGAAGATTTACCATCTGATCGATTTGGAGCTGAGTTTGGTGTTAGATATTTCAATCCTAGTTCAATGAAAACATTTGGGGAGCAGTTAAAAGGCTATTTTGTAAATGAACTAAAAGCCACAAATCCACAGATTGCACCTAATTATTCACAATTACCCAAAAATGATGATGGTACTCATTCAGGTATCTATAATAAAACAACACAACCAATATTTATTAATAAAGGTAAATAATTATGAAAAAACTTATTTTTATTACCTTGCTTGTTTTACTAAGTTGTTTTTTTTATTTATTAGATGGAGTGTGTATAAAAAATAGAGTTAATGACATTCATAATAATATTGATCTATTTGTTATTAAAAATAATTTCATCCCAAAAAGATTAGATGAGGTTAGTGATATTTTCAAGAGTTCCACGCCAAATAATCCTGAGTCATACTGTGAATTTTTTGACTCTAAAATAAAAGGATATGGATATTGTTTTTATTCCTCAATAAATAAAGAGTACATTGTTTTAATAAGAGGTTTTTTTCGCTCCGTTACTTACGATAGTAAAAATAGGAAAATAGTAAATGACAGTGGCTTAAATTAATTTATATAGTCTAGATTGAATGTTGGAGGTGTTGCACAAAATATGCTGTTTAATGTGCATTTAAAAGGCGGCGTGATTGCTTCAACCAATGCACAAAACAGCGAATTAGCCACAAACACATTCACTTTTGAAGATATTCAAAACGACAGTCATAGCCAAGCGACAAGCTTGTCAGGCTCTGTAGGAATGAGCCGTAGTAGCGATACGCTTTATGACAAAAACGGTAAGGTAATCAGCAATCCAACCCGTGCGCAATATGCGGACAAAACGCTTAAGCGTGAAAAAGGCGAAACCGGCCTAACCGGCGGCATTGGCATTCCGCTGCATGAAAGCCAATCGGACAGCAGCCTCACTAAAGCCACGCTCACGGAAGGGAAAATCACCTTAAACAAAGACAGCCAACCGACCCAAACCACGGCGAAAGCGTTGGGGATTAATACCGAAATTAAAAACGCGAATGAACAGGTTGAAAACACCTTAAATCTTGACCGCACTTTACAAGAGCAAACCGCGGTGCAAACGGCGGTGGCAAACCTACAAGAAGCGGCGAAAACCTACGTTGACAACAAACGTCAAGAGGCGCAGGCAGAATTTGACAAAGTTAAACAGCAACATAACAAAGACAGCGAGACGTACAAAACCGCTGAAGCGGCTGTCAAAGCCTGGGAAATTGGTGGCAAAAATAAACAAAATATTGATACCGTTACCGCCGTTGTCAGCACGGTACTTGCCGGTTCGCCTGCTGAACAAATTGCCGTTGCCGCGCTTTCGCCAACGTTGAACAACCAAATTCATGCACTCACGAAAGACGACAACAGCAAAGTGACCAACATTTTAGCGCACGCGGTACTCGGTGCCATTGAAGCCAAAGCGGCCGGTGTGAATGGAGCAAGTGGCGCGGTTGCGGCAGCCGGTGCCGAAATCATCGCCCACACCCTGGCGGAACAGCTTTACGGCGTAGACGGCAAAACCAAGACAATAGACGACCTAACCCAGGAGGAAAAACAAAATATTCTCACATTAAGCCAAATTGGCAGTGCTATCGCCGGCGGAATGACCGCAGATAGCGGTTACGCGGCCGGAGTGAGCGGCGAGATTGGGAAACGGGCGGTGGAACATAATGACTTTTATGATGTTCCAATGGGCGCAATGACTGACTTCGAAATGGTTGAGAACATCGCCAAAATCTATTTTGATGGCGATGAAGAAAAAGCGACGAAATTCTTGATGGCATTTAGAAAAGCTGAAGGGGAGGGCGTCATTGATAATGTTATCGGTTCAGTTGAAAGTCTCATTCATATTGATGAAACGGTAAAAAGCATTGGTTATGTTATAGCGCATCCAAACGAAACCATTGAAAACATTAAGCTCTCAGCAGAAGAATGGGGTAATTTGCTGAGTTATGCGATGGAAAATGATCCAACTCTCGCCGGCGAAATGTTGGGGTATATAAAAGGCTCTGCCACAGCTATACCCGGTACAGATCTTGTTTTAGGCGGTACCATTGCCAAAACGGCTCAAAAAGTGATTAAACTTGCGAAACAATCGGGAGCAGCCTTTACATCTAAAATAGATGATGTGGGTAATTTAGGCGTAAATAACCCGAAATATGATAAAGCGTTAAATGAAACGATTAATAATAGGGCTAATGAGCATTATATTAATGAACAGGCAAGTAAAAGAGTTTCTAGTGTAACGGCTCCTATTGATTTTGATGGGCATATATTGAATGTTGAAATTAATAAGAGAGGGCAACTAACTGGTGGACATAGTATTGCAGATGGTAATGTAACCGTGATATCTAAAGGAGAGCAAAATGCTTTAGGCGTTTACCAAGCAAAAATCAGTGCTGTAGATCCTCAAACAGGGAAAATATTAACTAAGAATTCGACAATGTTCCCAGATACTTGGAGTGCTAGTAGAATTAAAGTTGAAGTAGATGCAGCATATAAAAATAAAGTTATTGTCACAAGAAATGGAAAGCATATGTGGGAAGGAAAAACACCTAGTGGTGTAAAAGTAACTGGGTATTTAGAGCCTAATACTACGGTGTATCCATTAATGAAATAATAAATTGGAGAATTTATATGAAACTAATATTTTCTTGGTATATATCAGATGAGTTTAATGATGATATTTTTAGACCTGATTGTAATATTTCTGAACCTTATAGTTCTTTGGGGGCATTCCTGAATGATGATGGTGGATTAGGGATTGAATATCTAAAAAAATGGCTATCAGATGGTATTACTGAAATTGATTGTATTAAGAGAGGTATCAAAGATAGGTTTGATATGTGGGGGCAATATTGGGGTGCAGATATAACAAAAAGGGTAGTTACTATTTATTGGGGATATGATGATAATGAATTAGAAACTATAGTAGATTTCTTAACATTCGATCTAATTATAAGAAAATGGTATGAGTTTATTTGTCAATATCCTCAAAATGGAGATGTTCCAAAATTTACACTACTTATAGATTAGAATATAAAGTTAAAAATTGAGTTTTAACAGCTGAATAATGGATAATAAACTGAAAGTTAGATTTTTTGGCATAAAGACTTTAAAGAACCGTGGTGTTCTCTTTATAGAGGAGATGAACAGATAAGATCTAATTTACCAGGATTTCTTGGTAATGATGAAGGTTTAGGAATTGAGCATCTAAAAAAAGTGGCTCCAAAATGGTTTAGCTAAAATTGAAAGAATAAAATCTGGAGAAATCTCGGATTTCGATATGTGGGGGCAATCTATGGGGGCTGAAATTTCCTTGGAGAAAGTCATTGTATATTATGGAGATGACTATTTTCCTGAAGAAAGAATAGGATTTAATGCTTTTTGTGATATTTTGACTAAGTGGCTAGATTTTATTTCGTTACCTGAAGATTTAAGTAACGATGTAACCTTTTATGTAGATATGGATATTTAAGATGTTTGTTTTATAAGGTGTACTGATTCGGAGGGCTAGCCAAAATGTGTTAGATCGTTATGCAACGGTTTATAACATTATGGTTGATGATCACCATATCGGTGAGCTTGGGGTTTGGGTGCATAATGATAAGTGTTGTGAATTAAACCCAAATGTAACAGATATAAAATCATCTGTTACAAATAATGGGCGAATCCATATGGATGGAAATTCCCTAAAACAAAAGGTAAATTCTATTGGTTACAATAAAGAGGAGCTTTTAGAAGTAAAAACTATTCTAGAAAATAGCATCAAGGTAAGAAAGGCAGAGAAAACTAAATTTAGAGGAGGGTTGGATTCTGGTCACAAAGAAAGGATTAGAATTGAACAAGATTCTCTTGATAAAGTGAATAGAATGTTAAAGGAGCTAGAATAGAATGATAAATTATAAACAAATAGTAGAGCAAATATTAGATGATACACTAGAGTATAATTCTGAAGATTGGGGAATAGCTGTTAATGATCTATTAGGTATTGAAAATTTAGATGATAAATGTGCTATAGAAATATTAACATCATTATCTGATTCTGATAAATATTCAGCAATAATATCAACAGCATTTTTAATTGGTAATATTTCCTCTAAATTTATATTAAGGAATAGGATAAAAATAAAGAATATAATAAAAAGAAACCTTTTAAAAAAATGCATTAGAGCAAATCTTGATTTTATTCCAGTGTTTGCATTATTGTTAAATGAATATGATGATTATATGCTTTATTACTCTCTAATTAAATCATCGGATGAATCAGAAAGTTCAGTAGCAATTAGTAATTTGTTATATATGTCAAATGATAAGTTGTTATTTTTCAACCAGATTTCTGAATTTGACTTTAATCTCTTTATAGAAGCTAGAAAAGTTAGTAAAGATATTTATGCTTTATCAACTTATGGGAAACCTAATTTCTATAAAAAATTATTTATAACTAGTCTTTATAAATGGGAAAGAGATAAAAGGTATTTATTTTCCATAACAGATGGAGAGTATGAATTATTTGAGTACATATACATATATATGTAAGTTCAATAAAAATGAGTAGGTGTTCAATAAAGAGTGCTGTTTATAATTTGACCTCATTTCAAACCTTGAAAATACAGCTTTCTTCATCATAAAAATTATTCACAGCATACAATGTAGAACACAGGGGTAATGCAAGCGGTTGTTTATGATTAAATTTTTGCAAATTCTAGCGGTAAATTTACCGCTTGTATTAGATACAAGTGGTGTTTTGCTTAGCCGCGACCACTGCAGTGATTTAAATTTAGGCAGCGCGTGGAGCTTTAGTCTGAGTGGCTCAAGTGCCAAAGGTACTGCACGCAGAAACCAAGTGAATGAACAGTCTGGGCTTTACGCCGAAGACGGCGGTTATCATATTAACGCCGACAATATACATTTAAAAGGCGGTGTGATTGCTTCAACTAGCGCAGAAAACAGCGAATTAAGCACAAATCGCTTCACTTTTGAAGATATTCAAAACGACAGTCATAGCCAAGCGACAAGCTTGTCAGGCTCTGTAGGAATGAGCCGTAGTAGCGATACGCTTTATGACAAAAACGGTAAGGTAATCAGCAATCCAACCCGTGCGCAATATGCGGACAAAACGCTTAAGCGTGAAAAAGGCGAAACCGGCCTAACCGGCGGCATTGGCATTCCGCTGCATGAAAGCCAATCGGACAGCAGCCTCACTAAAGCCACGCTCACGGAAGGGAAAATCACCTTAAACAAAGACAGCCAACCGACCCAAACCACGGCGAAAGCGTTGGGGATTAATACCGAAATTAAAAACGCGAATGAACAGGTTGAAAACACCTTAAATCTTGACCGCACTTTACAAGAGCAAACCGCGGTGCAAACGGCGGTGGCAAACCTACAAGAAGCGGCGAAAACCTACGTTGACAACAAACGTCAAGAGGCGCAGGCAGAATTTGACAAAGTTAAACAGCAACATAACAAAGACAGCGAGACGTACAAAACCGCTGAAGCGGCTGTCAAAGCCTGGGAAATTGGTGGCAAAAATAAACAAAATATTGATACCGTTACCGCCGTTGTCAGCACGGTACTTGCCGGTTCGCCTGCTGAACAAATTGCCGTTGCCGCGCTTTCGCCAACGTTGAACAACCAAATTCATGCACTCACGAAAGACGACAACAGCAAAGTGACCAACATTTTAGCGCACGCGGTACTCGGTGCCATTGAAGCCAAAGCGGCCGGTGTGAATGGAGCAAGTGGCGCGGTTGCGGCAGCCGGTGCCGAAATCATCGCCCACACCCTGGCGGAACAGCTTTACGGCGTAGACGGCAAAACCAAGACAATAGACGACCTAACCCAGGAGGAAAAACAAAATATTCTCACATTAAGCCAAATTGGCAGTGCTATCGCCGGCGGAATGACCGCAGATAGCGGTTACGCGGCCGGAGTGAGTGGCGAGATTGGGAAACGGGCGGTGGAGAATAATACCCTGGCTCTTGTAGCTAGGGGGTGTTATATGCTGCCTAGTTGTCGTAAAGCTATAGCTAAAGAAGTTGTAGAATTAGCCCTTAAAACAGGCGTATCGTCAATAGTTGCTGCACACATAGTAGAGAATCTTTCTAGTGATGAGTTAGAACATCTTATTACACTTATGTTGATGGGGAATGATGTTGTTACAGAGAAATTCATCACTCAATTAAGTCAAAAATATGCTTCTAGTATAGCGATAGATCCAGACGATATACCTAAATTAGAAGGAGCACCGATAAAACCTAATGAGCCATTAATATTGCCATACCCAGTAGAAGAAAATAAAGATTCGACTATTGTTGATGTCAAACCAGATGTTGTAGATACAAGCGTGATATCTGGTAGTGAAATCAATGTTGGTAATTGGGAAGATAATGTTGTTACTAGAGAATCTGTTGATTACTCTGATAAACCAAAGAAAAAGGTTAATAATTCTGAGATTGGAGATATAGTTCGAACGCCAGATTCACATCCTGAAGATTTTATTTCAAAGGGGAAAAATAAAATTAATAAAAACACAGGGGAAATTTGGCAAAAGAGCGATTCAGAACATACAGATAAATTTGGTGAATGGAAAGTTGGTTTAAATGGACATTCGCCAACACCAACACGAAAAATAACGATAGGACGTAGTGATGGAAAAATTATCAAAATCGATAAATAATAGCATTATGCTAGATAAAATAAATTTCAAAGGATTTAGAAGTAGTCAGTTTTGGGTCGGATACTTTTCTGCCCGAAAAATCAAAATTCCAGAGAGTATAGATGTCGCAATAGAGCTTTTTGAGCAATATTTTAAGAGGTCATTAGATGATTTCTTTTCTATTAACTGTATGGCTTATGATGATGATGCTTATTCAGATCCAGAAGCGCTAATATATATTGATGAATATAATTTTGCTAAAAAAACTGGCTTTTTAAAACCATATAATGGAAAACTTAAAAAATATCTTGATAATGATGATAAATACGAATACATACCAGCAAATTTTTTATCTATAAATTTTGATTCAGAAAATTTTTTGCTTTACAGTAAAATTATAATGGCTTTTACCTTTGGAAAGGTAGTTGGACAAGTATGTTTCTTTATAAATCCAAAGTTAAATATGGCGGTATACCCACATGATGATAGTGGTTTTGGTGTAATTTCTTTATCTGAAGATAAATCAGAAGCAATTAAGTTTCTGAATTTTTGTTCTTTAAGAAAAGATATTAATGTTTACATTGATTCAGATGTATAGCTTAGAGGAGGTGTTCCACAAAGTATGCTATTTATAATTTTGATCTTGTTAGAAACCTTGAGAATACAGGTTTCTTCATCATAAGAATTTTTCACAGCATACAATGCAGAATACAGGGAGAATACAAGCGGTTATTTATGATTAAGGTTTTGCAAATTCTAGCGGTAAATTTACTGCTTGTATTCGATACAAGTGGCGTTTCGCTTATTCAAAGTGGCAAGGATACTAACCTCATCGGTGCCGGTGTAACGGCGAAGACCATTAACCTCCATAGTGGCGGTAATCTTTATATTGAAAGCCTACAAGACCGCGAATACCAAAAACAAAGTAGTCAAAGCGCCGGCTTACAGCTTGAGTTGGGTTTAGGCAGCGCGTGGAGCTTTAGTCTGAGTGGCTCAAGTGCCAAAGGTACTGCACGCAGAAACCAAGTGAATGAACAGTCTGGGCTTTACGCCGAAGACGGCGGTTATCATATTAACGCCGACAATATACATTTAAAAGGCGGTGTGATTGCTTCAACTAGCGCAGAAAACAGCGAATTAAGCACAAATCGCTTCACTTTTGAAGATATTCAAAACGACAGTCATAGCCAAGCGACAAGCTTGTCAGGCTCTGTAGGAATGAGCCGTAGTAGCGATACGCTTTATGACAAAAACGGTAAGGTAATCAGCAATCCAACCCGTGCGCAATATGCGGACAAAACGCTTAAGCGTGAAAAAGGCGAAACCGGCCTAACCGGCGGCATTGGCATTCCGCTGCATGAAAGCCAATCGGACAGCAGCCTCACTAAAGCCACGCTCACGGAAGGGAAAATCACCTTAAACAAAGACAGCCAACCGACCCAAACCACGGCGAAAGCGTTGGGGATTAATACCGAAATTAAAAACGCGAATGAACAGGTTGAAAACACCTTAAATCTTGACCGCACTTTACAAGAGCAAACCGCGGTGCAAACGGCGGTGGCAAACCTACAAGAAGCGGCGAAAACCTACGTTGACAACAAACGTCAAGAGGCGCAGGCAGAATTTGACAAAGTTAAACAGCAACATAACAAAGACAGCGAGACGTACAAAACCGCTGAAGCGGCTGTCAAAGCCTGGGAAATTGGTGGCAAAAATAAACAAAATATTGATACCGTTACCGCCGTTGTCAGCACGGTACTTGCCGGTTCGCCTGCTGAACAAATTGCCGTTGCCGCGCTTTCGCCAACGTTGAACAACCAAATTCATGCACTCACGAAAGACGACAACAGCAAAGTGACCAACATTTTAGCGCACGCGGTACTCGGTGCCATTGAAGCCAAAGCGGCCGGTGTGAATGGGGCTACTGGGGCGGTTGCAGGTTCTGTCAGTGAATTAACTGCACAAATTATTGCCGAAAAATATTACGGTAAAAAAGGCGATGAATTAACCGAAAATGAACGCCAAACACTTTCCCAATTAAGTCAAATTGCAGCAGGAATTGCAGGTGGATTAGCCGGAGATTCCACAATAAATACAGCTATAGGAAGTGAAATCGGAAAAAGAGTCGTAGAAAATAACTACCTCTATCGTCAAGAAGCGGAGGAACTTCTCAAACTACGCTTAGCATTACAGCTAACAACAGATACTGAAGAAAAAGAGAAAATTCAAACTCGAATCAATGAGTTAGAAAAACTCGACCGAGATCGCCAAGAGCATATTAAAACGGTTTGCCCTGATTTTGGTAAATCTTCATCCGCTTGTTCCGCTGCGATCGCCGATGCCGAAAAAGCCAAAGCGAGTTATAACGGCTGGACAGATCAATATCAACCGGTTAGCTACAATAGCAAAGACAATCGCCCATATTCTGTGGTCTTTACGCGAGATTATGGTCGGGTAAATGAGGCTTTGGTGGGGAAAGATGAACTCACACGCCAAAAAGAAGAGTTAGCCTTAGATTTAGCTAAGTCAGGACAAATGTCCAAAGAGGACGCTTACCGTATTCTTGATAACAGCATGACCCTAAGTGATACGCTGATGGCATTAGGTGGAATCAAAACGGTTTCAAATGAGAAGCCATTGGCATTTTTAACAGGCAAATATAAGTTGCCTGTTATGGGGAAAACGCAGGGGTATGAGTACGGTGATGTTAGGATTTCTAGTGGGGCAGAGAATGTTGCGTTGTATCCTAAATTAAAATTAGATTTACAAGCAGAACAAAATGCTGCTCTAGTCATTGATAGTTTGAAAAAAACTGGAAAATTACCTGATGAGTATGTAACTAAGGATATAGCTAAAGAATTATATAATTGGTCAAGTGGCAAACCTTTCAAACAAGGGCAAATTGGTGGGGATATTTTTAGAAACGAAAGTAACTTATTACCTAGTAAAGATGGAAGAGTTTGGTATGAGGCTGATATTGGTATTAGTAACAATATAGGTAGAAATAAACAACCAGGAACGAGATTATTATATTCAAGTGACGGTTTATTATTTATTACTACAGATCATTATAAAACATTTAAAGAGGTTGGAAGATGGAAATAATAATTGAAGGAAAGGAAATTTTTTCTCCAGATGATTTTTATAAGCAATTATCCAAGCAAGTTCCAGAGTTAGGAGAATATTTTGGAAATAACTTGGATGCCCTTTGGGATTATATAGATATTTTTGATGGTAAAACTATTATATGGAAAGATTTTTTGATGTCTGAAAAAAATATCGGATCATATGTTTATAAAATAATAAATATATACGAAGCAAGAAATGAAGAGTTAAAAAAAAGAAATATGGGTAAAATAAATGTAATGCTATTGTGATTTACTGGATATACAAATCCAATCAATAGGAGTAAAAGAATAATGGATAGAGTATCTTATAAAGAATTAAAACAATGGTTTTTTGATGATGCATATTTATGGTGTCAAAGGAAATTTAAAAATGGGAAAATAGATAAATGGATTGGAAATGAAACTGAGTGGGGAGGAGCATTATAAACGTTTGGGTAATGGGTATTATGAGCAATGTTAGGGGCATGAGCCAATTAGGCTAAAGCCCCCTCTGATTAAGGTGCCGATTTTTTTACAACTTTGGGTTTATTAGGAAAATAAGATTTATTTAAAACGAATATCCCACATTAAATGCCGTATAAAGGTTAGACGTTCTAAATCCATCGGGTTTGCTGATTGGTTTGGATAATGAAACATCGTAGTACAAACCTTTTAATCCACCACGTATACCTAATACACTACCCACAAGAGTATTGCCTAATTGTTCGTGGATAGTGCGGCCTGAGACACGACCGGCGTCAATGCCTGCATAAATCCATTGATTTGAGCCAAAAATATTCCAGCTTAACTCATTACGTGTTAACCAACCTCGTTCGCCTGTTAAAGTTAACTCACCGTCAAAACCACGTACTGTATAACGTCCGCCAAGGCTAAAACGGTCTTGCATAATCAATGGCGTTTTGTTCCATTGCGCCGACCATTCCGTAGAAAAACGAAATGCTTGTTTACCGACAGAGAATGGTTGTAAATAACTTAATGTTGCGGTCATAATCACAGGGCGCGATGTCCCCTCGTGCCAGAGTTCTTCTGGTGCAGGTATTGCTCCACGTGCGCCTGTGCCGTGTTTATAATTAAACCCTAAGTTTATAATCGCTCGATTGATATATTCTCTGTGATTGATACCCGCTTCCCAGCCTGCCATTCGGCGGCGTTGTACTTCAATTTCCGCTTCATCAATATAGTTTTCCGATTGGCGTGACCACAGCGAGCCATAAATTGAGGTTTTGCGCGAACTATCACGATAGAGCATGTAAGATAAGGTTAATTTATCTGTGGTACTTTCACCTGAGTAAATATAATTGGTGAACGCACCTGCCAACTCTTGGTGATAATGATTTTGGCTGTGGCTAAAACGTAAATCCCAATAGCCAAAAGGAATGCTGTAATAAAGATTCCAGTTTTTACTAGCACGTTGCCCTTTGTCATCAGTGTGGCGTTTAATGCTATGCGTAAAGCCGGCGTAAAATAAATCGTTTGCAGAAAAAAGGTTATCCCAAGAAAGGGTTGCAGAGCCTTGTAATTTTCCAGTAGATTTGGAGCCACTGTTATCTAACCCTAGAGTTAAACGAAAAGGAAAATTCTGCGCATAGGTGACCAATAAATCACTATCACCTAGCTCTGCATCTTTGGCTTGGCTCGGTTGGATTTCAATATTAGCGTCTGCAGTGGGAGAGCGTTTAAGATTTTCTAAGCTTTGTTCAATATCACGCAAATTTAATAATTCGCCAGAATCAAAAGTCAATCCTGTCCAACTGTGTAAACGTGTGAAACGTGGCGTATTGCCCACGTCAGAGACAATAATATTTTTAATTTTGCCTGGGATCACCATTAAGACCAGTTCGCCTTGGCTAAGATTTTGCTCAGGTACAATAACACGTGTGGTGACATAGCCTTTTTCTACAATTCGATTTTGTACTTGCGAAACAAGCGCATTAATGCCTTTTGCCCCAATACAACGAGGGAGTCGTAGATCTAACGATCGTGCAGTTTTAGTCAGTTCAAGTTGAAATTGAGAGGGGGAATATTGGTTGTCTGCAGAATAATCGAGAAGAGAAATTTTATAAATATCAAAGCAAGTTTTTTCATCGCTAGGTAACTTTTCTTTGCTGTCTTGTGCTACCTCTAAACGTACATCAGGCTTGGATTGTAATTGAGCCGCACGTTGTGCATTTTGCTGTTGTTGGCGTTGTTGTTGCTGAGCGTCAATTTGGTTTAAGTTAGGAGCAGCAACACCATAATTAGAAAGCATAATACCTAAAATACTTGAAAATAGATAACGATAGGTTAACTTTGCTTTCATTTTGCTTCCTTTGTTTTCTCAGATAATGGACTGAATTATACATAATCTTTACTGAATGGACTAGGGTCTGTTTATCTTTCAATAAAAAGCTGCGTTTTACGCCTAGCCGATGGCTTTTTTAGGCGACAACGCAGCTTTTTATTGAAAGATAAACAGACCCTAAAAATTAAGATAAAAATCCTTCGTCAACGCTTTAAATTCGGCGGTATATTGATTTTTCTCGTCATAAATGGTCAAAATTGAATGTGCGCACTTTTGTGGTTTTGCTTGAAAGGTCAATAAGATACGTTGTGGTTGTTTTCCGATCTTCGTCACAATATCACAACGTTTGACGCAATAAAGTGCGGTGGATTTAATAAGCACTTCGCCGGCAACAAAAGGTAATACAAAATGAATTTGTCCATTTTCAGTGAGACATTGTTTGGCAATATTCAACCAATCTAAATGGCTTTGCGATATGATATAACGAGCGGTATTGCGTTGTTCCGTTCGGCAATTTATGCTGGGTTCAAAATAAGGTGGGTTTGCCACAATCACATCAAAACGCCATGAATTTTCACCGCACTTTTGGGCAAAATTGACAATATCTTGTTGCACAATCTGTACACGTGTCGCCCAGGGAGAGCAGGCGACATTTTCACGAGCTTGCGCCACCGCCTCAACATCTATTTCTACGCCCAAAATTTGAGTATTATGATGGGTACGTTGTGCCAACATTAAGGCAATCAATCCTGTACCGGTACCAAGATCCAATATATGTCGAGCTTGAGTTAGCTCCGCCCAAGCACCTAATAAAATGCCATCTGTACCCACTTTCATTGCACAGCGATCATGATTGATATGAAATTGTTTAAAGGTAAAGCCCTGAGATTTACTCATAATAAGTTGTTGAATATAAAACCGCACTTTGTACGAGATAAACAAAGTGCGGTTTAATTTTATCGAGTTTTAGCGATTAGTAAACACCTTGCGCTAACATTGCATCAGCCACTTTAACGAAGCCTGCAATGTTTGCCCCTACCACGTAGTTGATATTTTCTTGACCTTCTACTTGACCGTATTTTTTACAGTTCGCATGAATGTTCAACATAATGTCATGAAGTTTTTGATCCACCACTTCTGCTGTCCAGTATTCACGTTGTGAACCTTGTGCCATTTCTAAACCAGAAGTCGCTACACCACCGGCATTAGCCGCTTTACCCGGTCCAAATAACACATTAGCCGCTAAGAAAGCATCTGTCGCTTCAATCGTCGTTGGCATATTCGCTCCCTCAGCCACTAATTGTACACCATTAGCAATCAAGGTTTTCGCCGCCTCTAAATCTAATTCATTTTGTGTTGCACAAGGTAAGGCAATATCTACTTTTACGCCCCAAGGTTTTTGACCTTCTACATATTGTAAACCAAATTGCTCTGCATAATCTTTTACACGACCGCGTTTAACATTTTTGATTTCTAATAATGCGGCTAATTTTTCCGGCGTGAAACCGGCTTCGTCATACACATAACCTGAACTGTCTGAACAAGTCACCACTTTTGCACCTAATTGTAACGCTTTTTCAATGGCATATTGTGCAACGTTACCTGAACCGGACACAGAAACGGTTTTACCTGCGAAAGATTGACCTTTTTCAGCTAACATAGCCTGTGCAAAATAGACTAAACCGTAACCCGTTGCTTCAGGACGAATTAAGCTACCGCCAAAGGACAATCCACGACCTGTAAATACACAAGCCGCTTGGTTAGAAAGTTTTTTCATGTAACCGGCTAAATAACCAACTTCACGGCCACCAACACCAATATCACCAGCCGGAACGTCTGTATCCGGACCAACATGACGATATAACTCGGCAATTAATGCTTGGCAGAAACGCATCACTTCACCGTCAGATTTGCCTTTAGGATCAAAGTCTGAACCACCTTTACCGCCGCCCATTGGCAATGTAGTCAATGAATTTTTAAAGATTTGCTCAAAGCCTAAGAATTTTAAGATTGAGAGGTTTACAGAAGGATGGAAACGCATCCCCCCTTTGTAAGGACCGATTGCACTGTTAAATTGTACGCGGAATGCACGGTTTACCTGTGTTTGACCTTTATCATCTGTCCAAGCCACACGAAATTGAATCGCACGTTCCGGTTCCACTAAACGCTCTAATAAAGCTTGTGAACGGTATTGAGGATTTTTTTCTAAGAACGGCCAAATGGAAGTGAAAACTTCACGAACAGCTTGTAAGAATTCAGGTTGGTTGCCATCACGTTGTGCAACTAGGGCTAAAAATTCTTCTAATGATGAAACTTGAGACATAATGTGTTCCTTTTGTTAATGTTTGCTATTGTTATAATCTAGACCTAATCCAAATTGATTTGGTTCAATAGCAATATGCCTGAAAACATCAATAAAATGCAAGTATTTTTATTAAATATTTTGCAAATTACAGTTTTAAGTGAATTATCATCATTAAATTGCCGCTCTTATTATATATTTTCTAAACCAGGCACCATTTTAATCAGGGGAATTAAATAATTTATATTATCTATAAAAAAAGGGGAAATATTCATCTCCCCCTAAATTACTCTATGTTTTTTCAATGCCTAAAGTGCGGTGGCTTGTTCAACCGTTTCATCCGCCTCTTTAATCGCCATAGCTGATTTTAGCATTTCATCACGAATCTGTTTTGCAGTGACCAGATCACCAATTTGTTCAAACACATAGGCCGCCATAGTGGCATCATATTGTTTCATATCAGATTTATTTTCCAATACTTTTCTAAACGCATTGCTGGCTTTCACAAAATCACCATGACGAACATGCAGGTAACCCAAAGCACGGTTAATACAGCATTCAGCCTCTTCTAACGAAGAGTTTGCACGTTTCTCTAGTAACTTAATTAATTTAGTGCTATCCATAGGTTGTAAACGTGTAATTTGCCCATACAATGCACCACTTAACTCTTTATTACCTTCCACTTTTTTGAAAGTTTCTAAAGTTAACTCATAAGCATTTTCATGATCATTACAATCAATTAAACGCTGAATTAAGCCAACGCGGACATAATTGTCATTACGGCGTTTGCGAGATTGTTCGTGCCACCAAGTCAATAAACCATCGGCCCCCTCTTCATTCATTTTTTCATCCAGCAAACCGTCTTCCATTTCACGCACTAAGGCGGTGTATTCCGTATCAGGATACAATCCTTCCACTTGTTCGATAATGGCATCTAACGCAACAAAGGCTTTTGACTTTTTATAAATGTCAACGGCAAGCTTCAATACTTCTGCATTTTTCGGTGCTAACTCTAATAAACTATCTACTGAACTACGTGCCGCAGGTAATTTATTTTGTTGCAATAAAATACGTGTACGCGCTAATTCTACTAACAAATTATCTGAACCGGCTAATTCTGTTGCTTCCATTAAATATTTATTGGCAGCAAATTCATCACCACGTTGTTGTGCCGCTTCAGCTGCTTTAATAAAATTCAAAATAGGCTCATCGGAATGTTTTGCGTTCTTACCAATGAGTTTTTCAGCTTTGGAATAATCGCCCTCATTCATGCGCATCAAACCCTCAAGGGTCTGTTTTTGCGCTTTCAAACGTTTACGACGACTAAACCAACTGTAAGTATTATTGCTTAACCGCAAGAAACGCGTCACTAGCCATTCAATACCGTAAACAATTGCCATACAAACAACAAACAACACTACCAAACTGACAATCGACAGTTCATAGTTATTCGCTTGAGTTTGAATTAAAACATACCCTTGCTTACCTGCAAGATAAGGACCTGCAATCAATCCCCCAAGCAGTACAAGCATTAAAAATAAAGCTCTAAACATGTTGCCGTCCTTATTGTTGTTCTTTACTTGTATCTACTGAGTTTACTGCATCAGTATTGGGCGTTTCAGCTGTAGGCGTTACCACGGAATTTTCTTCTGCTTTTATTTCTTTTTCCGCTACAGCATTCGCTTCGGTTAACCCTTTATCTGCTGAAATTTCAACCTTTTGAACTTCAAGCACAGGTTTGTTCAAGATTTTATCTAATGCTGTTAAGCTAGAAAGTTGAGTGGGTACATCAATGTAAATAGATTGCTCCGCTAATTCATCTACAGATTTTAAAAATGCCGTAGCAACCTCTGTGTTGGTATCAAAATAACTACGAACCCAAGCCGCTACCGTCTCAAGAGATTGTTTATATAATTCATTTTGTTGGCGTGGCACAGCCATAATGGCAATTTGCAAGCGCAAACGAATATTTTCACGCAAATAAATATCTTGATTTGGTGCAAGTAAGGCTTGAGACGCATTGTCTGTACGCGGTGTAATGCGAATAAAATGGTTCATAAATGAGGTAGCTGTTTTCTCTAAATTCGTTTTCCAATCAGCGACATCATCAGAAATTTTCTCGCTTTCTTTTGTCGTTTGATCGCCAAAATTCACATTTAACGCCACAAGCTCATCAACACTATTCGCTAATTGCGATAAATTTTGCATTAAAGCATTTTGGTCAACGCGATTTAAGGATAACAACTGTTTCAAATCGTTATTAATTGCTGCACGAACAGTTTTCGCTGCAGGTTCGGACACTTTCGTTAAAACTTCATCTGAAATTTTTAACAATGAAATGGCGGTTTCAACGTCATTGTCCAACACCAATTTACGTAACGCATTGGTTAATAAGAAATCTGCTTCCGATAACAACCAATCATTCGGTTGCGCTGCGGCTCCTTGTCCTATTTTAGCCATTTCAGTTTGTAGCCCATTCAGCACTTTTTCTTTATCTAACAGACTAAGCTCAAGGGATGACAGTTTTTTGTCCGTTTCCTCTAACTGTGAAGTAAGCGTTGAAATCTGTGCGCTATCTTCTTTGAGATGTGGTACTGTTTCTTTCGGTTGTGCCAATACCGTCCCCATTTTACTTTCAAGTTCTGCAATTTTTTGGTTAATTTTGCCCACCTCTTGCTGACCAAAATAATAACCTGCACCACCAATACCTAAAGCAACCAATAAGGATAAAAATGCAAATCCCGATCCGCCTTTTTTCACTACAACAGTTTCTGTTTTAACCGCTTCGGCTTTCGCTGTTTCAGCTGGGGTATCCGCTGTTTTTTCAATTTGTTCATCACTCACGACAGCCTCTACTGCGTCAGTTTGAATATCCTTTTTCTTGCTCATTATCTTGTCCTTTTTTAAGGTTTAGTTTGAACTAATGTCTGTGCTAAACTTGCATTATCCGCACGCGGTGAAATTAAAATCTGCTCTAATTTCCAACCGCACTTTATCGCCAAATTCGCAATTCGGCGGCTGACTGTTACAAGCCGGCAACTTTTTAACCAATCATGTTCTTCTCTTGGTACAAAGTCAATGAGTGCCGTTAATATTTCAGCACTCGTGACCACTATTGTCGAAACACCGGCGCGTTTACATAAATCAGTTTGCTCAACACGAGCATATTCGATGGGAACACGTTGATAACATTCGATAATATCCACGTTCGCACCGCGTAGAACGGCTTGTTCAGGAAATAATTCACGACCGCCATTGCCACGTAAAATCAACACGGTCTTACCCTCTAATTGTTGTAATTCAGGTAAGTTTAGCAACCCTTCGCTATTTTCCTGACCAAAAGGATAAATTACCGCTTGCTCTGCTCTGCTCGCAAAATATTCCGCGCTACTTTGTCCTACAGCAAAGTATTGTACATCATCTCGCCAATAAAAACCGATACTTTTCAAGGTTTCCGCTGAAAATTTCACGGCATTTTTGGACACTGCAAATATAATATCGCCCGCTTTTAACTGACTGACTTTATTGGGTAGCTCATTTAATTCTCGACCAGCGATAATATTAAATAAAGGTAGATGAATCGCCGCAATACCTGCCTTATTCAATCTCTCCACCAATTCGTTACCCTTTTCATCAGGGCGAGTGACTAACACGGCCATAAGCTATCCGTTATAAACTTCTGCTAAGATCTTATCGGCACCCTGCACTAATAACTGCTCGGCAATTTGCACACCTAAAACTTCCGCATTTTCTACCGCACTTTCTCCTTCAGCACGAATAATCTGCGAACCATCTAACGCCCCCACTAAAGCACGTAAATGTAACTTATCCCCTTTTAACTCAGCAAAACCACCAATCGGTACTTGGCAACCACCTTGTAAACGGTTATTCATCGCACGTTCAGCCAAGACACAAGCCGTGGTTTCCTTATCCGCAAGGGGGGCCAAAATCCGCTGTACTCGCTCATCATTCAAGCGACATTCAATCCCAACAGCCCCTTGACCTACCGCCGGCAATGACGTATTCGTATCAATAAACGAAGTAATTCGCTCAGGCAAACCTAAACGGATTAAACCGGCTGACGCTAAAATAATTGCATCATAATCACCATTATCCAGCTTACTTAAACGCGTTCCCACATTGCCACGTAAGGATTGAATCATTAAATCAGGACGCAAGGCTTTCAATTGACATTGACGACGTAAACTCGAGGTTCCCACCCTTGCTCCACAAGGTAATTCATCTAACGATGAGAATTGGTTAGACACAAACGCATCGCGTGGGTCTTCACGTTTGCAAATCACGCTGAGTCCCAATCCTTCCGGGAATTGCATCGGGACATCTTTCATGGAGTGTACGGCAATATCTGCCTCACCATTTAACAGGGCGGCCTCCAACTCCTTGACAAATAGCCCTTTTCCTCCAATTTTAGCCAGTGGCGTGTCCAAAATAACATCGCCTTTCGTCACCATGGTCACCAATTCAATATGTAATTCAGGATAAAGCACTTGTAAACGTGCTTTAACAAAATTAGCTTGCCATAACGCTAATGGGCTCTGGCGCGTGGCGATTTTTAGAATATTTTGCATAAATAATTGATATAGCTATTGATAAACCTAAGTATCCTATCACAAATTTAATAAAAACTGCCAAAAATAAACCGCACTTCCCTTGATTTGGGTCAATTGCTTTCCATATTTCAACATGATAGATTAAAGTCTGTTTATCTTTCAACAATAGGTAGCCCTTTGACATACGATATTGAATTTGCGCGAAAACAAGTCGCTGACTTAGAACGTTACCGCACCATCCGAGCCTTATCTGGCGCGACAGAAGAGTTTCAGCACGTTTTTCAACTGATTCCCTTGTTGTTACATTGTAATCATCCTATGTTACCGGGTTTTATCGAAAATGCGCCTTTCGGTATTTTTGATTTTAAATTAACGGATTATCAACAAGACTACCTACAAAATGACTATCCTAATGAGAATATTTCGGCAATACTCCCCAATATTAATCACGCCTTTTTAGCCATTAACGGTATTTATATCATGGGAAGTATCGCTTCTGTGGCACAAACTACCTCTTCAGATTTAGATATTTGGGTTTGTCATCGCGAAGATTTAAGTGCAACTGAATTAACTAAATTAGAACAAAAAGCTACCGCACTTCAGCATTGGGCGAAACAATTTGAAATTGATCTGAACCTATTTTTAATGGATGAAATGCGCTTTCGCGATTTTCGTTATTCCGAATCTATGACCGCAGAAAATAGCGGATCGGCGCAATATATGTTGCTGCTTGATGAATTCTATCGTTCAGCCATTCGTCTTGCCGGAAAACCTTTATTATGGCTGCACTTACTTATCGAAGATGAAACCCTTTATGAACAAGAAGTCGAAAAACTCATCCAAAACAAAACCATTAATCCGCAAGAATGGGTTGATTTTGGCGGTCTGGGAAAATTTTCAGCCAATGAATATTTTGGCGCAAGCCTATGGCAGCTTTACAAAGGCATTGATGCTCCCTACAAAGCGATTATCAAGATTTTATTGTTAGAGGCCTATTCATGGGAATATCCGCATACAAATTTAATTGCCTCTGATTTTAAACGTCATCTATTAAAGGACCATACAAAAGATCAATTGTTTGACCCTTATTTGGAAATGCTTGAGCGCGTAACCTCTTACTTAACTCAACATAAAGATTTTCAACGTTTAGATTTTGTCCGACGCTGTTTTTATATTAAAGCCACAGAAGATTTATGGTATTACAAAGGTAAAAATTGGCGTTTTGATTTGCTCGAAGATTTGACACACCAATGGGGTTGGGAACCAGTAAAAATTAACGATTTAAATATGCGCCCATTTTGGAAAATTCGTCAAGTTAAACAATCTTATAACATTGTGGTAAAAATGCTCATGTTGAGCTATCGCAATCTGATTCATTTTGCTCGCAAGCACAATGTTAATGCGCTAATTATGCCGCAAGACATTAGTATTCTAACGCGTAAAATTTATACTGTGTTTGAGGAGTTGCCCGGTAAAGTTATGCTGATTAATCCGCAATTTTCCAGCAATTTAGCCGAAGATCATATAACGTTCATTCATATTCCGGCCCCAACAAAATGCCATAAGGCCGGTTGGTATTTAGTGAATCAGCCGCCTAATATTACGGCCTTTTCTCAAATGCGCCATATTGAATACAATCCCAACTTACATAAATTGGTCGCTTGGGCTTATTTCAATGGATTACTTGTTGCGAATACACAAATTTATATTTACAGCGAACAGGTAGGACTTACCGAATTACGCGAATTTATTGCCGATCTCGCCAATACATTTCCGGTACGAGTACCGCCACCAACAAACGAGGAATTACATCATCCATGTGAAATTCGTCAGCTAATGGTTGCCGTCAATTTAGTTGCAGACCCGACTGCTGAACTGGACACAACGAAGCTGGAAATTCATCAAAGTGACTTATTTAGTTATGGTATCAATGAACAAAGCCTTGTCGGCAGTATTGACTTAATTTATCGCAATGTATGGAACGAAATTCGCACCTTGCATTTTGAAGGAGCCAATGCAATTTTGCTTGCGTTAAAAGTGCTGTCTAACAAAATCCACCGTGGCTCAACCAGTCCCGAAGCGATTCACGTATTTAGTTACAGTGAAAAATATCGTCATACCTTAGCCAGCGCGGTATCCGCTCTCATCAACAAATGTATCAGCATTCAAGTTGGCACCGAATCACCGTCAAAAATTCACAATTTGTTGCGTGTAGCCGGAAAAAACTGGAAATTCTTTTTTGAAGAACGAGGTATCAGCTTACAGGAAATACCACATGTCAGTAGTATTTCCCATTATCGCGATCTGGATAATCAACTTCATCAAAAATTGGTTGAAAATGAACCGCACTTTAAACGTTCCTATGGAAAACAAATTCGCAAAGCCAATAAATCGCAATATCCGGCAGAGCTTGATGCCTTTGCTACCGAAGGTTTCTTACAATTTTTCTTTGAGGACATTTCAGAGGATTTATTTAATGTTTACATTTTAGATGAGCAAAATCGTATTGAAATTTATCGCCATTGTGATGGTTCACAAGAACAAAAAATTCGAGAAATCAATCAGATTTATGCCAATGCAAATGCGGATGGAAACAATCCTTACGGCATAGTTCAACGGGATTTTAATTACCCACAATTTTATCGTTTAATTCGTGATAATGAGCAAACTAAAATCCTGCCATTTCAACGATTTACACAAACAACAGATAAACCCATTTTGTAATAATAGGAAATTAATTATGACCGATAAAATTAAAGTATTACTTATTGATGATCACCCACTCATGCGCAGAGGGATCAAACAATTAGTTGAATTAGATACCCACTTTGAAGTGATTGGAGATGTGGGAAATGGCAATGATGGTATTAGCTTAGCATTAAAAGAAGAGCCTGACCTCATTATTCTTGATCTCAATATGAAAGGCTTATCAGGTTTAGATACGTTAAAAGCATTACGAGCTGAAGGTGTTGATGCACGTATTGTGATTTTAACTGTCTCTGATGCGAAAAATGATATTTTTGCCCTGATTGATGCGGGTGCAGATGGCTACTTATTAAAAGATACCGAGCCTGAAGTCTTACTTTCTCAATTAAAACTCATTGCGAATGGCGAAGTAGTATTAAGCGAAAGTATAAGAAACCTATTGCTTGAACGCCATTCTTCTCAAAATCCACTCGATTCTTTAACTGAGCGTGAAATGGGTGTGTTGCAATTAATTGCGACAGGACTGTCGAATAAACAAATTGCAGGTAAATTATTTATTTCCGAAGAAACCGTCAAAGTCCATATCCGCAATTTATTACGCAAACTTAACGTTCATTCTCGTGTTGCCGCCACGGTGTTGTATTTGGAACAAAAAGGATCTTAAAAATTCTCTCAATCTAGGGGCGGTTTTCTGTGATAAAATGCCCGAAATTTAGGGTTATTATTGAGTAAGATTAATGAAATCATTAACGCGCTTTTTAACATTTTCAACAGCTCTGACAATCTTGGGGAGTTATTCGCCTTTTGCTACGGCAAATACAACGAATGAAACAAATACTGCAGAAAACCATGTTGCGAAAAATTCGACTGCCGAAGAACCCCCATCTTTGCCCCAAAAAGCCGTTGAAACATTGAAAAATACTGCTCAGACTCTCTATAACAGCATAGATACGGTGGATGAAACTGTTGAAAGTGCGGTCAATAAAATCACGACTTTGGGTAAAGCCTCACCGCAAGATATAACACCTGAACCTCAAGTGAATATCCGCGTCAAAGGCATTACACAAAGCAAACTCAATAATAATGTCAATCTCTACTTAAGCACGATAGATCCCGATGAATTTGATGGGTCCGAACGTAATCAACGTCTAGTAAAAGAAAATATCGACAAAGCTCTGCGCGTATTTGGTTATTACGATAGCCAAGTAACCTTTGAGCTTCAGCCGACACGCCCGAAACCCACCTTAGTAGCGACAGTTAACCTTGGTAAACCCGTAAAAATTGAAAGTACCGATATTGAAATTACGGGCGAAGCAGCCAAAGATCCTGAGTTCCAAAAACTCAGTAAATTGGTTCCTGAACAAGGGATGATTCTTGAGCACGAAACCTATGATGAATACAAAGATGCCTTAGAAAAATTAGCTCAACAGCGCGGTTATTTTGATGCACAATTTTTGGTTCATCAATTGCAAGTCATGCCCTCAACCTATCAAGGTTGGTGGCATTTGGTTTTTAACAGCGGCGAACGTTATCGTTACGGCAACATCCACTTCCAACACGCGCAAATTCGCGATGATTATCTGCGTAATATTCTAAAAATTAAATCCGGTGATCCCTATTTAATTCAAAATATTTCTGAGATGACCAGCGATTATTCGTCTTCCGGCTGGTTTCAATCAGTGATGGTTAAACCCGTATTAAACAACACAAGCAAATTAGTCGATTTAGATGTATTGATGTATCCCAAAAAGAAAAACAGCATGGAACTGGGGGCAGGTTATTCCACAGATTCTGGTGTACATGGAAGAATCGGTTGGATACGCCCTTGGATAAACAGCCGAGGACACAGCGTTCGTTCAGATTTGTATTTATCCGCGCCCAAACAAACCTTTGAAGCAACCTATAAAATGCCACTGCTTAAAAACCCGCTGAATTATTACTATGAATACGCGCTCGGTTTTGAAAAAGAAAATGATAGCAGTACAGATACTCAATCTACCGCCTCTACCGCGGCAGCATTACGTTATTGGAATAACCCAACAGGTTGGCAATATTCTGCCGGCGTACGTTTGCGCTACGACAAATTTACGCAAGCAGATTTTAACGAAAACACTTGGCTGCTTTATCCAACAGCGACCGTCACGCGTTCACGTATGCGTGGTGGCTCATTCCCTGATCGTGCAGACACACTCAGTTTTACTGTCGATATTGGACGTAAATTTTTCACTTCAGATGTCGATTTCTATCGTTTCCGCGCCAGCGGCGGTTGGGTCAAACGCCTTGCCAACAATCACCGTCTTCTGACTCGCGGTGAATTCGGCTATTTGCATACCAGTGAATTCAACCGAATACCACCGGCGTTACGCTTCTTTGCCGGCGGTGATCGCAGTGTACGCGGTTACGGCTATAAAAAAATCGCCCCAAAAGATAAAAATGGAAAATTATTAGGTGCATCGCGTTTAGCTTCAGCAACAGTAGAATATCAATATCAAATGATAGACGACTGGTGGCTTGCAACCTTTTTTGATACGGGAATGGCAGCAAATCAATTTAAAACCAATGAATTGCGTTACGGTGCTGGCATGGGCGTACGCTGGGCGTCACCTGTAGGTGCGATTAAATTCGATCTTGCCACGCCTATTCGCGATAAAGACAAGAGTAAAAATATCCAATTTTACATTGGCTTAGGAACAGAACTTTAGGGTAATAACGTGAACGTAAACAATAAAAGCCAACCCTTGGAAACAGAAAAAAGCGCGAGAGAAAAAAGTGCGGTTGAAAAAAATGCGATAGAAGATGCTGCTATTTCATCGGATACCCATCCTGCGCCCCCACAAAAAAAACGCCGATTTTTTCGCCGCACTTTGACAATAATCACACTATTCCTTACATTCATCCTAGTTAGCCTTGCTGCTATTTTAGGTACTGAAAAAGGTACAAAATGGGCGTTGGAACTGGCGGATTACTCATCTGAAAACTTGAGCTTTGGGCAAATTCAGGGCAGCCTACAAAACGGATTAAGCCTACAAAATGTCAAATTTATCCACGATGGGATGGAAATCAATTTGACGAAAATTCAAGCGCAAATTGATTTTAATTGTTTATTACAAGCTGAAATTTGTCTGAAAAATCTGACTCTTCAACAAGCTCAAATAAAGTCTGAACAACAACAGATCAGCCTTAACCACGTTCAAAGTGCGGTGAATTTTAGTTACGTTCATGGTTTAACGCTTGCGCCTACGTTAGTTAAGGGAATTCATATTGAAAAACATTGGACACAAGCTCAATTTGAACAATGGCAACAGGATCTCGAACAACAGAAACTTGAAGCAGAAAAGCATGCCAAACCGATTGATTGGGCCGCCATTGAGCAAGCACTTACCCCCGCAATTTTAGGAAATATTGCTGAAATTCCTACCCCTTTTGATCTGCATCTAGCGGATTTGCAGATCCAAGATGTCGCTTATCGCTTCTTTGTAGGAGATAAACTACAGCAAAAAACAACCTTATCCAGTGCGCAGATACAGGCAACCCTAAGGGATCATCTTTTTTCCTTGGAGACTTTCCACCTAAATAGCTCACTTGGAAAGGTTGAGGGCAAAGGCAATATTCAACTGAATGGCGATATGCCTGTTGCGTTACAGTTTAATACCACAATTGAACCAATTAAATCCGACGATAATAGTGAATTGCTCTGGGCGAAAACACAAGGAAACGTTGCCATTTCCGGATCGCTGAAAAAAAACACCGCACTTTCAATTAAAATGCGCGGTGAAGTGAATGCTGAATTAACAGGAGAAGTATTCTTAAACGAAGAAAAATTACCGTGGCAATTGAAATTAACCAGTCAGCGCGCCCAATATACGTTTATCAAAGATGATCCGCTCAAAGTCAGCAATCTTAATGCGGATATTAGCGGTAATCTATTGGATTATCGCATCATGCTACAAGGCGAAGCTGAGGGAATGTGGGTTCCGCAACGGAGTAAAGTGGATTTGGTCGCACAAGGAAAGATCTACGAAGTCGATGTTGAAAAGCTCCATATTGAGGCATTAAAAGGCAGTGTTGATATAACAGGGAAAGTCAACTGGATTGATGGGGCAGAATGGCAAACTGCAGGTGAGCTTTATCAGGCTCATGTCGGCGAATATTTTTATACCAAAGGCTTTCCAGCGGTGCTTTCCGGCAAATTTATTTCTAATGGTTCAGCAAATTCAAAATTTTGGCAAGTAGAACAACCTATGCTGGATTTACACGGTACCATTAGTAATCACCCCTTTACTTTAAAAGGGAAAGTGAATACAAGCCAAAAGGAAATATTGAACGTATCTAATTTGTTACTTGTTTATGGCGAAAATAAAATTTCTGCCAATGGCATACTCAATGAGAAATCAAATTTTGAACTAAATATTAATGCCCCGAATTTACAAGGTTTATTGCCAAACTTATCTGCAGCATTGAAAGGCAAATTACTGATTTCAGGGGAAATTAGCAAACCGAATTTAGATTTAGATTTCGTGGGAAATCACATTCATTTCCTAGATTTTCGTCTGGGTAAAATAAACGCCTCGGGCAAAATTACCTCAGAAACACAAACTCAAGGTCATCTCAATGTGGCGTTGCAAGATTTACGCTACGGCGAAAATATTCAATTCGACACCGCGTCATTAAACGTGAGTGGCAATGAAAAAAATCATACAATACAATTACGTTCGCAAGGTAAACCTGTGGCGGCGAATATTGATTTTGCAGGAAATTTTGACCGCACTTCGCAACAGTGGAACGGTGTGATAAACCCAATAGCGGCAAATTCTCCGCTAGGAGAGCTAAAAAGCAATCGATTTAATCTGTCTTATGACAACAAAACTGAAACTGCAACGATTTCTGCCCATTGTTGGAATAACCCGGATATTGAACTTTGCTTTCCTCAAGCCTTTTATGTTGGTAAAAACGGCGAAATTGCCTTTAATTTAAAAAGATTCGATCTCAATCTAGCCAATAAATTAACGGAAAATGAATGGGGTAAAGGATATTTAAGTAGCCAAGGTAAATTAGCTTGGACAGCGGATAAGCCATTAAAATTAGAGATGAAAATCAATGGTGATCATCTTCAAGTGGCACAAAAATTGGATTATCGCCCCCTCACTCTTGATGTTTCCAAGTTATCTTTTGATATACAAATTGCGGATAACAATCTTAATGCTAAGGGAATGATACAATTACAAAATCGAGGCAATATTAATACAGAAGTCAATATTGCCGATTTAGCACAGCGTCGCAAACTGAGTGGTTCATTTAAGACATTTGGGCTAAATCTCAATTTATTCAAGCCGTGGCTAGGTAATGGTGAAAGTCTCTCGGGCGATATTCATACTGACTTGAATTTTAGTGGCGATCTTAATGCACCACTGTTACAGGGCGCGTTTCACATCCGTAATATCAACGCCACGATGAAAATCTTGCCTTTCGATATTCGTTCCGGTGAATTAGGTTTAGGTTTTAATGGTTCACACTCAACGCTAACCGGGCATATTATCACCGAAGAGAGTCGATTAGATTTGGATGGCGATATGAGCTGGCATGATATTCAGGATTGGCGAAGCCGTATACATGCCAAAGCAAGAGAGTTTTATTTGAACATTCCTAACATCGCAAAACTTAAAATTAGTCCGAATGTAGAAATAAAAGCCACCCCCTCATCACTGGACTTAACCGGAGCAGTAGATATTCCTTGGGGACGCATTGCTATCGAAAGTTTGCCTGAAAGTGCGGTTTCTGTGAGCAGTGATGAAGTGATTTTAGATAAAAAAACCAAACGGACGATGTTGCCTTTGCCCGCAGAAAGCAAAGACGGTTTGGCGATTAAATCGGATTTAACGATTACTATCGGGGACGATGTGAGCGTCAATGCCTATGGACTTAACAGCCATTTACAAGGGCGTTTAATGGTCAAACAGGAAAAAGGCAAACTCGGCTTATATGGCGGCATTGACTTAAAACAGGGACGCTACGCCTCTTTTGGACAGGATCTCTTAATTCGTAAAGGGCAAGTGACGTTTTCCGGTATTCCGTCACAGCCAATGCTGAACATTGAAGCCATTCGTAATCCTGAAGCCATGGAAGATAGCAAGGTGCTGGCTGGGGTGAAAGTGATTGGCTTAGCGGAAAGCCCTGATGTTACCGTTTTTTCAGAGCCTAGCTTGCCGCAGGATCAAGCCTTATCTTATCTGTTAACAGGGCGTTCCCTTGAAAACAGCGGTGAAGCAGGATCTGGCGGTTCAGTGGGGGCTGCCTTACTGGGCATGGGATTAGCCAAAAGCGGTAAAGCCGTGGGCAAAATTGGTGAAGTCTTTGGAATATCCAATTTAAACCTTGGCACCGCAGGCGTTGGGGACAGCTCAAAAGTGGTTGTCAGCGGCAATCTCACCAAAGATTTACAAATTAAATACGGCGTAGGATTATTTGATGGTTTAGCCGAAATTACCCTACGCTATCGCTTGTTACCACAGCTATTCTTGCAATCCGTATCAAGCACCAACCAAACATTTGATGTCATTTATCAATTTGAATTTTAGGATTTTGATGATTATGAATAACGAAAATTTAATTCAAAAAGCCACCGCACTTTCGATTCAAAATGAACCCACGGTGCGCGAAATTGCGGCAATTGATTTAGGCTCTAACAGCTTCCATATGATCGTGGCACGCATTGTTAACGGCTCCATTCAAATTTTGTCTCGTTTGAAGCAAAAGGTACAACTGGCAAAGGGCTTGGATGAAAACAATGTACTGGATCAAGACGCTATTACACGCGGCGTTAACTGTCTCGCCCTATTTGGCGAGCGTTTGCAGGGCTTTAAAGCGGAAAATGTCAGCGTAGTCGGCACTTATACGCTACGAAGTGCGGTGAATAATGACGAATTTTTACGTCAAGCACAGGCGGTTTTTCCTTACCCGATTAATATCATTGCAGGGGAAACCGAAGCGAAAATGATCTACGCCGGCGTTTCACATACCCAACCTGAAAGCGGTCGAAAATTTGTGATTGATATTGGGGGAGGTTCAACGGAAATGATTATTGGCGATAATTTTGAGCCAATTATCGCTAATAGCCGTAATATGGGCTGTGTGAGTTTCGCTAAACAATTTTTCCCTCATGGTGAAATTTCACCACAACATTTTGAAGAGGCCTATCAAACCGCATTGAGCCGTATAACTGACCTTGCATCAGTATATAAAGATTTAGGCTGGGAATATGTTCTCGGATCTTCAGGCACAATTAAAACCGTTCATCAAGTCATTGCCGCCACCCTTGACCCCGATGGCATTATTACGGCAGGTCGCTTAGATTTTCTGATTGAACGTACGTTAAAATTCAGCCATTTTGATGCCCTCAAAATACCCGGTTTAAATGATGAACGCGCCGATGTTTTTGTACCGGGACTGGCCATTTTAAGTGCTGTTTTTGATACATTTAATATTGCTCAAATGCGTTATTCTGATGGCGCATTACGCGAAGGCGTGATGTATGATTTAGATAAAAACTTTCAAGTAATGAATATTCGCCAGCGAACCGCTGAAGGCTTGGCTGAGCAATTTAATATTGATCGCGCGCAAGCGGAACGGGTGTGTAAAAGTGCGGTACGTTTGGCACAACAAATTCATGACTGGCAAGCCGATGAATTTGAAGAAGAAATGGAAGAGATCCTACTTTGGGCGGCTTTGTTGCATGAAGTCGGGATTGTCATTAACCATAAAAACGTACAACGCCACTCTGCCTATATTTTATCCAATATGGAATTACCGGGCTTTGACAAAGAACAACAACGCCTATTAGCTACCCTAGTGCGCCATCATATTAACCCATTCAATATGGACGAAGTTGGGCAATTTGCACGTTACACACCGCAAGATGTACAAACCTTAATTCGAGTATTACGCCTTGCGGTGCTGTTAAATAAATCTCGCCAAGCAACAGAAGTGTGCGAACAAATCACACTCAAAACTGACCGCACTTTATGGCAACTACACTTTGACAATCAATATCTTGCCCACAATCCATTGGTTCTCAATGACTTACGCGCGGAACAAAAAATGCTGATTGAAATTGGGTTGGATTTGGATTTTTAGTTTTTTACATGCGAATATTCAGTTACACAAAATGTGCAGTTCGACATATTCAATGTTCATTTTGTGTAACTATAACAAGGCTAAAATTCCCTTAATCTATTTATTTATAAAGAAAAATATCTCGTTCCGCTTGACATCCCCCCCCCCCCCCCCGAATTACAATTCAACAATTAAATCCTTTCACTTCAAGACACAAATAAGAAGGCAGTCTATGAAAAAACTTCTAGCTACATTATTTTTCATTTCAACAACGGTAAATGCCCAAACCTCATTTTATGAATGGTTAAGTAATCATCCTGACATTCCGAAAGAAGAAGTAGATAGTCACTATTCTGAATATTGTAATCAGGCATACAAAGATTTAGATGGCATTTATCAACTTGCTAAAATGACAAAAACGCCCGAAGCATTTAGTAAACAGCTTCATAGTACAGAATTTAAAATGAATATGGTTGCGTCATTTATGCACTCTTTAAAAATGAGCGCAGAAGAAGCTAAACAAGCAACAAAGATGGTACTTCGCATGGCTGATGAAGCTAAGTCGCTGATTTTTACTTATAATGGCGTATTATTACCAAAAGCACAGTTCAAACAACTCTGGGATTATCAATGTATGAATGGGTTACAAGATAAAATTTTGTTTGAATATGTCGATACGGAAGATCAAGGGTTATAAAGCCGTCATTTCAGCGTCGTACAACAAACACATCATTTTACCCCAAATAAATTGAGAGCTAGGAAGTTAAAGATGAAAAAACTTTTCTCTACATTACTTTTTGTTACAACAATAGCTAATGCTGAAACAGTGAGTATGTTTGGACAACAAGTTGAAGTTGATATGTCCAATGCAACTCCACAAGAACGTATGATGCTTGATGTTTTACAGCAGAGCGAACAACAATTAAAAGATCAGCTTGGCGCAATTACGGGTAATCCTAATTCTTACAACGAGTTAATGGAGGCTGGCCGCCAAAGTAAACAGCAACAATTAGAAAGTTACCGACAAGAACTAAATAGCCCCGAATTTAAAAAGACACTCAAAGAGCTAAGGAGTTATTGCGACAACTTAAGCCTCGCATTATCGGATATGCGTAACGATTTTGAAGAAGCAAAGCGTAAGGACAAAGAGCGAGGACAAACCTACGATATTCAAGACGGTTATGCCTATTATATAAGCGAACTTGCCGCTGATAACTCAACTAAATCCAAGGCTCGATATGCATTTATTGAGCAATATGCGCAAAACAAAAATATTTTAGAATATTATTTATATAATATTAATGAAGTTAAGAAATCCTGCCATCAGGGACTAACCTCTATTTCAACAAAACCTGAATTATGGTTGAATGAACGAGCGAAAGTTCAGGCATTTCTTGAACAGCTAGGGATCTATTCATTAATGTAATCATCTACCGTAGAGTGACTCTTCCATTCAATCCCAATGGAGCTAGGTTTAACAAGCCATTAGGCTTTTAGAACAAGGACAGGCATAAAGCCTGTCCTTATAATATGAGTGAAGCTTATCCTAAATTAATGCGCCTCATCCCAATTTTGTCCCACGCCGACATCCACAATCAATGGCACGGCTAATTGAGCGGCGTTTTCCATTTTTTCTTTGATCAATTGACGATAAAACTCGATTTTTTCTGACCGCACTTCAAACACTAATTCATCGTGAACCTGCATAATCATTTTAATCTCATCGTTATCGCCAATTTCTTGGTCAATGGCAAGCATGGCTAATTTAATAATATCTGCTGCGGTGCCTTGCATTGGGGCGTTAATTGCCACACGTTCAGCTCCCTTACGGCGCATTGCGTTGCTTGAGTTAATTTCAGGCAAATACAAACGGCGACCAAACAGCGTTTCCACATAACCTTGTGCTTTGGCTTTGGCTTGAATATCCGTCATAAAGGTTTGTACATTGGGATAACGCTCAAAATATAAATTCATATATTTGGTCGCATCAGCACGAGAAATCCCCAATTGACGAGATAAACCAAAGGCTGACATACCATAAATTAAACCAAAATTAATCGCTTTAGCACTGCGGCGTTGTTCGCTAGTGACTTCATCTAAAGGCAAGCCAAAAATTTCTGCCGCAGTAGCGCGGTGAATATCTTTGCCTTCGGCAAAGGCTGTGGTTAATCCTTTGTCTCCTGACAAATGCGCCATAATCCGCAATTCAATTTGCGAATAGTCTGCCGCAAGAATTTGATAGCCTTCGCGTGCCACAAAAGCTTGACGAATACGACGACCTGCTTCATTGCGGATAGGGATATTCTGTAAATTCGGATCGCTAGAAGACAAACGTCCTGTCGCGGTGACGGCTTGATGATAAGACGTGTGCACGCGTCCTGTTTTCGGATTAATCATTTGCGGCAGTTTGTCTGTGTAAGTGGATTTTAATTTTGCCAATCCACGATGTTCCACCAGCAATTTAGGCAATTCATGCTCTAACGCCAATTCCTCCAACACTTCTTCTTTGGTTGATGGATCACCTTTCGGTGTTTTTTGTAATACAGGCAAATTTAATTTGTTGAACAAAATCTCTTGCAGTTGTTTGGGTGACGCTAAATTGAATTTTTCCCCTGCTAATTCATAGGCTTGCATTTCAAGGGCAGTTAATCTTTGACTAATTTCTTCTGACTGAGCCAATAATGCTTTAGCATCAATTAACACGCCATTGCGTTCCACGCGAGAAAGTACATTCACTAACGGTAATTCCATGTCGCGGAATAATTTCACTAATTCGGGCGTTTTTTCTAATTCCACCCAAAGAGTTTGGTGTAACTTCATGGTCACATCTGCATCTTCCGCCGCATATTCCGCTGCTTTCGCTAGCTCAATTTGATCAAAGGTCAGCTGATTTTTGCCTTTGCCAGCCAGTTCTTCAAATTCAATGGTTTTATGCCCAAGATAACGCTCGGACAAATCATCCATATTATGGCGACCTGTGCTGTTTAATACGTAGCTTTCCAGCATGGTATCAAAAGCAACGCCTTGCAACACAATGCCGTTATTGGCAAAAACGGTTAAATCATATTTAATATTTTGCCCGATTTTCTGAATGTCCGGATTTTCCAATAAGGGTTTTAAACGCGTCAAGGTTTCGGTTTTATTCAATTGATTTGGACACAATTCCCAACGCAGCTCACCTGTTTCAGGCTCGGCAAAAAGATCGCCCTGTTCTACAGTTGATAAGGCGGCTACTTGGTGTTGATGTGCCAACGGAATATAGCAAGCCTTGCCGTTTTCTAACGCGAAAGAAATACCCACCAATTCGGCCTGCATCGAATCAAGGGCGTTAGTTTCCGTATCCACGGCCACTAATTTGGCTTGTTCAATCGCCTTAATCCAGCTTTCTAATTGGGCTACAGTGGTGAGGCTTTCATACAAAGTGCGGTCAATTTTAACCTGATTTTTCACCGCACTTTCCGTAGGTTGAGACGGCGTTGCCTGATAATGATTAACCTTAATGGCTTGTTCCGTTGGCTTGGTCACTGAGCTTTCCCCTGTCAATACTTCATTCAGCCAACGTTTAAATTCATAACGTCCAAACTGTGCCGCCAGTTCATCATTATTCGCGCTGCCAATGGTGAGATCTTCTGGTTGCACCTCAAGATCCACATCGGTTTTAATGGTTGCCAACACATAAGACAAGTCGGCGTCTGCTTTCGCTGCAGCTAATTTTTCACCTAATTTCTTCGCCCCACGAATAGGTAAATCAGCGACTTTATCTAAATTCGCATAAATCTCTGCCATAGAACCAATCCCTTGCAGCAAACCTAAGGCGGTTTTCTCGCCCACACCGGCCACACCGGGGATGTTATCCGCGCTATCGCCCATTAACGCGAGATAATCAATGATCAACTCAGGAGGAATACCATATTTTTCCACGACACCATCACGATCTAGCAAGGTATTATTCATGGTGTTGATCAGCATAATATTCTCATCCACCAACTGTGCCATATCTTTGTCGCCCGTGGAGATCAACACTTTCTTCCCTTGTTTTGATGCTTGAACCGCTAATGTGCCAATCACATCATCCGCTTCTACCCCTTCCACTGAAAGTAACGGAATACCCAATGCGCGGATAATATTATGCAACGGCTGAATTTGCGCGCGTAAATCATCGGGCATAGGTGGACGGTGGGATTTATATTGCTCAAACATTTCATCACGGAAAGTCTTCCCTTTGGCATCAAAAACCACGGCAATATGGCTTGGTTGCACTTGCGCAATCAAACTTTTGAGCATATTCAACACGCCATACATTGCCCCTGTGGGTTCGCCTTGTGAATTCGTTAAAGGCGGAAAAGCATGAAAAGCGCGGTATAAATAAGAAGAACCGTCAACAAGAACAAGAGGATTGGGTGCGATCTGAGCCATAATATTTCTCGGGTTATCAATAAAAAGTGCGGACGATTATAGCGTAATTTTAGAAACAAATAAAAAAACGTCGATTTAACTCAATCCACATCTATGCCGATATATTTTATTTAGCTTAAGCTAGATTGATATTTGGGTTTTATCCATTTATACTCACAGAAGACATTTAAGTCGGGGTGCTGCTTGATGCGGCTGAGAAATACCCGTGAACCTGATACAGTTAATACTGGCGTAGGAAACTTATGAATATCATTCTTCTCTTTGATACACACGCAAGCTGCCTAAATATTTAGGTAGTTTGCGTGTGTTTTTGTTTTCTTATTGTTTCTTATCACGTTTTAACTCATTCAAAATAACGGTGTATTCTCACGTTTTCAGGCAGTTTATAAAATGAATTTACGTAGGAGAATATTTTTAATGAATCCCAAAATCATTTTTTTAGATGTTGTTCGTGAACATAATCCGTTAATTCACAATATTACCAATTTGGTTTCAGCCCATTTTACTGCTAATGGGTTATTAGCATTGGGTGCCTCCCCCATGATGGCAGAAAGTCCTGATGAAATGGCAGAATTAGCTGCCATTAGTGGCGCAGTTGTCCTGAATTTAGGCACACCATCTGATGAGAAAGTCTCTGCGATGTTAGCAGCAGGCATCGCGGCAAATCAAGCTGGCGTACCGGTAGTGCTTGACCCTGTGGCTGTTGGTGCAAGCCATTTGCGTCAAAAAACAGTAGCCACATTAACTCAAAATATTCAGTTTAGTGCTATTCGTGGTAATGCAGGGGAATTGGCATATTTAGCGGATGTGCAATGGACTTCCAAAGGTGTAGATGTAGGGCAAGGTTCAGGCAATTTAGCTGAAATCGCTCAGAAAGTCGCACAAAAATTTAACACAATAGCGGTTTTAAGTGGAGAGCATGATTTTGTTGCCAACGATAAACAGATAATAAAACTATCTAATGGTGTGGCATTATTCCCTAAAGTCACGGCCACTGGCTGTTTATTAAGTGCAATTGTAGGTGCATTTTTGGCGGTTGCTCCACGTGAATTTGCTTTTCAAGCAGCTTATGAAGCATGCACAGTATATGCTGTAGCAGGAGAATTAGCAGCTATCGGATTACAAGCCACACAATCAGGTACATTTGCAGTACGGTTATTGGATGCATTAGCTACAATTGATGCCACTCAAACCGAACAGTTAATGAAAGCAGAATGGATTATCTAGGAGAAAAACCATGACTATACCCCAAGTTTTAACTATTGCAGGCTCGGATAGTGGCGGTGGCGCAGGTATTCAAGCAGATTTAAAAACCTTTCAAATGCGTGGTGTATTTGGCACCAGTGTGGTAACAGCGGTAACAGCTCAAAATACATTAGGTGTACATCATATTCATATGATTCCATTAGATAATATTGCAGCACAAATTGAAGCAGTAGCAACTGACTTTACTATTTCGGCATATAAAATTGGGATGCTGGGTACTGCAGATGTGATTGAATGTGTGGCACATTCGATCAAAAAACATCATTTAGGAACATTCGTCTTAGACCCTGTAATGATCGCTAAAGGCGGAGAATTATTGTTGCAGAATCATGCTATCACCGCCTTAAAACGCGAATTGCTGCCTTTAGCGGATATCATCACCCCCAATTTGCCCGAAGTGACTGCATTAACAGGGGTTCAAGTAAACAATGATACTGATGCTCAATACGCCGCACAATTATTGCATGAAATGGGCGTGAAAACAGTCGTCATTAAAGGCGGGCATTTAGAGAATTCCAACAGCGCGGTGTGCCGAGATTGGGTCTTTTCAGGCAATGAAATGCACATATTGGATACACCTAGATTTGCCACACCTCATACTCATGGCACCGGTTGCACATTTTCAGCCTGTATTGCAGCAGAATTAGCAAAAGGTATAGACACATTGTCAGCCATTCGCATTGCCAAGCAAGCTATCAGTGCTGCCATCTCGCAACCCATTGGCGTAGGCAATGGTTGTGGCGCGGTTAATCATTGGGCAATGTCGGCTAATTAAGGAAATCAAATGTTTCAACGAGAATTATTATCTGTTTATTTCGTGGCAGGTACGCAAGATTGTTTGCATTTATCAACGGGAACGCCTGAACAAAAATTATTGTCTGCATTGGAAACGGCTTTGCAAGCAGGCATAACCTGTTACCAATTTCGTGAAAAAGGTGAATTGGCGTTGCAAGACAAACAAGCACAATGGCAGTTGGCGCGTGATTGCCAAGCGTTATGTCGGCAATATGGCGTACCATTTGTTCTTAACAATGATGTAGAAATGGCAGTAAAATTGGGAGCTGATGGTGTCCATATTGGGCAAAAAGATATGGCAGCACTAGAAGCCATTAAATTAATCCAAGGTAAGTTATTTTTAGGTATTTCTAATAGTACGCTCTATGAATTGCAAAATAGTTTAAAGCTACCTGATATTGATTATTGGGCAGTAGGGGCGATTTTTAACACGGCATCTAAACCCGATGCGATGCAAAATGTGGGGATTGATTTGATTCGCCAAGCTAAACAACTTGCTCCCAATAAACCTTTAGTCGCTATTGGCGGTATTTCGGTTGATAATGTTGCCAATATTTGGACTGCGGGCGCAGATGGAGTTGCGGTTATATCCGCAATTACACGATCCGATAATGTGATGCAAACAGTGCAAAATTTGCACCCGCCTTTACGCACATAGAGAAAAAAGCCGTCTGAACGCTTGTTTAGACGGCTTTACCATATTGAGATAACTGAATTCTAAATTAGTACATTCACCCAAACATCAAGAATCACTTCATCCAATTTATCAAGATGTTAACAAGTCCCAACTTTGTTTCTCTGGATTAATCACAAGTTGTTGTTGATGGTGTCTTTGTAATGTTGAACGATGTCCTACACTAATAATAGTCGTGTTTGGTAGTTTTTCTCGTAACAAGCGATACATTGCATCTTCCAAACCTTCGTCCATACTTGCCGTGGCTTCGTCTAAAAAGGCAACCGCTGGCTTGTGCATTAACAGGCGTGCAAAGGATAAACGTTGTTGTTCGCCTAGGGATAACACGCGCGTCCAATCATTTTCTTGTTCTAATTTATCCGCTAAATGTCCAAGTTGAACTTGTTGCATAATTTCAGCGGCTTGATTTAAATCGACATTTTCGGGCGCAACAGTTGGATAATAAAGGGCGTCAATTAAGCGACCTTGTGGTAAATACGGTTTTTGCGATAAAAATAATGCCTGATGTAATGGGTAAGATACCGAGCCTTCAGAGAAAGACCACAAACCGGCAAGGGTACGTAATAAGGTTGTTTTTCCTGCCCCTGATGGGCCTTTAATCAACACGGTTGCGCCTTGCGGTAGCGTTAAACTTAAATTTTTGATTAACACCTCTCCCGTTGGCTTTTTCACAAAAAGTTCATCAAAAATCACCGCACTTTCACTGTTTTTAATCACCACGTTGGACGTGCCTGTTGCCTGTGTAATTGCCGTATGGAAACCTGTTAAACGATCAAGCACAGCACGATAGCCTGTAAAATCATCGTAAGCGTTACGGAAGTAGGAAAGTGCTGATTGAACGCGCCCGAAAGATTGTGCGGTTTGAATCAAATCTCCCAGTTGAATTTGGTTACTGAAATAACGACCGGCTTGAATAATAAAAGGAAAAATAACAGAAATTTGGGTCATCATGACGTTAAAACCAGAGAGTTTTAAGGTCATATACACCATTTTCCACACATTATCGATCACCTGCTTAAATTGTTTAAATAACACCGATTTTTCCATTTTTTCACCACGGAAAAAAGCGATGCTTTCCGCATATTCTTTCACTCGGATCAAGGAATAACGATAGTTCGCGTTTAAACGTTCGTTGGCAAAATTTAAATGAATTAATGGGCGACCGATTTTAAAAGCGATGACACTGGTAACAAGTACGTAAATAAACACTAAATAGACCATAGCATGCGGAATCGTCACCCCTGAAATAGTCATGGGCCCTGATAAATTCCAAAGAATTTGTGTAAATGCCACAATGGATACGGCGGATGAAATCACACCTGTGGCGAAACTTAATGAAGATGACACAAAAGATTGCACATCTTGTTGAATACGTTGATCGGGGTTATCTAATTGATTATAAACATATTGTGACTTGTAATAGGCTTGATTTTGCGTCCATTTTTCTACCATTTGTTCATTTAACCAAGTCCGCCATTGGATAGTAAAATATTGAGTTAAATAATAGGTGAGCAAAATGTTACCAATATGTACCGCCGCCAAGACAGAAAATACCGCCATTTGAATCCAAAATACATTGGCATCCATTTTCTGCAAGGCATCGTACATGGCTTTGTACCATTCGGAAAACAAAATATCCAAACGCACGGAGACCAAATTAAAAAAGACGATGACTACAAAGAATGTCAGTGGTTTTAGACTGCGTTTAGGGGAAAGATAGCCGCGCGCTAATAACCAAAATTGATGCCCCCAACGGGTGGTTTTAACCAACGCCCATACCGTAAAAGAGAAAAATAGCGCGGTAATGCTCATCGCTTTTACAATCCAAAATAGGGACGTTAATAATTCTTGAGAATAATTCATAAAATTTGCAAATCCGTTAAAAAATAAGCGATTATTTTTCAGCAAAACCTAATCAAGTGCAAGAAAAATGTGACGAAGATTACACTTTTTGATCTTAGTTATTGGCTGTTTTAGCGAGATAGCTATAATGTTGGAATGAATTTTTATCACCCAAGGTAGGTAGTTATGTCAGATGTGGCAATAACAATGAGCTTACTCGCACTCGTGGCTGTTGTCGGGTTGTGGATTGGCCATTGGAAAATTAAAGGCGTAGGTCTTGGTATTGGCGGTGTGTTATTTGGTGGAATTTTAGTCTCTCATTTTACCAATCAATATGGTTTAAAATTAGACACACACACCCTTCACTTTATTCAAGAATTCGGTTTAATTCTCTTCGTTTATACCATCGGTATTCAAGTGGGGCCCGGTTTCTTCTCATCTTTGCGGAAATCAGGCTTAAAATTTAATGGCTTTGCGGTTTTAGTGGTCTTACTTGGCTCGGTGATTGTCGCCTTGCTACATAAATTTGCCGATGTGCCATTAGATGTTATTTTAGGCATTTATTCAGGGGCGGTCACCAACACGCCATCCCTTGGTGCCGGTCAACAAATTCTCGCAGAATTAGGGATGACTAACATCACTGAAACCATGGGGATGTCTTATGCTATCGCCTATCCTTTCGGGATCTGCGGTATTTTATTATCAATGTGGCTTGTACGTTTGTTCTTCCGTGTCAAAATTGATGAAGAAGCCATACAATTTGATCGAGAAACCGGGAAAGACAAAGAAAGCCTAAAAAAAATGAACATTAAGGTCAACAATCCTAATTTAGATGGATTGGCACTTAAAGAAATTTTAGGTTTTGACGGTGCAAAAGACGTGGTTTGTACACGCTTAAAACGCGGTGAAGAAATCTGTGTACCGCAAGCGGATACGGAAATTCATCTCAATGACTTATTACATTTAGTGGGTGATCCCAAAAGTTTGCGCAAAATGCAATTGATTGTCGGCACAGAAATTGAAGTGGAAAAAAGCCAATTCCACACAGGGACAATTCGCTCTGAACGCGTGGTCGTCACCAATGAAAATGTATTAGGCAAAAAAATCCGCACATTAGCCATTCACCAAAAATACGGCATTATGATTTCACGCCTAAACCGTGCTGGGGTTGAACTCGTACCAACGGCAAATTCCACCTTACAATTTGGTGACGTGCTTCATATCGTGGGTAACGCCGATATGATGGACAGTGCCATTGCCGTTCTTGGCAATGCACAATCTAAATTACAACAAGTACAAATGCTACCTGTGTTTATCGGTATTGGTTTGGGTGTTTTGCTCGGCTCCTTGCCCATTCATGTTCCCGGTTTCCCTGTGGCATTAAAATTAGGTTTAGCGGGCGGGCCTTTAGTGGTTGCCTTAATTTTGGCGCGGATTGGCTCTATCGGGAAACTCTATTGGTTTATGCCACCTAGCGCCAACCTTGCCTTACGTGAAATCGGCATTGTGCTGTTTTTGTCCGTTGTGGGCTTAAAATCAGGTGGTAACTTTGTGGATACCTTAGTCAACGGCAGCGGTATAGAATGGATGGGTTATGGCGCATTAATTACCTTTATTCCCTTAATGACCGTGGGTATATTGGCGCGTTTATATGCCAATATGAATTACCTCAGCATCTGCGGTTTACTCGCTGGCTCCATGACGGATCCCCCTGCGCTTGCCTTTGCCAATTCCATTAAAGAAGAAAGCGGTGCATCCGCACTTTCCTATGCCACCGTTTATCCTTTAGTGATGTTCTTGCGGATCATTTCACCACAGTTGCTGGCTATTTTGCTGTGGACAATGGCGTGATTTAGACAGACGGTATTATGTAGTACTTGCACAAAACTGAAATGGCGGTTGGTGAGCTTGTCGAACCATAAGACATTTCAGTGACTGCCCAAGACTTACGTTTCGACAAGCTCAACGACCGTCTTGGGCAACGGCTACATAACATCGAAAAACGTGCACAAAACCTTCCCAAAATCAACCGCACTTTTTCGCCCACGACAGGCGGAAAGTGCGGTATAATTTCGCCTAATTTTACACAGTCTATTAATATCGAGAACTTTATGTCACAACCTACTTTCGACGATTTTGATTTATCGCCCGAATTACTAAAAGCCTTGGCGAAAAAAGGTTATAACCGCCCAACAGCAATTCAATTAGAAGCCATTCCTGCCGCAATGGAAGAACAGGATGTATTAGGCTCTGCGCCAACAGGAACAGGAAAAACTGCCGCATTTCTCATTCCGGCGATTCAGCATTTGTTAGATTACCCTCGCCGCAAGCCTGGTGCGCCGCGCATTTTAATCTTAACCCCTACTCGCGAACTGGCTATGCAAGTCGCTGAGCAAGCAGAAGAATTGGCGCAATTTACCAAACTCAGCATTGCCACCATTACAGGCGGCGTTGCCTATCAAAATCACGGCGAAGTATTCAATAAAAATCAAGATATTGTGGTCGCCACCCCGGGACGCTTATTGCAATATATCAAAGAAGAAAACTTTGACTGCCGTGCAGTAGAAATGCTGATTTTTGATGAAGCAGACAGAATGTTACAAATGGGATTTGGGCAAGATGCCGAAAAAATCTCAGCAGAAACACGTTGGCGCAAACAAACGCTCTTATTTTCCGCCACGCTTGAGGGGGAATTGTTAACGGATTTTGCTGAACGTATTTTAAATGAACCGGTAAAAGTGGATGCAGAACCAAGTCGCCGCGAACGCAAAAAAATTAATCAATGGTATTATCATGCAGACAGCGTTGAACATAAAATTAAACTGGTCGCGCGTTTTGTGACACAAGAGAACGTAAGCAAAGGGATTTTATTTGTTCGCCGCCGCGAAGATGTGCGAGAAATTTCAGAAACCTTGCGTAAACGCGGTATTCGCTCAACCTATCTCGAGGGTGAAATGGCGCAAACCCAACGAAATAACGCCATTGATAAATTAAAAAATGGTGTCGTCACTATTTTAGTTGCAACAGATGTGGCTGCTCGCGGTATCGATATTGATGATGTTAGCCATGTCATGAATTTCGATTTACCTTACAGTGCAGACACTTATTTACATCGCATCGGACGCACCGCGCGTGCAGGTAAAAAAGGGACAGCTGTTTCGTTTGTCGAAGGTCACGATTATCGTTTACTTGGCAAGATCAAACGCTATACTGAAGAAGCACTCAAACCCCGTATTATTGAAGGGCTAGAACCGCGCACCAGTCCACCCAAAGATGGCGAAATCAAAACGGTGTCGAAAAAAGCTAAAGCGCGTAAAAAAGAGAAATTAGCGGAAAAGAAAAAAGCAGAACAAAAGAAAAAAATCAAATTGCGCCACAAAGACACAAAAAACATCGGTAAACGTCGTAAACCCAAAGCAGAACAGGGAAATGGTTAATTTGGTTGATACAACAAGCCCCATGCAAATCATGGGGCTTTCTTTTGGGGAATTTATTATAAACCCGAAGCCGCAGCCCCAAATCCTAATGCGGCAAGTAATAAAGGCGATGTAAACAAGCCGATAAGGGTTAACACCCAAGCAAGAATATTCACGCCAATTCCTTTGATATTTTTATTTTTTACCGCAATAACAGTGCCGAAAATAGCGACAATCGCGGCCAATGGAACAAAGATAGTACCAAAGAATAAAATACCGACTATGGCTAACACGCAAGCAATAATACCAGCCATTACGCCTGCACCTGTATTTTTTTGAACGTCTGTTGTCATATTATCTTCCTTATAATATTAGTTAAGAATGTTTTAGTATTTTTGCACCTAAAACAGGTGCAATTATATATTGAACCTAAAATGGGTGCAATGAAAACATTAAGAGCATCCATTCATTCTGCAGAACAGCAGGCGTTACGTCATTTATTTATTACGCAACGACAACATTTAGGCTTATCTCAACGCGCATTGGCGGAGAGAATGGGAGTGGTTTACTCTGTGATTGGAAAAATTGAAACCGGCGACCGCCGTTTAGATATAGTTGAATTTATTGAGTACTGCCACGCCTTAGAATTAGATCCTAAAGCAGTGATTTCACAATTAGAAGACTTAATGTAAATAAGGGACATACACCGGTATGCCCCTTTTTTGTTCTACAGTTTTTCCACTAATTTCACCGCATCACCAATATAGGTTGCCGGGGTTAATTGTTGAAGACGCGCTTTTTCTTCTGCCGGAATATCCAGTTTTTCCACAAATTCACGCATCGCTTGTTCGTCCACACGTTTACCGCGCGTTAACTCTTTGAGTTTTTCGTATGGTTTTTCAATACCATAACGGCGCATAACGGTTTGGATTGGTTCAGCCAACACTTCCCAGTTTTGGTTTAATTCATCGCGTAAGTGCTGTTCGTTGACTTCTAACTTGCTGATCCCTTTGCGCGTTGCCGCATAAGCAATTAAACAATAACCTAAACCGACACCTAAGTTACGCAATACCGTTGAGTCCGTTAAGTCACGTTGCCAACGCGAAATCGGTAATTTTTGACCTAAGTGTGTCATTACTGCGTTAGCCACGCCTAAGTTACCCTCGGAGTTTTCAAAGTCGATTGGGTTCACTTTATGCGGCATGGTCGATGAACCGATTTCACCCGCGATAGTACGTTGTTTAAAGTGGTTCAATGCAATGTAACCCCATAAGTCACGGTCGAAATCGATGATAATAGTGTTGAAACGTACCACACAATCGAAAAACTCCGCAATATAATCGTGCGGTTCAATTTGGGTAGTGTACGGGTTCCAAGTAATGCCTAATGATGTCACAAATTCTTCGCTAAATTTATGCCAATCAATGTTTGGATAAGCACTTAAATGGGCGTTATAGTTCCCTACTGCGCCATTGATTTTACCCAATACCTCAATATTTTGTAGTTGCTTGAATTGACGGCGTAAGCGATAAACCACATTTGCCATTTCTTTCCCCACTGTAGAAGGCGACGCAGGCTGACCGTGGGTACGCGATAACAATGGAATGTCTTTATATTCATTAGCAAGGCGAGTAATTTCATCAATCAAACTTTGCCATTCCGGTGTAAGCACTTCTTCACGTGCAGTTTTTAACATTAAGGCATGGGAAAGGTTGTTAATATCTTCCGATGTGCAAGCAAAGTGGATGAATTCTGATACGGCTTCTAACTCCGGAAGTGCGGTGGATTTTTCTTTTAAAAAGTATTCCACGGCTTTTACATCGTGGTTTGTGGTGCGTTCAATTTCTTTAATACGTTGAGCATCTTCAATGCTGAAATTTGCCACAATTTGATTTAAGTAATCGTTAGCTTGTGCCGATAATGCAGGTACTTCTTGGATTTCTGCCGTAGCGGCTAATTTTTGTAACCAACGCACTTCCACTGTCACACGGAATTTTAATAAACCGAATTCGCTAAAAATACCACGAAGTGCGGTGGCTTTATCTTGATAACGTCCATCGATTGGGGAAATTGCTGTTAACGCATTGAGTTGCATAGGAATTTACTCCGATTAAAGTGAATTGTAGATAGCTTGTGCCGCATTAAAAATCTTACGGCGAGAAAAAAGAATTTGCCATTTTGAACCGCCCACTTGTTGCCATAACAGAGCAGAACGAATGCCGGCAAGTAAACACGCGCGAATACGATTTTGAATTTTCTCTTGGCTCAAATATAAGGGCTTACCTTGCACTAAAAGCCGCTTACCTAAAGGGCTAATAATGTCAGTGTAAATGGTGGCAATAATATTGAGCATTTCATCATCAAATAACTGATGAAATTCTAACTGTGTGGGTAAATATTGAATACGACGCGCTAATTCTGCTTTGGCATCAGCATTTTTCGCTAATTTACCTGATAAAGCTAATAAGCCTAACCAATAACGAGCTAACTCAACATTTTCGCCATTTAGCTGTTCTAATAAGCTTTTTAACCCTAACTTTAAATTTGCCGTATCATTACCATAAACATCTAACACGCTAGTTGGCGATGTTTTTAATAAACTATTCATTGATGTGTCAAAAGCGTTTTTGTCTGCTTGACCGCTATGGGCGAATTGCTGCACTAAATGAGCAGCTTGACATACGCCTGCAAGTGATAATGCAATGTTATGGTAATCGTTTGCCATATTCTATTTATCTGGTTTCAAAGTGCGGTGGATTTTAGCATAGTTTTAGCAAAATTGGCACTTAAACTCGTTCAATATCGATCACGCAAACCGTGTTTTCATCGACAAATTGAAAACGCACATTAAATTCGTACAAATTCACACCATAAATCCTCTCATTATATTGCCCTTGCTGATACGCCGGGCGAGGATCCTGTTGTAAGACTTCCGTGATAAACCGCTGAAAGTGCGGTCGCAATTTTACCTGTTTTTGCACCGCACTTTGCGCCGCCTCAGAAAAAATCACGTTCAAATGGGTCTGTGGTTTTTCTTGTGCAAAACCTGATTGTGCATGGGGTTCACTATCGGCATAAGCAACATAAGGCTTAATATCAAAAATCGGCGTGCCATCCACTAAATCTACGGAGCCTAAATGCAGTAACACCTTGCCATCACGACATTCAATTTGTTTTAGTGCGACTTTGGATAATCCCAAAGGATTGGGGCGATGAGTTGCGCGCGAGGCAAAAACACCAATACGCTGATTGCCCCCTAAACGTGGTGGACGCACCGTTGGTTGCCATTTCCCGGTGAGGATTTTATCAAACTGGAAAATCAGCCAAATATGGGAAAATTGTTCCAAACCGCGCACTGCTTCAGGGGTATTGTATGGTGGCAATAATTCCACTATACCGGTACCATCTTGCACTAAATTCGCTTGACGCGGCACAGAGAATTTTTCCTTGTACGGAGTATGAATAATTGCCACAGGCGTTAAAGTCAGATCAGACATTGTTTTCGTTCTATGTTAAAATTCGTGACCTTATCATACCTGAAACCGCAGACAAGTGCGGTCAATTTTTGAAGAAATTTATGGCAAATCCAACATTAAAAACCTGGTTCGAAACAGCTCGACCAAAAACCTTACCCCTTGCTGTGGCAATTATTCTTACGGGTTCAGCTCTTGCTCAATGGCGTGATCAATTTCATTTAGGTATAACCTTACTTTGCTTACTCACCGCCACCTTGCTACAAATCGTCTCTAACTTTGCTAATGATTACGGTGATCATCAAAAAGGTTCAGACACCTCAGAACGTATCGGGCCTTTGCGCGGTATTCAACAAGGTAAGCTTACTGCCACTCAACTTCGTAATGGGCTTATTGCCGTCATTGTTGCTAGCTTTATTTCCGGTGCCTCACTCATTGCCTTGGCGTATGAAAGCATCAATGATTTAATCGCGTTTGCTGTGCTTGGCATTCTTGCCATTGTGGCAGCAATTACCTATACCGTAGGCAAAAAACCTTATGGCTATTTAGGCTTAGGCGATATTTCTGTTTTTCTCTTTTTCGGCTTATTAGCCGTATGTGGCACCTATTATTTACAAGCTCATAGCCTGAGTGCCGATATTTTTCTACCGGCGGCAGCCTGTGGTTTTCTTTCCACCGCAGTTTTAAATATCAATAACCTACGAGATATTGAACAAGATAAAAAAGCCGGAAAAAACACCTTAATCGTGCGCATTGGTGCGGAAAATGGACGCAAATATCATTGTGTTTTATTGGCAAGTGCGGTGATTTGTTATGGTATTTTTGCCTTACAGCACAAACCTTTGCTGCTGGCTATCATTGCTCTGATTGCACTATTACTCGCAAAACACGCACGTTTTGTATATATCAATAAAGAGCCAATAGCATTACGCCCAATGCTAGGAAAAATGTCAATGTTAGCATTAATTAGCACGGTTCTATTTAGTTTAGGCTTGCTAATTCTGCCGTAACAGGCATATACTAGGTAAATAATAAGGCATTTTAAATCGCTGAATTTTGATGGAATGTATTCTCTTGGACAGGGATAAACCCTGTCCCTACGAAGTTCGGTGAAATAGAAATAATTTCAAAAGGATATTCCTATGCGTATTGATACTTCTGAACTCTGTGATATTTATCTCGACCAAGTTGATGTGGTTGAACCGATCTTTTCCAGCTTTGGCGGTAATAATAGCTTTTGTGGCAAAGTTACTACGGTAAAATGTTTTGAAAATAATGGATTAATTGAAGAAATCCTGAGCGAAGATGGTGCGGGTCGAGTTTTAGTGGTGGACGGTGGTGGTGCCGTACGCCGCGCATTAATTGATGCAGATTTAGCACAGCTTGCCGCAGATAATCATTGGGAAGGTATCGTGGTTTTTGGTGCAGTACGCCAAATCGCAGACTTAGAGCATATTGATATTGGTATCCAAGCTCTCGCACCAATTCCTGTTGGCGCCGATGAATCAACTCAAGGGGAAAGTGATGTCCCTGTGAATTTTGGTGGTGTGACTTTCTTCCCTGAAGATTATATTTATGCCGATCTAACTGGGATCATTCTTTCACAAGAAGAATTGGACTTAAACGAATTAAATGAAGAATAATTCAATATAATCACATTAAAGCGCGGTCAATTTTAACCGCGCTTTATGCTAATAAGAGCCTCCCCCCTATCTGGTTACAATAAAATCAACGACAACACATACACCGTCATCATTCCCACAGCCCCCATGATAAATGTCATGGCTGTTTGAGTGCGATAACCTTGTTGTGGCGTCATTTTACCGAAGTTAGTCACCACCCAGAAGTAACTGTCGTTCGCATGAGACACACACATGGCACCTGCCGCAATCGCCATGACCACAAGAGCCGCTGCTATTTCGGTGGTGAAACCAAGCACAGCCATTAAACTATCACCACTCGTGTACATCCCCATAATTGATGCAGTGGTAATGATAGCCACTGTGGAGCTACCTTGTGCTGTTTTCAAAATGGCAGAAATTAAGAATGGGAAGAAAATACCCGCCATACTAATCACTTGGGCATTTTGTTTAATGAATTCTACAAAACCTGCCACAGTAATGACTTTACCTAACACGCCACCTGCTGCGGTAATAAATAAGATTGGACCGACAATTTTTAAGGTTTCATTGGTTAAATCATTAAATTCACTTATTCTATTGGTGCTGACTAAAAGAAAAACAGCAAAGATCACACCGATTGCCAAAGCAATAATTGGGTTACCTAAAAACTGAATTAATGTACCAATTGTGCCGCCTAATCCCATGATTTTCCCGATAGAACCTAATGCCATAAAAATAATTGGCATCAAAATTGGCGCAAGGCTCAAGAAGCCACTTGGCAATTTACCGTAATGTTGAATCAACTCTTCGTAGCTTTGAGAAATAACGGCATCCGCACTAGATTCATCTAATTGCACGCGTTTTCCGATATATTTTGCGAAAATATACACCGCGCTTAATACAGGAATAGAAACGACTGCGCCCATTAAAATGACCAACAAGAGATTATTGCCCACACCAACTGCACCTGCTGCGGCAATAGGGCCGGGTGTAGGGGGAATAAATACGTGTGAAGCATATAAACCACCGCTTAATGCCACAGCCATTCCCACGGGATTGGCTGCAATTTTACGGCGTAACGCTTCGCGAATAGGATTTAATACCACAAAACCACTATCACAGAATACTGGAATACCTACAACCCAGCCCATGATCAACATGGCGAGTTCAGGGCGTTTTTTACCCACAAAATTCACCACCATATCCGCTAATTTCAGCGCAGCCCCTGTTTTTTCCAGCACCGTCCCAATAATGGCGCCAAAGATAATGACGATACCAATGCTTTTAAATGTTCCACTAAAACCATCACCAATCATCGCAGGAATTTTAGCGAGATCGATACCCGCCACTAAAGCGAGTACAAGAGAAATGGTCATTAAAGCAAGGAAAGGATGGACTTTGAGTTTTGAAATCATCCAAATCATAATGATAATGGCAATCACAAAGCTAATAATTAAAGCAATACCACTCATACTAAACTCCTTTTTGAAATGAATTTAGATGCATATTACCAAAGTTGAAAAAAGAAAAATTAGAAGTGGATCACAACATAAAATAAAAGTGCGGCGAAAATACAAAAGATTTGATTGAAACAAAATTCATCTTGATAAACAACCTAGCACGAGCCGTGCTAGGTTTATTAAGCCCTGCCCTGCTAGGCTGTAATAGAAGAGCCGCAGAGCGGCTCAGATTAAATAACCTTATACGACTCGTATAGGTTTTATCAATAAACAAAAGGCTCGGATTGCTCCGAGCCTTTCGCACGCAAATCCGAAGATTATGCGCCAAGACGTTCTTTGATACGTGCAGATTTACCTGAACGCTCACGTAAGTAGTAAAGTTTCGCTTTACGTACTGCACCTTTACGTTTCACAGAAATGCTGTCGATTGCTGGTGAGTGAGTTTGGAAAACACGCTCAACGCCAGTACCGTTTGATACTTTACGTAAAGTGAATGCAGAGTGCAAACCGCGGTTACGAATTGCGATAACCACGCCTTCGAATGCTTGCAAACGTTTTTTAGAACCTTCAACTACCCATACTTTAACTTCTAATGTGTCACCTGGACGGAAGCTAGGTACGTTTTGTTTTAATTGTTCGTCTTCAAGTTGTTTAATGATGTTGCTCATTTTTAAACCTTTAATAATTAACTAGATTAAACTGAATTAACTGTTAGCGGATTTAATTTCTTTTAACAGTTTCTTTTGTTCGTCAGTCAGAGCTAGTTCTTCCAGTAGCTCAGGGCGTCTTAACCACGTTCGCTCAAGAGATTGCTTTAATCGCCATTTACGAATTTCTTCATGGTTACCGGACATCAGCACTGGCGGCACAGCCAAACCGTCTAACACTTCAGGGCGGGTATAATGTGGGCAGTCTAATAAACCTTCAGCGAAAGAATCTTCTTCTGCTGATGCTTGCTTGCCTAATACCCCTGGGATAAATCTTGCGACTGCATCAATTAACGTCATCGCAGGTAATTCCCCTCCTGTTAGAACGTAATCACCGATTGACCATTCTTCATCAATTTCAGTTTGAATCAATCGTTCATCAATCCCTTCGTAACGTCCACACACTAAAATCATTTTCTCATTTAGTGAAAGCTCTTTTACGCCTGATTGCTCGAGTTTACGTCCTTGCGGCGAAAGATAAATCACTTTCGCATCATCACCTAGTTCTGCTTTGGCATGTAAAATGGCATCACGCAAAGGTTGCACCATCATCAACATACCAGGACCACCACCATAAGGGCGGTCGTCCACAGTTTTGTGCTTATCATGCGTATAATCGCGAGGATTATAACAACGCACATCTAAGAGATGCTGTTTTACAGCTCGTCCTGTTACCCCAAATTCGGTGATTGCTTTAAACATTTCAGGAAACAGGGTGACGATCCCTAACTTCATATTTTTCATTCCAAAATGCTAATACTAAAGCGCAACCGCATACCTGAGATTAGAAACCAGCGTCCCAATCCACTTCAATCGTCTTTGTGGTGAGATCGACTCTTTTAACTACTTGTTCATACAAGAACGGAATTAAACGCTCTTGTTTACCGAAAGCATCTTTTGCATTAGCGCGCACGACCAAGACATCATTTGAACCGGTTTCCATCATTTCACGCACTGTTCCCATTTGGTAACCTTGCAAATTCACCACTTGGCAACCGATTAAATCGTGCCAATAGAAATCGCCCTCGTCCAATTCCGGGAACACTGACAAATCCACACCAATTTCAACATTAGCAAGAGTTTGTGCAGTTTCACGCTCGTTGACATTTTTCAACTTCACGATCAATTCATGATTATGATGTTTCCAGCTTTCAATCTCAGTTGGCTGCCATTGCCCCTTGATTTTCAAAAACCAAGGCTGATAATCGAAAATGCTTTCTTCATATTCTGTTGATGAATAAACACGCAACCAACCACGAATCCCATAAGTTGAGCCTAATTTACCGACTACTTCAATGCGTTGCTGTTCCATGTTTTTCACCTATAAAATCGTTTAGATTAGAAATTACGCTTTTTTAGCTTCTTTTACTAATGCAGAAACGCGATCAGATAAAGATGCGCCTTGACCTACCCAGTGGTTAACGCGATCTAAATCGATACGTAAACGCTCAGCTTGACCGGCTGCTAATGGGTTGAAAAAGCCGATACGTTCGATAAAACGACCGTCACGTGGTGAACGGCTATCTGCTACAACGATTTGATAGAATGGGCGTTTTTTAGCTCCGCCACGAGTTAAACGAATGGTTA
>NZ_CAMEFX010000007.1 GCF_945915845.1 uncultured Actinobacillus sp. | reverse complement strand
CCTTATACTATAAGGCTTTAAGCCACTTTTTAGCAACAAATTTGTCTATTACACCTAATAATCTCATCTGTTGACAGATTTTATCCGTTACCGCCTGAGCTTCATTCATTTTCTCATCCGTAATATCAGGGGGAATCTTATTGAATAAAATCGCATCCAATAACCGTTCTGCATGCATACCGTCACGACAATAATGCAATACACCGGGTTCATTAAATAAAGTCCCCACTTGGCAAACTTGTGTCGTGGCAATACCTAAAGCTCCATCTTCACCACCTAATTCACGGAATAATTGATGTTGTGGAAAACCACCACAAGCTAAGAAAAAAGCACGGCGGAAAACCACATTACCACCGCAAGTCATTCGCATATGCTGCCAAGCAAAGTCAAAATTTGGGTGCGCACTATAACGCTCTGCAATACCAACTGGATTTAACGCTAAGCGAAGTACCTGTATTTCCGGGCGGAAATGAAACACACTACTAGCTAACGTTAACGCTTCAGGTTCATAAGCATCATCAGCATCTAAAAAGGCAATAATTTCAGCCGCACTTTGCAACGCGCCCCAATTTCGGGTTTTCGCCACACCGCTATTACGTGGCATTTGTTCCACGTTAATTTTTTCGGGGTATTGTGCGGCAAATTGTTGAGCTAGCGATAACGTTTGGTCGGTAGAAGCATCATCAATCAGCCAAAGTGTGCCTAAGTGCGGTTGATTTAAAACGGATTTTACTGCGCGCTCAAGAGTCTGAGCAGCATTGTAACAAGGGATAATGACGTCAATTAAAGGAAATTGCATAAAACACTCTCATCAAAAAATTTGAAAGATATTTTAGGATATGTTGATATTTTGAGGCTGTAAAATCATCAATAAGTGTTTATTTAATATCCCAGCATGGCAGAGCCATACTGGGTTACGCATAAATCAGCCCCTTTGGGGCTGAGAATGAGAGTGGCAAAGCCACTCAACTATGCGTAACCTAGTACGCACTTTGCGTGCTAGGCACAAAAAGTATATTTTATAAGCACAAAGTATCAACAAGCCTTAGCAAATAGACAAAAAAGCGGTTAATTCAGATGTTGAATTAACCGCACATTTTGTCATGATGAAATTAAATTTCAATACCTTCAAACAACGCTGTACTTAAATAACGCTCTGAGGCAGAAGGAAGAATAGCCACGATAAGTTTATCCGCAAATTCCGGTAATTTTGCTAAACGGTCAGCGGCAGCGACCGCAGCACCTGATGAAATCCCCGCAAGAATACCTTCTTCTGCCATTAAACGGCGTGCCGTTGCAATCGCGGTGTCGCTATCCACTTGTTCAACGCGGTCAATTAAACTCAAATCTAAATTTTTAGGAATAAAGCCTGCGCCGATACCTTGGATTTTGTGCGGGCCCGGTTTCACTTCTTCACCATTTAAAGTTTGGGTAATCACCGGGCTTTCTGCCGGTTCTACGGCAACAGAAAGAATTTGTTTACCTTTGTCTTGTTTGATAGCGCGAGAAATACCCGTAATCGTACCGCCTGTACCCACGCCGGCCACAACCACATCGACTTTGCCTTCTGTTCCTTCCCAGATTTCAACGCCTGTGGTTTGTTGGTGAATTGCCGGGTTTGCCGGGTTTTCAAATTGTTTCAACATAATGTAACGATTAGGATCGCTGGCGACAATTTCTTCGGCTTTTGCAATCGCGCCTTTCATCCCTTTCGCGCCTTCGGTTAAAACTAAATTTACTCCTAAGCCACGTAATAAACGTTTACGTTCCGTACTCATGGTTTCCGGCATGGTTAAGGTAATTTTATAGCCGCGTGCTGCCGCAACATAAGCAAGGGCAATACCCGTATTACCACTGGTTGCATCCACAATTTCTTTATCTTTGGTTAAAACGCCATCTTTTTCCGCTTGCCAAATCATATTCGCACCGATACGGCATTTCACACTGAAACTTGGGTTACGACCTTCTACTTTGACCACTAAGTTACCGTTTTGACCGAAATGTTTTAAACGTACTAATGGTGTATTGCCAATGGAATAAGAATTATCTGCGTAAATTGTCATTTTCAATCTCCTTGAGAGTTATCTATTTGTTGATAGTAGTTTTAACATGCTATGTTATAAAAGAACAATAGTTATTTGTTCTATTTTATAACTAAAAGCTATTTATAGCAGAATAAGGCGGAATGTTTAGCGATGAGAAGATGAAAAAATACCCACACAAGGTGGGCATTTTATTTAACAAATTCGATTATTTCACACGAGAGACATATTCGCCTGAACGTGTATCTACTTTAATCACTTCGCCAATTTGAACGAATAAAGGAACGCGAACTACCGCGCCTGTGCTTAATGTTGCCGGTTTACCACCCGTACCTGCTGTATCCCCTTTTAAACCCGGATCGGTATCAACCACTTCTAATTCAACAAAGTTCGGTGGTGTCACCGTAATTGGGCTACCGTTCCATAAAGTAATAATACAATCTGCTTGATCTAATAACCATTTTTCAGCATCACCTACCGCTTTTGCGTCTGCTGAATATTGTTCAAATGTTTCAGGGTGCATAAAGTACCAGAACGCTTCATCTTTGTATGAATAAGTTAAGTTTAAATCCATTACATCAGCCGCTTCAACTGAAGTACCGGATTTAAAGTTCACATCTAATACTTTGCCAGAAATTAATTTACGAATACGTGTACGAGTAAATGCTTGACCTTTACCTGGTTTTACGAATTCATTTTCAACAATTACACAAGGCTCGCCGTCTTGCATAAATTTTAGACCTGGTTTGAAGTCAGTGGTAGTATATGTAGCCATGATTTCCTCAATTAAATAGAGCTAGTTTTTAAAAGTGCATATTTTAACCCAAAACATCCCTGTTAGAGAAGAACCAAAACGCGAAATTTGGTTAGAAATTCTCAATAACGCCATTTCTGATCCCAAAATTCTACTGGAAAAGTTAAATTTACCGGTGGAAAATTTTGAACCGGACATTCAGGCGCGTAAACTTTTTGCATTACGCGTACCACAACCTTTTATTGACAGAATGGAAAAAGGCAATCCCAATGACCCCCTTTTCCTGCAAGTCATGTCTTCTGCACAGGAATTCCTGCAAGTGGATGGTTTTATCAAAGATCCCCTTGATGAGCAACATAATGCCGCCCCAAATGTTCTACACAAGTACCATAACCGTTTGTTATTAATGGTCAAAAATGCCTGTGCTGTTAACTGCCGTTACTGTTTCCGCCGCCATTTTCCTTATAACCAAAATCAGGGAAACAAAGCGAATTGGCAAAAAGCTATTGAGTACATTGCAAACAATACTCAAATTGAAGAAGTCATTTTTTCAGGCGGCGATCCTCTTATGGCAAAAGATAATGAGTTGGACTGGTTGATAAAACAACTTGAAAAAATACCGCACTTACAGCGATTACGCATTCATACTCGCCTACCTGTGGTTATCCCTGAACGAATTACAGAAAAATTCTGTCAAATACTCCGAGAAACCCATTTAAAAACGGTACTGGTGACACATATCAACCACAAAAATGAAATTGATGAGAGATTGGTGAAAGCATTATTCCAATTAAAACAAACAGGCATTACCTTACTTAACCAATCTGTATTATTAAAAGGGATTAATGATAATGCGCAAACACTAAAAGCCTTGAGTGACACGCTCTTTCAAGCCGGCATATTGCCTTATTACCTACATTTATTTGATAAGGTAGAGGGCGCAAGTCATTTCTATCTTGATGATGCCAGTGCGGTTAAAATTTATCAAGAATTACAAGCAATTACATCGGGTTATTTAGTGCCGAAATTAGCAAGAGAAATTGCAGGTGAACCGAATAAAACTTTGTTTTAAACCGCATTTTCATTTAGAATAAGGGCAATTTTTTCAACCGCATTTTTGCACATTTTATTGATTACATATTGAGGTATATCGTGGAGAATAAATCTGAAAATCAGTCAACATCAACACAAAGCGAACTTGATTTTGATGCAAACCAAATTGAACCTGTGACGCCAAGAAAAAGTAGCGCAACGGATTCATCCTCTTTCTTAAATAAATTTTTCGGAAAAAAAAATGTCGTGCAGACAAATCCCTTTGCTGAGCGTAAAGAGCCAACCTTTGGTAATACCACGCGAGTAACAGAAACGGCCACTACAACAGCAATTAACCAGACTGTTAATTATTCAGCAGAGAGCGTTTTTAAACAACCTGCTCAAGCTGTTGCGAAACAAATCAAACCAACAGAAAATACCGAAGAAAATAAAGACAAGAATGAAGAAAGTCTTGAAACCACAGTAGTGACTGAGAGCACATCTAACACAGTTGAAAATGAGGTAGAGCAAGAGACCATCCTAACAGAAGCACCTATTGTAGCTACAAAACAAAATATGAAGACCCCGGAAAACTGGGGCTTTATGCAAAAATTACCACAAAAACATCGCCGTTTTATTATCGCTATTGCAGGTGCAGTCGCGATACTGATTGCTTTATTATTATTAAAACCAAGTTCAGAGACGGCAGATGAATACCAAGTTAATAATAACAACAATACACCGATTGAATTTCAATCTTTAACGCCAAATCAGCCTAACGAAATAACTGATATGGCCAATACGACACAACCTGCCGAGCCACCTGTGATTGAGCAAACTCAACCAGAACCGGTGTCCTCAGCAGTGAATGAAGCACCGATTAATGAAACAGCAACAAATGCCCCTGTTATGCCGACAACACAGCCAACGCCGGCCACCCAGCTAACCGCTGCAACACAGTCTGCTTCGGAACCGGTTCCGATGCCAGAACAACCGAAAACCGATACACAAGCTCAGCAAGCGGAAAAAGCACGTCAAGAACAATTGCAAGCCGAAAAAGCCCAACAGGAGCAATTAGCTCGTGAACAGCAACTTAAAGCACGCGCAGAAAAAGCCAAAGCAGAACAATTAGCTAAAGCAAAAGCGGAAAAAGCAAAAGCTGAGCAGTTAGCAAAAGTAAAAGCAGCTGAAAAAGCTAAGACAGAAAAACTTGCTTCAGAAAAAGCACGCGCACAAGCTGCCTTAAACGGTGCGCCTATCAGCGAAGCTAAACCTGCGACGAAAAAAGCAAGCCAGACTACCGATTCAACAACCAAAACCCTAACCGTTCCGGCAAGTACATCATTATTCCAAGTATTCCGTACAAATGGTTTAGATATTCGTGATGTCAATGCGATGACCAAAGCGAAAGGCGTGGGCAATGCTTTAAGTCGCTTCAAAGCAGGTGATAAAGTACAGGTGTCCACAAATGGTGAAGGTCGAGTCACAACAATGCGTCTCTCTGATGGCTCTACATTTACTCGCCAAGCGGATGGCTCATATAAATACAGTAAGTAAGGAAATAAGCATGAAAACGACCGCACTTTTTTTAATCTCAGCATGCATCTTAACGGCTTGTCATTCTGCGGTTGAACAAGCCCCTGTGGATGCAGTGGTTAAAATTGCGCCTCAAATCAAATCGGGCGCAATGAATAAAACTACACAAACAGGGTCTGCGAGTCGTTTTCTTTGTAAAGACGATAAAATCGTACGCGTAACGCGGATGAAACCTAAAAGCACAGCCAAAGCCAGTCGTGTAGAAACGGTGACGTTAACCTTTAATGGCATTACTGAAAAGCTAAAATCAACGGTATCGGAAACCGGAAAATCCTACACCAGTATTCACTGGCGCTGGATCGAACGCTCAAACAATACCGCGACCTTAACCAATACGCAAGGTGTAATTTTAGCGGATATCTGCATTGAACAATAAAAAAATAAAACCCTATACGACTTAACACGTATAGGGTTTTCATATCACAAAGCTTACTTATTCTTCCCTTCTTCATATAACCATTCGGCAACCTGTTTCGCAAAGTAAGTTAAAATACCGTCTGCACCTGCGCGTTTGAAACAGAGTAACCCTTCCATAATACATTCTTTTTCTTTTAACCAACCATTTTGAATGGCCGCCCAATGCATGGCATATTCACCGGACACTTGATAGGCAAAAGTCGGTACACCAAACTGCTCTTTAACGCGATACACCATATCCAAATACGGCATGCCCGGTTTAACCATCACCATATCTGCGCCTTCTGCAATGTCTAAAGCGACTTCTTGCAAACCTTCATTGCCATTGGCCGGATCCACTTGATAGGTTTTCTTATCACCGCCTTTCAGGTTCCCCGCTGAACCGACTGCATCACGGAATGGGCCATAATAATTAGACGCATATTTCGCGGCATAGGCCATAATCAATGTGTTAATAAAGCCTTTTTCTTCAAGTGCGGTACGAATTTTGCCAATTCTACCGTCCATCATATCACTAGGTGCCACAATATCCGCGCCCGCTTCCGCGTGAGAAAGAGCTTGCTTAACCAATACGTCACTGGTCACTTCGTTAAGCACATAGCCTGTTTCATCGATAATCCCATCTTGCCCGTGAATCGTATAAGGATCCAACGCGACATCCGTTAACACGCCTAATTCAGGATAAGCCGCTTTTAATGCCCGTACCGCGCGTTGCACTAAGCCATTTGGATTATAGGCTTCTTCCGCCAGTAAAGATTTTTTATCTTGTTCAACCACAGGGAATAAGGCAATAACCGGTACGCCATATTTTACTAATAGCCCTGCTTCAACCAGTAATTGATCGATCGTCAAACGCTCTACTTTTGGCATGGATGGAACCGGTTCACGATGATTTTCCCCTTCCATGATAAATACGGGATAAATTAAATCGTCAACAGTTAATTTATTCTCTGCCATTAAACGGCGGCTAAAATCATTTTTTCGCATACGGCGCAAACGGCGTGCCGGATAACCGGTAAAATATTGTTGTGTCATGTTTTTATCCTTGAATCTTAGAATGTGACAAACCCTATACGAGCCGTATAGGGTTACTTAATCTGAGCCGCTCTGCGGCTCTTTCTTTCAGCCCCGGCAGGGGCTGGGCTTTACGAACCTAGCACGGCTCGTGCCAGGTTATTTTTAAAGATGAACTTCGTCAGTAATCTAATTTAAATTTATATCAAAACGCTTATTTTTCTACCGCACTTTCATCGGAATTCACGTTATTATTCTCATCTTTAGGCGCATAAAATTTCGCACAAATTACCCCTAATTCAAATAACAAACACATTGGTAGGGCAAGTAAGGTTTGAGAAAAAATATCTGGCGGTGTCAGCAACATCCCAATCACAAAAGCCGCTACAATAATATAAGGGCGTTTTTCTCGTAAACTTTCAGGTGAAGTAATGCCCGCCCAACAGAGCAAAATAATTGCTACAGGCACTTCAAAACACACCCCAAAGGCGATAAATAAGGTTAATACAAAATCAAGATAGCTACTAATATCCGTTGCCATCGTTACACCATCCGGTGATGTGCTGGAAAGGAAGCTAAATACCAAAGGGAAAACAATGTAATAAGCAAAAGCAACACCGACATAAAATAATACCGTACTTGAAATTAACAACGGATAAACTAACCGTTTTTCATGTTGATACAACGCCGGCGCAACAAATGCCCATACCTGATACAACAAAAATGGCACAGATAAAAATACGGAGGCTAAAATCGTTAATTTGATCGGTGTAAAAAAAGGGGAAACCACATTGGTGGCAATCATCGTTGCGCCCTTAGGCATGGCATCAAGCAAAGGGGTTGCAATCAAATGATAAATATCATTGGCGAAATACACCAAAGATAAAAAAACAACCATGATACAAATTACGCAGCGCAGTAAACGGTTACGTAATTCAAGAAGATGACTAATTAAAGGTTGAGATTCGTCAACACTACTCATGTATTTTTCTCAGGCGTTGGGGTTGCAACAGTCGGCTGCACATCATCCGTAGGGTGATACTGATCCATATATTTTGCCAACTGTTCATCTAAAGAAATTTCAGCTTGTTCAGCCTGTTCTGCCGGGGTTAGCTCGGTATCAAGTGCGGTGGTATTTTCCGCTGTTTTTTCTGCTGTGAAATTTACCGCACTTTGATCATCTTTGTGTTGTTCTACTTCAGCAAAATTGGCTTCGCGCACATCTTTAATATGTTCTTCAAGGGACTTATTGGCCGCATTGGCTTGCTGTTCAAGATCCGCTCTCATTTTATCCGCAGATTGCTTTAATTCTTCTACGGTTTGTGCTAATTCCGGGGATAAAGATTTTAAATTTAAATGCTCGGCTTTTTTAATACTTTCCTGCAATTCCTGTAATTTAAGCTCTTGCGCCAGTTCATTTTGTACATTTGCAGCTAAACCACGAATAGTGCGAACCCATTTCATCACAGTACGAATTGCCACAGGCATACGTTGTGGGCCTAATACCACCAAGCCCACAATAAAAATCAGGACTAATTCAGAAAAACCGATATCAAACACGCTTATTACCTTATTTTTAAGCCTTATTCTTTATCGTTTTTTTCCACAGATTTCACGTCTGTTTCTTTTGGCTCGTCAGCCATCGCTTTTTTAAAACCTTTTACTGATTCGCCTAGATCAGCACCTAAGGTACGAAGTTTTTTTGTTCCGAATAATAACACCACGATAGCTACAATAATCAGAAGTTGCCAAATGCTAATACCGCCCATAATGTTTCCTTTTTATAAAATAAATATGAATAAAGATGGTCGGAAATATACTCTTTTTACGCTTAACAAACAATAGCCCGGTAGGATTATTTTTATCAAAAAATTTTTTATATTGTCCCTTGAAACCCTGAAAATCATACCTATATAAGCAAAGCAATAAACAATTTTATTATGTTAAGGAGTAATAATATGGCAATTCGTCCATTACATGATCGCGTTCTACTTAAACGTGAAGAAGTTGAAACATTATCTGCCGGCGGTATCGTATTAACCGGTTCTGCCGCAACAAAATCAACACGCGCCAAAGTAATTGCTGTAGGTAAAGGTCGTATTTTAGAAAACGGCACCGTTCAACCTTTAGATGTGAAAGTGGGCGATACCGTGATTTTCAATGATGGTTATGGTGTGAAAACCGAAAAAATTGATGGTGAAGAAGTGTTAATCGTTTCTGAAAACGATATTTTGGCTATCGTAGAATAATAAAGCGCGGTCAATTTTGACCAAAATTTTTGTAGGGGCAAATCGCATTTGCCCGATTAATAAAGGAAAATAAAAATGGCAGCAAAAGACGTAAAATTTGGTAATGATGCTCGCGTAAAAATGTTAGCAGGTGTGAATATTTTAGCCGATGCAGTAAAAGTAACCCTTGGTCCTAAAGGTCGTAACGTAATTTTAGATAAAGCCTTTGGTGCACCAACTATCACGAAAGATGGCGTGTCTGTCGCACGTGAAATCGAATTAGCGGATAAATTCGAGAATATGGGCGCGCAAATGGTGAAAGAAGTGGCATCTAAAGCTAATGATGCGGCTGGTGATGGTACAACCACAGCCACAGTGCTTGCACAAGCTATCGTAAACGAAGGCTTAAAAGCCGTTGCAGCAGGTATGAACCCAATGGATTTAAAACGTGGTATTGATAAAGCGGTTGCAGCTGTGGTAGCTGAATTAAAAGCACTTTCAAAACCATGTGAAACTTCAAAAGAGATTGAACAAGTAGGAACTATCTCTGCAAACTCTGATAGTATTGTTGGACAATTAATTGCTCAAGCGATGGAAAAAGTGGGCAAAGAAGGGGTTATTACCGTTGAAGATGGTACCGGTTTAGAAGATGAATTAGATGTGGTTGAGGGGATGCAATTTGACCGTGGTTATTTGTCTCCTTACTTCATCAACAAACCTGAAACCGCAACTGTTGAGTTGGACAACCCATTTATTTTATTAGTGGATAAAAAAATCTCTAACATTCGCGAACTTCTTCCGGTATTAGAAGGCGTGGCAAAAGCAGGTAAACCACTTTTAATTATTGCAGAAGATGTAGAAGGCGAAGCATTAGCAACATTAGTAGTAAATACGATGCGTGGTATCGTGAAAGTGGCGGCAGTGAAAGCACCAGGTTTTGGTGATCGCCGTAAAGCGATGTTGCAAGACATTGCAATTTTAACTGCAGGTACGGTGATTTCTGAAGAAATCGGTATGGAACTTGAAAAAGCGACTTTAGAAGATTTAGGTCAAGCGAAACGTGTTGTCATCAACAAAGATAACACCACCATTATTGACGGTATTGGCGATGAAGCACAAATCAAAGGTCGTGTAGCACAAATTCGTCAACAAATCGAAGAATCAACGTCTGATTACGACAAAGAAAAACTTCAAGAACGCGTGGCGAAATTAGCCGGCGGTGTGGCGGTAATCAAAGTAGGTGCAGCGACTGAAGTTGAAATGAAAGAGAAAAAAGATCGTGTTGATGACGCATTGCACGCGACTCGCGCAGCGGTGGAGGAAGGTATCGTTGCCGGTGGTGGTGTGGCATTAGTACGTGCTGCAGGCAAAGTGGCTGCAACCTTAAAAGGCGACAATGAAGATCAAAATGTGGGTATCAAACTTGCCTTACGTGCAATGGAAGCACCACTTCGCCAAATCGTAACGAATGCGGGTGAAGAAGCATCAGTAGTCGCAAGTGCGGTGAAAAATGGCGAAGGAAACTTCGGTTATAACGCGGGTACTGAAACTTACGGCGATATGATCGAAATGGGTATTTTGGATCCGACCAAAGTAACACGTTCTGCATTGCAATTTGCAGCATCAATTGCAGGTTTAATGATTACTACAGAATGTATGGTAACTGACTTGCCAAAAGATGACAAAGCTGATTTAGGTGCCGGAATGGGCGGTATGGGTGGAATGGGCGGCATGATGTAATCCGTCTCTACTCATCGGGGCAGGTATCAAAACCTGCCCCAAACAACATAAAGCGCGATCAAAATTTTTGTTTTTTTGACCGCGCTTTTGCTTGAGCTTTATCGCTATCTCTCCGCCATTAACCGCTCAATATCCTCAATTTCTTTTGGTACCGCGCAAGTTAAGTTTTTGTTACCGTATTCCGTAATCAAAATATTATCTTCAATACGCACACCAATCCCCTTATATTGCTCTGGCACATTGGATTTCGGCGAAATATAAAGCCCGGGTTCAACGGTTAATACCATCCCCACTTCCAAAGTGCGGTCGCGTTTTTTCGAGTTTCGGTCGCCGTTTTCTGTGGCATTAGAATAACTGCCCACATCATGCACATCCAAACCTAACCAATGCCCTAATCCGTGCATATAAAATTCACGATGCGCATTATTCGCGATCAACTCGTCCACATCCCCCTGCAAGATCCCTAAACGCACCAAACCTTCCACTTTAATGCGCACCACTTCATCATTGGCTTGTTGAATATTATTGCCCACCACCAACAATTCCAAGGCACGTTTTTGCGCTGCCAATACGATTTCATAAATTTCCCGTTGTGGCTGACTAAATTTTCCGTTCACGGGAAAGGTTCGCGTAATATCGCCGGCATACATGGCAAATTCACAGCCCGCATCAATGAGCACTAAATCGCCGTCTTTTAAGGGTTGATCATTTTCGGTGTAATGTAAAATACAGGCATTTTCTCCCCCTGCAACAATGCTGTTGTAAGAAGGGTAACGTGCACCAAATCGGTTGAATTCATGTAAAATTTCACTTTCAATTTCATATTCAAAACGATTTGGACGCGTTTCACGCATCGCTCGAATATGCCCTAACGCACTAATTTGCCCTGCTTGTTGCATTAACCGTATTTCATTTGGGGATTTAAACAACCGCATTTCGTCTAAGTGCGGTCGTAAATTCATGCGTTTTGCACTAGGCGGTAACAACGCCAACATTAAGGTATCATTATGCTCACGCAAATCTTGCAAATGATAAATCTGTTCAACATTTGCCAATAACGCAGGCAGTTCGTCTTTCAGTGTTTCAATTGAAAAGGCATAATCCACATTGAGCGTAGCCGGCGCATTTTCTACGCCCAAACGCCGTCCGTTCCACGTTTCCATTTCAGGATCATTGGGACGCAAAAAAAGTGCGGTCTGGTTTTGCCCGTTTTGGCGGGTTAAAACCAGCACAGAATCAGGTTCATTAAACCCCGTTAAATACCAAAAATAACTGTCTTGACGAAATGGATAAGCGGTGTCATTTGAACGTGTTTGTTCGCTTGCCGAGAAAATAATGGCGGCAAAATTATCGCCTAAACGCTCAAATAACGTTGTACGCCGTTCTATAAATTCTTGCTTTGGCAAGGCTGCCATATAAGCCAAATCCATCACAAACTCCTAGTGAATTGTCGGTTTTTCGGTATCGGTTTGCGGTTTAAAATGAGCATAAAATAACGCCGCGATGGTACGCACATATTCAATGATTTCTTCCAGTGCTTCCGCTAATTCTTCTTGATTATCATCTTCATCATAACCTAACTGACAAATATCATTTAAGTCATCTAATGCTTCACCGATTTCGCCTTTTTCTTTGTCCAATTTAGGTTGATTTAAGCCTAAACCCAGTAAGAAATGATTTGTCCATTCGCATAATGCGTCCGCTTGCACAAATACATTATCATCTTCAGGTAACAATAATTCAAAATTAAAGCCATCAATATCCGATAAAGTGCGGTCAATATCTTGATAGATTTGGGTAATATCAGCAAGTAATGCCATTGGATAAGCATGATTGTCGTTGGTCATTTGATACAACAATGTTTGCCAGCTTTGATCTCGCACACCGCCACAAATTAAACCGGTTAAAAAGCCATGTAATTCTGCCGCAGTGAGTTCAATTTGCGCGCTTTTTAATTGTTGTTGAAGTGTTGAATATTCAGTCATTTACTCTTCCTTTCTGTTAAGTTATCCGCATTCTATCAGATTCTCTATGACGAAAATATTTCTCTGTGGCATAATAGCCAAAAATTTTTAGAATGGTAAAAGTTATGGCAATGATTGAGCTGAATTTTTTAGGGCAAATTGTGCGTTTAAATGTGCCTGAAGAACAACACGACAGTTTGCGTGAAGCGGCACGTATTTTGGATCAACGCGTCATGGAAATGAAAGATCGGATGCAAACGGTGCAAGTTGAACGCGCATTAAATATTGTGGCATTAAATCTCAGTTTTGAATTATTACAAGAAAGAAGCAAAATTACGGAAACGGAAAAAGTGTTACAGAATCAAATTCAGCAATTAAGTGCGTCTTTGGAAAAAATTATTGCATGTTCAACAAATCAGCAAACAACCTATGAAATTCAATAAAATTTGATAAAAATCACGTTTTGACACTGTTCAAATTCGCTAATTTCAGTTAGTATTTAACGCAAAGATTACCTGAGATGTTCGCCAAAGGGTTACGTCCCTGAGCCGATATTTACATACTTAGAGTTGGCTTCTCAGCTGTCGGTGTGCAGGCTTAGTTTAACTAAGAAGCCTAATGATAGTTATAGTTAACTCCCTTGAACCATCGGGTTCAAGGACCGACCACCCAAAACGGCATCTCGGGGCTCTTCCCTAACAATTTCCTATGAAAAAATCAATTTCTGAGCTACGCGCTCAACTCCGCAATCAAATTCGCCAAACTCGTCAGCTTTTAACCGCACTTGAACAAGCTCAAGCGGAAAAAATTGTAACGCAAAAAGCCTTAGATCTCATTGCACAACGTCAAGCGCAAAATATCGCTATTTATTTATCCTTTGATGGTGAAATTTCCACTCAATTACTGATTGAACAACTGTGGGAAAAAGGAAAAAATGTCTATTTGCCCATTCTTCATCCATTTTGTAAAGGGCATTTGTTATTTATTCATTACACACCGCAAACTCCATTAATCCCTAATAAATTTGGTATTCTTGAACCGCAGTTAAATGTTCAACACATTCTACCGTTAGAAAAATTAGAGATTATTTTTACCCCTTTAGTTGCCTTTGATAAACCAGGTAATCGTCTCGGCATGGGGGGCGGGTTCTATGATCGCACTTTACAAGATTGGCGTTCAAAAAATTTCATTCCTGTTGGGCTGGCACATCAATGCCAACAAGTGGAAACCTTGCCTATTGAAAGTTGGGATATACCGCTATTTGATATTTTGGTGGGTTGATTAGATTTGGGGCATTTATTGCCCCATTTCATAATAAAATTTGAAGGGATTAGATAAACGCTTTCGCCAATTCACGCGCCTGACCATCGACTTCAAGCACATCGTCAACGCAATCAATAGCTTGCGGTTGTATCGCTTCAACTACTTTGCTATTCACTTTGGCAATATCCGTAAACTTAATCTGACCATTTAAGAAGGCGTCTACCGCAATTTCGTTCGCCGCATTCATTGCCGTTGTCGCATACTGCCCTGCGGCAAAGGCATCCATGGCCAATTTAAGATTAGGGTAACGATTAAAATCCGGTTCTAAAAATGTCAGCCCATTTAACATATAAAAATCCAAGGGTTCAACCCCGGCAAAAGTGCGGTTTGGATAAGCCATGGTTTCTGCAATTGGCATGCGCATATCAGGGTTGCCCATCTGTGCAATCACGGAACCATCCACATAACGCACCATAGAATGAATAATAGATTGCGGGTGAATAATCACTTCCATTTCATCTGCACCGGCATTAAACAACCAACGTGCTTCAATATATTCCAACCCCTTATTCATCATGGTTGCACTATCTACAGAGATTTTCTTACCCATTGACCAATTCGGATGCGCTACCGCCTGTGCCGGCGTAATACCATCAAATTCGCTTAAATCCGTATAACGGAAAGGCCCGCCAGATCCCGTCAACACAATCTTCGAAATACCCAAATCCTTTAACGGACAAAAGCCGATTTTTTGTTGTGCTTCGGGCGGCAAAGACTGGAAAATCGCATTATGCTCACTATCCACCGGCAATAATTGCGCACCGTATTTTTGCACGGCATCAATAAAAAGTTGCCCACAAGTTACCAAACTTTCTTTATTTGCCAACAACACACGCTTACCCGCTTTCACTGCGGAAAGGGTTGGCAACAAACCTGCCGCACCCACAATTGCCGCCATCACCTGATCGGCTTGTTCGTGTGCCGCCAATTCACAAATGGCTTTTTGCCCGCTCAACACTTGAGTTTTGCTACCAAGTGCGGTCAATTTTTCCCGCAAATTTTTTGCCGCACTTTCATCATCTAAGGCGGCAAAGGTAGGTTGAAACTTCATACATTGTTCAACCATCAAATCCACATTTCGCCCACCAACTAAAGCAAAAGCATGATATTTCTCAGGATTATGTTCAACAACAGACAGCGTGCTTGTACCGATTGATCCGGTTGAACCAAGAATGACTAAATTTTGTTTTTTCATCGAAAAGCCCGAAGTGATTTAGGGGGAAACCCACTACGCTCATATAAAAAAACGCAGAAAAATCTGCGTTCTATATTGGTGGGGGCATTACCCCACCCTATAAGTTAAATTAGAAATCCATTAACTCTTTTTCTTTATCCGCTAACACTTCATCTACTTTTTTGATAAATGTATCGGTAATTTTTTGGATTTCTTCTTCTGCTTTGTGCTGTTCGTTTTCGCTGATTTCTTTATCTTTTAATAACGCTTTAATTTTATCATTGGCGTCACGGCGCACATTACGAATAGCCACTTTACCTTGCTCACCTTCGCCTTTCACTAATTTAATAAGATCTTTACGACGTTCTTCTGTTAATGGCGGCAATGGTACGCGAATTGTTGTACCTGCTGAAGAAGGGTTTAAACCTAAATCTGAGGTTAAAATCGCTTTTTCTACCGCACTAATTAAAGAACGGTCGAAAACGCTTACCGCTAATGTACGAGCATCTTCCGCTACAACATTTGCTAATTGACGTAATGGCGTTGCTGCACCGTAATATTCCACTTGAATACCATCTAAAAGAGAAGGTTGTGCACGACCTGTACGGATTTTTGAAATGTGACCTTTAAGTGCTTCAAGGCTCTTTTCCATACGCTCTTGCGTATCTTTTTTAATTTCGTTGATCATTGTTTTTCCTTGTTATTAAATGTTTTTAAGGTTATGCGATAAAATGCTTATTAAGAAATAATCGTGCCTTCAGTTAATCCTGTCACCACTTCACGTAATGCCCCTGGTTTGCCCATATTAAACACACGAATCGGCATACCGTGGTCGCGCGCTAACGTAAATGCGGCTAAATCCATAACTTGTAATTCTTTTTCGATCACATCTGCGTAGCTTAACGTATTAAATAATTTCGCTTCAGGATTTTTGGCAGGATCACAATCATAAACGCCATCAACTTTTGTCGCTTTTAATACGACATCCGCTTCAATTTCAATACCTCGTAAACAAGCAGCAGAATCCGTTGTAAAGAATGGGCTACCCGTACCACCTGAGAAAATCACGACACGTTTTTCACGTAGCATTTTGATCGCTTCAGACCAGTTATAAGTATCACAAATACCGTTTAATTGGAACGCGGACATCAATTTCGCATTGACATCGGCACGATGCAACGCATCACGCATGGCCAAACCGTTCATCACGGTAGCAAGCATCCCCATATGGTCACCAACAACACGGTTCATACCGGCTTTTGCTAATTTGGCACCACGGAATAAATTACCACCGCCTAATACCACACCGACTTCAACGCCCATCGATAATAGTTCTTTAATCTCAAGTGCCATTCTGTCCAAAATAGAAGGATCAATACCAAAACCTTCAGCACCCTGTAAGGCTTCGCCACTTAATTTTAGAAGAATACGATTATAAATTGGTTTGCTCATTTTCTTGCTCCCACGAGGATTGAACACAAAATTCTCGCTATTATAAAATAATCTCCAATAACAACCAATAGAATGCAGCATAAAAATTCGGTAAAATTGCACCACACTTTCGACAATAGGGTCTGTTTATCTTTTAACATAAGGAAAAATCGTGTTTGCCAAATTGATAAATAAATTATTTTCCCACGCAACAACCAAACATGTTATTGCAACAATTTTATCCCTCATTTTAGTGATTTTTGCCAGCCGATTAATGATTATCGGTTCTGGATTTGATGCTCATCCAAGTATCAACGCCGTATTATTTATGGCGATTTTATTGGTGATGCTCAATGCCTCTAAAAAAATCTTTTGGTGGATTGTTTTTCCTTTCGTGTTCGTACATGCACTTTACGCTCCCGTTGGACTCACGTTTGGTGCACCTTCCTATCAGTATATTGCATCCATATTTGCAACAGATCTTCTTGAGAGTAAAGAATTTTTTTCTCAACTCCCATTACTCAACTTCTTATACCCAATCGGTATTTTATTTTGTATTTGGCAATTCCGCTCGCTCACGCAAAAATTTCATGTTCATTTTTACAAAAATAAAATCTTCCTCGCTATAGTGACCCTCTTTCTACTTTGGAATGCCGGTCCACTAAAATTTATTACAGAAACCTATACCGCAACGGTAAAAGTACAAGATGAATTAGCACGATTAAATGAATTAGCGATTGAAAGCCAATGGGGAAATTCAACGCTTTCTAACGCAAAATATGATGATTATGTATTGATCATCGGCGAAAGTGCGAGAAAAGATTATCATCATGCATATGGCTACCCTGTAGAAAATACTCCCTTTATGTCAAATGCCAAGGGGATATTAATCGATGGATTGACCGCAGGTGGCACAAACACTATTGCTTCCCTAAAATTGATGCTCACCAAACCGGATACCAAAATTTGGGAAGGCAATTATGCATTAAATTTCATTGACTTAATAAAATCAGCGGGCATAACAACGATTTGGATTTCAAATCAAGGTTATTTAGGGCAATTTGATACGCCAATTTCAGCAATTGCTAACCAAAGCGATGAAAAGATTTTTTTAAAATCGGGCGACAGCTTAAACGCCAATACGAGTGATTTTGCGTTACTCCCTAAATTGACCCAAGTACTCGAACAACCGGCACAAGGTAAACGTTTTATTGTGCTACATTTATACGGATCACACCCTATTACTTGTGACCGTTTAAGCGATTACGGAAAACTTTATAGCGATTACGATATTGATGAAAAATATTACAACGTCAACTGTTACGCGTCTTCAATGAAGAAAACTGATGAAGTGATTAAAGGCGTATATGATGAATTAGTTAAAAACAACGAAAAATCACACCGCACTTTTTCGATGATTTACTTTTCCGATCACGGGTTAGCACAACACGAAACGGAAACCAGCGTCGATATTCACAATAGCACGGGCAAAAGTAAACGTCATTTTGATATTCCATTATTTAAAATTTCCAGTGACGATACCGAACGCCACGTCTATAAAGTGTTTAAATCCGGCTTAAACTTTACAGATGGCATAGCAAAATGGATAGGCATTCAAAATGCCAAACTCAATGAGGAGGCGGATTTATTTAGCAATGCACCGGATAAAGATGACTATGGGTTAAAAGCACAAATCGATAAAATAGAGGCACCAGATGATCCGGCTATTGTCATTCCATTAAAGAAAAAGGCGCAATAATGAAACTCGTTTTTTTGCACGGATTGCTTGGTGATAAGGATGATTGGCAAAACGTCATCCAAAACTGTCCGCACGTTGACTGTATTTCATTGGATTTACCTTTTCACGGCAACGCAAAAAATATTGCCGTAAAAGACTTTGAGGATTGTGCAGATTATTTATCATCCCAACTCCAAAATGCGGTGAAAAATGAAGCTTATTTTTTAGTGGGTTACTCGCTCGGTGGGCGAATTGCTTTGTATTATGCGTTGCAAGCGCAATGTAAAAAAGGCAATCTTCAAGGTTTAATTTTAGAAGGCACCAATCTCGGGTTACTAGACAAAACAGAAAAAAACGCCCGTTGGCAAAATGATGAAAAATGGGCAAATCGATTTTGTACTGAAAGTGCTGAGAACGTACTCAATGATTGGTATCAACAACCTGTTTTTGCCCATTTAAACGAACAGGAACGTGCGGCGTTAATTCAAAAACGCGTGGGGAATTGTGGTGAAAATATCGGAAAAATGCTGAGAGCCACATCCCTTGCCAAACAACCCTATTTGGGCGATAAAGTGCGGTCAAGTTTGTTGCCGATTTATTATTTCGTGGGCGAAAAAGATCAAAAATTTCGCCAAATGGCAGCGTTGGAAAAATTAAATACGCGCATTATTCCCAATGCAGGGCACAATGCCCATTTGGAAAATCCCAAGGGTTTTGTGGAAGCGTTGCAAGGAATTTTGGCATAGAGAAATCAATTCTACATTTATGCCCAAACTTCCGTTATAATTACCCCACTTTTTTAATCAGTTAACTTTTACTCAAATAGGAAACTCAAATGTTATATCCAAGTGAAGAATTTTTATACGCCCCGGTTGAATGGGTTGACCATAGCGAAGGCTACACGGATATTCGTTATCACAAATCAACAGACGGTATCGCGAAAATTACCATTAACCGTCCGGAAGTGCGCAACGCATTCCGTCCGCAAACGGTGAAAGAAATGATTCACGCCTTTGCTGATGCACGTTTTGATGAAAAAATTGGCGTCATCGTGTTAACCGGCGAAGGCGAATATGCCTTCTGCGCAGGCGGTGACCAAAAAATTCGCGGCGACTACGGCGGTTATAAAGACGACAGCGGCGTACACCATTTAAACGTTTTAGAATTCCAACGCGATATTCGCACCTGTCCAAAACCTGTAGTAGCAATGGTAGCAGGTTATGCAGTGGGCGGCGGTCACGTGTTACATATGATGTGTGATTTAACCATTGCCGCGGATAACGCGAAATTCGGTCAAACCGGCCCGAAAGTGGGTTCATTTGACGGTGGCTGGGGCGCAAGCTATATGGCGCGTATCGTAGGTCAGAAAAAAGCCCGTGAAATTTGGTTCTTATGCCGTATGTACGATGCACAAGAAGCCTTAAATATGGGCTTAGTCAATACCGTTGTGCCTTATGCTGACTTAGAAAAAGAAACCGTGCGTTGGTGTCGTGAAATGTTACAAAACAGCCCAATCGCATTACGTTGCTTAAAAGCGGCATTAAATGCGGACTGTGATGGTCAAGCCGGCTTGCAAGAACTGGCCGGCAACGCCACCATGTTGTTCTATATGACGGAAGAGGGTCAAGAAGGTCGCAACGCGTTCAACGAAAAACGCGAACCTGATTTCAGCAAATTCCGCCGTAATCCTTAATGTTGTCCACAAAGTGCGGTTATTTTTGACCGCACTTTTCTCTTGAAAGGTGGTTATATGGTCGAACAAGATATTCGCTGGAAACAGCGGTTTCAAAACTATAAAAAGGCGTTAAGTTATTTAGTTAAAGATGTTAATTTTTGCCTAGAAAATGACATAGATATCGCAAAGCGTGCTGTGATTAAAGATTTTGAAATGACACATGAATTAGCGTGGAAGTTAATGAAAGATATCTTACTTGAAGCTGGTCACATCGATATTTTAGGTTCTCGCATTGCGACTCGTATAGCCTTTAACCAAGGTTTAATTACTGATGGTGAAACTTGGGGTGAGATGATCAAAACTCGAAATATCACGGTGCACACTTATGATGATAGTATATTTAATACTGAATTCGATAAAATTGCCCACCAATATTTACCATTGCTTTTAATATTCCAACAACGAGTTGAAAACCTATGGCAGACTTTGGATTAAGCGAAAAATCAATTGCATTAATTCACGAAATCTTAAAAAAATACCCTGAAGTTGAGCAAGCGATTATTTATGGTTCAAGAGCAAAAGGGAATTATCGAGAAGGTTCAGATATTGATTTAACACTCAAAGGTGAGCGGCTCACAAGTTCAATCTTATCATCTATTTGGCTAGATTTAGATGAATCTTACTCGCCTTATCTTTTTGATTTATCTATTTATTCTCAACTTACAAACCCAGATTTCATTGCTCATATTGATCGTGTAGGCAAAATTTTTTACCAAAAGGAAAGCTCTTAATTATGCGTGAATATCATCTTTACCGTTATTCCATTCCCGTTGACAGCCAATTAATTTTGCGCAACCGTTTTTTAAAACGCCGCGAAGGTTTGTTGGTGCAAATTAAATGTAAGGACAATGAAGGCTGGGGCGAAATTGCGCCGTTGCCTGAATTTAGTGAAGAAACCCTAGACCAAGCGCAAGAACAGGCGATTCAGTGGTTGCAAGATTGGGATAAAGCGCGGTCAGAAAATCAAAAACTTTCTTTTGACGGTTTGTATCCTTCCGTTGCCTTTGGCTTAAGTTGTGCATTGGCTGAGTTAAAAGGTGCATTACAAGCAGACGGCAACTATCAAGTGGCACCGCTTTGCTACGGCGATCCTGACGAGCTTTATGAACCCTTGGAGCAAATGCAAGGGGAAAAAGTGGCAAAAATTAAAGTAGGCATGTATGAAGCAAACCGCGATGGTTTAATTGCGGATATGTTGCTGGAAGCTATTCCTGATTTGCAGTTGCGTTTAGATGCCAACCGCAGTTGGACACCGGCAAAAGCGGCGATGTTTGCCAAATACGTGAAACCCGAACACCGCGCGCGTATTCAATTTTTGGAAGAACCTTGCAAAACACGTGATGAAAGTCGTCAATTTGCCCAAGAAACAGGGATTCATATTGCGTGGGACGAATCGGTACGTGAAGCGGATTTTGCCGTGAAAGCAGAGCCTTACGTAGCTGCCATTGTAATTAAACCAACATTAGTGGGTTCGCTGGAAAAATGCGTGAGTTTGATTGAACAAGCTCATCAACAAGGCTTAAAAGCGGTGATTAGTTCAAGTATTGAAAGTAGCTTTGGTTTAACCCAATTAGCGCGTATTGCCGCTCAATACACCCCCAACGTCACCCCCGGATTGGATACTTTGAATTTAATGGAACATCAGATTGTTCGCCAATGGCAAGGGTCTGAATTACCTGTGATCGATTTAAATCACGAATTTATTACGAAAATTCTTTAAATTTTAGAAAAGCAAAATGCGGTCAAAACGACCGCACTTTTTTCATCAATACAGCTAACAATTAGCCCATACCGTATTTTTTCAATTTTTTGCGTAATGTACCGCGGTTTACGCCAAGCATTAATGCCGCACGAGTTTGGTTACCGCGTGTATATTGCATCACCATATCTAACATTGGATGTTCAACTTCTGCTAACACTAATTCATAAAGCTCTGTGACATCTTGACCATCTAATTGAGAAAGATAGTTGCGTAAAGCCTGTTTTACTGAGTCACGAAGTGGCTTATTGGTTACTTGAGATTGTGAATTTAGCACCGATACCGTTAACGCATCAGCTGCTGGAGTACGTTGTTGTTCAAACATTGTGGTTTCCATTACAAATTAAATTAAAAAAATCTTCCAAGGCAAAAAGTTGCATTTTTGCTTCTGTAATGCTGTTGAAAGTTTGTCTAAAATCGGAATTAGGTTGAATTCCCTGTAAATACCAAGCTACATGCTTACGCGCAATGCGATAACCTTTTTCTGCACCATAAAATTGATGTAATTCTTCAATATGACGCAAAATCACACCGCACTTTTCAGCTAAACTTGGCTCTAAAATGGTCGAGCCTTGTTCAATAAGACCCACCACAGATTGGAAAATCCATGGATTGCCTAATGCGCCACGCCCGATCATAATCGCATCTGCACCTGTGTAATCAAGTACAAATCTGGCTTTTTCAGCCGAAATGATATCTCCATTCGCAATAACCGGAATAGAGACCGCTGCTTTCACAGCTTTGATATTGTCATATTCCGCATCGCCATTATATAGGCACGCTCTCGTACGTCCATGAATTGTCAGCGCCTGAATGCCGCTTTGTTCTGCAATTTTCGCAATTTCAAGGCAATTACGATTATCGCGATCCCAGCCCGTTCTAATTTTTAAAGTAACAGGGACATTAACAGCATTAACCACTGCATCAAGAATTTCAGCGACTAAATCAGGAAATTGCAGCAATGCAGAACCTGCAAGCTTTTTATTTACCTTTTTAGCGGGGCATCCCATATTGATGTCAATAATTTCAGCACCATAATCGACATTAACTTGTGCCGCCTGTGCCATTTCTTGCGGATCAGAGCCCGCAATTTGCACCGCATTGATACCGATATCTTGATGATGAGCCAAGCGTAATTTTGATTTTTCTGTATGCCACACTTGTGGGTTGGTTGACATCATTTCCGAAAACGTAAGTCCCGCACCATAATGCGCACACAGTTTACGAAACGGTTGATCTGTAATGCCAGCCATTGGTGCCAACAAAATGCGATTTTTGAGTTGATACTGACCAATTCGCACGCGTTGTTTACTCCAAGTTCATACAAAAAAATAAACCGAACAGTTCTAAAACCATTCGGCTATCGACACCGATAAGGGCGTGTATAATACGCATTTTTCGGCATTTTGAAAAGGGTAAAAAGTAAACAATTTTTACAAAAATTTACCTTTCTCCCGTTGACATTTCTAAATTAAGCCAATTTGCCTGTAATTCGGCACCATTCTTCGCGTTCCACCACAGGATCAAGCTCAAAGGTTTGCGCATAAGCATCACAAACAGATTGCGCTTGGGTGGCTAAAATACCTGATAATCCTAAATCACCTTGCGCTTTTGGAAGCTGGCTAATGACAGGATAAAGCTCTTTCAGTGGCCCTGCTAAAATATTAGCAACCACCACATCCGCTTTTAAATCCGCAGGTTTATCATCAGACAAAAAGAGCTGTAGGCGATCCGCTACGCCATTGGCTTCCGCATTATTACGGCTCGCCAAAATCGCTTGCGGATCGATGTCAATTCCCACCGCACTTTTTGCCCCCAGTTTTAACGCTGCAATGGCAAGAATGCCCGAGCCGCAACCAAAATCAATTACAGTTTTGCCTTCTAAATCTAAACTGTCTAACCATTCTAAACATAAGGCAGTGGTTGGGTGGGTTCCTGTACCAAATGCCAATCCGGGGTCTAACATCACATTCACCGCATCAGGTTCAGGAATTTCGCGCCAAGTCGGGCAAATCCATAAGCGTTTGCCAAACTTCATTGGGTGGAAATTATCCATCCATTCACGTTCCCAATCTTTATCTTCAATTTGTTCGATTTTATAAGCAAAACCTTGTTCTAATAACTGACTTTCTTGAAGCGCGGTCAAAATCGGGTTCATATCTGTTTCCGCATCAAATAGCGCGATGACATCCGTATTGCCCCACAGGCGCGTTTCCCCCGGTAATGGTTCAAAAATCGGCGTATCTTGGCTATCCATAAATGTCACGGACACCGAGCCAAGTTCTTCTAAAAAATCGCTGATTGCTTCAGCGCGTTCATTTGTGCTGTTTAGGCGAATTTGGATCCAAGCCATTTTGTTTCCTTTTTTGTTTCGTTATATTTTCTCTAAAGAGCCGAATTTTATCATAGATTCTCTTTCGCTTCGCCGAATTTGTTGCCGATGAGAAAAGCAATAAGCCCCCAAACTAATGACGGAACAATTTCGTGAAATTGGCTAAATAATTTGATGCTTTGAATGGCATATTGTAGCGGTTCAACCAAAGTCGTTAAATCTACCGATTTCATTTGCGTTAAGAAAATATAAATTCCCAACCCCACAACCATAGAACTGATCGCGCCATAAGCATTCGCCTTATCCCAATAAATACCCAAAATGATCACCCATAAAAATGCTGCTTCTAAGCCACCAAAAGCAAATAAATTCAGCCAAATAATCATATCAGGTGGGTTAAGTGCGGCGAAAATTAAAAGCACCGTGATAGTTAACGTAATAATGGAAGATAACCAACTAATGCGCTTTTGATTATTCGCGGCTTCGGGTTTCGCGGATAAATAAAGATCTTTAACGAAAATAGCCGATGATTGGATCAGTTGTGCGTCAATCGTGGACATAATAGCGGACATGGGCGCCGCTAAAAAAATCCCTGCCACTAGTGGCGGTAAAACTTGCAACATTAAGCTCGGAATAACTTGGTCGGGAATGGTTAAATTAGGTACAACAGCGCGTCCCAATGCCCCGGCCAAATGCATCCCCAGCATAATGATGCTCAAAATTGCCGTTCCAATGAGCATACCACGATGCAAGGCGCGGCTGTCTTTGAATGCCATACAACGCACCGCGGTATGGGGCAGTCCCACCACACCAAAACACACTAACACCCAAAAGGATGCCATAAATTGGAAGCTTAACATTTCATTCGGGCCGTAAGGACTGACTAAGTGCGGATCAATTTCGGTGAGTTTTGTCACCGCACTTTCAACACCACCCGCCGCATAAATCACCCCGATTAACAGGACGATTGTCCCTAAAATCATCACTGTTCCTTGGATAGTATCCGTTAACACAACGGCACGGAAGCCGCCGATAAAGGTGTAAAGCCCAACGGTTAAGGCAAAAATTAATAAGGCTTGAGTATAGGAAATCCCAATGGTGGTTTCCAGTAAACGTGCGCCGCCAATAAATTGGGTCATCATTGCCGCAAAAAACGCCATTAATAAGGCAAAACCGGCAATCCAAACGAGATATTTATTTTTATAGCGATAAAGTAATAAATCATTGAGTGTTAAGGCATTGGTTTCACGAGACAACAGAGCGAATTTTTTCCCTAACGCGCCCAAAGCTAACCACACCGCCGGTACTTGGATCATAGCAAGCAGTACCCAACCTAAACCATATTTATAGGCTGCCCCGGGGCCACCGATAAAAGAACTGGCACTGGCATAAGTTGATGCGGTCGTCATTGCTAACACAAAGCCTGTCATCGAGCGATTGCCCACATAATATTCTGTTAAGAAATCCCCTTTTGAGCGTTTGACATAGGCATACAATGCCGCGCCAAACACAAAGACAAGGTAAATGACTAACGGAAGAATAATGCCTAAATTCATTGTTTCGTCTCCTTGGCATCTTGCGTTAAAGTGCGGTGTTTTTCCGGGGAATTTTCGATATCTAAATCAATGTCTTGGTAAAAAATTTGAATCACCCAATAAGCAACCACTAAAAATAGCACCGGCAAATAAATACAGGCTAATTCAAACCACAATGGAAATCCCAAAGGGCCCGCACTATTGTCCGGTAAATAAGCGCAAGCTATCCAGCCAAATAGATATAACACAGTTAATCCCAACGCCCATTTGGCTTCAAGGGCGGCTTGTTTATAACGTTGTTTGAGAGTCATTCTTTTATCCTTTCAATATGATGACTAGCGAAAAAGAGCATACAAAAAATGGAGCCTAAGCTCCATTTTATTTACATTATGCCAGACCCAATTTCTTCTCAAGGTAGTGAATATTTGTGCCACCTTTTTGGAAATTTTCATCTTCTAAAATCAGATTATGCAACGGAATATTGGTTTTAATTCCGTTAATAATGGTCTCTGACAACGCGTTTTGCATACGGCGAATTGCGCTTTCGCGGGTGTCACCATAAGAAATCAATTTTGCAATCATTGAATCATAATGTGGTGGCACGGTGTAACCGCCATACACGTGGGAATCCCAACGAATACCTAAACCACCCGGTGCATGCAAGTGTGCAATTTTACCCGGTGATGGTAAGAATGTTTTTGGATCTTCCGCATTAATACGACATTCAATCGCATGGCCTTTCACTTTAATATCTTCTTGTTTGAACGATAATGGAAGCCCTGCTGCAACACGCAATTGTTCTTTAACTAAGTCAATGCCCGTAATCATCTCAGTAACAGGGTGTTCAACCTGAATACGCGTATTCATTTCAATGAAATAGAATTCACCGTTTTCGTATAAGAACTCAAATGTCCCTGCGCCACGATAGCCGATTTCTACGCAAGCTTTCGCACAACGGGAACCGATATCACGGCGAACTTCTTCTGAAATACCCGGTGCCGGCGCTTCTTCTACTACTTTTTGATGGCGGCGTTGCATTGAACAATCACGTTCAGCCAAATACACCGCATTACCGTGAGTATCTGCAATTACTTGAATTTCCACGTGACGTGGGTTTTCCAAGTATTTTTCCATATAAACCATATCGTTATTAAATGCGGCTTTCGCTTCCGCTTTTGTCATCGCAATAGATTCTTCTAAGCTTTCAACATTACGCACAACGCGCATACCGCGACCACCGCCGCCACCTGAAGCTTTGATAATCACAGGGAAACCGATACGTTTTGCGATTTCTTTATTTTTCGCCATATCTGAACCCAATGGACCATCAGAACCCGGTACACAAGGTACGCCTGCTTTTTTCATTGCGTTAATCGCCGAAACTTTATCGCCCATTAAACGAATAACGTCCGCTGTTGGACCAATGAAAGTAAAGCCGGAACGCTCTACTTGTTCAGCAAAATCTGCATTTTCAGACAAGAAACCATAACCGGGGTGAATCGCATCTGCCCCTGTTACTTCTGCTGCTGCAATAATTGCCGGAACATTTAAATAACTTTTTACAGATGGCGCAGGACCGATACATACGGTTTCATCTGCTAATAAAACATGTTTTAAATCACGGTCTGCTGTTGAGTGAACGGCGACTGTTTTAATGCCTAATTCTTTACAAGCGCGCAAAATACGCAACGCGATTTCACCGCGGTTGGCAATAACCACTTTTTCTAACATAAGATTATTCCAATTAGAAATTGATAGGATAAAAATAGTGGGCAAATCTGCCCACCTACGAATTTGCTAATTATTCAATAACGATTAATGGTTCGTCAAATTCTACTGCTTCGCCATCGTTGATTAAAATTGCTTTCACCATACCCGCTTTATCTGCTTCGATACGGTTCATCATTTTCATTGCTTCAACGATACATAAAGCATCACCCACTTTAACCGCTTGACCCACTTCAACAAATGCTTTCGCTTCAGGGCTTGGGCTACGATAGAACGTTCCCACCATTGGCGAACGGATAACGTGGCCGGCTAAATCATCTGATGCCGCTGGTGCTGTTGCAGCAGCCGGTGCAGCTTGAGCAACAGGTGCCGGAGCTGCAACCGGTGCAGCCGCCGGAATCGTATATTGTACTGAGCTTGGTGCCGCTGTGCCGCGGCTAATACGTACTGATTCTTCGCCTTCTGAAATTTCAAGCTCCATAATGCCTGATTCTTCAACTAATTCGATTAATTTTTTAATTTTACGAATGTCCATTGCCATTGTTGTATTTCCTAAATGATGAAAAAACGAACCGCGCTTTTGGATGCTTGATTTTATCAATCAAAAGCACGGCAAAATAAATTCTTTTTTGTGAACGCAAGATTACCCGAAAATATGACTTTTTGCGACAACTTTCTACTATTTTCGGTGAAAATTCTAAAAAAATTATGCTTTTTTAGCTAAATACTCCAGTGCAAATTGAAAAGCACAGTCATAACCCTGAGCACCTAAACCACAAATGACCCCTTCGGCCACATCAGAAAAATAAGAATGATGGCGAAATGGTTCACGTTTATGAATATTAGATAAATGCACTTCCACAAACGGGATTGCCACCGCTAATAAGGCATCACGTAACGCAACGCTGGTGTGCGTATAAGCCGCCGGATTAATAATAATAAAATCCACTTTTTGAAAACTTTCATGAATTTTATTGATCAGTTTTTCTTCGCTATTCGCTTGAAAACAATCCAAATTTACACCGCACTTTTCCGCCTGCGCTTGCATATTCGCTTCAATTGTCGCCAATGATAAAGAACCATAATACTTCGGTTCTCGCGCCCCTAACATATTCAAATTCGGGCCATTTAACAGCAAAATTCGTGGAGATTGCATAATTTATCCTTAATTTTTAGGGAGATGTAGTATAACTGAAAATAGATCATGGGTGGTTAAACCACTATTAGTCAACCTATTAGGATTTTTTGCGCCATAAAAATTTATCTTCTTGCCCGCGCCACAAACGTTGAATATTGCCGTGATGACGATACACCAAAAGACAACAAACCAAAGCAACAGGGAACGTAAATTCAGGGCGAAAATACCACACATAGAGCGGCGTCAGCAAAGCAGCAACAACCGCACTTAATGAAGAATAACCACTAATCAAAAAGACCAGTAGCCAAGTGCCTAACATGGTGCCTGTGACACCCCAAGCAATAGGGGCAATCGCACCAAACGCCGTTGCAACGCCTTTTCCCCCTTTAAATTTAAAGAAAATCGGGAAAATATGCCCAAGGCAAGCACCCAACGCCACCATGCCCAACTCAAATTGGGTTAATCCCAGACGATAACCAATCCACACAGGTAACGCACCTTTTAGTGCATCAAAAACAAATACTGCTAATGCCGCCCATCTTCCCCCTATACGGAGCACATTGGTTGCGCCGGGGTTGCCCGAGCCATTTTCACGGGGATCAGGCAAACCTGCCATACGGCAAATTAAAATGGCACTCGAAATTGAACCAAGCAAATAGGCTGCAAGCATATAACAAAGGGCAAATTGGCTCATAATCTCTTCCTTAATAAATTTTTGTTTATTTTACCTAAACTTGATAGCATTAGGGCAAATTTTTTCTCAGGAATAAAAAATATATGACAGATCGTATTTTTATTGAAGAACTTATCGTTTTTGCTCAAATTGGTGTTTATGAGTGGGAGCAACAAATTAAACAGAAACTCATTTTTGATATTGAAATGGCGTGGGATAGTCGTAAAGCGGCGGAAACGGATGATGTGAAATTTTGCTTGAATTATGCAGAAGTGAGCGAATTTATTATCCATTATGTCGAAAGCAAACCTTTTTTATTAATTGAACGGGTCGCCAATGAAGTTGCCGCTCAGTTGCAAGAGAAATTTGGGATTCAATGGCTTCGTTTAAAGTTAAGCAAACCCAAAGCCGTTGCGCAGGCGAAGAATGTGGGGATCATTATTGAGCGTGGTAAGCGTTAATAAGTAATAAAGGGAAACAATTAAGTCTCCCCTGTTATTCACTACAAATTATCAATATTAGGTTGCTGTTACACAAGACGGTCGTTGAGCCTGTCGAAACGTGAGTCTTGTACAGTCGCTGAAATGTCTTATGGTTCGACAGGCTCACCAACCGACATTTCAGCTTTGTACGAGTGCTACATAATGCTACAAATTATTTATTATTCTGAATCATTGCCGCGATAAGTTGATCTTGTAGCTTCGCATAAATCGCACCGCTTGCTCGCCCATATTCACGGATACATTCTACGATTTCATTAAAACGCTGTTCTTCGCCTAATTTGGCTAATTCTGCATAAAAATCAACCGCTAACGCACGGGCTTCCGGTAATGAAAAATACACCATTCCAACACGCGTATAAAGTCCTTTTAAGCTATTTAACACTAAACCATAAATTGGATTTTTAGATACAAAGGTCAAATTACGGAAAATGGCATAATCAAATTCTACGTAAGCCTTTGGTTCATCGGGTAATTTATCGTAATCCTTGAATAAGGCTAAGGACTCTGTTGGGGCAATTTTAAATGCACGCGGCACATAAATAGTCGCCAAATTCGTTCGAGCAGAAAGGACATTTGCAATTAAAATGGGTGAAAGTGTACTATCAAGATTGATTAACACTTCTAAAATATTAAGTCCTGAAGTTTCCCACACATCATTAACCAGCGTAGGTTTGCCATGTTGAATGGTTAGCCATCCATCGCGAGATAAGCGTTGCAATACTTCTCGCAATGTCGTACGTGTTACACCAATACGTTCAGCGAGTTCACGTTCCGCAGGAAGAGCAGAACCGGGAGGGAAATAGTTATTCCAAATACTTTTAATAATATATTCTTCTGCAAGTGCAGCAGGGCTCCTGGCTTTAAGAATAGGCTCGATTGGATTGCTCATTAATGATTTCTCTTCTTGTATAAAATGGGGAAATAAAAAAATGAAAAAATTTATAATTTATGCTGTAAATTTGCGCCATTATCCGTTAAAGTTGGACGCATTGAAAGTGTTTTTTGCCAAAGGACAAAAATTTATATGCAGTACATACAAGCATTTATGAATAACTTTATGGGCAAAAGCCCAAATTGGTATAAAGTTACCATTGTCGCCTTCCTATTAATAAATCCTGTTGTATTCTGGATTAACCCCTTTGTAGCCGGTTGGCTATTGGTGGCTGAATTTATTTTCACTCTTGCTATGGCGTTAAAATGCTATCCATTGCAACCCGGCGGTATGCTCGCTTTAGAAGCGGTCACCATCGGTATGACAAGCCCTGAACATGTTAAAGCAGAAATTATGGCAAACTTTGAAGTCATTTTACTGTTAATGTTTATGGTGGCGGGTATTTACTTTATGAAGCAATTATTGCTTTATGCGTTCACCAAACTTCTTCTCCGAATCCATTCTAAAATCACCCTATCCCTTGCTTTCTGCTTAAGTGCGGCGTTTTTATCTGCCTTTTTAGATGCACTGACCGTTATCGCTGTAATCATTAGCGTTGGCATGGGGTTCTATGGGGTTTATCACAAAGTGGCATCAGGGGTTTCTTTTGAAGATTCGACTGATATTACCAATGATAACAAAATCACCAGACATGTGGATATTTTAGAAAATTTCCGCGCATTCTTGCGTAGCCTATTAATGCATGCCGCTGTGGGAACCGCATTAGGTGGTGTAATGACCATGGTGGGAGAACCACAAAACTTAATCATCGCGGAACAAGCGGGCTGGGGATTTAAAGAATTTTTCTTCCGTATGGCACCTGTTACTCTCCCCGTCTTAATCTGTGGCGTTTTAACCACTGTCACCGTGGAAAAACTCCGTTTATTTGGCTACGGCGAAAGACTACCACGTAAAGTTTGGGCTGAGTTAGCAAAATTTGACCGTTTCCAAGAACAAAAACTCACTAAACAAGATCGCGTAAAATTAGTGGTACAAGGGTTTGTGGGCGTATGGCTCGTGATCGGTTTAGCCTTCCATTTAGCTGCAGTAGGTTTGATTGGCTTAACCGTGATTATCTTAACCACCAGCTACAATGGCATTACCGATGAACATGCTCTTGGACATGCTTTCCAAGAATCATTGCCATTTACGGCATTATTAGTCGTCTTCTTCTCTGTGGTTGCCGTTATCATAGACCAGCATTTATTTGCCCCCATTATCAGTATCGTGTTAAGTGCGGCGGAAAATGTTCAACTTTTATTATTCTACGCATTTAATGGTGTTTTATCTGCGATTTCGGATAACGTTTTCGTTGCAACGGTCTATATTAATGAAGCGAAAAGTGCCTTAGCCAATGGTGCTATTTCACCTGAACAATTTGAGATGATTGCAGTCGCCATTAATACAGGGACAAACTTACCATCGGTTGCCACACCAAATGGGCAAGCGGCATTCTTATTCTTATTAACTTCTGCGATTGCGCCACTTATCCGTTTATCTTATGGCAGAATGGTCGTTATGGCGTTGCCTTACACCATTGTTCTTACGTTGGTAGGGCTAGCCGCCGTGGAATTCATTTTACCTAGTGCAACACAATGGTTATTCCAAGTGGGGTTAATTAGTTCGCCACATGTTCCTGCAGCTGTTGCGGTAGGTCATTAATCATTAAGGAAAATGCAATGTTACGATTTTTTAAAGATTGGTCCGTAGAACGTTCAGGTTGGTTATTGCTGTTTGTCAGTGCAATCGCCCTAGAATTGACCGCACTTTATTTCCAACACGGAATGGAACTTCAGCCCTGCGTCATGTGTATTTATGAACGCGTTGCCGTTCTTGGCATTGCATTTGCCGGATTGATTGGATTTATTGCGCCACGTTTTCTCGCGATCCGCTTAATTGCTCTCGCGCTCGGTTTATTCAGTGCAATTAAAGGGTTACTGATTGCGATTCATCATATGGATTTGCAAATGAACCCTGCACCATGGAAAACCTGTCCAATTATTCCGGAATTTCCACAAACATTGCCGCTACATGAATGGCTACCTTTTATGTTTAAACCTACCGGGTTATGTAGTGAAATCAGTTGGCAATGGCTTGGGTTAACCATGGTGCAATGGTTAGTTGTGGCATTTTCCATCTACACTCTCGTGCTTATCCTTGTGCTTATCAGCCAAGTTAAGAAAAGTAAAGAAACTCGGGATATTTTCCACTAAAACAACAAAAAGTGCGGTTAATATGACCGCACTTTGGACTGATGACAAACCTAATAATGTTGTAGGGGCGAAATATTTTTCGCCCCAAAATAATCATGATAAATCAGGGCGAAAGATGTTTCGCCCCTACAGTCATTTCATATTAAAAATATTAAATAAAAAAACTTTGTCAGCAATCTGAAGTGCGGTTAATATGACCGCACTTTCCACATCAATAAGAACTATGACGCTGTCTTGTCCTGTTCGGGTAAATCCCCTAACAACACCGCATATCGTGCGGTTTTAGGGCTGGATTCCAACGTAATTTTTAACGCCATGGTTAATGGCACCGAAAGCAACATCCCGACCGTTCCCAATAACCATCCCCAAAATAAGAGCGAAAGGAAAACCACGAGCGTTGAAAGCCCTAACTTTTTGCCCATCATTTTAGGTTCTAACACATTACCAACCACCATATTAATGGCGATCACGCCTATTGCAACAGCAAACCCGACCGAAAAACCATTGAGCAAAAACGACTGCACAATAATTGGAATGGCTGCCAAAATTGAGCCGATATTCGGGATATAGTTAAATAAGAAACTCAATGTTGCCCAAAGTACAGCGTACTGAACCCCGGCAATTTCGAGCAACACCCAAACTAAGAAACCCGTTAATAGGCTCACCGTGGTTTTCACTGCAAGATAACCGATAACGCCTTGCAATACGCGATCTAAATAACGTTCTGACACATTCTCTTCGTTATTATTTTTTGAAAACGCAACGGCAAATTTTCGTTTAGCGGTTGGAGCTTCCGATAACATAAAGATCACCACGAGAATTAATACAAAGGCATTTGAAACCACATTTGAGAAATTAACCAGTAAGCGACTGACAAAATTCATAATAATATTGGGATCAAACTGCTTGGCCATTTTGCCGGAATCAATATTAAAGGGAACCTTAAACCGCTCCGCCAAGGCTTTCACATCATTTAAACGCTCAGCCATCAACAGCTTATATTGTGGCATTGACTGCGTAAATTCTTGCACCGTGCCATTAATCAAGCTAATCAAAGAAAAAAAGATCAACAGAATCAGCGTAAATAACAAGGAAATCGCTAACCAGTGAGGTATGCGATGATTTGTCATGAATTTAATCATGGGTGAACAAATAATCGCAATGAACAAGGACAACAAAAAAGGCACGATAATTTCTGCGGATAACTTTACCCCGGCTAAAATAACCACCAGACTTGCCGCCCCTAAGAAATAAGGAACAAGAGATTTTTCTGTATTCATAAAAACTCAGTAAATTTTAACCGCGCTTTCAGTTCAAACTGTTTTCCCCTATACGAGCCGTATAGGGTTACTTAATCTGAGCCGCTCTGCGGCTCTTTCTTTCAGCCCCGGCGGGGCTGGGCTTAATAAACCTAGCACGGCGCGTGCTAGGTTTTTCTCAAAGATGAACTTTATTCGCCATCTGACCTTTTGGTTATTTATATTTCACATGAAATTCTTTCTTCAATTCAAACAAGCGTTGCGTTGCACGTTTGGCTTCATCTAAATCCCCTTGTTGCGCTAACGCATCCGCTTGATCAAGGGCATCGATAAATTGTTGCATACCGGCTTGATAACCTTTGAAATCTTCTGCATTTTTAATGCTTGAAGGTTGTTTAGCCATGGCTTGTAAAGAAGCATCACGTAACATCATCGCTGCCTGATGAAATTCATCCGTAGTTTTCGCATCCGTTAATTTATTCACCGCCAACGACATTTGCCCCATCTCGGCTTTAACATTTGAGCCATTATCGCAAGCTGCCACAAATGCCAAAGTAACAATACTAAATAACGTCCAAAATTTTTTCATACTCATTTCCTATAAAAATCCAAGTTAAATTGCTTCTTCGTTTTCTTCACCGGTACGAATACGGATCACGCGTTCCACGTCATACACAAAAATTTTGCCATCCCCAATTTTGCCCGTTTGTGCCGTTTCAATAATGGCTTCCAAACATTGCTCAACAATGTCATCTGTCACAATAATTTCCACCTTCACTTTAGGCAAAAAGTCCACCATATATTCCGCGCCACGGTACAGTTCCGTATGCCCTTTTTGGCGACCAAAGCCGCGTACTTCGGTGACAGTCATCCCGTTAATACCAATATCAGACAAAGCTTCACGCACATCATCTAATTTAAATGGTTTAATAATGGCTTCAATTTTTTTCATTTTTTTATCCTTTTATCCAAATAATTTCTTACCAAAAAAGAAAATCGTTAATCCCAAAGCAATCACCAACAAACCGATAATTTGCCAAATTTGCATTGGGCGTTCATTCATGCCAAGCAGCCCAAAGTGATCAATCAACATTGCCGCAATCAATTGCCCCACGATAATAAAAAACAGCATATTGGTAACGCCAATTTTGGGGGCGAGAAAGATGGTCGTAAACACCACCAACGCGCCAAGGGGGCCGCCAATTAATTTCCACCAAGGTTGCTTCGGGATATGTTGCCAAGCGATAGCCAGATCCGCTTTCCACCAACAAATTACAAGCAACACAATAGTTCCTGTTAAAAAGGAAATAAATGCTGCCACAACAGGTTGTCCAATCAACGCCCCTGCAAGCTGGCTATTGATTGCCGCTTGTATCGCCAGGGCAAAGCCTGCACAAAGCGCAATAATCACAAAAGAGAGCGTCATAGCCCCTCCTTCTTATGCTCGGCGAGCTGATTTCGGTCTAAAACTTTCAATCACTTCAGGTTTGGTATCAATGTAAATACCGTCAATAAGTTGCAAGCAATAAGGCACTGCCGCAAAAATCCCTTTCACCAACACCTTACCGTCCCCATCTTTCACCCCTTCTAAGGTTTCTTTAATAGCTTTAGGTTGCCCCGGTAAATTTAGAATTAAGCTATTTTTACGAATAACCCCCACTTGGCGCGACAAAATTGCCGTTGGCACAAAATGCAAACTCACTTGGCGCATTTGCTCGCCAAAACCCGGCATTTCGCGATCGGCAATGGCTAATGTGGCATCAGGGGTTACGTCACGTTTGGCAGGTCCTGTACCGCCTGTCGTTAACACTAAATGGCATTGGCAATTATCCACCAAATCCACTAAAGTTTGCTCAATCTCAGCTTGTTCATCGGGGATTAATCGGGTTTCTACATCAAACTCATCCACCAGCGCGCTTTCCAACCACGCCTGTAATTCAGGGATACCTTGGTCGGCATAAACACCGCTTGAAGCGCGATCTGACACTGAAACCAAGCCGATTTTTAATTTTTTCTCTAAAAGTGCGGTCATATTTTTCCTTGTTTTATGCATTAAAATGGAAATAAAAGCGGTACAACAAACACCGTTACCAACATCACCAAAATCGTAAACGGCACACCAATTTTAACGAAATCACTAAATTGATAGTTACCCGGCCCTAACACCATGGTATTCACCGGCGATGAAATCGGGGTCATAAAAGCCGCAGATGAAGCAATGGCTACCGTCATAGCAAAAGGCACAGGCGATAATCCTAATTGTTGTGCCATGGTAATGGCAATAGGCGCCATCAAAATGGCTGTGGCAGTATTGGAAATAAACAACCCCACCACTGCACACAAAACAAATAAACTGATTAACATCCAATGTTTACCCATTGTACCCACGGTGTGAATCATAAAATCCACCACCAAATTCACACCACCTGTTTTTTGTAGCGCAATAGAAAACGGCATCATGCCAATAATCAAAATTAACGTTGCCCAATGTACACTGCCATAGGCACTTTTGGCGTCAACACAGCGGAATTTCCCTAACATTAAACAAGCGATAAGTGCGGCGATAACGTTGGGAACAATGCCTGTCACCATCAACACCACCATGGTGACAATGGAAAAAATCGCGTGCCACGCTTGGCTTCTTGCCGGAACCGCTTTATCAATTTCGCTCGGGTAATTCAAAATAAAGAACGATTTGGTTTTTTCACGCAGTTGCTGGATCAGTTTCCAATCCCCAACCACCAATAACAAATCCCCCAGTTGAAAAGGCTCTTCCACTAAATTGCCCTGCAATAACTCGCCATTGCGTTTAACCCCAATAATATTAACACCATAACGGGATCTAAAGCGTAATTCCACCGCACTTTTACCAATGGCGCTGGCGTCCGGAATGGGGGTAATTTCTGCCATCCCAATAGATTTCGCTTGCTCATTAAAGTTTTGACTGCGAATTTCCGCTTGTTCCAAATGCAATAAACGGCAAAGATCATTCAAATCCAACTCGGGATTGGCAATATCAATCACTAAAATATCTTTTTCTTTGATTTCCGTTTTACCCAATGATGCCGCAAGAAAAACGGGACGAAAACGCTTCCAGCGTTCAATGGCTAAAATATTTAGACCATAATTGGAACGCAAATGTAATTCTTCCACGGGCTTACCAATAAAACTTGAACCGCTTTTTACCACAAAACGCTTAACGCGCTCGTGTAAATGATAGGTTTCAATCAAATCTTCAATAGAATGGCGATCAACGGTTTCTGTGGTGCCTTCGTCTGTTGATGACAACCAACGGCGCACCACCAGCATATACACAATACCTAACGCAAGCACAAGTAAACCAATTGGGGTAAAAGAAAAGAAGCTAAAACGCCCTGCGTGAACGCGCACTAATTCCGCATTGACCACCAAGTTAGGGGCAGTTGCAATCAATGTCATCATACCGCTAATTAAGCCCGCCACTGAAAGGGGCATCATCAATCGCTTCGGCGAAATCTTCATTTGTTGACAAATCACTAATACCACAGGAATAAAAATTGCCACAACGCCCGTTGAACTCATAAATGCGCCCAGTCCGGCCACTGCTAACATCAGCAAAATCAACACCTTGGTTTCGCTATTTTTGGCGGCTTTCATCAACCATTCGCTAACCTGATAAGCGACACCGGTACGGACTAACCCTTCCCCCACAATAAAAAGCAAGGCAATTAAGATCACATTGGGATCGCTAAAGCCGGCAAACACTTCTTGTACCGATAAAATGCCGGTCAAACAAAAGACCAACATCACCAATAACGCAATCACATCCATTCTGACTTTATTTTGCACAAATAAAAAAATCGCCGCGCACAGTAAAGACACCGTAATCACCAAAGGCGATGGCAAATAGGAAAGTATCGCGTCATTCATAATTTTTCCTTTTATTTATCTTGTAAACATTTTTTGACCGGGGCAAAACTACGGCGATGTTGCGGCAATGCACCGAATTCCGCCAATTTTTCTAAATGCACCTTAGTAGGATAGCCTTTGTGCTTAGCAAATTCATATTGCGGAAATTCTCGATCCAACTCTTCCATTTCTTGATCGCGCGCCACTTTAGCCAAAATAGACGCCGCGCTAATTTCTGCCACTTTGCTATCACCTTTAACGACCGCTTGGGCCGGCATCGCCAAAGAAGGGATACGATTACCGTCCACCAACACAAAGTGCGGTTGAATTTTCAACGATTTTACCGCTCGTTGCATCGCTAACATCGTGGCGTGCAGAATATTCAGCTCGTCAATTTCTTCCGGTTCCGCACGCCCTAAACTCCAAGCTAAGGCTTTCTCTTTAATTTCTGCTGCCAACGCCAATCGTTTCTTTTCGCTCAATTTTTTACTGTCCGCCAACCCTGCTATCGGATTATTCGGATCTAAAATTACCGCTGCCGTCACCACCGCACCGACTAGCGGGCCTCGCCCAACTTCATCGACACCGGCAATCAGCGCATAACCTGTTGGATATTCAAATTTTTCTGTCATGTTATCTTTCAGTGAGTAAATCCACTACCGCTTGCGCGGCTTGTTTATCCGCATTTTTACGGACTAATTCGTGTAATGCCGTAAAACGATCAATTAAAACCCGGCGATTTTCCACCGCGCTTTCGCCCAAATATAACGCCAATTTCTCCGCCAATTTCTCCGGCGTACAATCCTCTTGCAGCATTTCAGGCACTAACATTTCATTTGCCAATAAATTTGGCAAAGAAACATAAGGGGTTTTCACCAAACGTTTTGCCAACCAATAGGTCAAGGGTTTCATTTTATAACCCACCACCATCGGTGATTTGCAAAGCATACATTCCAATGCGGCGGTTCCCGAAGCCAGCAACGTTGCTTCCGCGACCGTCATTGCCTGACGCGCGTTGCCATCCAGCAAAATCAATGTGTCAGCCGGAAAGTGCGGTGCAATTTGCGCGCGAATTTGTTCAAATTGGCTACGGCGTTTTTGATTAATTAAAGGAACTAAAAATTTTAAATCCGGGTATTTGGCTTTTAAAATCAGCGCGGTCTTAATAAAAGGTTCCGTGAGCATTTCTACTTCTGCCCCACGGCTACCCACCAAAATCGCCACATAACGTTGATCTTCCTCTAAATGTAACGCTTGGCAAGCGGCACTGCGATCAGGATGTAACGGAATCGCGTCCGCCATTGTGTGCCCAATAAAGCGGCAAGGCACATTAAATTTATCATAAAAGGCTTTCTCAAAAGGCAAAAATGCCAACACCATGTTGGTTGCACGCGCAATTTTATGAATACGATTTTGTCGCCACGCCCACACGCTCGGGCTGACATAATGAATGGTTTTAATCCCTTGCGCTTTAAGTTTATCTTCCACATAAAGATTAAACTCAGGGGCATCAATGCCAATAAAAATATCCGGTTTGTGCTGAGAAAAATAGTGGACGATATGGCGGCGAATTTTCAATAAACGCGGTAAATGCTTCAGAATTTCCACCAGCCCCATCACCGCAATCTCTTCCATATCCACCAAGCTTTCGCAGCCTTCGCGCAACATTTGTTGCCCGGCAATGCCAATAAATTTAGCGTCAGGGTAAATGGCTTTGAGTTCACGAATTAAACCTGCGCCAAGAATGTCGCCAGACACTTCGCCTGCCACAATAGCAATGATTGGGTTAGTTTTATTTAGGTTTTGCATACAAATTCCTAAAAAAATAGGCGGACACCTTGGTCCGCCCACTACGGATTAAATTAACGAATAATTCCGCGCGTTGAACGTTTAAAGAATTCTAAGAAGAAGCTAATCGCTGCTTCGGTTTTGGCGTAATGCTCAATTTCCGGCATCACTTCTTCCAAGGTACGCTCGCTACGATAAATTAATTTATACACATTGCGGATTGCGTGTAAGGTCGGTTTATCAAAACCGCGGCGTTTTAAGCCTTCGATATTCACACCAAAGGGACGCGCGTGATTACCTTGCGCCATAACATAAGGCGGCACATCTTGGCTTACCATTGAACCGCCGCCCAACATAACGTGCGCGCCAACAATTACAAATTGATGAATGGCTGACATGCCGCCTACAATCACAAAATCATCTAATTCTACGTGTCCTGCCAAGGTAGCATTATTGGCAAGAATACAACGATTTTTAATTTTACAATCGTGGGCAATATGGGCGTTAACCATAAATAAGTTATCGTCACCCACACGGGTTACGCCCCCACCTTGAACCGTTCCACGGTGAATAGTCACATTTTCGCGAATTCGGTTGCGATCGCCTACAATGGTTTTTGTCGGCTCACCTTGATATTTTAAATCTTGGTTAACTTCGCCAATGCTTGCGCCTTGGAAAATTTGGTTATCTTCACCAATTTTTGTTACGCCACGAACTACAACGTGCGAATGTAAAACGGTGCCTTTGCCAATTTCCACATCTTTTTCAACGATACAAAATGGGCCGATAACCACGTTTTCGCCAATTTTTGCGCCTTCTTCAACAATAGAAGAAGGATGAATTTTTGCTGTAGGGTGAATCATATTTTGCCCCTTTTCCTTGTACTAAACTGTTATCTACGTGCGCACATTAATTTTGCTTCACAAGCCACTTCACCGTTCACGCGAGCGACACCGGTGAAAGATGTAATGCCACGGCGTTCTTTGACCACTTCAACGTGCAATTCCATTTGATCACCGGGTAATACCGGACGTTTAAAACGTGCATCATCAATCCCTGCAAAATAAAATAACTCACCGCCTTGAAGTTCATGGGTTTTGAACGCCAAAATCCCCATTGATTGGGCTAATGCTTCCAAAATTAAGACACCTGGTAAAATAGGTTCACCCGGGAAATGCCCTGTAAAACAAGGTTCATTTACACTGATATTTTTAATGGCAGTCAACCATTCGCCTTCTTGGAAATCCACAACACGATCCACCAATAAGAATGGATAACGATGTGGTAATAAGGCCATGATTTCTTTTGCTTCAATAATTCGAGGTGTTCTGGTTTCAGTTGTCACAGTCTTGTCCTTTGAGAAATGTTTTCGCTAATTGGGTGAAATTATACGTTATTTTATAAGGAATGAGTAGTGGGGAAAAGTTAGGGGGTGTTTATCTTTTGAAAAAAGTGATATTGATTAAGAACGTAAAAAAATCCCCCATCACAGCAAAATGGGGGAAGGATCAAATGAAAAAAACATTAGTATGAAGTTTGTTATATCATGTTAGAACATGATTCGAGTACCAACGAGTACACGATGGTTGTCTTTGAGTGTTACGCCTGATTGTTTCACTTTGCCTTTACCGCCTTCAGCATAAACAGCAACGTGTTTGTTGAAGCGATGGTCAGCACCAATCATCCAACCGCGCATTTTGACATCATCATCCCCTGCCACTGCGGTATCCGCATTGGCGAAATAATATTGACCGTAAATGGCGTTTTGTGGTGTAACATCCACTTTTAAGCCCACTAAGTAACGGTTGTTTTTGTTAAAGGAGGCCTTATATGCGGCAATTTTTTGGAAGCCGATATTTTCAGAACCCACGCCTTTTTTATCCACTTTACCGTACGCCCAGTCAAAGCCAAGGGTGACGATTTTATATTTCACGTCAAAACCGATACCGGCTCGTTTCAATTTGTATTCATCCGCTTTAAGACCGGTATTTGATTGAAGCACTTCGGTGAAACCTGAACCGAAACGAACGGCTAAATCATCCCATTTGCCATCATAGAATAAACCGATACCATAACCTTGTCCTTGATCCCAGTTTGAGCTTCCACTTGAAGCAGGACCTTTTCTTTCATGTTCTACATTTGCGGCATCTTTCCATTTATAAGTGATATCACCTTTATCTGATCCGCCAAAATAGTAATCCGCTGCGAAGCGAACGCCTGCAAATTTAGCAGACATAAAGGTTGCCGCTTTTCTGTGACCGTCAAAGAAGACGTTGCCACCCCATTCATAAGTGTAGTTCGCTTTTGGAATATGGTCACCTAAATGTAATTGACGACCGAAAGTTAATGTACCAATATCTTTATGAATCAAACCCGCATAAAGGCGATGAGTACGTAAGTTAGAACCAATGCTGCCTGCATTTCCTTTATCGTCAGAGAAGCGTAATTCAACGCCACCATAAGCGGAGAATCCTGCACCAATTTCTTGATAAGCACGAACGCGGAGACGAGAGCCAACATCGCGTAAATCTGTGCGGTTATCTTTATCATTTCTTAATTCAAAGTGAGCTCGACCATCGATATCAATTTTTGTGCCGTCTTTTTGATAAATGACGGTAGCTTGAGCCGAACTGGCTGCGAATGCAGCAACTGCTAATGCGAGAAGTGTCTTTTTCATAATATGTTCCTCAATTTTAGGTTTTATCATCCTGCCAGTAAGAAGAAAGTTTCTTCTTGGGGCTTACTATACAAAGAGTTATTTTTGGCGTAAATATTCAAAACACTCCAACTCAAATTTAAACACAAATAAAATCAATAAGTTACAAATGAAGCGAGCTATTTTTTAGGTGATACAGATCACAAAATAAACAAATTCCATGGAGCGAGTTGATTTGCTATATTTCATAACCCATTGTTAAATAATGAATTATTTGGAGTGCTTACGCTTTATTACAATGAAACAAATGGAGAAGAAGTTTCTTTTACTTTTTTTGCAGGATTGTGATAGGGATCACAGAAACAATGGAACTTTTTAAAATTAAGGAAAAAATAACCTAGTACAAGTCGTGCTAGGTTCATTCAGTCCGGCCTTGCTGGGGCTGAAAAAAGAGCCGCAACGCGGCTCAGATTAGGGAACCCTATACGGTTCATATAAGATTTGGTTATTATTCTACAACCAATTTTTTACCGTCATAAGACATGGATTGTACTTTGCTGAGTGCTTTGCCGCCGTCTGTTTCACCGCCAATCAAAAGCACTTTATTGTCATAGGATACCGCAAGACCTGCTGCGATATTTTCCGGTAATTTACCTACGATTTTCCAAGTACCATTTTTCTCATTTAACGCATACACATCGTTATGATATGTTTTTTTCAAGCCACCTGTACGATGGGCATCGGTAATGCCTTTTTCATAATTGGCTCTTGCGCCTGGGAAGTTTGCACCGCCTGTGACGATATAATGACCGTTAGAGTAACCGCCCATTGCCGCGGCAATACCATCTTGTTGTGCCATGCCTGCCGGGGCTGGAAGATCACCGAGTTTTTTCCACGTAATACCATCTTTGCCAATGGTGCCTAACTCTGTACTCGCTGTACGTAAACCGGCTTTGATTTCACCGTTAACCACGAGCAACTTGCCGTTTTTAAGTCCTAAAGCCGCGCCTGCTCTTGGTGGGAATGGGAATACACCTTCGTTGCGCCAAGTGTTAGTGGCCGGCTCATAGCTGGCGATTTCAGGTGAGAAGAAGAAGTCTTGAGCACGTAAGTTAAAATATGGGTCGAAGACCGCTTTTTCTTTCTCTTTATCACCGCCCGCTGCGGCAACATCTTGGAATAAGCCGTTCCAAATTTCTTGGTTAACGCCACCTACAAAGTAAATTTTCTTACCGTCAGAAATCGCGCTGGTGCCTGCTGTCGCGCCTTTTGGTGAACGTGTTTGTAATTTCGTCCACATATTATCGGCAGGGTTGTAAACATAAGCATCATTAATACTTTCGTTTTTATGATTTGCCGTATCTTGGAAACCACCAAACACATAAAGTTTACCATCCACACCTGCTGCAGTCGCTTGATTACGCATACCGCCAGGGAAAGCCGCGATTTCTTTCCATTGACCCTCTTTTTCTTTTAAGTTCAAGGCATAGAATTTATCGCCGCCGGAACCTAGCCCAATATAGACGGTGTCGCCAATCAATGCGCCCGCACCACCTTTAATTCCAACAGGAAGATCTGGGTATTGCGCTGCTTGTGCAGCAAATGCAGTTAAACCTAATACAGATACAGCTAAAAGAGATTTAGTAAATTTCATAGGAATACTCCTTTTGGTTTTATGAAAGTTTGCTTTTTTAGGCGAACCTGTGTCCGTCCGTGTATTGATTGGGTTGTAAAATTACCCAAATTTTTCACCGCACTTTAAGGCATAAGCAAGTTCGGTATGAAAGTAATAATTTGTGGGAATATCGTAATTAACACCAATGTGACAAAAATTGGCACTAAGAACGGCAATACCCCTTTGGTCACCGTAGACACTGACATATTGCCAACCCGTGCGACCACAAACAACGCCATGCCCATTGGCGGCGTAAGAATACCAATCATCATATTAAGTGTTGTCATCACACCAAAGAACACAAGATCGATACCAAATTGTTGCGCAATTGGAATAAGCATTGGTAATACAAGGAATTGTAAAGCTAAAGCATCGATGAACATGCCTAAGAACAACAATAATAGGTTGATCATCACTAACACCATAATTGGGCTATCCGCCAAGGCAACGAAGGCTTCACCAATTTTCATTGCCACTTGCTCACGGGCAATCATGTCGCCAAAGAATGTTACCGTCATGACCATCAACGCCGTAACCCCGGTAATAGAAATGGCTTCTACACAGCTTTTAAATAAGCTTTCTAAGGTCAATTCTTTGTACACAAATTTACCAATAATGATGGCGTATGCTGACGCAAATACCGCCGCTTCCGTTGGGGTAAATAAGCCGGAGAAAATCCCTGCAATAATTAAAACCGGGGTTAAAATTGCCCAAATACTTTCTTTAAATGATTTGCAAAGTTCTTCTCTTGTGGCTTTTGGTGTTCTTGGATAACCTCGTTTTTTCGAGACGAAATAGTTCATACTCATCAACGCAATGGTAACAAGCACACCCGGTACAAAGCCTGCTATAAAAAGCTTCGCGATGCTTTCATTGGCAATTACACCATAGATAATCATAGCAATACTTGGCGGTACAAGCGGCCCGATAATACAAGATGCTGCGGTAATTCCACCGCTGATCTCATCGTCATACCCGGCATCGCGCATAGATTTAATTTCAAGTTGTCCGAGACCGCCTGCGTCAGCCAACGCCGATCCTGACATCCCTGAGAAAATCAAACTTGCCCCAATATTCACATGCCCCATACCGCCGGTGTAATGTCCTAATAAGGCTTTCGCAAAGGTGAAGATTTTTGTGGTTATCCCACCTGTATTCATCAAAATCCCCGTTAGGATAAAAAATGGCACACTCAATAATGGGAAGCTGTTCAAGCTGTCCACCAATTTAATGGACGCGGAATTGATGATATTCCAACGTGTCATAGCAAAATAAAGCACGGTGGCAATGAATAAAGACCAGCCCACAGGCGTGCCAAGGAACATAATCACCAACCAAATTCCCAAGGTCACATACACGGCAGAGCTACCGAATTTGACGTAATTCGAAATGCGTAATGCTTTAAACCAATCCGGTTGGAAAAACAAAATCGCAAAAATTATCACCGCGCTTACAACAAAGAATAGCGCAGGCAAATAGGTTAATTTTTTGTGGAAATTTTCCTGTTGCGCCTGTAAAAAACGGAAAAACATCAGCAATGAAATAAATGGCAAACCGCCATAAAGCCATTTTTCCGAAATGCCCAAAGACACAATTTCAAAGGTCGCGCCAATCCATGTTTTAAAGCCAAGGTGTACAAATAACACAATAGAAATAAAAATCAGAATTTGCACAAACGAATTGGTAACACGGCGAATATAATCAGGCATTAAGTTCGTGAGAAAATCGATATACACATGTTGTTGGCTGCGAATTGCCATACTGATACCGAATAGCCCTGCATAAATAAATAAGAGCCGCGCTAATTCTTCGCTCCAGATAATAGGTGAATCAAAGATTTGACGGGCGATGATTTGTGCCACAAGAATGGCAAAAATAATGAGTAATAAGGTTCCACCGAGCCATTCTTCTAATTTATTGATGAATTTCATAAAGCCTCCAAAATCAGGCTTGTTAATCGAGACAACAAAGGTCATCGACATGTGCTAAGGGCGTATTGCTACGCCCTCATTGAACAGAAATACCGTTACTGAAGTGCGGTCAATTATTGAGAGAATTTTGAAAATTCTTCCATGGCTTTTTTACCTGCATCCCCGGTGCGTTTCACATAATCGTCATAATAAGGTTGTAAAGCAGCCTTAAACGGTTTGAGATCAGGTTGGGTAACTGTCACATTTTTCTCTTTGAAAAATGCAATTAACTTGGTTTCATCATCCATAAATAATTTGGTGTGATATTCCGCTGCTTTCGCCGCTGAATCTTTCACGACTTTTTGTAAGTCTTCCGGCAAATCATTTAAGGTTTCGTTGCTGATCAAATAAAGTTGGTCATTCAAAATATGGTTGGTTAATGCCAAATATTTTTGCACTTCATAGAATTTTTGCGCTTGAATCGTTGGCAATGGATTTTCTTGACCATCTACAGAATTGGTTTGTAATGCTAAATACACTTCAGAGAACGCCATCGGTGTTGGCGCTGCCCCCACGTATTTCGCAAAGGCAAGGTTAGTTGCCGCATTTGGCACACGAAGTTTTAACCCTTTCATATCCGCAATGCTGTTGATTGGACGGTTTGAAGTAGTTTGGCGTGTCCCGTTATAGGCGATACCAATAACTTGCATATTGAGTTCTTTATCGATTTTTGCCAATAAACCTTGACCGAATTTGGTGTCAAACAAGGCTTTTTTCGCTACATCGAAATTTGGAATCATATAAGGCAACGCAAAAATTTCTGCTTCAGGATAGAAAATTTGGAAACGAGCGGATTCACTAAAGGTGAAATCCAATGCGCCGTCTTTTAACTGTTTCAACATAACGCGGTCGTCACCTAATTGTGCTGCCGGATAAATCGAAATCTCAATTTTACCGGCTGATTTTTCTTTCACTTCTTTCGCAAAGAATTCCGCCGCTTTGTACTCATTCGAACTGGTGCCCGCCACCATACCAAATTTTAGGTCATAATCCGCTGCAAAAGCCGCGCCTGAAATAGCAAATGCCAATGCAGTAAGAGCAAATTGTTTCAATTTCATGGATATCTCCTTGTTTGTCATAACCAATAAGCGATAACAAATAAATGAACACTAAATACAACTTGTTTGTCCGTCTATTTACTGATTACATTTATAAAGCAATGAAATCATTTTTTCAATCAAAAATGGAGTTTAATTTCTAAATTTGTGACAAAGCTCACATTTCAATCATTTTATGAAATAAAACTCCAATTTATATTTTATTTTTAGGAACATTGCAGTTATAATTCAAAGCAATAAAAATTTGACCGCGCTTTCTACAAACAAGGACGTTAGGTTTATCTCATAGCTAACCTTGCTAACATAATTAAGGAATAAAGTAGCTAAAGAAAGCATCATCAACCACGTAGTTTATGGAGTAGATATGTCAAAATTAGATCATCAAAATGTACTAGAACAGATTCATTATGGATTAATCGCTTCTTGCCAACCTGTTGATGATGGACCTATGGATAGCCCATCTATTGTGGCGGCAATGGCACAAGCTTCTGTCATTGGCGGTGCCGCCGGATTGCGCATTGAAGGGGTTGATAATTTAAAGGCTACTCGACCAACGGTTTCAGTGCCTATTATTGGTATTGTTAAACGCGATTTGCCCGATAGTCCCGTTCGTATCACCCCATTCTTAGAAGATATTGACGCACTCGCCGCAGCAGGTGCCGATATCATTGCGGTGGACGGAACAAATCGCCCGCGCCCTGTTAGCATAAAAGAAGCAGTGGAACGAATTCATCAAAAGGGCTGTTTAGCGATGGCGGATTGCTCAAATCTGGAAGAAGGGCTATATTGTCAACAATTGGGCTTTGATATTGTGGGTAGCACAATGTCCGGCTATACCGGCGGCGAAGTACCGGAAGAACCGGATTATCAATTAGTCAAAGATCTCAAAGCGGCAGGCTGTTTCGTTATGGGCGAAGGGCGATATAACACACCGGAACTCGCGCGCTCTGCCATTGAAGCCGGCGCAGACTGCGTTACGGTAGGATCCGCATTAACGCGTTTAGAGCATATTGTCAGTTGGTTTGCTCAGGCAATTCAACAAGCCAAAAAATAAGGAAGGTGCATTATGCGTTGTTTAGCCATTGATATTGGCGGCACAAAAATTGCCGTTGCATTAGTCGAAAATCAGTTGATCTCTCAACGACAACAAATTGTCACGCCGCAAGATCAAGATGGAAGTGGAATGCGTCAGGTTCTAAAAGATATTGTGCAACAATATCAAGGGCAATTTGATTATATTGCCGTGGCATCAACAGGCATTATTAATCAAGGTATTTTAACCGCACTTAACCCTAAAAACTTAGGGGGATTAGCGCATTTTCCGTTACATGAAAGCTTGGCTTCAGTCAGTAAGAAACCCATTTTTTTGCTTAATGATGTGCAAGCGGCTGCCTTTGCAGAATATCAACATGAAGATCAAAGTGCGGTGAAAAATTTTGTCTTTATCACGGTCTCAACGGGGGTGGGCGGCGGCATCATTCAAAATGGACAATTGCTGACGGAACCGAATGGCGTTGCCGGTCATATTGGTCATACTTTGGCGGACCCCAATGAAGTGATGTGTGGTTGCGGTCGCCGTGGCTGTGTGGAAGCAGTGGCGTCCGGGCGCGCGATAGAAGCGGTTTCAAGCCAGTGGGAAAGCCCTTGCTCGCCTAAAGAAGTCTTTGAGCGTTTTCGTCAAAATGATGAAAAAGCCACCGCACTGGTGGAACGTTCCGCCAAAGCCATTGCCAATTTAATCGCCAATTTACGCATTAGCTTAGACACGCAAAAAATCGTCATTGGCGGTAGCGTTGGCTTAGCCGAAGGTTATTTGCCTTTAGTGGAAAAATACCTTAAAAAACAACCCTATTTTTATCGTTGCCCATTACGCCCAGCCCAATTCGGCGGTGACGCGGGTTTAATTGGTGCAGCCGCATGGGGCGAATATAATTTTCATCATAAAAATCGTAAATCATAAGGAAGTACTATGTATATCGGAACCTTAACCCGTCAAGATTATCAACGTCAGTTACCTAAAGTTTTAGTAGACGTTTGTAATTATTTAAAAAACATTAACTTACAAGCCTTAGAAAATGGACGACATGATATTACAGATGACATTTTTATGAATGTCATGACCCCAACCAGTGACGCGCCAGAAAATAAAAAAGCGGAACTTCATCATCGTTACATTGATGTGCAACTGATTATTGATGGGGTTGACGGCATGGAATATGGCGTTGAACAACCTGATTTAAGCCAATATGAAGAATATCATGAAGAAGATGATTACCAGCTCACAAGCGTTGCCATCGCCGATAAAAATTGGATTGAAGTACATCCACAACAATTTGTGGTTTTCTTCCCTTACGAACCGCATAAACCTTGCTGTAATGTCAATGGCAAAGTCGCACAATTGAAAAAACTCGTGGTAAAAGTACCCATTGAATTAATGGCATAAAACCCGCTTTCATTCGAGCAAAATATGGTAGGAAGTATGATGACCCAAAGCAATATTTTAGAAAGAATGACCGCACTTCAAGCAAGCTTGACCAAAAAGGAAAAGTACATTGCTGAGCAAATTCTACAAAATCCTGAGCTGCTCAATAGTTGCTCACTGGCTGACATTGCTAAAAATATCAATGTCGGTGAAGCCACCATTATTCGCTTTTGTCGCAGCTTAGGCTTTAAAGGATTTAGTGACTTCAAAATGGAATTTGCCATTGAACTTGCCACACAAAATCCAACGGTACAAACCCTATTAGATACGGATATTGCCAGTGATGATGAGCCGGATTTGGTGGCGAACAAAATCCAAGTGGCATTAAATAAAGTGGTCAGCGAAACCATCAGTCTTATTGATTTCAATGTGTTAGAACAGGTAGTCAATGAGTTGCGTTTAGCTAAACGCATTTTTTTATACGGTGTGGGAACCTCAGGTTTACTTGCACTTTGGGGAAAAAGCAAATTTATGCGCATTGGTCTGCAAGTGGATGCCTCTAGCAATAACCATTTGATGTATATGCAAGCGGCATTAATGCGTAAAGGCGATGTGGTCATTGGATTAAGCCATTCCGGTCAATCTGTTGAAACCGTGCAATCCCTTGATATTGCTCGTAAAGCCGGGGCAAAAACGATTGCCATTACCCATAATGTGCGATCGCCTATCACTAAAGTTGCCGATTATGTTTTGCACAATGGTAATCGCCAGTATTTACTGCAAGGCGATTCGATTGGTACGCAAATTGCGCAATCTTTTGTGCTTGATTTAATTTATACCTTGCTTGTGCAAGCGGAAGAAGAAAAAGCCATTACAGCAAAACAAAAAACCGTACATGTTATTTTAGAACAACGTCAAAAATAGGAGAACGTTATGAAAAATCTGAAAGGTATTTTTAGTGCTTTATTAGTTTCTTTTAACGAAGATGGGTCTGTTAACGAAAAAGGACTGCGTGAAATCATTCGCCACAACATTGACAAAATGAAGGTGGATGGTTTGTATGTGGGCGGTTCTACGGGAGAAAACTTTATGCTTTCCACCGCAGAGAAAAAAGAAATTTTCCGCATTGCCAAAGATGAAGCGAAGGATGATATTGCCTTAATTGCACAAGTGGGGAGCGTGAATTTACACGAAGCCGTTGAATTGGGTAAATATGCCACTGAATTAGGTTACGACAGCTTATCTGCCGTGACGCCGTTCTATTACAAATTCAGCTTCGCAGAAATCAAACATTACTACGACACCATTATTGCTGAAACGGGCAATAATATGATTGTGTACTCTATTCCGTTCTTAACCGGCGTGAATATGGGCATTGAGCAATTTGGTGAACTTTATAAAAATCCAAAAGTATTGGGCGTGAAATTTACAGCGGGCGATTTCTATTTATTAGAACGCTTGAAAAAAGCTTTCCCAAATCATCTCATTTGGGCGGGTTTTGATGAAATGATGTTGCCGGCGGTTTCTCTTGGTGCCGATGGCGCAATTGGTAGTACCTTCAATATTAACGGTATCCGCGCGCGTCAAATCTTTGAATTAGGTCAAGCCGGCAAGCTTGCGGAAGCACGCGAAATTCAACACGTGACCAATGACTTAATTGAAGGTATTTTGGCAAATGGCTTATATTTAACCATTAAAGAAATATTGAAATTACAAGGTGTTGATGCCGGTTATTGTCGTGAACCAATGACCAAAGCGGCAACCGAACAACAACTTGCTGTGGCGAAATCGTTGAAAGAAAAATATTTGTAACATCATCTAGGGTCTGGAACTGAAAAAGAGCCGCAAAGAGACTCGGATTACTGACAAAGCTCATCTTTGGGAAATCACCTAGCACGAGCCGTGCTAGGTTCCTTAAACCCAGCCCCGCTGGGGCTGAAAGGAAGAGCCGCAGAGCAGCTCAGATTAAGTAACCCTATACGGCTCGTATAGGGTTTGTCAGAAATCTAAGCCACAGCGCGACTCGAATTAAATAACCCTATACGACTTGTATAGGGTTTATCAACGACCATTGCTTTATACTTACCCCGAATGGAGATATTCCTATGCGTCTTATTCCCTTACAAACAGAACAACAAGTCAGCCAATGGGCGGCTCGTCATATTGTCGATAGAATCAATCACTTTAAACCTACCGAAGATCGCCCTTTTGTATTAGGTCTGCCAACGGGCGGTACACCGCTGAAAACCTATCAAGAATTGATTAAACTTTATCAAGCCGGCGAAGTGAGTTTTAAGTATGTTGTGACATTTAATATGGACGAATATGTCGGCTTACCGCAAGAACATCCTGAAAGCTACCATTCTTTTATGTACAACAATTTCTTCAATCATATTGATATTCAAGAAAAAAATATCCATATTCTTAATGGCAATACGGATAATCACGATGAAGAATGTCGCCGTTATGAAGAAAAAATCAAGTCCTTTGGCAAAATTCATTTGTTTATGGGCGGCGTTGGGCAAGATGGGCATATTGCCTTTAATGAACCGGCTTCTTCTTTAACTTCACGCACGCGCATTAAAACCCTAAACACAGACACATTGATTGCGAATTCGCGTTTTTTCAATAATGATATTAACAGCGTACCCAAATATGCCTTAACCATTGGCGTGGGAACATTAATGGACGCAGAAGAAGTGATGATTTTAGCCACCGGACATAACAAAGCTTTAGCGGTACAGGCAGGTGTGGAAGGTTCGGTCAATCATCTTTGGACAATAAGCGCGTTACAATTACATCGTCATTTTATCCTTGTTTGTGATGAACCTGCACAGCAAGAATTAAAAGTGAAAACCGTAAAATACTTCACGGAATTGGAACAACGCGCGATTCACAGCGTTTTAGACTAATAAGAGAAATGAAATTATATGGCTTATGCTTTAATTAACAGCACGATTTACACGGGGCAGGAAACCTTGCGCGGTTATGCGGTGGTGGTAAAAGATGACAAAATCCACGCCATTATTCCGCAGCAGGAATTAGATAAAAATATAGAAGTTATTGATTTGCAAGGAAATAATCTCACCGCAGGTTTTATTGACTTGCAACTTAATGGTTGTGGCGGTGTGATGTTTAATGATCAAACCAGCGTGCAAACTCTTGAAATTATGCAGGAAACCAACCTGAAATTCGGCACCACGAGTTTTTTACCCACATTTATTACATCCCCCGATGAAGATATGAAAACCGCGGTCAAAATCATGACCGAATATTTGGCAAAATATCAAAACCAAGCGTTAGGTTTACATTTGGAAGGGCCTTATTTAAGTGTTGAGAAAAAAGGCGTACATCGCCCTGAATATATTCGTGAAATCAGCCCTGAAATGAAGCAATTCTTACTGGATAATGCGGCAGTGATTACAAAAATCACCCTAGCGGCTGAAAATCCTACTGCGCAATATATTCCCGAATTTGTGGAAAAAGGCATCATTGTTTCCATTGGACATTCTAACGCCAATTACGCTACGGCAAAAAGAGCCTTTAGACAGGGCGCCGGTTTTGCCACTCATTTGCATAACGCCATGTCACCAATCAGTTCGGGGCGCGAATTGGGCGTTGTCGGTGCTGTTCTGGATTCGGATGTTTACACCGGCATTATTGTGGATGGTGTGCATGTGGATTTTGCCAATGTGCGTTTAGCCCAAAAATTAAAAGGCGACAAACTTTGCATTGTGACCGATGCACTGGCGGCGGCAGGTTCGGATATTAAAACCTTTACTTTTGTAGGCAAACCGATTTTTGTGGAAAACGGACGTTGTTTTGATGCCAATGGCGCATTAGGCGGTGCTTCTATTACGATGATTGAATCTCTCAGAAATATGGTGGAACAGGTTGGTGTCTCGCTTAGCGAAGCACTCAAAATGTGCAATCTCTACCCGGCACGCGCCATCCGTCAAGACCATAAATTAGGTTCCATTGAAACAGGCAAAATTGCCAATCTCACTGCATTTACTGCCGATTTCCAAGTGATCGGTACCGCGGTAAATGGTATCTGGAAAAGTGCTCATCATTAACAGGGATTAGACTAAAAAAACGACCGCGCTTGGTAGCAAGTGCGGTTAGAGTATTGACTATTCTATAGGGGTGTAATAGACAAAATATAGCCCAGAATTTGGGATAGGGTCTGATTGGGTGATCACTAAATTTAGTAAGAATTTAATGACCTTAATCATAAAGAACCTTTTGTAACTACCGTTCTTTAAAACTATCATCAACCACTTTTCTTAGTGGACTTAATAAGTAGTCAATTACCCGTCTTTCCCCAGTCTTAATTTCTGCGGATACAGCCATCCCAGCAATAAACTCTACATTTCTTCCCTCAATACTTAAATGGCTTTTATCCATCACAATAGTTACTGGAAATACTAGCCCTAATTTCTCATCCTGTATAGCCTCTAAACTAAAATACTTAACTTTACCTTTTATGTATCCATAACGAGTATACGGAAAAGCTTCTATCTTAATAGTGGCCTCTTGCCCTTCATGCACAAAGCCGATGTCTTTATTTGATAGCATAGCTTCTATTTCAAACTGTTCATCTTGCGGAACAATAGTCATCAGTGGCTGAGCAGTTGTTACAACACCTCCTATCGTATAGGTCTGTAATTGTTGTACTGTACCATCAACAGGGGCATAAATTTCACTGTATTCTTGTCGCTGTTGATTTTTCTCAACCTCTAATGTAAGTTGCTCAACTTGCTCATTGGCTTTACGCAGCTCATCTAACACATTACGGTGAAAAGATTGCTCAAACACTTGATATTCTTTACGAATTTGCTCTAATTGTGATTCTAATTCATAAATTTTGCTTTGCTGAATATTCTTTTCATTCTCTAATTCAATTACCCGATTCTCTTGAGAAAAATAGTCATGTTTCGAAGAATGTCCTTTTTTGTATAAGCCATATATATCATTACGTCGCTCTTTTTCATATTGTAGTATTCCTGTAATTTTTTGAATTTGAATATGAATTGTCTTTTTTTCAGTTTCCTTCTGACGAATTGTTGCTTCTAATTTTTGCTTTTCTGCAATCCATGTATGATATTGACTTAATGCTAACTGCTGTTCTCGTTTAAATAAATCATCTTCAATACTAAAAGTGACTTGTGCATTGCTATTTTTTAGATGTGGCACAGTGTTTTCTTGAATTGCCAAAAGCATAGCTTCTTGCCGTAATTGATTTAGACTAGCTAATTTAAGAGCTGACTTAGCCTTAAATAACTCAGATTCAACACCTAATATTGTTAACTCAAGAAGCAAATCACCTTTCTTTACTCTTTGCCCATTTCTTACATAAGATTGCTTAACTGTAGCAGTCTCTATCGGTTGGATAATTTTACTTCGACCGCTTGGTAAAATTTTCCCTGTTGCGACAGCAACAATTTCTATTTTTCCTAAATAAGACCAAACAAGGGCGATTAATAAAAGTAAGATAATGAGTCGCCCAATCCACCTTGGCAGAGACGATACAGGTGTTTCAATCAATTCTAAATGCGCAGGTAAAAAAGCACTTTCATCTTCTTGTCGATAAGGGACATCTAACGATTTTCTAACTTTCCATGTATCTCTAAAGACCTGAATATAGCGTTTAATTAAGCTACACAATCCACTTATATAATACATTATGCGCTCCCTGGTGTTGATTGAAGTTGATATAAGTAGTGGTAAAGCCCTTTTGCTGCAAGTAGCGATTGATGATTACCTTGCTCAATAATTGCGCCTTTATCCATTACAATAATTCGATTGGCTTGATTAACCGTAGAGAGACGATGTGCAATGATAATTACTGTCCTATTGCGACAAATACATTGCATATTCTTCATAAGAATGTGCTCTGACTCATAATCAAGTGCACTGGTCGCCTCATCAAAAATCAAGATTCTAGGGTCATTAACTAACGCACGAGCAATAGCAATGCGTTGCTTCTGTCCCCCCGATAAATTAGTGCCATGCTCACCAACTAACGTATCATAGCCTTCAGGTAACTGAGATATAAATTCATGTGCGCCAGCCAGCTTTGCAACATGCATAACATGTTCTATTGATATTGAGGGGGAACTTAATGCAATGTTATCTCGAATAGAGCGATTCAGTAAAATATTATCTTGCAAAACAACACCAATTTGACGACGTAGCCAAGATGGCTCTACTAATGCAATATCGTTACCATCAATAAAAATATTTCCTTGAGAAGGGGTATACATACGCTGAATCAATTTAGTCAAGGTACTTTTACCCGATCCAGAACGACCAACAATCCCAATGATCTCTCCTGCACCAATGGATAAAGAAACATCATTTATAACATTTTTTCCTTCTGGGCGATAACGAAAAGTAACGTCTTTAAATGTAATATCACCTTTAATTTCAGGTGGAACCAATTTGTTTTGAGAATTTTCTGTCGGTGTATTCAAGATATCACCTAAACGACTTACTGAAATACCAACTTGCTGAAAGTCTTGCCAAAACTGAGCTAGCCTAATTACGGGAGATGCAACTTGGCTTGCCAACATATTAAAAGCAATAAGCTGCCCAACAGTAAGTTCTCCAGTAATTACTAGATGTGCTCCCAACCATAAATTAATGACCATTACCAATTTTTGGATGAGTTGTATACCATGTTGACCAATCGTTGCAATTTTTGTAACTTTAAAACTCGATTGTACATAACCAGATAATTGTTTATCCCAGTGCTCTGTCATTTGTGGAACAACCGCCATAGATTTAATGGTTCCCATAGCAGCTACTGACTCCACTAAAAAGGCTTGATTATCTGCGTTACGAGCGAATTTTTCATTCAGACGTCTACGTAGTATTGGGCTAATAAATGCAGACCAGATCGCATAGCAAGGAAGCGAAATAAGCACAACTAATGTTAGCCAAACACTGTAATACCACATTACTGCAAGGAAAATGAAAGAAAAAAGCAAATCCAACACTGAAGTTAAAGCTTGCCCTGTTAAAAAAGTACGTATTTGCTCTAGTTCTCTTACTCTTGCGACAGTATCCCCAACGCGTCGAGCTTCAAAATAGGCAATTGGGAGAGCAAGTAAATGTCGGAATAATCTTGCACCGAGCTCAACATCTATTCGACTGGTAGTATGAGAAAATACATAAGTACGAATAGCTGAAAGTAAAACTTCAAAAAAAATCACAACACACAAAGCCACTGCAACAACATTTAACGTGCTAAACCCTTGATGAACTAAAACCTTGTCCATCACAACTTGGAAAAATAGTGGTGTTACCAATGCAAAGACTTGCAAGATAATTGATATAAAGAGTACCTCTAAGAAAATTCTTCGATACTTGACAATAGCAGGTATGAACCAAGTAAAATCAAATTTAGCAAGCTGCCCAGCGATATTTGCTCGAGAGGTAAATTGGATAATCTCACCAGAGTAACGCTTGGTAAATTCGTTATCCGACAAAACGATGGGCTGATTTGTTTCCAAATCATGGATCAAGTAACGTTGATTTTCAGTATCCACTTTAGCTAGGATGAAATGTTTACCATCATCACACCAGACCAAGATCGGCAAATGCAATAAAGCTAAACGCGATTTTTCTTTCTTACTGGCTTTAACTTTAAACCCTATATCTTTTGCAGCTAATAACAATTGTGTCTTGGTCATCACTTCCTGTATAGCAAATTTATGTTTTATTTGTTCAATATTAAAAGGAATACTATGTAGCTGAGAAAATATTGCTAAACTTGAAAGTGCTAAGTCCTGTGTATCCATACTATATCCTACTATTTAAACAAAAAGCTTCACAATATTTTTCGAGAACACCGTGAAGCTTTAAATAATTAATAAAATTTATGTCCAATTAGCAGCTAGAATTGGCTCTAATTTTGTATTGACTGCCTGTGGTAATGAAATCTGTCCTGCTGATGGTGGGGAAAAAACTGCCATTGCACTGACCAGTTTATCTACACTAGCATGGTTTAAAGACTTATTATTTGCAGCTGCAAAATTTTCTACTTTATAATTCTTACCATACCAATCAGAAATGACTACTTTATCCTGAGTACCAATAACACTGACTTCTAAATCCACGTTTAATTTACGGAACCAAAGTTGATTATGATTTATATTAGTAAAACGTAACGTGTCATTGCCTTGTTCATCGTAAATGGTATCAATACCGTCCCCTCTCTTAAAATGATAAGTGTCATTTCCTGCTCCTCCCATTAAGAAGTCATTTCCGCCCATACCATTTAGGGAATCATTACCTCCATAGCCAATCAATCGGTTATTTCCCGAATTGCCTGTAAGAGAATTATTGACATCATTTCCTGTTGCAGAAACATGTGCATTACCAATTAACTCTACATGCTCTACATTTTCTGGTAAGGTATAAGATACCGATGAAATAACAGTGTCAGTCCCCTGATCAACTTTCTCAACCACTTTATCAAGATGAGAATCAACGACATAGGTATCATTACCCAACCCCCCAATCATTGTATCAAACCCAGCCTTGCCATCCAGTCTATTATTACCTGAATTACCTACTAGACGATTATTTTCGTTATTTCCAATAGCATCAATTGCAGCATTACCCATTAATTGAATCTCTTCAACATAGTTAGACAATGTATAACTGGCAGAAGATTTGACGATATCGTATCCTCCATCTTTAATTTCTAACACTTTATCACCTACATTATCAACAATATAGGTATCATCGCCAAACTCACCGGACATACTATCAGCACCTGATCGTCCATCTATCAGATTACCTATCGCATTTCCTTTTAGAGTATCGTTACCATTAGTTCCAACAATGGTATGAACTAATTGAGGTAATTCTGCTTGTTCTTTGGAAAAGATAAACATCTCAGCTTTCAACTGATCAGGTCTAATGCCTTTTACTGTCACATATTGTGTACCTGCTTTAGGCTCACCTAGCCAGATTCTTGTATATTGTTCATTATTAACGCTAAATCCATAAAAGTTGATAGTAGTCACACCTTTAAACTGAGAAATATCAATTTTCTCATTTTTGTCATTGATATCAAAATCCCAAATGAGATTCTTCAACAGTCCTTTAGATGCGTTTGGAGACGTGTCTTTAACTACAACAAATCTATCACTTCCCTTACCACCTTCTGCTCTTGCCCAACTGAACTCAACATTATTGTATTGATTTAGTGTCCTATATTGTTGGTTACGATAAGTTGATGATAGTGCCGCATCATCACCTTCTAAGTACAAAACATCATTACCTGCACCACCACCAAGATAGTCAGAGCCAGCTCCACCATAGAGCGTATCGTTACCTCCGCCACCTAAAATACGATCATCACCATCATTACCGTATAGTGTATCATTGCCACCTGTGGCAGAATCCGCAGAATGCTCACCGACGATGACATCATTACCTCTTCCCCCTCGAAGGATATCATCACCATTACCCCCGAACAGGCGATCTTCACCTTCTGTTCCCCAGAAAGCCACACCAAAATCAGGTAGAGCAACTTCAGCATTATCATTCGAGAATCCATAGCCACCAGCTTGATTTAGCCAATAAGGCTTAAACACCTCTGTAGTTACCACAATATTGTTATTAGTTAATCTATTAGCTTGTACATTATTCAGTCGAACTGTTTGGCCATTGCCTAAAGAAATAAGGGTGTCATTCCCCTGCTGCTGTTTAGATAAATTAAAGGATTCAAATCCAGTAAAGACTAAACGATCAGTACCCACGCTAAAATCAGTAATCACATCCTGACTATTTAATTTCTTCTCAATAATGAAAGTGTCATTTCCCTGCTCTCCTGTCAATGTATTATTGCCTAGACCTCCCACTAGAACATCATTACCCTGTAAACCAACTAGGGTATCATGGCCTCGCCCACCAATAAGTATATTAGCAGCATTATTTCCAGTGAGTTTATCGTTGTAATCTCCTCCTGTCACATTTTCTATCTGTTGAGGATTTGTAATTGTCAACGCTTTTCCTGCTAAATCAGCTTTGCCTGTTGAGAGATTTACTTCAATAACACCATCCATAGCAGCCGCATTAATAGTGTCTATTCCACCATTCGTATCATTCAATGTATCGACCGTTTGGTTGTTATGGAACTCATCCGTATATACATAAGTATCACCAGCTCCATAAGCCCGTCCATAGAAACTCAATGACCAATCATGTAACGTTCCCGTGCTTCCTGTAGCAACATCAAAAACTTGTAATTTCCATTGCCCATTAGGATTCTCTCCTTTTAATAAGGCGGTATTGAATATGTAATTTAATGTGGATGACTCCCCAAATTTAATATCTCCTATCGCATTGTCATCTTTAGGATCTTTTCCAGGTCTATTCATTAAGATAGATTCTGTGCCTGACGGAGAAATTAATTTAATAATTAAATCACTGGCTCTGGTATGTGTCAGATTGACTTTAACTGCTACATTTTCGAGTAACATGGAAAAATTCGAAACGTCTACCGAAAATTGTCTGCCGTTATTATCTGTTATAGCCTGATTAACTTTCCCTGATTTATAGACATCCTCTAATCTTACTTCATTTTCATAAGTATGTTGAGTATTCCAATCTTGAGCTAATCTTACCGCTGCTTGAGCATCTATGACACCATAACCGTAATCGTGACTGATATGCATACCCGTTCCATTCCAGTTCTTAGCGCCATTACGTTGCCACTGACTATCTGTTACTCCTTTTGTTGTTGCGGTGAGTGCAAGAATTTCTTGAATATCACGATATCCGAGGTAAGGATTTGCTTCGAGCATTAGTGCAATTACACCTGAAACAATAGGTGCAGAGAAACTTGTTCCATTGTTACGAGCGTACTCCTGACCTAATGTTGAACCATTTTCGTTCACAATTTCACGAGAACTTGAATAGGCATCAGAGCCATGGGCTGTCACCAAAACACTTGCCCCCTGATTTGAATAGGAAGCAATTTTTGTCTCAAATTGCCGATTGAGTTCAGCTGAAGCCACCGCAATACCGTATCTAACATTCGTCAATTCAGAATAATTAGTATTGCCGCCTTTTTGTCTATCATTGCCTGCGGAGTTGACAATAACAGTCCCCAAACCATTGCGTCCATCTGTCAACGCGGGTTTATAGATATCAAAAATTGTTTTGCTTTTATCGGAAAAATTAATTTGTTGTTTAAAGTTTTGAGTATGACCCCAACTATGGTTCGCAATATCATAGTTTTTCATCTGATCCAAACTAGAAACATTTGCTCCAACCCAATAGCTTGCTACCGTGGCATCATAAGCAACACCAACGCCACCTTCCCCATTACGTTCGGCAACCATAATACCCGCAACTTCTGTAGCATGCTTACTGAAGACTTTATTCTCTTCTTGACGTTTATATTCGTAGTCATGTAACCACTTTTTATCGATCTTATTACGTAATTCGGGGTGTCGATAATCTGCAACTTCTTCTGCAACAGAAAATGGACCACTTGGCTCAAACTGCCCAATACGAATATTTTTACCAGTATAATGATTCCATACAGATGAAATATTATCTGCTTCCAAATAATATTGTCGAATGACATCAGGATCGGAAGGTAATGATGGTGGTACAAGATATACTTTACCTTTTAACTCGCCGCCACCAGCAGTTTGGATCGCTTTAACTCCTTTTGAATCCTCTATAGCGTATTCAAAACTTGCAATGCCTTTAAATCCTTTTGTTGGTGTAAACTCAATATCACCATTAGGTAATACTTTAAGAGAGCCACCCCTGATATTTGATGCTTGATAAATGATGATTTTATCGCCCTGTAAATCAATATCATTTTTAAGCAATTGAGATTGCTTAATGATATACGGACGTGAACCATCAAAACGTTGTCCTTTGCTATCTTGATAGAGAATATCTTCTACAGGTGTTGGATTGTCCCATTCTGAATTTACAGTAGGGGCAGCATAGTTTGTAATATCTTTAAAATTCAGCAGTTCAATATTACGTAAGAAATCAGTACCATCCCGCCCTTGTCTGGTATCACTAATTAATAAACCATCTCCCATTTTGGTAATTTTATAGTCAGCAAAATCACCTGAAAACTCAGCGGTGTCTTTACCCTCTCCGCCATCAAGATAATCATCGCCACCTTCACCAACTAAGGTATCATCCCCTTCGCCACCGTATAGCATATCATCGTCAGAACCACCAAAAATGACATCATTACCATCATCACCAAATAAGCGGTCATTTCCTCGGTGTCCTCGGATTAAATCTTTACCGCCATTGCCTGAAATAAAATCATCACCGTTTTCACCCGACAATGCATCATTGGCAATACTGCCCACAATCACATCATTACCATCACCACCACGCACAAATACTGAGCTATTACCTGAAGACACAAACGCATCATTGCCACCTCCACCGTGAGCAATTTCAATTTCAGCTACACCAAGGTCTAAGTTTACGCCCTTATTACCAACAACTTGAACAATATCATCACCTTTACCGCCGTGAATATTTTCTGGTAAATCATCACCATCAATCAGCAATACATCATTACCATCTCCACCAAAGAAGGTGTCTGCACCACCTCCACCAGCAAGCCAGTTATCTTTCTCATCGCCTCGTAGGGTGTCATTACCATCTCCCGCTTGAATATTTATTACACCTAGCTTTTTCACCTCTAAGGTGCGAGCCTGATTACCTTCGGCTGTAAAACTGCTCGTTCTGTCTAACACACCGGCTGCTTCGGTAACTGTTTTTTTACCGCCACTTACATTCGTGATGGTATGCCCCCTTGGGTTAGCTAAAAAGTTCACCGCTGCGGCTTCGTGCTTTTTGCCATTTCGAGTGAAATATCCTTTTGCTAATAACTCATTGCCAAAGAAGAGTTGCCCACCTGCGTTTTGGTAAGCCAGGTCAATTGCGCTGATTTTCAAGCTAGATAAGGTTTTTAACTCTCCAGCGTCTGTAATGCCATTATGGTTAGCGTCTTGCCACACACGCAGCGTATTAAAATCCTTATCTTTGCTATCAAAAATATTATCTTTATTACTGTCTAAACTTTTTAATGCTTCAAACCCATTAGCAAAACGCTTTTCCCCTGTTTCGCCATTACGTCCTGCTTTGCCAGCATAGTATTCAGAGAACACTTCAGACATATTGTCAATTTTGCCATTATTATTTAAATCCTTAACAAGCAAACCATCTTGCTGGCTCAACCAACCAGTTTCTTCTAGCGAGCCACCATCATTATCAATATCAAACAATACGGGTTTTTCGTTGTAGCTTACAGCCCGCACGCCATCCCCATTGAGATCGAGAATAAGAGGATCGATGGCAATTTTAAAAGGCTTACCCTGTGTACGGTTTAATTTAACGTTGTTCGCCTGATTGCTTCCAGGGAGATTGGAAATCACATAATTTGCAATATCAATGGATTTTAAAATCACAGGATTATGGTTCGCTATTCTAGTATCATCAGTAATAATTGATGAAGCAGCTAAATCTGAAGTTTTTGTACTATTATTTAACGCATCTTTATTAAAGCCTAATGATAATTTCTTCGTAATAGAAAAATGGTCAAAGTTTTGGTTTTTCTCTTTGTTTATTTCGGGTAAAGAGGGAAGAGAAAATTTATTTTTTGCTTTATTTTCATTAAGTGCCTTTGTTTTTTTATTTACTTGATTTAATATTTCAGTTTGTTTTAAGTAAATACCATATGAAGTTAACGGTACTATAAATCTATTTTCTTTAAAATTATTGACAACATCTACATTGGCAGATGGGACTAATTTTCCTTCATAGGCATAAGGGTTTAGACCTGCTTTATGTAATCCAACGAATACATAATCAACACAATTATTACTAAGCAAATCATAATTATAATCAAATAAACGGTTATGAAATGGATTATTTCCATGTTCAATAAGTATTTTATATTGTTTGTAGTGATCAACTAATTCAACAGTCCCCGATAAGTTTTTTCAGCTAACATCGGGGGCAAGCCTTGATTATAGCTATGTGGGCGAGTGTGGTTGTAATACACCACATAATCTCTCACATCTTTGACCGCACTTTCAAAATCAGCATAGCCACCATAGGCCATCCATTCATACTTAAAACTTCTAAACCAACGCTCCATTGGCGCATTGTCCCAGCAGTTGCCCCGTCGGCTCATGCTTTGCGTTAGTTTGTGTTTTTGCACGCATTGGGTAAATTGCTTGCTCCCATAAATACTGCCTTGGTCTGAGTGGAACAACATCGTTTTTGTGCGTTTGGTCTGCAACATAGCATGATTTAACGCATCGACAACCAATTGCGCATCGTGGTATCGACTCAGTTTCCAACCGACAACTTGACGGTTTAACAGGTTAATCACCACTGCCAAATAGCACCAAACACCATTGACTTTAATGTACGTCGTGTCGCCACAAAGCACCGTCTTTTGTGGCGTTGGGGTAAATTCGCGGTTCAAGTGATTAGCAAAAACTTGCCCGGTTTCTTTATTTCGGTTATACCATTTTTGTGGCTGTTTGCTAAATAATCCCTGTTGAATCATTAAATTACGAATCAGCGGCAGACCGGCTCGAATCCCTTTTTGTCTCAAACCTGATTGAACCGTTCGCTTGCCTGCAGATTGACGGCTTGCCTCAAAAATGAGCTTGATTTCAATCGCAAGTGCGGTGTGTTTTTTCACGGTTTTTGGCCGCTTCAAACGCGCGTAATAGGCACTTTCTGATACACCAAATAACGTGCATAAACGCTTAATGCTGCGCGATTTTAACGTCGTGACCGCTTGGTATCGCTGTTCTCGAGAGACATTAAAATCGCTGTAGCCTTTTTTAGAATTTCTTTATCCTCTTCCAGCTCTTTGATACGGTTTTCTAACTCTCGAATGCGTTGTTGCTCAGGGCTAATTGGCTTTGAGCCCGGCAATACATAACCCTGACATTCAGCCTGAACTTGACTTACCCAGCGACGCAACGCGGTTTCACCAATGTCGAGTTCTTTGCAAGCTTGTGCAATAGAATATTTACGATCGGTAATCAATTTTACTGCTTCAGCTTTAAATTCTGCACTAAAGGTTCTTCTAGGTCTTCGCATTTTTATATCCTCATTTTGGGTTTAATTTTACCACCTATTGAGGACTGCGGGATTAGTGTACCACTACAGTTTCTCTGTAATATTGAATTTTATAGTATGGATCTTTCCATCTTTGGTTTCTGAATAATCCGTATCATCAGTTTCTAGAATGTTGTTTTCTCCTCCTAATGTTTTATCACTTCCTGGTCCCCAACCAAAGCTTTTTCTATTGCCAAGCTGATCTACTAACACATAGTACATATGCCCAAAAGTAGACATTTCTCTTCCTTGATATAAAGTTCCTTTCTCAGCGACTTTAACTTCTAGAGTGTAATTTTTCATTGTAATCCCCTATAAAAACTTAAATCAAAATACGTAATGTGTTATAAATATAGTGAAATGTAAATGCTTATATTTGTCTTCATATTTATTTTTACTTATTCCTCTGATGTTAAATTTATAACATCCAGCCTTGGGGAGAGTATATTCGTTTAATGTTACAGAGTAATACGTATTCCTAGATTTATCACGAATTTTTGATGGGGTATCATAAAATAATAAATTATTATCACTATTATATATTGATACATGTATATCAAATTCATTTAATAAATTTTTTTTAGTTTCAAATGGCTTTATTGACTCATCTTTTAGATTGACATCAATTGTATAATTACCAAATAAACTTTTGTATGGAATACAGACGTTCTTTTCAAGAATAAATCCATTATGATTTAAAACTTTTATTCTTTTAGTTGGGAATATTATTTGTTCAAAGTAGGCAATTGACATTTTACCTAAAACATAAAGAATTATATAAGAAGAAGGATATGTGACCACAAATGTAGCAACAGTAAAAGCCAGAAATATAGATATTATCTTTTTTTTCATAGTATATTACTCTTTTCTTTATTTGGTTTATGAGCAAGTATTTCATAGGTATCAATAAACTTTTCAGCCTGTGTAGCAGGCATTTCTTCTTTTAATACATCCTGAAGTTCATCAGGGTTTTTAATATTTTTAAAATCAGCATATGAAGCGGCTGCTAATAAAGCCATATTATCATTAGACATTTACATTTCTCCTAAATTTAGTTTAAATATGTCTTTAATAACTTATTAGACTCTGAAATGCTATTTTCATTACAAGGGAAACGACCAGAGAAAAAATGATTTTTAAGATATCCTTCAATATCATTATATTGAACAATAATTTTCTGCAGTTTTTGATCGTATAAAATAAATGTATTATGACCAAACATCTTTGTTGTATTAATGTATGTATACTTATTCAAGTAGGGATATTTGCTATTTACTGCGATTAGAAAATGTTTATTTCCATTAAAGTCCATTTCTGGTTGGTACAAACCTTGATTTTTTATAAAAAAAGGATCTTTTTCTGCCTTTCCTTCAGTAATTGGATAATATATCCACTCAGTATCTTTTAATGATTCATTGACACCCGATAACTTTCGCCATTCTTCGGGTGTTAAAAAAACTTCTACTTCTTTGCCTTTCCACATATCACAACGGTAAGGAGTAATGATTTCTGCTAAAATCATGTCATAGAAAAAAGATACCCATAAAATATAGGGTATAAAAGGGATAAGTAGAGCAATGCAACAACAAGGATGCTTGCTAAAATGCTGTTTTAACTTATTACAAATGCTATGACTCATCGCAAAATCTCACTATCATTTTTATTCTAAACTCTAAATATAGGGTAATAAAAAGTGTCATTATTGTATTTATAACACACGAACTGCGCTTAATAAATAGCCAATCATTAAATTTGGGATCTACTTCATATTTTTATGAATAGAAATTTCAGAGAAGAGAATATTAAAAGAATTGAGACAGAAATTATTG
>NZ_CAMEFX010000006.1 GCF_945915845.1 uncultured Actinobacillus sp. | reverse complement strand
TTTTAGAACAAGCCCCGGCGGCTAAAGTGGTGGCGTTAGATGTGGAAGAAAGTCGCTTGAAGCGTGTACATGAAAATCTAGCACGGTTAAAGCAAAAAGCCGTGGTGATTTGTGGCGATGCCACGCAACCTGAAAACTGGTTGCCACAGGCGGCAGAGCAAATTGTAGGGCGAAAAAGTGCGGTGCAATTTGATCGTATTTTACTTGATGCGCCTTGTTCCGCCACCGGCGTTATCCGCCGTCATCCTGATATCAAATGGTTACGACAAGAAAGAGATATTGATCAACTGGTGACATTACAACGCCAAATTTTAACTGCACTTTGGGCAACTTTAAAACCGAATGGCGTGTTGTTGTATGCTACTTGTTCTGTTTTGCCTGAAGAGAATAGCCGGCAAATTGCCCGTTTCTTAGCGGAAACCCCTAATGCGAAATTGGAACCTTTACCATTTACCCAAGATAAAAGTGCGGTCGGTTTTCAGTTTATTCCTACCGAAAATGGCGGTGATGGATTTTATTATGCGAAATTGAGAAAATTATCCTAGATGAAGGTGTGTTAGGGTGAAATATTTTTCACCCTAACTTCATCTTTTTTATTCAAAACTTCCCTCCTTTGCTTGGTTATGGGCTATAATGCGCCGTTTTTTATTGATTGGAGATGTTTATGACCCCAAGTGTTATTACCCTGTGCTTTCTCGTTTTTGCTGTAATTATGTTTGCGTGGGAAAAATTACCTCTTGCCGTGACAGCGATGATTGTTTGTGTAGGGTTGTCCCTAACCGGTGTGTTGCCACAAAAAGAAGCCTTTTTGGGCTTTGTGGATACCAATGTGATTTTATTTGCGGCGATGTTTATTATTGGCGGTGCCTTATTTGAGACGGGGATGGCGAATAAGATCGGTGGCGTGGTCACAAAATTTGCGAGTAGCGAATTGAAATTGATGATTGTGCTTATGGTCATTACCGGGGTAATGTCTGGGGTGTTATCTAATACAGGAACGGCAGCGATTTTGATTCCGGTCATTTTGGGGATTACGGTTAAATCCGGTTTTGCGCGCTCTCGTTTGTTAATGCCAATGGCATTTGCTTCGACTTTAGGTGGTAACCTGTCGTTGATTGGTTCACCGAATAACTTAGTTATTCAAGGGGTGTTAGAAGGTGCCGGGTATAAATTTGGTTTCTTTGAATATGCCAAAATCGGTGTGCCGATGTTAATCGCCGGGGTTTTATTTTTTACGTTTATTGGCTTTCGCTTGCTGCCAAAAACGGAAAATGTAGGTTTTGACGAAGACGATGTACACGTATTCCATAATCACCATAACCATATTCCCAAATGGAAACAATGGACGTCTTTTGCGGTGTTATTAGCGACTCTCTTTGCTATGGTGTTTGAAGATGTGATCGGGATTAAACTCTATCTTTCTGCTTGTGTGGGCGCGTTAATTTTGGTGATTTTACGTGTAATTACGGAAAAACAAGCCTATGAAGCCATTGATAGTCAAGTGATTTTCTTATTCGCAGGAACCCTTGCCCTTGCGGAAGCCTTGAAAGTCACCGGTGCCGGCGCGGAGATTGCGCACACGATTATTGGTTGGCTGGGCGCTCACCCCAATTCTTATGTGCTATTGTTAACCATTTTATTATTAAGCTGTGTGTTGACGAATTTTATGTCCAATACGGCGACAGCAGCCTTGCTTGCTCCTATCGGTCTTTCTATTGCGAATACCTTAGGTGCTGATCCTCGAGCCGTATTAATGGCAGTGGTGGTGGGGTCATCTTGTGCCTTTGCTACACCAATTGGTACGCCGGCTAATACCATGATTTTATCTGTGGGGCGTTACCGTTTTGCAGATTACGCTAAGGTTGGCTTACCGTTGATTTTGATTATTATCGCAATCAGTATGGTGTTATTACCGATTTTCTTCCCATTCTTCCCAGCGCAATAATACCTTGTTGCGCAGAGTTTATTTACAACAGGTAAGCCCTGTATTGAGCCGTGCTTTTCTGTATAATGAACAGAGTTTTTGAATAAATAGAGAAAAGAAGATGATACATTTTGAAAATGTCAGTAAAGCCTATTTAGGGGGTAAACCTGCGTTGCAAGGGTTGTCATTCCATTTGCCGGTAGGCAGTATGACCTATTTGACCGGACATTCCGGCGCGGGTAAAAGTACGTTGTTAAAACTGATTATGGGAATGGAACGTGCGAATGGTGGCAGTATTTGGTTTAATGGTCATGATATTACGCGTTTATCCCACTATGAATTGCCATTTTTACGCCGTCAAATCGGTATGGTACATCAAGATTATCGTTTATTATCCGATCGTTCCATTGTAGATAATGTGGCGTTGCCGTTGATTATTAATGGGATGCATCCTAAAACCGCAAGAGAGCGCGCACTTTCCGCTTTAGATCGCGTGGGGTTATATGATCGCGCAAATCATGCGCCGATTCATCTTTCAGGCGGTGAGCAACAACGAGTGGATATTGCTCGTGCGGTGGTACATAAGCCACAATTATTGTTAGCTGATGAACCCACGGGTAACTTAGATAATGCCTTGTCTTTAGATATTTTTAATTTGTTTGAAGATTTTAATCGTATGGGGATGACGGTATTAATTGCCACTCATGATGTGGGGTTAATTAATCAGAAACCGAAGCCTTGTTTAGTCTTAGAGCAAGGACATTTACGTTAATTGGGCATAAATTGGGGAAAGTTTTCATGAGTTCATTACAAAAAGCACCGTTTTGGGTACAAATGCATTATGTATTACGAGATGTTTGGGCGGTTCTAATCAAAAAGAAATATGCGACTTTATTAACGGTGTTAGTGATTGCGGTTTCTTTAACAATACCTACGGTGAGTTTTTTACTTTGGAAAAATATTCATCAAGCCACTACGCAATTTTATCCTGAAAGTGAATTGACGGTTTATTTGCATAAAAATCTCACGGAAGAAGATGCCAACACCGTAGTGGATAGAATTCGGGAACAAGAGGGGATTGAAACCCTGAATTATGTTTCTCGCCAACAAAGTCTCAAGGAATTTAAAAACTGGTCAGGTTTTGGTGAAGAGTTGGATGTATTGGATGATAATCCGTTGCCTGCAGTGGTGATGATTACCCCAACCAAAGCCTTCCAGCCTTCGGAAAAACGCCAAGAGCTTTATCAAGGTTTGATGAAAATTAAAGGCGTAGAAGAAGTGAGAATGGATAATGACTGGTTGGAAAAATTAGCGGCATTATCTTGGTTAATTGCTCATATTGCGATTTTCTGTACGGTGTTAATGATGTGCGCGGTATTTTTGGTGATTGGCAACAGTATCCGTTCTGATGTTTACAGCAGTCAAGCCAATATTCAAGTAATGAAATTATTGGGTGCCACGGAACAATTTATTTTACGCCCATTTTTGTGGACAGGGATGATTTATGGCGTGTTAGGCGCATTTTTTGCCTGTTTCTTCAGTGCGTTGCTGGTGGGCTATTTCACAAGTGCGGTCAAATATGTGACAGATATTTTTGCGGTTAATTTTGATGTGGGCGGATTAGATTTTGGTGAGATAATCTTCCTATTTATTCTCTGTGCCATTGCAGGCTATATTTCTGCGTGGATTGCGGCAACTCGACATATTCGCTTGTTGGAAAAATAAAAAATTTAAAAAAGGATGATGAAAATTTGCGTTATTTCAGGTTTTCATCATTTTTTTTATTTTTTTATGAGATTGGACTTGATTTTATTTGATTGTTCTGTAATTAATTAGAGCTATCTCAATTCAAACACAACAAAAGGAATAAAATATGAAAAATGTCGGTTTTATCGGTTGGCGCGGTATGGTGGGTTCCGTTTTAATGGATCGCATGGTTCAGGAAAACGATTTTGCGAACATTAACCCTATTTTCTTCACCACTTCACAAGCAGGTCAAAAAGCCCCGGTGTTTGGTGGTAAAGACGCAGGTGAATTAAAAAACGCTTTCGACATTGAAGAACTCAAAAAATTAGATGTGATCGTAACCTGCCAAGGCGGCGACTACACCAACGAAGTTTATCCAAAATTAAAAGCCACAGGTTGGGACGGCTATTGGGTGGATGCAGCTTCTGCATTACGTATGGAAAAAGACGCGATTATCGTGTTAGACCCGGTTAACCAACACGTTATTTCAGAAGGCTTAAAAAACGGCATTAAAACTTTCGTGGGCGGTAACTGTACCGTGAGTTTAATGCTAATGGCGATTGGTGGTCTTTTCGAGAAAGATTTAGTGGAATGGATTTCTGTTGCCACTTACCAAGCGGCTTCAGGTGCCGGCGCGAAAAATATGCGTGAATTATTAAGCCAAATGGGTCAATTAGAAAATGCGGTGCAAGCAGAATTGGCGGATCCGGCGTCTTCAATTCTAGAGATTGAGCGTAAAGTGACAGCGAAAATGCGTGCAGAAGATTTCCCAACAGAAAACTTTGGTGCGGCATTAGGCGGTAGCTTAATTCCTTGGATTGACAAATTATTACCGGAAACAGGACAAACCAAAGAAGAGTGGAAAGGTTATGCAGAAACCAACAAGATTTTAGGTTTAAGCGACAACCCAATTCCTGTAGATGGTTTATGTGTGCGTATCGGTGCATTGCGCTGCCACAGCCAAGCGTTCACCATTAAACTCAAAAAAGACATTCCATTAGCGGAAATTGAACAAATCATTGCGGCTCACAACGAATGGGTAAAAGTGATTCCAAATGACAAAGAAACCACATTACGTGAATTAACCCCGGCGAAAGTGACGGGCACATTAAGCGTACCGGTGGGGCGTTTACGTAAATTAGCAATGGGTCCTGAATATTTGGCAGCCTTTACCGTGGGTGACCAATTATTATGGGGCGCGGCAGAACCGGTACGCCGTATTTTAAAACAATTAGTGTAAGCTAAACCGGTGAAAGTGCGGTTAAATTGACCGCACTTTTGTATTATTCGATTATGAGCTGAAATGACGGTTGGTGAGCTTGTCGAACCATAAGGAATTTCAGCATTTTTGTACAAGACTAATCCATGACTCGCGAACCCCATTTTCATCGATTTGCCCTAAGCCAACTGCAACCCTTTGTGGAACAATTTCCGATTCAACATTTGCAAGGCAAAAATAATTGCCGACTGGCTTATCGACACATCGCACACGAAGAACCCCAACAACGCCAATTGGTGGTGTTAGTTAATGGTCGGGCGGAAAATCTTTTGAAATGGACTGAGCTGGCTTATGATTTTTTCTTGAGCGGTTATGACGTGCTGCTGTTTGATCACCGCGGACAAGGTTATTCGCAGCGATTATTGCAAGATCCCGACAAAGGTCATTTGGATGAATTTCGTTTTTATACGGATGATATGGCAAAAATTATCGCGCACGCCACCGCACTTTATGATTACAAAGCACAATATATTGTTGCCCATTCCCTTGGCGCGCTGATTTCGAGTTATTATCTCGCCAATTATGATCACCACATTAAACGTGCGGTGCTTTCTGCGCCCTTTTTTGGTGCACCACTTAAAAGCCCCATCCGCGATCAGCTTGTTCTGGCAGCCATGAATTTATTTGGGCAAGGTTCTCGCTATGTGTTTGGCAAAACTTCCTATAAACCTGCGGATTTAGATAATAACGAACTGAGCCATTGTAAAACGCGGATGAAATGGATGAACCGCGTGAATCGTAAATTCCCCGAATTGCATCTTGGCGGCCCAACTTTTCGCTGGGTTCATCTTTGTTTAAATGCCATTAAAGGATTGCCTAAAATTTTACCGCGCATTGAAATTCCCGTGCTGATTTTTCAGTCAGAACGCGATCGTATCGTCTCAAATAAAAATCTCGAAAAACTCACCGCACTTTTGCCGAAAGGCGAAATGGACATCATCTCCCATGCTAAACACGAAATTCTTTTTGAGCGAGATGCCATTAGAGAGCAAGCGATTAAACGGATATTAGCCTTTTTCCGTCAAAAATAGCCCTAGGTTTTTGCTAATCCCCACACTTGGATTTCCTGCACGCCCTGTTTTCGTAATAATTTTGCGATTTCATTTAATGTGGAACCCGTTGTAATCACATCATCAATTAACGCGATTCGTTGATGGGGGATTTTCCTTTTTACCCGAAAAGCATTTTTCAAGTTTTGACGGCGCGCTTTTGCGGTTAACCCACGTTGTGTGGGGGTATGCTTAGCACGTACTAACAAATTGTTTTCACAAGGCATTTTGAGCCATTTCGATAACCAACCTGCAATTAAATCAGCCTGATTATAGCCCCGCCTCCACTGACGAAAATGATGTAATGGCACAGGAATAAGCACATCGGGCAAGGTTAACCCATGTTCCCGTCTTGCTTTCATCACTGCCAACAACAGCAACCGCGCCAAGGTACGATCAAGCCAAAAAGCCTGTTGAAATTTAAAACGATGAATTAAAGTTGACAAAGGTTCGTTATAACGCCCCGCCATCACCAAACGATCCCAACTTGGCTCGTGACGCAAACATTGCCCACATATCATCGCATTTTGTGGCAATTCTGCACCGCACTTTCCACAATATGCGCGAGATTGAACAAGACGATTGCAACGACAACAAAGCCCGTGAGAAGCAACCGCTAACTGATCTTGGCAATGCACACAACGAAATCCAAAAATATTCATTTCTTACTCGGTTTTTTCGTTAACTATAGTGAGAATAGCAAAAAAAGAAATGCGCAAACGTGGGTTTTGGAATGGAGATCACAAAATTTGATGTGATTTTAGAGATAATTGCCAATAAAAAAGCCGTAGTTATTCACGGCTTAGTTATTAATGTGTTTGAATTAATATATCCGCGCTAATGCCTAAATGTTGGTGGATATTTCGTATCATTTTTAAGCTCAATGGGCGCGTTTTATTGAGTATCTCATATACTCTATTTGATTTCCCTATCATTGGTTCTAGGTCTTTTACAGTTAAACCATTTTGTTCCATTCTAAATTTAATTGCACTAATTGGATCGGGCTGTTCTATAGGGTAATGTTTACTTTCATAGTTTTCTATCAAGGTAAGCATAATATCAAAATAATCCAACTCATCTGCACTTAACTCTTCTTCGCGATCAAAATAGGGTTCAATTGCCTTTAATGCTTGTTGATAATCTTGTTCTGTTCTAATTGGTGTAATATTCATTTTTTATTGCTCCACGGTTTCCGCATTGATTTTGTCATATTCTGCGTGTGTACCAATGAATTTAATATAAACCGCACCTAATTTATAGGCTACGGCAACAATTAAGCGGTGATCATTTCCTTTAATATTAAATACAACGCGTCTATTTGAAAGGAAGCTCGCACTTGCATATTGCGCTTTAATATCGTGTGTATCTTGCCAATTTGCCTTCCTAACCTCAGCTACCCACGCTTTTAGTGGTTGTTCAGCATCAGGGTGCTTGTTGTAATATTCAATAATTTTTGCTGTAGATATTATGCGCATTTTTAGACCTTTGTTATTTGCCTTGAGTATAGTCCCATTTTGGGATTATAACAAGGGTATTTCAGTATCTATTATTATCTTTATGCTGTTTATTGTTATTTGGGAAATGTTTAATAATGTTGATTTCTGTTTACGTCAGGAAAGGTTTAGTGGCGGAAGGGAATGGGAGTCGAACCCACCCGAGAACGCTGGCGTCCTCAACAGGATTTGAAGTCCTGCCACCTCACCGGAGATGACGCCCTTCCGAAAGGTGACGTTACTCTAACCGATTATTTAAGTGCGGTCAAATTTTGCGATATAATGACATCTATTTTCAACACAAGATCAAAAAACGAGAGCCATGATGACCGCACTTTTTCGCCAACTGCCTTCTGTGGATAAATTACTCAAACTGCCGCAAGGCGAACAACTTATTGCTGAATTTGGGCATAGCGCCGTGGTCAATGTGTGTCGAAAACTCATTGAACAAGGTCGCGAAGCCATTAAATCAACGCAGCAACTTCCGCCCTATTTTGCTGAAATTAACTACACGTTCACTGAAATTCAACGCCAATTAACCCAACAAAGCCAAGTTCAAATTCAAGCGGTACATAATTTAACCGGTACTGTATTGCATACCAACCTTGGGCGTGCTTTATGGGCAGAAAGCGCACAGCAGGCGGCATTGCAGGCAATGGGCGGTAATGTGGCGCTGGAATATGATTTAGAAGACGGTCGCCGCAGTCATCGTGATAATTATATTAGCGATTTGATTTTTGCGTTGACGGGAGCGGAAGCGGCTTGTGTGGTGAATAACAATGCGGCTGCGGTTTTGCTGATGTTAGCAACCTTTGCGAAAGGCAAGGAAGTGATTATTTCTCGTGGCGAACTCATTGAAATCGGCGGTGCATTTCGTATTCCCGATATTATGGCACAAGCAGGTTGTACGCTGGTGGAAGTGGGAACAACCAATCGTACCCATTTAAAAGATTATCGCAACGCAATCAACGAAAATACTGCCTTTTTAATGAAAGTTCATAGCAGTAACTACCAAATTTGTGGTTTTACTTCTGCGGTAGAAGAAGCGGAACTTGTTGCTTTGGGGCAAGAATTCAATATTCCCGTCATCAGCGATTTAGGCAGTGGCGCGTTGGTTGATTTAAGCCAATATCATCTTCCTAAAGAGCCAACTGTACAAGAAAAACTCGTACAAGGCGTGGATTTAATTTCGTTTTCGGGGGATAAATTATTGGGTGGCGTGCAAGCCGGTATTATTGTCGGTAAAAAAACGTTAATTGATCAACTTCAAGCACATCCGTTAAAACGCGTTTTGCGCTGTGATAAAGTAATTTTAGCGGGTTTAGAAGCGACTTTACGTTTATATCTTCAACCCGAAAAACTCGCGGAAAAATTGCCTACTTTGCGATTACTCACACAATCTCTTGATACATTGCAACATAAAGCGGAACAGGTTAAAGCGCGGTTAGAAAAACAATTAAATTCGGCGTATTCCTTGCAAATCGAAGCTAGTTCGGCACAAATCGGTAGCGGTTCGCAACCTATGGCGCAAATTCCCTCTCTTGCGGTAACCATTGCCGAAAAGAGTGGAAAATTAACCGCACTTTTGGCCCGCTTTAAAACCTTAACTACGCCAATGATTGCGCGAGTTGAACAGGGTAAAATTTGGTTAGATATACGTTCTGTTGCGGATACAGATGCTTTATTGAAAACGTTGGAAGAACTATGATTATTGTCACAAGCGGTCACGTTGACCACGGAAAAACAGCCTTATTGCAAGCCCTAACCGGCACAAACACCGCCCATTTGCCCGAAGAAAAAAAGCGGGGAATGACCATTGATTTAGGTTATGCCTACTTACCCGTGGGCGACAACGTGCTGGGCTTTATTGACGTTCCGGGGCATGAAAAATTCTTGGCAAATATGTTAGCGGGGCTTGGGGGAATTCATTATGCGATGTTAATTGTGGCAGCGGATGAAGGGATTCAAGCACAAACCCAAGAGCATTTAGCCATTTTGCGTCAATTGCAATTAGCACAAATTCTCGTGGTGATCACTAAGTCAGATCGCGCCGGTTCGCAACAAATCGAAGATCTTAAAGCAAAGATCACGACAAATTATCCTTTTTTAGCGCATTCACCGTTTTTTGTTACTTCTGCTACCACACAACAAGGCATTGCGGAATTACGTGAATTTTTGACCGCACTACCGAATTTAGCGGATAGTACCAAACCTTTCCGTTATGCCATTGATCGAATTTTTACGGTCAAAGGCGCAGGCACGGTGGTCACAGGCACGGCATTTAGTGGCAAGGTTTGCGTGAATGACGAACTTTATTTATCCACAGGCGAAAAAGTCCGCATCAAAGCCATTCACGCTCAAAATCAACCCAATGAGCAAGGCATAGCGGGTCAACGGTTAGCCTTAAATATTCACGGAGAATTGGAGCGGGCAAGCATTGAACGCGGTGATTGGTTATTGGCAGAACAGCCGCCCGAACCTACGGATCGCATTACTGTTCAGCTCACCGCAGAAACCCCATTAAGCGAAAATCAGTCTGTGCATATTTATCACGCGGCTTCACGCTGTGTAGGAAAATTAGGCTTGCTCAATGTGAAATCAGCTCAACCGAATGAACAGGTTTACGCCGAAATAATATTAGAAAAACCTTTCTTTTTGACGGTAGGCGATAAAGTCATTTTGCGCAGTGGCGACAATAAACATCTCATTGCCGGCGGTCGAGTGTTGGAAATCCATTCGCCTAAACGCCATAAACGTAGCGAAGTGCGGTTAAATTTTGTAACAAATTTAGCCCAAACCAATAATGTGGCAGAACGGATTGCGTTGTATTTGCAAGATCAAGCGGTCAGCGCGACCTATTTGCGTTGGGTTGAACAATTAACGGATCAGCAATTAAGCGAAATTCTTACGCAGAACCAACAAATACGTTTCCAAGATTGGTGTTTTAATCAAGATTATCAAACCCAACAAAACCGGAAAATGTTGACCGCACTAGGCTTTTATCACGCGCAACATCCTGATCAAATCGGTGTGGCTAAAGCGCGTTTGTATCGCATGAGTGCGCTAAATCAACCCGAAAAATTAATTTACTATTTTGTGGATGAATTATTGGCAACAGGCAAATTAGCCCAAAGTCGCGGTTGGTTACATTTGCCCGAACATCAATTGGCGTTTTCTGCGGAAGAACGTGAACATTGGAAAGCGGTTTTACGGGAATTTATTCAAGCCAACGGACAGCCATTGTGGGTGCGCGATATTGCCACCGCCTTAGCAATGGACGAAACGCAAATGCGTAATTTCTTATACAAAGCGGGCAAGTTGGGCTATTTAATGCCCATTGTAAAAGATCGTTTCTTTTTAACGGAGACGGTTTATGCCTATGCTAAACGCGTGAAAGAAATGCTCAAGGCACAAGGTGAAATCAGCGTTAACCAATTACGTGATGAACTTCAATTTGGTCGAAAACTCACCGTTCAATTGATGGAATATTACGATCGATGTGGCTTTTTACGCCGCAAAGGCAATGCCCATATTTTGCGTGATGGCGATATTTTTGACCAATAACACCCCCATATGTTTTTCTTGACTATTTTGCTCAAGAGCATAAAATCTGCCCACTTCACCCGATTTGGGTAAGGAAAGGTGCCGTGCTTTACAAAATTGACTTTGAAGCAATTGAAAAAAGCGCGGTTAAATTTTTAAATATTTTTACTTCGGAGCCAAAAATGGCATTATTTACAGAAACATCTCGCCGCCGTTATGGTGTTGCAGTTTTCGTTGGTATCATCGCCGGTATCATTTCAGCTTTTGTAAAATGGGGTGCTGAACACCCATTTCCACCACGTAGCCCGTTAGATTTATTCGTTGCGGCATGTCAAGATCCATCACAAGCATTAGAAGTGTGTTCTCGCGCGGTATTAAACCCACCGGCTGTTTTCTTACGTGATTACCTTGGTCTTGATCCTTACCAAACTATCGCATTCACTTTTGCCGATCATCCGTTTAACTCAATCGGTGTAACACACATGATTTTCTCATTAGTGTTTGCGATCGGTTACTGTATCGTGGCTGAAATCTTCCCGAAAATTAAATTCTGGCAAGGTATCGGCGCAGGTATTATCGCGAATATCTGTGTTCACTACATCACATTCCCAGCCTTAGGTTTAACCCCACCGGTTGCAGAATGGCCATTATACGAACACATTTCTGAATTAGTAGGTCACATCTTCTGGTTCTGGTCAATTGAAATGATCCGCCGTGACTTACGCAACCGCATCACAAAACAACCGGATGCGGAAATTCCTTTAGATCAACCATACCGTTAATTTTTTAATTAACACAAGATATAAAGAAAAATAAAAAAACTGAGCTTGAGTGATATCAGCTCAGTTTTTTTGTTTTTGCCTACTTATCGCTTTGATTTGATCGATCAGCGAAAGGGTAATGGCGGGTTACATCATTGCTGCCACATATTTCAACATTACCCCTGCCGCGATAGCAGAGCCAATTACACCGGCCACATTTGGGCCCATGGCGTGCATGAGTAAGAAGTTTTGGTTATCGGCTTCTAAGCCCACTTTATTTGATACACGTGCTGCCATTGGGACGGCAGAGACACCGGCAGAACCGATAAGCGGGTTGATTTTGTTTTTGCTGAATTTGTTCATCAATTTCGCCATTAACACACCGCTACCTGTACCGATCCCAAAGGCAATTACACCAAGTAATAAAATCCCTAAGGTTTGCGGTTGTAGGAATTTATCTGCAATCAGTTTGGAGCCTACAGATAAGCCCAACACAATGGTGGTGATATTAATGAGCGCGTTTTGTGTGGTATCGCTTAAACGATCGACCACGCCGCTGACTTTCATTAAATTACCAAAACAGAACATCCCCAATAACGGCGCGGCGTCAGGCAATAATAAACCAACGAGTAAAAGCAAAATAATCGGGAAGCAAATTTTCTCAGTTTGGCTCACATTACGCAGTTGCGTCATCCGAATTTTGCGTTCTTCTTCTGTGGTTAAGGCTTTCATAATCGGTGGTTGGATTAACGGCACTAACGCCATATAAGAATAGGCTGCCACCGCAATCGCTCCTAATAACTCAGGGGCCAGTTTGCTGGTTAAATAAATTGCCGTTGGGCCGTCTGCGCCCCCGATAATCCCGATGGATGCCGCTTGCGGTAACGTAAATTCGATAATCCCGAAATAATTTAACGCTAACGCGCCCAATACGGTGGCGAAAATCCCGAACTGTGCCGCTGCACCAAGTAATAAGGTTTTGGGATTGGCAAGCAAAGGACCAAAGTCGGTCATCGCGCCCACGCCCATAAAAATCACCAACGGAGCTACGCCATAACTAATGGCCACTTTATAGAACAAGGCTAAAATCCCTGCGCTATAACCCATATCCACAGACATGGTTTCCAATTGGTTCATCACCGAAGCAGGTACGCTGGTAAGTGCGGTCTTAATGGCCGCGGGATCTGCTGCCACCCCCAAATGCGCCGCAATCGCGCCAATTTGCTCAGGCGAACCTAAATGCAACAGATTTTCCAAGGCGGTCATCGCCAATCCGGCTTCAGGAATATTGGACAGCAATCCGCCGAAACCGATAGGCAATAACAAAAGGGGCTCAAATTTTTTGGAAATGGCAAGCCACAGCAACAGCACACTGATGGCAAGCATTACGGCTTGCCCCCATTCTATGTGCATAATGCCCATCCCTTGAATTAAAGCAATAATACTCTCCATGCTTTACTCCTTAAGCCAGGGTCATCACAGTGTCGCCCACCGCAACCGCATCGCCTGCTTTCACTTGAATACCGCGTACTACACCGGCTTGTGCAGCTTTCACTTCCGTTTCCATTTTCATGGCTTCGAGAATAAATAACACATCGCCCGCTGCAACAGATTGCCCTTCTGTGGCCACCACTTTCCAAATGTTACCGGCCATTGGTGCCGTTACCGGCACACCGCCTGCACTTGGTGCCGGTGCCGCCGTTGGTTGTGCAGCTGCTGTTGTAGCTGGTGCAGTAGTTGGCGCAATATGGGTAATATCACCGCCTTCCGTCACTTTCACCACAAAGGCTTTGCCTTCTAATTCCACGGTATAAACAGCCGAACCTGACGCTTGCGTTGGTTTAGAAACAGCTTTATTTTCCACCGCACTTTTCGCAGGTTCTTCTGCCGTAGGTGCAGGTTCAAAAGCGGCAGGGTTGTCGCGATTTTCTAAGAATTTCCACGCAATTTGTGGGAATAACGCCACAATTAAGGCATCATCCACGGTGTTTTCAGCTAATTTCACACCTTTTTCTTTTGCTTGCGCCACCACATCTGCTTCAATTTTTGCCATTTCAGGGGCAATATGATCCGCCGGGCGGTCAGTGATAGGTTGTGCACCTTCCAATACGCGCGCTTGTAATGCGGCATCAACAGGCGCAGGAGTTTTACCGTATTCGCCTTTTAAAATGCCTGCGGTTTCTTTGGCAATGGTTTTATAACGTTCGCCCATTAACACATTGATCACCGCTTGAGTTCCCACAATTTGTGATGTTGGGGTCACCAATGGAATATAACCCAAATCTTTACGTACACGTGGAATTTCTTCTAACACCAAATCCAATTTGTCGGTTGCATTTTGTTGTTTGAGTTGGCTTTCCAAATTGGTCAACATACCGCCCGGTACTTGCGCAACTAAAATGCGACTATCCACGCCACGTAATTGCCCCTCAAATTTCGCATATTTTTTACGCACATTGCGGAAATACGCCGCAATTTTCTCTAAACGCGGAATATCTAAACCGGTATCAAATTCGGTGCCTTGTAAAGTAGCTACAATAGCTTCTGTAGCAGGGTGCCCATAGGTGCCGGACATCGAAGAAATCGCCGTATCCACACCATCTACGCCGGCTTCAATGGCTTTCAATAACGCCATTTCAGACATCCCCGTAGTGGCGTGGCAATGTAAATGCAGTTGCACATCAAAACGTTTTTTGATTTCACCGACCAACTCAGCCGCCGCCATTGGGTTCAAAATCCCTGACATATCTTTAATCACAAGGCTATCTACGCCAATTTCCAATAACTGTTCTGTAGTATCTAACCAAGTTTGCAAGGTATGCACCGGGCTTGTGGTGTAACTTAATGTCCCTTGCGCATGCCCACCGTGTTTTTTCACCGCTTGCAATGCCGCTTTCATATTGCGAGGGTCGTTTAAGGCATCAAACACACGGAACACATCCATCCCGTTTGCCACGCAACGTTCCACAAAACGATCCACCACATCATCGGCATAATGGCGATAACCTAATAAATTTTGACCGCGCAACAGCATTTGCAAAGGCGTTTTCGGACAGGCTTTTTTCAACTCACGTAAACGCACCCAAGGGTCTTCCCCTAAAAAGCGAATACAGCTATCAAAGGTCGCACCGCCCCAAGCTTCTAACGACCAATACCCAATATCATCTAATTCCGCTGCAATGGGCAACATATCATCTAAACGCATACGTGTTGCAAAAAGAGATTGGTGGGCATCACGTAAAACCACATCAGTAATTTTAATTTTTTTAGTCATAATACAATCCTTTATTAATTTAAGCCTTGAGAACGGCGATGATGAGCAATAGCCGCCACAATCACAGGGCGAAGACGCTCTAAATCAGACACAGAATCCGCAGAAAGTGCGGTGGATTTTGGTTGTGTTTTTGGAGTGGGAAGCGGTTCGGGGAAAAAACGGTTAATCAGTTTTGAACTTGCGCGAATTGCCCAAATTAAAATCAGCAAAAAGAGCAGTACAAAGCCCATCCCTGATAACATCAGATTAATCCCTTCGCCAAACAACGCTGCTGGGGTCATATTTCATTTCCTTTATTACAAAATAACGTCCTTATTCTACTGAATTCGTTTCAGCAAAACTGTGAGCAAGATCACAATAAACAATAAAAAACGCAGTCAAATTTGACCGCGCTTTAGGATGTTATTTTACTTTTTGAACTAACGCTGAAACATCAGGCGCAAATTGTCCTTTTTCTGCCATTTCAACAATTTGTGCATGTTGATATTGTTTGCCGTTGTAAACCACAACCATTGAGGTGTCGCCCACTTGCAAGAAGTTTGTTTCACCAAATTCAGTATAACGCGTAGCACCAATACTGATAATGGCTTTGCTTGGGTAATCGGCTTGTTTCAGTAAAGTGGCAATATCATTCATTGGGCCTTCGTCAGGTTGATGATTCATTCTATCCACAATCCAATTCAGCAATTTTTCGTGGAAATAGCTGTAACCTAACGCTTGGCTATCAATGCCGTATTCCTTTAATTGCCCCTGACGTTGATGGAAACAAGCAATATGATAATCATCGATATTGCCCCCCAGTGTAAAGCGATCTAATGCAATCCAATGGGCAGACAACCCTTTTGAATTTGCGCCCCAATTCTTTTTCTCTGAAATTTTACGGGCGTTCGGACGGCGAATGGAACAATCGTTATAAGCCGCAAAATGAGTCGGTAAAAGTGCGGTCACTTTTTTCGGGGTTTCTTCGCTATATTGAATATCACAAATTAACGCGATTTCAGGCTCAATTTGTAAATTATCCGCATTCTGTGGAAAATTTAAGGTATCGGATGAAATAGGAAATTCGCTTAAAAATTGAGTGAGTGGGTCTAATTTTTCACCGGGTACATAAAACGGAAAAATAGCCTTTGGCTGCACCGCTTCTTGCGTTTTGACATTCACGAAATCCGCCGCTTCGCCCGCTTGCTCTAAATGCCCGGCAAAATTGCCGGCCACGCCTAAACCAATAAAGTGTTTGTTTTGCATGTGTTTTTCCTATTTGAATAAGTGATATCAAGAGAGTGGAAAATCTTTTAGTAGCGAAATTCTAGCATAAAACAAGGGGCATGTCGTTCTTGCGCAACGGCGATATTATTTATTCTATATAGGAAAATACAGTAAAGCTGATGTTTTTATCACTATTTATATTGACAGTATTTGATTTTGGATAATATAATACCTGTATATAAAATCAATTAAATGAGGTGATATATGAAACAAATTGACATTCGTTTTACCCAAGAAAAAGATCGAAAAAAAGCAGAGTATCAAGCGGCAATGATCGCTGTTTTGCAAGACCGTTTGCCGAAGCGTATTGCAGAGAAATTTGCCGATGTACAGGTTCGGATTCGCTTTTCAAGTTCTGCCGGGGTGGAGGTGACGGGCTTTAAAGATAAAGACGAAAAAAGTAAATTTATGGAATATTTGGAAGAATTGTGGGCAGATGATTCCTTAGTTGAGATTTAAAAGAGTGCGGTCAAAACACTTGATTTTTTGACCGCACTAGCATCTTATTCGCTTAATAACTCATAAATCTCAGCATCTTTTCGATCTAAATAATGCATCGATTGAATACGTCTAATAGTGCGAGATTTACCGCGGATGAGTAAGGTTTCCGTGGTGGCCAAATTATCTTTGCGTTGAATACCTTTTAGTAAGTCTCCGTTGGTAATTCCCGTTGCAACGAACACGAGATTATCATCTTTCACTAAATGTTCTAATGGCAGAACCGTATTGACTTCCACACCGTTCTCTTTGCAACGTTGGATTTCCTGTTCTGCAATTTGACGATTTTCAGGGGTATCGCCTTTTACTAAATGACGTGGCAATAAACGCGCTTGCATATCACCGCCCAAGGCGCGGATTGCCGCCGCAGCGACCACACCTTCCGGTGCGCCACCAATACCATATAACATATCTACATCACTATCGGGTAAACAACATAAAACAGACCCCGCCACATCGCCGTCAGGGATACAAATAACGCGTGCGCCCAGTTGTTGAATCCGTTTAATGACGTCATCGTGGCGTGGTTTGGCAAGTACCATCACCGTTAATTGACTAATAGATTTCCCAAGTCGGGATGCCACACGGCGGCAGTTTTGTTCAATATCTAAATTGAGGTCAATCATGCCTTTTAATTCCGGGCCTACGACTAATTTTTCCATGTACATATCCGGCGCGCGTAAGAATGTTTCGGCACCACCGGCGGCGAGTACCGAAATCGCATTGGCTTGCCCCATGGCAGTCATTCGTGTGCCGTCAATAGGATCGACTGCAATCGACACTTTCTCACCTTTTCCCGTACCGAGTTTTTCACCAATATACAGCATAGGTGCTTCATCAATTTCACCTTCACCAATCACAATCTCCGCATCCATATTGATGTTATTTAGCATAAAACGCATGGCGGTGACGGCAGCATTATCTGCTGCATTTTTATCGCCACGTCCTAACCAAGTAAAACCGGCGAGTGCAGCGGCTTCAGTGATACGAGAGAATTCAATTGCTAATGATCTATCCATTTGATTGTCCTTATTTGGCTAAAATTTTCCGCATTTTAGCACTAGCGAAAACGATTGCGAAAAAATATTTTGCCATCAAATAAAAAATCTTTTTTAGGATTTTAAATTCCATGCAATCTAGGGTAGAATGATCACACATTTTTATTAAAGGAAATTATTATGTCATTAGAAATTTTAGATCAATTAGAAGGCAAAATTCGCCAAGCCGTTGAAACTATTCAATTACTTCAATTAGAAGTGGAAGAATTAAAAGAGAAAAATACTCAGGTGAACGCGGCAAACGAAACCCTTCGTAATGAAAATGAACAATTAAAAGCAGAACACAATAACTGGCAAGATCGTTTACGTTCATTATTAGGTCAAATTGATAACGTGTAATTGGTGCAGTCATCAAATTTCACTTCCAAAAAAAAGCGACTTCGAAGTCGCTTTTTTCATAAGACTTAACCTAAAACAGCCAATGCCGCATCATAATTAGGTTCATCTTTTAATTCTGACACCAGCTCACTGTGTAAGACTTTATTGTGTTCATCTAAGACAATCACAGCGCGAGCGGTTAACCCCGCTAACACACCATAAGTAATATCTACGCCCAATTGACGATGTAATTCTTTATGGCGGAAAGTAGAAAGGGTTTTCACATTTTCAATCCCTTCTGCACCACAGAAACGGGCTTGTGCGAAAGGTAAATCTGCTGAAATGCAAAGCACAACGGTATTGGCTAAGTTGGCGGCTTTTTCATTAAATTTACGTACTGATGTGGCACAAGTGCCCGTATCAATGCTTGGGAAGATATTTAAAACCTTGCGAACGCCTGAAAATTCAACTAATGATACATCATTTAATTCTTTTCCGGTTAGAACGAAATCACCGATGATATCGCCGACTTTCGGGAAGGTTCCTGCTAATTCAATGGGGTTGCCCATCATGGTTATTTGGCTCATTTGATCTCCTTTTTTGAGTGACTAAAATATTTGATATGATGTCATCATTACATAAGATTTACCTTTCCACAAGCTCAAGGATCGTTTTATTCAAGGATTTCATGGCGATGGCTATTTTCTTTTGCCACAACAGACTTTGGTTCTTGATGAACAACAATTTTGGCAGTCGGGAATTGGCTTAAAATAGCCTGTTCCACCTTATCAGCAATATCGTGTGCGGTAATTAATGGAAGATCATCATCCAGTTCTAAATGCAACTGAATAAATTTAATGTTCCCCACTTGGCGGGTGCCAATATCATGTACGCCTAATACCTTTTCTTGTGCTTCTGCCAGTTGAATCATTTGCTGGATTTCTTCATCGGGTAAGGCGCGATCTAGTAAGGTTTGAACCGCTTCCCAACTCATTTTTAATGCGCTTATGAAAATATAGAGCGCAATAAGAATAGCAAAAATCCCATCGGCATAAATCATCCCATACATGTTTAACAGCATGGCAACGAGAATGGCGCTGTTCATCAGTAAATCGGTTTGGTAATGCAATTTATCTGCTTCAATCGCCGGACTTTGGGTTAATCTAATGACCTTTCGTTGATACATTAACAACGCCAAGGTCAATAAGATAGAGACCAAACTGACCGCAACGCCTAGGCCGTTATTTTCAATATTTTCAGGATTAGCAATACGTTGGCTGCCTTGTAATAACAGAAATAATGCGGAACCTGTAATAAAGGCACTTTGCGCGAGTGCGGCAAGCGATTCGGCTTTGCCATGGCCAAAGTAATGATTTTTATCCGCAGGTTGTAACGCATAGCGTAACACCAGCATATTGGTGCAAGAAGCGAATAAATCCACAAGGCTGTCTGTCATCGCCGCTAAAATCGCCACCGAATCCGTGTACCACCAAGCAATACCTTTGATGATAATCAGCAATGTTGAGACCACAATTGCCAACATTGCTGCACGTTTAACATATTTAGAGTATTGTTGTTCCATTCGCAAAACCTAAAGCATTTTCACCGCACTTTAATAGCTGCTTAACTCAAAAAGTACTGATAAGCCGGGCTATTTGTCACATCTTGATAGGCATAACCCAACGCTTCTAAATGTTGATTAAAGGCAGGCAAATCTTTTTCTTCAATTTGGAAACCCGCCAGTACATCGCCATAGTCTGCGCCGTGTCCACGATAATGGAATAGTGAAATATTGGCTTGTGTTGTGCCAAGGGTTTCTAAGAATTTTAACAACGCGCCTTTTTGCTCAGGGAATTCAAAACTATACAAACGTTCGTTTAATTGACTGCTTGAACGCCCGCCAATCATATAGCGAATGTGAGTTTTCGCGATTTCATCATCGGACAAATCTTCCACATCATAGCCACCTTGTTTAAGCTGTGTCAAAATGGCTGCCTTTTCTTCCGCACCTGTAATACGAACGCCCACGAAAATACGTGCTTGTTTTTCATCGGCATAGCGGTAATTAAATTCTGTCACCGCATTTTGTCCTAAGATTTGGCAGAACGTTAAGAAGCTGCCGCGTTGCTCTGGGATGGTTACCGCAAAGACCGCTTCATTTTGTTCACCAATTTCACAGCGTTCGGACACATAGCGTAGTGTATGGAAATTCAAGTTCGCCCCAGACAGAATGTTAACCAAGGTTTCCCCTTTGATATTGTGTTCTTTCACATATTTTTTCAAACCCGCTAAGGATAACGCACCCGATGGTTCCGAAACCGCACGCACGTTTTCAAACATATCTTTCATCGCGGCACAAATTTCATCACCATCTACGGTAATCACTTCATCAATATATTGTTGGCAAACGCGGAACGTTTCATCGCCGATACGCTTCACCGCCACGCCATCTGCAAATAAGCCTACACGTGCTAAATCAACAGGTCCACCGGCTTTTAATGCGGCAAATAAACAGGCGCTGTCTTTGCTTTCCACTCCAATTACTTTGATTTCCGGCATTAATTGTTTAATTAAAACCGCAACGCCGGCGGCTAAACCGCCACCGCCCACAGGGACAAAAACGCGATCAATATGGGTATTTTGCTGCAATAATTCCAAACCAATAGAACCTTGCCCCGCGATGACTGCAGGATGATCAAAGGGCGGAATAAAGGTCATATTTTGGCTTTTTGATAACTCGATAGCTTTGGCTTTGGCTTCATCAAAATTAGCGCCGTGTAATAACACTTCGCCCCCAAAACCACGCACAGCATCCACTTTAATGCTCGGTGTATTTTGTGGCATCACGATTAAAGCACGAATGCCCGCATTTTTCGCGGATAAGGCAACGCCTTGAGCATGGTTGCCTGCGGAAGCCGTAATAACGCCGGCGTCTTTTTGCGCTTGGGTTAAGCCTGCAATCATGGCGTAAGCACCACGCAATTTAAAACTATGCACAGGTTGGCGATCTTCGCGTTTTACAAAAATTTGATTGCCGAGTTTGTCTGAAAGCTTTGTCATTGGCTGTAATGGTGTCACCATCGCTAATTCGTAAACTTTAGAGCTTAATACGGCACGGAGATATTCCGCACCTGTTGGTTGAGTTGGAAGAGTATGTGTCATGTTAATTATCCTAAAGCCACATCTAAAATCATCATTACCACAAACCCAAGTAATAAACCAAGGGTTGCACTATCGCTGTTTCCACCGCTTTGTGATTCAGGAATTAATTCTTCAACCACAACGAAAATCATTGCACCGGCCGCAAAGGCAAGGGCGTAGGGCAAAATATTAGTCATAGACATAACAAAAGCCGCCCCCATTACCGCACCGATAGGTTCCACAATGGCAGACATTGCACCGTAGGCAAAGGCTTTTGTGCGACTTTTTCCTTCTGCACGGATAGGCAAAGAAAGCGCCGCCCCTTCGGGAATATTCTGCAAACCAATACCGAGAGCTAAGCTAATTGCCGCCATGACTGAAATATCCACATTGGGAACTTGTGAAGCTAATGCGCCAAAAGTGACACCCACAGCAAGACCTTCGGGGAAATTATGAATCGTGATCGCTAAAAAAAGTAAGGTAGATTTGGACAGTTTCTTTTTGTTGTAAAGCGCGCCACCTTCTGCTTCTGTAATGGGTTTGCTTAAATGCAGATGCGGCACAATATGGTCAATAAAACGTAAGAAAAATCCGCCGAACAAGAAACCGATGGTGACAGGTGCCCACGCAAATTTGCCATAATCCGCTTCCGCATAATCCAGCGCAGGGGATAGCAATGACCAAAAGGACGCGGCAATCATCACGCCTGCGGCGGCACCCATTAAAATATCGAGTAGCTTACGGTTAACATTTTTAAAGAAAAAAACGAATGCGGCACCAAAGGCTGTTAATGCCCAAGTAAATAATCCTGCGGCAAAGGCTTGGCAAACAGGATTAAGAGATAAGAAATAATCTACCATACGCGATCCTTAATATGGAAAGCGCGGTCAAAAAAGACAATATTTTTAACCGCGCTTTATGGATTACAGTTTGGTTCTATCGCGCACCGCACCTTTATCTGCGGATGTGGCAAAGTGACCAAACACTTTTAACGCGAAGGAAACTTCACGTTCGCGGCTAACGGGTTGCCATGCTTTATCACCACGGGCTTCCATTTCCGTTTGGCGAGCCGCCATTTCTTCATCTGAAATGGCAAGATGAATAGAGCGGTTAGGAATGTCGATTTCAATGGTATCGCCGTCTTGTACTAAGGCAATGGCACCGCCTGATGCCGCTTCCGGTGAAGCATGACCGATGGATAAGCCTGAAGTACCGCCTGAGAAACGACCGTCTGTTAATAACGCACATTTTTTGCCCAAGCCCATGGATTTTAAATAGCTGGTTGGGTAAAGCATTTCTTGCATACCCGGGCCGCCTTTCGGGCCTTCGTAACGGATAACCACCACGTGACCTTCTTTCACTTTGCCACCTAAAATGCCGGCTACCGCGTCTTCTTGGCTTTCAAACACAATGGCTTTACCGGTAAATTTCCAAATGGATTCATCTACGCCGGCAGTTTTCACGATACAACCGTCTTTGGCAATATTGCCGAATAATACGGCTAAACCGCCTTCTTCGGTCACGGCGTGCGCGCGATCACGGATACAACCCGTTGCACGGTCATCATCTACCGAATCCCAACGGCAATCTTGTGAAAAGGCTTCTGTGGTGCGAATACCGGCAGGGCCTGCGCGGAAGAATTTATGTAAATCCGCGTCTTTGTTGCGCATAATATCGTATTGGTTTAACTGTTCTTCCATGGTTAAACCCAGAATGGTTTTCACATTGCGGTGGATTAAACCGGCGCGATCCAATTCCCCTAAAATGCCCATAATCCCACCTGCGCGGTGAACATCTTCCATATGGTATTTATTGGTGTTTGGTGCGATTTTACTTAAGCAAGGCACAATGCGTGATAAACGGTCAATATCCGCCATTTTGAAATCCACGCCGGCTTCTTGTGCGGTGGCAAGTAAGTGTAAAACGGTGTTACTTGAGCCGCCCATGGCAATATCCAAGCTCATGGCATTTTCAAAGGCATCAAAGGTCGCGATTGAGCGTGGTAATACGCTGTAATCGTCTTCCAGATAATGACGTTTGCATAAATCCACAATGCGGCGACCGGCTTCTAAAAAGAGTTCTTTGCGGTCTGCGTGAGTGGCAAGCATCGAACCGTTACCCGGCAAAGATAAGCCTAATGCTTCCGTTAAACAGTTCATTGAGTTGGCGGTAAACATTCCTGAGCAAGAGCCACAAGTTGGGCAAGCGGCTTTCTCAATAGCGTCCACGTCTGAATCGGACACATTGCAGTCCGCACTTTGAATCATCGCATCGATTAAGTCTAAACGGATTAATTGGTCAGATAATTTGGTTTTCCCCGCTTCCATTGGACCGCCTGAAACGAAAATGGTTGGAATGTTCAAACGCATTGCCGCCATTAACATCCCCGGGGTGATTTTGTCACAGTTTGAAATACACACCATCGCATCTGCGCAATGGGCATTCACCATATATTCCACACTGTCGGCAATTAAATCGCGGCTTGGTAAAGAATAAAGCATACCGCCGTGACCCATCGCGATCCCATCATCTACTGCAATGGTATTAAATTCTTTTGCCACGCCGCCTGCTTTTTCGATTTCTTCCGCGACTAATTTGCCCACATCACGTAAATGCACGTGACCCGGCACGAATTGGGTAAATGAGTTCACCACAGCAATAATCGGTTTGCCGAAGTCGTTTTCTTTCATTCCTGTTGCACGCCATAACGCACGTGCGCCTGCCATATTGCGACCTTGAGTTGATGTCGCTGAACGTAAAATTGGCATAAGATTCTCCAAGTCAAATAAGGTTGTGTTTGATGCGCGATATTCTAGCACAGCTCGCACGAAATAATAAAAAACTGTCGTGAGAAATTACGGATTATTTCGTTTAATAAAAGACCGCACTGGTTTAAAAGTGCGGTCAGTTTTGATGTTATTTAGATGACAAGAAACTACACATCATACGTAGTCGATGCCGTATTTCCACCACGACCTGTCCAGTTAGTGTGGAAGAACTCGCCACGAGGTTTGTCGGTACGCTCGTAAGTGTGTGCGCCGAAGTAGTCACGTTGTGCTTGAAGTAAGTTTGCAGGCACTCGCTCAGAGGTATAACCATCTAAGAAGGTAATCGCACTTGCCATACAAGGCATTGGGATACCCACTTCGATAGATTTTGCTACCACTTTACGCCAGTCGCTTAATGCGTTTTCTAAAATGCCTTTGAAATAGGCATCTGAACCTAAGAACACTAAATCCGGGTTCGCTTCGTAAGCATCACGAATGTTGCCTAAGAAACGGCTACGAATGATACAACCTTCACGCCATAATAACGCTGTTGCACCGTAGTTGATGTCCCAACCGAAGTTTTCAGACGCTTCACGAATAAGCATAAAGCCTTGTGCGTAAGAGATAATTTTTGATGCTAATAACGCTTTACGCACCGCTTCGATCCAAACTTGTTTGTCGCCTTCAACTTTGCCGATGGTTTTGTTGAACAGTTTAGATGCGGCAACACGTTGATCTTTGAATGAAGATACGCAACGAGCAAATACTGACTCGGTGATTAAAGTTAATGGAATACCGAAATCTAATGCGTTGATCCCCGTCCATTTACCTGTACCTTTTTGACCTGCGGTATCAAGGATTTTTTCCACTAACGGTGTGCCGTCTGTGTCTTTGTAACCTAAAATATCCGTTGTAATATCAATCAAATAGCTGTCAAGTTCAGTTTTTTTCCATTCCGCAAAGATTGCTTGCATTTCATCATAGCTTAAACCTAAACCGTCTTTTAAGAACTGGTAGGCTTCACAGATTAATTGCATATCGCCGTATTCAATACCGTTGTGTACCATTTTCACGAAATGACCAGCCCCTTCTTTGCCTACCCAGTCACAGCAAGGCTCGCCTTTGTCGGTTTTCGCTGAAATCGCTTGGAAAATCGGTTTCACATATTGCCAAGCTTCTTCATTACCGCCCGGCATAATAGAAGGCCCGTGACGTGCCCCTTCTTCACCGCCCGATACACCCGAACCGATAAAGCGAATGCCTTTTTCCGCTAACGCTTTCACACGGCGGTTTGTATCCGGGTAGTTTGAGTTACCGCCATCAATGATGATGTCGCCTTCTTCTAAGTGCGGTAATAATGCATCAATAAATTGATCGACCACTTCACCCGCACGCACCATTAACATCACTTTGCGTGGTTTTTCTAATTTCGCGGCTAAATCTTCTAACGAATACGCCCCGATAATATTCGTGCCTTTCGCCGCACCTTCTAAAAACTCGTCCACTTTTGACGTAGTACGGTTATACGCCACGACTTTAAAGCCGTTGTCGTTCATATTTAAAATAAGGTTCTGACCCATTACCGCTAAACCGATAACGCCGATATCGCCTTTTACTGACATTTTTTGCTCCTGTTGGATTGTTAAACTTATTTGCGGAAAATTGACCGCACTTTAAATTTCTTTAATTAATGAAGAACCTTGCTCAAGGGTATCTAACCATTGCCAATGTTCTGTCCCTATTAATTTGCCATTCTCTACTTCAAATGTTGTGACACAACGTCCAAGTCGATTTTCTAGTTTTTGGTTTAAATGTTGGTAAGTAAACTCAATTTGTGAGGCATTTATCCATTTTCCGATTAAAAAACCTTTTAAAATTTCACCACCCGAATATTCAGCCCAAATCATTTTATCTTGTTGATAATAATGAAACTGGGTTTGGTTGCTCACTTCACCTGTTTCACTATTTTGAAGTGCTGTAAAAACTTTTTGGTTTAAGTTCATTATTAGCTCTATGTGAGTAAATTTGCCACTAACGCCAACATCGCCGGCAATCCCTGTTTAATCAAAATTCCTTTATTCTTCGCACTTATCGCCCCATAAACTGCGGCGACAATCACGCAACTTAAAAAGAAATAAGTGACCGCACTTTGTTGAATACAAAGGGAAAAAATAATCCCTGCAGCTAAAAATCCGTTATATAACCCTTGATTAGCAAACAACAACTGAATTTTAGGATTGCTTGCTGTTTGTTCATCTAAATTAAAAATCTGCCTTGCCTTTGGGCTGTTTAATGCAAACATTTCCAAATACATAATGTAGAAATGCTCAAGGGCGACAAGGGTTGTTAAAATATAAGCCAGTATTGACATCATTTTTCCTAACTATGATTTTGCTCAAAAATCATCTTCTGATTTTCAATTTCTCGCACCAATTCTTCTTCTGACGGTAAATATGCCATATATTTGCTGGCAAAAAGCTGCGAGCTATCGTTCAATACCGAATATTTCGCCACCACGCTATCGGTTTCGGTGCAAAGTAACAAGCCGATAGTGGGGTTATCATCAGAGCGTTTTTGCAAATCATCGTACATTCGCACATACATATCCAGTTGCCCAATGTCTTGATGAGTGAGTTTTTCTGTTTTCAACTCAACGATCACAAAGCATTTTAAAATGTAATTGTAAAAGACCAAATCAATAAAGAAATCGGACGTTTCGGTACGGATACATTGTTGGCGAGCCACGAAAGCAAAGCCTTTGCCCAGTTCCAACATAAATTGTTGCAGATTATCAATTAACGCTTTTTCTAGCTCTGCTTCGGTGTATGCCAAGTTGGTAGGCAAATTCAAAAATTCCAAAACAGTAGGCGATTTAATCAAATCGCTAGCTTGTAATGGCACAGATTTTTCTAACATCTCCGCTTTGACGATACTTTGATCTTGGCTTGCCAACAAGCGGTCGTAATACAGCGTAGAAATGTTGCGATCAAGGGTTCTTACCGACCAATTATTTTCAGCCGCTTCTTTTAGATAATAAAGACGAGCTTTGTCGTTACTGATTTTTAAAGTGCGTTGAATATGTGTCCACGTCAATTTGGAAATCACTGATTTCCAAATCTCTAAATCTTGGAACATCAAATAAAACTGGCGGAAATTTCGGATATTACGTTCTCCAAAACCGGCTCCAAATTCATTCGTTAATTCAAGGGAAAGATTTTTAATAATCTCTTTCCCATAAGCCGCCCGATCAGCCCCATTTTGTTCTTCCAAAACAATGCGTTCGCCAATTTTCCAATAGGCTTCAACCATTGCTGAATTGACAGCGGTATAAGCCTTTTGGCGTGCATGGGCGAGAATTTGTTTAATTTCTAAAAGATAACTGCTGTTGATTAAATCCATATCTAACTCCGATAATCGCTTAAAAATTAACGTGTTTTTTTACAACAACTTCGCCGCATCCTTATCCAAATACCATTCCGTTACGCCATTTTTCGCTTTAATTCTTGCCGCTGGGTAAGGCAGGTTTTCTGCTGGGGTGGTTTGGATTTCTTTGAGAATTTCCGCTTTGCTTGCCCCAGTGACTAAATAAGTAATGCGTTTTGCTTGTTCAATCAATTTAGCGGTTTTGGAAATGCGGATTTGCCCTGTTTCAGGGTGTTTGGCAATCACAGCTAAATTCGGATCATTGAAATCCGTTTGATGTGGGAATAAAGATGCCGTATGTCCGTCTGTGCCCATCCCTAAAATAATCCAGTCAAAAACGCTATGCGGAATGACCGCACTTAGCTCTTGCTCAAAACGTTTAAGCTCTGACTCAACAGACTCTTCACCACGGATACGGTGGATATTTTCCGCCGGGATTTGGATATGATCGAACAGTAATTTTTGCACTTCGCCGTAATTGCTTTCAGGATCTTGTGGCGAAACCATACGATCATCGCCCCACCAAAAATGGAGATTTTGCCATTGAATTTGGCTTTTATACGGCTCTTGCGCAAGGGTTTTAAATAGCAGTTTTGGTGTACTTCCGCCTGATAATGAAATATGTACTGGGCGGTTTAATTGGCTATATAACGCAAATTCTTGTGCAATTTTTTCCACCGCACTTTGAGCGGTTGGGAATGTGATGTAGTTCATATTTGTTTTCCCCTACGTTTACACTTTTTTCTTCATCATGCCTGAAGGTTTGCGCCATACGCGACCTTCGCGCGCAATGAGTTTATCCGCTTCTTTCGGGCCCCATGTGCCGGCTTCATATTCGTAAACACGACCATTGGCGGCTTTGTAATCTAAAATAGGTTGCACAAATTTCCAGCAAGCGTGTACTGCGTCAGTACGAGAGAAGAGGGTTGCATCGCCTTTCATGGCGTCTAACAATAAACGTTCGTACGCCGTCATTAAATTTGCTGCCGAGCTTAAATCAGAATAACGGAAGTCCATAGAAACTTCTTTGGCTTCAAAGCCTGCGCCGGGTTGTTTTAAACCGAAACGCATTGAAATCCCTTCATCGGGTTGGATGCGAATAATCAGTTTATTTTCAGGGGCGTTTTGGCTAAATACAGGGTGTGGGGTGGTTTTAAAATGAATCACCACTTCTGTTACGCGCGTTGGCAAGCGTTTTCCTGTGCGTACATAGAACGGCACGCCCGCCCAACGCCAGTTATCAATTTCACAGCGTAAAGCCATATAAGTTTCCGTATTAGAATCTGCTGGCACGCCGGTTTCTTGCAAGTAACCGTTAACGGTTTTACCGTCCATTTCTGCGCGGATATATTGCCCTAAAACTAAATTATGTTTTAAATCTTCTTCGCTTAACGGATGTAAACAATGCAATACTTTTGCCACTTCATCACGCATAGAATCCGCGTTAATAATGGCAGGGGGTTCCATTGCCACCATGGCTAACACTTGCAATAAATGGTTTTGGAACATATCGCGCATCGCACCTGAACCGTCATAATAACCGCCACGTTGCTCTACACCTAAGGATTCCGCTCCCGTGATTTCAATATAATCAATAAAATTACGGTTCCAAAGCGGCTCAAATAAACCATTTGAGAAACGTAGCACCAATAAATTTTGTACGGTTTCTTTGCCTAAATAATGGTCGATACGATAAATTTGATGCTCTTCAAAGAAGCGGTGAATTTGGATGTCTAATTCTTTGGCGGTTTTGATGTCATAGCCAAAAGGTTTTTCCACTATCAGGCGTTTCCAGCCATATTCTTCCGTATTTAAACCGTGAGCCGCTAAACATTCCGGAATAACGCCATATAGGCTTGGTGGTGTGGAAAGGTAGTAAAGGGTATTTCCAGCGGTTTGATATTTATCATGTAAATCATCTAAGCGCGGTAATAATTTACCGTAGTCTGTCGCATCAGCGGTGTTCACCGCTTGATAATAAAGATGAGAACAGAAATTCTCAAGGGTTTCCCCTTCGGCTTTTTCATATTCAATTAAGGCGGCGCGCATTTTTTCACGGAACACTTCATCTGACATTTCTGTTCGTGCCACACCAAGCACAGAAAAATGCTCCGATAAACGCCCAATTTTGTACAGGTTGTACAAGGCAGGAATTAATTTGCGGTGCGTTAAATCGCCGGACGCGCCGAAAATCACGATACAATTATTTTCTGTTTGCATTCTTTATTATCTCTATTAATTTTAAAATTCCGAGTTTGCGTATAATGCCTGAGTTTTATGGCTTTTGAAAGATTTTTTGCCAATCGATGCTATCGTCAGCACACATTATAAAATCAGGATTGGTTAAAATGTCTCGTTGGTTGTAAGTTAATGGCGAAAAAGTGCGGTCAAAAATAATGCCCTTTGTTTCGCTTAAAATCACTTGCGCCGCCGCGGTGTCCCATTCGCCTGTTTTGCCTAACCGCACATAACAATCGGCAATGCCTTCCGCAACGCGTGCACCTTTTAAACCGCTGGAACCAAAAACTTGAAATTCATAGTCAAAATTGGGGTTTAAAAACGACCGCACTTGTTCAATTTTCTTTGCGCTACCTACGGCAATTTTGAGGGGGTGGGTTAAATTGATATGGCGTTTGGGCAACGCTTGCGTGATGTTTTGGGATTGTTTAAATGCGCCAGATCCTTTCATGGCGTAATAGGTGCAATCTAAAATTGGTGCGCAAATTATTCCAAGCACGGGCTGATTATGCTCAACCAACGCAATCATCACTGAAAATTGCCCTGTTCCATCGATAAATTGTTGCGTACCATCAAGGGGATCAATTAACCAATATTGCGCCCATTTTTCTCGTTCATTCAACGAAATCTCACAATTTTCTTCGGACAAAACGGGAATATTGGGGGTGAGTAACTGAAGTTGTTCAGTGACAAATTGACTGACAAATAAATCGGCTTCCGTCACGGGCGTATTATCCGATTTTTGATGAATTTCCACAGAATTTCCGTAAAATCGGCGAATATGTTCACCGGCTTGTTGAGCAATGGCAAGCACAGCGTTGAGTAAAGCTTCGGAAAGGATAATTTGGGACATAAAAGATCCTAAAATGGCGCAAAAGTGCGGTCAAGTTTAGCAAAATTTCAAGCAAAAGGCGAATACAAGCCCAAGCGGGCTATTTTTCAAAATTCACTTGACGCAAACGTTTGCGTACTGCTATTTTAATAAAACAAAATGACAAGGAGGAGATTATGGTGATTTTAGTTACAGGTGCATCAGCAGGGTTTGGTAAGGCTATTTGCCGTGCTTTTGTGCAAGCAGGTTTTTCCGTCATTGGCGCGGCACGCCGTTTAGATAAATTGGAGGCATTAAAAGCAGAACTGGGAGAAAATTTTTATCCCTTGCAAATGGATGTGTCGGATACGGCAAAGGTAGATGCGGCGCTGGCAACCTTACCCACGGATTGGGCGCAAATTGATTTGCTTGTCAATAATGCGGGTTTGGCATTGGGGTTGGAACCTGCCCATAAAGCGAATTTCGATGATTGGTTAACCATGATCCAAACTAACGTTATCGGCTTGGCTTATTTAACACGCCAAATTTTGCCGCAAATGGTCGCGCGCAATCAGGGACATATCATTAATTTAGGCTCTATTGCGGGCACCTATCCTTACCCGGGCGGCAATGTTTACGGTGCCACAAAAGCCTTTGTGGAACAATTTAGTTTGAACTTACGGGCAGATTTAGCCGGCACCGCCATTCGCGTCACCAATGTGGAACCGGGCTTATGTGGTGGCACAGAATTTTCCAATGTCCGTTTTAAAGGGGATGATGAAAAAGCCGCAAGTGTTTATGCGGGCACACAAGCAATTCAGCCTGAAGATATTGCCAATACGATTTTGTGGATCTCTCAACAGCCTGCTCACGTGAATATCAACCGCATTGAAATCATGCCTGTGTCACAAAGTTTTTCTGCGTTGAATGTCGCGCGTTCTTAACTTAAATAAAAAGGGTGAACCTGAATTCACCCTCAAATTTCCAAAATAAACTACATTTTTGGTAATTGTTTTAGCTGTTCTTGTGCTTGTTTACAAGCCTGTTCCTGTGCTTGCGCAGGGATAGCAGCGTATTGAGCTTTACTTTGTTCCATTTGTGTTTTCATTTCTGCCGGCGCTTTTTCTAAATAAGCGTCAAGATCCTTGAAATAAGCTTCACAAGCAGGATGTAAATCGGCGGCATTAACAGAAAGTGCAGTCATTAATAAACCTGCTGACAATAAGATTTTTTTCATAATGTTCTCCTATGACATTCTTGTGAATACCCAAAGCGATTAACTTTAGGGCAAGAACATTATACTTTAAGTGTTAAAAAAAAACAATATCAATCGGTTAAAAATAATGAAATTTTTACCGCACTTTCAGACTACTCAAATAATCTCTCAGCGCATATAACGCTACCAAATTGCGCGCTTCCATAAAATCACTGTCTGCAAGCAATTTATCAATGTCGCTTAGCGGAATACGCACCGGTTCCAACGGCTCAGGTTCATCGCCTTCCAGTTGAGACGGATAAAAATCACGCGCCACCAGAATATGCATTTGAGCATTCATAAAGGTTAAATTGGAATTAACGGTACGTAAAAAGGTAAATTCTTTTGCGCCTAAGCCCAATTCTTCTTGCATTTCGCGGTTGGCACTTTGCGCCATACTTTCGCCTTGTTCCATTAAACCTTTGCAAAAGCCCAGTTCATAGCGTTCTGTGCCAACGGCATATTCGCGCACCATTAGCAAATCATCGCCATCAATAGGCAAAACCATCACCGCCGCACGCGTGGCAGGTCGAAAACGTTCATAGGTTCGCAATGCACCATTGGAAAATTTAAGATCAACAGATTGAATTTCAAAAATACGGCTTTTTGCCGCCACCGAGATATTCAAAATTTCAGGTAATTGTTTGCTCATTGATGTTCTCTTATTTGACAAAATTAGGAATAACGATACCATAAGCGACATTCTGCGTTAAGGAAAAGTTATGGCGAAAAACTCGAAAAATCTACAGGACGAAAAAGACGATGACGTCCGTTTAGATAAATGGCTTTGGGCAGCACGTTTTTACAAAACCCGAACCCTTTGCAAAGAAATGATTGACGGTGGCAAGGTGCATTACAACGGACAACGCACTAAGCCAAACAAAACCGTAGAAATTGGCGCTACCATTAAATTACGCCAAGGCAATGATGAAAAAGAAATAAAAGTCACCGCACTTTCAACCCAACGCTGCGGCGCGCCTGAAGCACAATTGCTTTATGAAGAAACCGCACAAAGTATCGAAAATCGAGAAAAACTTGCCTTAGCCAGAAAAATGAACACCATGCCACACCCGGACCGCCGCCCGAATAAAAAAGAAAGACGGGATTTATTGCGGTTTAAGGAGTGGGGAGAGTAGTTTTTATTGGGTTTCACCCGATGGGCAAACAACAGATTTACATTAGGAACAAACAAAAATGACTTACAAACAAGACAATGACAAACTTTATCGTTACCTATTCCAAAACCGCGCGGTGCGTGGTGAATGGGTGCGTTTAAACCAAACGTTTACGGATACACTCAATACGCATCATTATCCAACGCCGGTGCAAAATTTATTGGGCGAGATGATGGTAGCCACAAATTTATTAACGGCAACCCTAAAATTTAACGGCAATATCACGGTGCAAATTCAAGGCGATGGACCGTTAAAGTTAGCTTTGGTGAATGGCACTGACAATCAAGAAATCCGTGCCTTGGCACGTGTGGATGGCGACATTCAAGATGAAATGACCTTACAACAAATGATTGGTAAGGGCGTGCTGGTTATTACCATTGCACCAAAGGAAGGCGAGCGTTATCAAGGCGTGGTGGCATTAGATAAACCAACGATTACAGCATGTTTAGAAGACTATTTTGTTCGTTCGGAACAACTGCAAACGCAACTGATTATTCGCACGGGGGAATTTGAAGGACAACCTGTTGCCGCAGGGATGTTGTTACAAATTATGCCTGACGGACAGGGAACGCCGGAAGATTTTGAGCATTTAGCCACCTTAACCGCTACGGTAAAAGATGAAGAAATCTTTGGTTTAACGGCAGAGGAAATGCTTTATCGTTTGTATCACGAAGAAACCGTGGAAATTTATCCGCCACAAGCGGTGAAATTCCATTGCGGTTGTTCAGCTGAACGTTCGGGCGCAGCGTTAATGTTAATCTCTGAAGCAGAATTAGATGAAATTTTAGCGGAACATCAAGGCAGTATTGATATGCAATGTGAATGTTGTGGAACGCATTATTTCTTTAACAAAGACGCGATTAATAAACTCAAAGCGCAAGCAGATGCGTAGGATATTGTCATTTCCCAAAGTGCGGTTATTTTGACCACACTCAGACCGATGACCTACCCTATACGAGCCGTATAGGGTTACTTAATCTGAGCCGCTCTGCGGCTCTTCTATTCAGCCCCAGCGGGGCTGGGCTTAACGAACCTAGCACGGCTCGTGCTAGGTTATTTCTCAAAAATGAGCTTTGTTAGTAATCTGAGTGCGGTTATTTTGACCGCACTTTTTTTTCACACTTTTCTTTTGTTTGAACAAAATTCATTCAAATCATCTCAAAATTTTTTTATTTCTTTTCAAAAATGAGATCTAGTTAACATTTTTTAGGTAGAAAACCCGATAGAATAGCTCCCAGTTTCGTAATTTAAATTTCAAATTTTTACACTTAATAGAGGTGATGTATGACTGACAAATTAATCAAAGAACTTGGTGACTTGGGCATTTATGATGTGAAAGAAGTAGTACACAACCCATCTTACGAATTTCTTTTTGAAGAAGAAACTAAACCTGAATTAGAAGGCTTTGAGAAAGGTGTGGTAACCACTCAAGGTGCGGTTGCTGTAAATACAGGGATCTTCACAGGTCGTTCTCCAAAAGATAAATATATCGTATTAGACGAAAAAACCAAAGATACGGTTTGGTGGACAAGCGATGCGGCGAAAAATGACAATAAACCGATGAATCAAGCTACATGGCAAAGTCTGAAAGAATTAGTGACAAAACAACTTTCAAGCAAACGCTTGTTTGTGGTGGATGCGTTCTGCGGTGCCAATGAAGATACCCGTTTAGCGGTGCGTATTGTTACTGAAGTGGCATGGCAAGCGCATTTTGTAACCAATATGTTTATTCGTCCAACGGCGGAAGAATTAGCGAATTTTAAACCTGATTTCGTGGTAATGAATGGGGCGAAATGCACAAACCCAAATTGGAAAGAACAAGGTTTAAACAGCGAAAACTTTGTGGCATTCAATATTACTGAAGGTCTTCAATTAATCGGTGGTACTTGGTACGGTGGTGAGATGAAAAAAGGGATGTTCTCGATGATGAACTACTTCTTACCATTAAAAGGTATTGCGTCAATGCACTGTTCTGCAAACGTAGGTGAAGACGGTGATGTGGCAGTATTCTTCGGTTTATCAGGTACAGGTAAAACCACACTTTCAACGGATCCAAAACGTAAATTAATTGGTGACGATGAACACGGTTGGGACGATCACGGTGTGTTCAACTTTGAAGGGGGTTGCTACGCGAAAACCATTAAACTTTCAGCTGAAAATGAACCTGATATTTATGGTGCGATCAAACGTGATGCCTTATTAGAAAACGTGGTGGTTCGCCCTGATGGTAGCGTTGATTATGACGATGGTTCAAAAACAGAAAATACACGTGTTTCATACCCTATTAACCATATTCAAAATATCGTGGTTCCATCAAAAGCAGGTCATGCAACAAAAGTAATTTTCTTATCAGCTGATGCATTTGGGGTATTACCGCCTGTGTCTAAATTAACGCCGGAACAAACTAAATATTATTTCTTATCCGGTTTCACGGCGAAATTAGCAGGTACAGAACGTGGTATTACTGAACCTACACCTACATTCTCAGCGTGTTTCGGTGCAGCATTCTTAAGCTTACACCCAACACAATATGCGGAAGTGTTAGTGAAACGCATGCAAGCAGCCGGTGCAGAAGCGTACTTAGTAAACACAGGTTGGAACGGCACAGGTAAACGTATCTCAATTAAAGATACTCGCGGTATTATTGATGCAATTTTGGATGGTTCAATTGATAAAGCTGAAATGGGTTCATTACCGATATTTGACTTTGCCATTCCAAAAGCCTTACCGGGTGTTGACCCTGCAATTTTAGATCCACGTGATACTTATGCAGATAAAGCACAATGGGAAGAAAAAGCAAAAGATTTAGCTGGACGTTTCGCGAAAAACTTCGAGAAATATACTGTTACTGATGAGGGCAAAGCATTAGTTGCTGCAGGCCCAAAAGCGTAAAGAATTATGCACTATCTTTGATAAAAAGATAATTAAGGTGAACCGCACTGTCAAAGGGATTTGAGAGTGCGGTTATTTTTTTGTATATTGAAAAAGGTTTATCCAAGTTAGATAGATATTGCAATAGCTTGATCCTTGCTAATTTTAGGAGTAAAGTTAAGCCCTTAATATAAACAATATGGTAGAAACAATATGAAAAATGAAACCCCAATTGAATGCGTAGGCTGTAATACTTTTGATGTTGGCTCAATTTTAGATAACAGCGAAGTGGTGGCACCTTTTGAGCGAGTTTATGAAACGCAAGCAGAAGCTGAAGAAGTGTTAGTAAAATTAACACAAAAGGCACGTGATGTAGAAAGCGAGCCTTGCCAAATTCAAAGTGAAATTAGTCCGGTAGAGAGCGGTTTCTTATTAAAAGCAACATTTACTTTTAGTTGTCAAGCAGAAGTCGTTATCTTCCAATTAGGAACACGCAGTATTTAATTTATAGACGGTGAGCATTTCTCAAGTGCGGTTAGAAAAATATCTCTTTTTCTGACCGCACTTTTCGTTTGATTTACGCTATAATAACCCACATTTTTTATAGCCTTTAGAAGATTATATTATTATGAACACAAAATTTAATGTTAAAACTTTCCAAGGTATGATTTTAGCCCTGCAAGATTACTGGGCAAACCAAGGTTGTACTGTGGTTCAACCATTCGATATGGAAGTGGGTGCGGGTACATCTCACCCGATGACCTGTTTGCGCGCGCTTGGCCCTGAGCCGATGGCGTTTGCTTACGTTCAGCCTTCACGCCGTCCGACTGACGGTCGCTATGGCGAAAACCCGAACCGTTTACAACACTATTATCAATTCCAAGTGGTAATCAAACCGTCACCGGATAACATTCAAGAACTCTATTTAGACAGCCTGAAAATGTTAGGCTTCGACCCAACGCAAAACGACATTCGTTTTGTGGAAGACAACTGGGAAAACCCAACGTTAGGCGCGTGGGGCTTAGGTTGGGAAGTGTGGCTAAACGGGATGGAAGTGACCCAATTCACCTACTTCCAACAAGTGGGCGGTTTAGAGTGTAAACCGGTAACGGGCGAAATTACTTACGGCCTAGAACGTTTAGCAATGTACATTCAAGGCGTGGACAGCGTGTACGATCTTGTTTGGTCGGACGGCCCGCTTGGCAAAACCACCTACGGCGATGTGTTCCACCAAAACGAAGTGGAACAATCGACTTACAACTTTGAATATGCCAATACGGATTTCTTATTCTACTGTTTCGATCAATACGAAAAAGAAGCGCAAGAGTTATTAGCATTAGAAAAACCGTTACCATTGCCGGCTTACGAGCGTATCTTAAAAGCGGCACACAGTTTTAACTTACTTGACGCTCGCAAAGCGATCTCTGTAACCGAACGCCAACGCTATATTTTACGCATTCGCACCTTAACCAAAGGCGTAGCAGAAGCGTACTATGCAAGCCGTGAAGCGTTAGGGTTCCCGGGTTGTAAAAAATAAGGAAGGAGGGAGAAAATGAAACTTTGGTACTCAACAACTAGCTCGTTTGCTCGCAAAGCGGTAGCGACATTGAAATATCATCAACTGGAAAATCAAGTGGAGATGTTGCGTATTACCAACTCATTTGACCCCGACTCGCCACATAACAAAGACAATCCGTTAGGGCGTATTCCTGCGTTACAAATGGAAAACGGTGAATGGCTGTTTGGCAGTTTTCTAATCAGCCAGTATTTAGATGAAATGGGATCGCAACCAACGTTATTTCCAAAAGACGAAAAGCGTTGGCGTGTATTAAGTTTGCACGCATTGGTCGAAGGTATCTTGGAAAACACTACGCCAACCATTGTCACTGAACGCCGTTTTCGCCCAGAAAATGAGTGGTGGAAAGCACGTCATCAACAGTTGATGGATCGAAATATTCGTAGCTTTAAACAGCTTGAAGAAAAGCTGGCAGAATTTGGCGATGAGTTAAATATCGGCACATTAACCGCCGTTTGCTTAATTGATTGGTGGCAGTTCCGCCCAGATAATACAGGCTATGATTTAGCAAAAGATTTCCCAAATCTGACCGCTTGGGCGGCAATGATGAATGAGAAATATCCTGCGTTGCAAGCCACTAAACCGACTTTATAAGTGCAGATATAAAGAACAAAAAGAGGAAGAGATGGCAGCCTATCAATATCCAAAAGATATTTATACAGAAGCGGAGCCGGATGTAAACACCTTAGCCAATTTAGGTCCTTTAACGGCAATGGCTGGCGTGTGGGAAGGTAAACGCGGGCTAGATGTTAATCCAAAAGCCGAAGGCGCAGAAAAAGATCCCTATATTGAGCATGTTGAATTACAGCCTATTGATGCTCAAACAAATGGTCCTCAGTTGTTTTATGGCTTACGCTATCATACTCGTATTGTGCAGCCAAATGAGGTTGAAACCTTCCACGATCAAGTGGGCTATTGGTTGTGGGAACCCGCAACAGGTAACATTCTTTTTACAATCAGTATTCCTCGTGGGCAAACGCTGATGGCAACAGGTAATGCACCAGCAGATGCGAAAGAATTTACCGTGAAAGCCGTACGTGGCTCGCTGACAAATGGCATTATTTCAAACCCATTTATTGAACAGAACTTTACGACTGAAAGCTATACCATTAAGGTAAAAATCAATGATGACGGTACTTGGTCTTATGAACAAGATACAGTAATGATTATCCCAAATTATCCTGAACCATTCCATCATACGGATCGTAACCGTTTGACTAAAATTGCTGAGCCTATGCCAAACCCAACAGCATTGGCGGCGAAATCCGAATAGAATAAATGAGGAGCCTAATTATGAAATGTTATCCTGCAAAAGTATTTCGATATTTAACCGCTATTTTCTGCACATCTGTGTTTGCAAATAGTGTCGTAGCCGAACAGCTAAATGATTTATCATTAGATGAATATGAGTTGGATAAAGTATTGATCTTTAGCCGGCACGGATTACGTTCACCAGTAGAAAAAGATCCTAAAGAAATGGAGAAATATTCTCCTTATTCATGGGCTAAATGGGATGTACCTTCGGGCTATTTAACGGCTAAAGGAACCATTTTAGAAACTTACTTTGGACAATATATTGGACAATGGCTAGCTCAAAAAGGATTACTGACAACAGAACGTTGTGCAACGGGTAAAGGCATTTGGGCTTATGCTAATAGCGTACAACGTACTGTTGCGACCGGGCAAGCTATTATTAGTGGAGCATTTTCTGGTTGTTCTGTTAATTTACAACATCAAGGCGAAGTGGGGACAGAAAAAGATCCTATTTTTGATGCAGTGGCTCATCAACCAGATGAAATACTTATTGAACAAGCTAAGCGTAATATTGATTTAATTACATTACAACAGCAACTTAAACCACATTATGCTTTATTAAGTGAACTGATTGATTATCGTCATTCAACTAATTGTCTCCAAAAAAATCAGTGTGATTTAGGCGAAAAACTTGGTGAATATAGGATTCAAGATAATAAATCAGTAAAAATTACAGGGGCAATTAGTACCGCAAAGAAAATTGTGAGTGCATTGCTTCTTGCTCATTATGTTGGTAAACCTAGCTCTGATATTGCCGATGGAAAGATCGATACTCAAGAGAAATGGCAAGCAATTAACGAAATCAAAAATGCTTATTATCGAACTTTATTTAAAGGAAATCAGGCTCTAGCACAAAATGTTTCTCAGCCACTTTTACAACTTATTCAGCAACAATTAAACAGCGAGAATAAAATTATTTTACTGGTGGGACATGACTCTAATATAGTGGCTTTGCTCGCAGCGCTAAATGTAAAACCCTATGAATTAGAAAACTCGTTAGAAAATATTCCAATCGGAGGAAAATTGTTCTTTGAAGTTTGGAAACATAAGAATAGTGGACAGAGACAATTTCGCTTAGAGTACGTTTATCAAACAACAGAACAGCTAATAAACCTTACTCCGTTAAATTTATCTACACCTCCTTATAGAGCAAGATTAGAATTAGCGGATTGTTCATTGGATAGTAAAGGTCTGTGTGAATACAACCGCTTCCAACAAATTTTACAGAACAGTTTAAAGGTTAAATCAGAAAGATAATGGAGTTCAATATGACAAAACCAGTTTTATATTTCGCCCACTGGTGTCCTGATACCGCCCCGTTTGTCGCTGAATTACAACGTCTTGGTATTGACTACGAAGAACGCGAAATGACAACAGGCGGTGCAAATTTAAAAGCTTTTTTAAAACTTCGCGATAACCACCCTGCTTTTGATAACGCCAAAGCCAATGGCTATATCGGCATTCCTGCGTTGGTGTTGGAAGATGAGAGAGTGGTGTTGGATTTAGCTGAGTTACCCCTAGCACTGACGTACTAGGTTAAGCATAGTGTTGTCGCTCTGCGACAAGTAAAATAGGTTATGGCAATTTTTAATTGTGCACGCACTGCGTGCATAATTGACTTGATGGATGAATAATAAAGTAAAGGAGTAAATCTAATGAAATACGCTTTTATTGATTATGAAAATGTGAATTCATTAGACGGTTTAAATTTACAAGAATATGACCGCACTTTTTTATTTATCGGTTCGGTAAATAACCAATTGCGTTTAACCGAAAAATTTAATGATGAAATAAACATTACCTTAATTACTGTAAAAGATATTTCAAAAAATAATGTAGATTTTCATCTTACTTATTATTTAGGCAAGTTAGATATAAGCACCGATAAAAATATTGAGTTTCATATTTTATCGAATGACAAAGGTTTTGATGGTATTTGCCAATTTATTCAACACCAACGAGAACCGAGAATTTGTTTTAGAAAAGCGATTAACCAAACTGAAGAAAAGATCGCTTTGCCGTTATTGCCTAGTCAAGTAACGAATGTAAATAATGCAGAAAAAGAAAAGATTATTCAGGTAGCTCAAGAATTTAAGGCGTTTGTGGTAAAAATTGAAAAGCGTCATTTACCGGCAACACTAGAAAAACTAAAAAATCATATTCGTAGTCAAACCTGTCTGAGAGGCGTTGATAAAAAAGAAGCAGAAAAATTGCTCCCTAAAATTATTGAGCAATTAGCTCAGAAAAAGTTGATTAAGGTAAATGAAAATAAAGTGAGTTATCTTTGAGTTACCCCTAGCACTGACGTACTAGGTTAAGCATAGTGTTGTCGCTCTGCGACAAACACAATAGGTTGCGGAGCAACCGCACTATGCGTAACCCCATACGTTAGTATGGGGATAACAAGCGGTATAATTTCACAGATCTTTTGCAAATTTTTTCAATTCGAGACGCAGTGCGTCTCAAATTCGGAACTCACTGCGTACCGAATTGAATTGGCGTTGAAAAGGCGAATAATGTAGCTTTATCTAAGAGAGTTCATATCCTAGTACTGACGTACTAGGTTAAACATAGAATTGTCGCTCAGTTACAAGCTAAAAAGATTGCGGATCCAATAAAGGAAACGATATGACAGAAAAGCAGTTAATCACACAAGCTGAACATTCAAAAACATTTATCACTGAAATCAGCCAGTTAATTCATTCGTCTAAACAGAGAATGACGGTGGCTGTGAATGCAGAATTAACGTTGCTTTACTGGCATATTGGCAAGCGGATTAATGATTATATTTTGCAGGGTGAGCGTGCAAAATATGGGGAAGATATTATTCCTAAATTATCTACTCATTTAACCAAGCAGTTTGGGAAAGGTTGGAGTAAAAGAAATTTAGGATATATGATGCAATTTGCATCACAATTTCCTGATATTGAGATTTTGCAATCACTGATTGCAAAATTGAGCTGGACACATTTTACTAAACTTTTTGTTATTGACGACCCAATAAAACGTGATTTCTACGCCACAATGGCAGCACAGGAAAGATGGTCGGTAAGAACACTCGATGATCGTATTGGTTCACTGTTATTTGAACGCACAGCAATTTCTAAGAAGCCTGATGAAACCATTGTGCAAGAGCTGGCGTTATTAAGAGAAAAAGGCGAGTATAATCAATCATTAGTGTTAAAAGATCCTTATATTTTGGATTTTCTTGATCTTAATGATCGTTATATGGAAAAAGATCTGGAAGATGCGATTTTACGAGAGATCGAACAATTCTTATTGGAATTGGGAGCAGGTTTTACTTTTGTCGCTCGTCAAAAACGTATTCAGATTGACAATGATGATTTTTATATCGACTTGCTGTTTTATAATCGGAAACTCAAACGCTTGATTGCCATTGAGCTTAAAACAGAAGCCTTTAAACACGCCCATAAAAGCCAAATGGAATTATATTTGGCGTGGTTAGCAAAATATGAGCAAGAAGCCGATGAAAATCCACCGCTTGGGATTATTCTTTGCACATCGAAAAAGCAAGAGCAAGTGGAGTTGTTGGATTTAAAACAGTCGGATATTCATATTGCCGAATACACCACGGTCTTACCGAGTAAAGAAGTGCTGGAACAACGGTTACATTTGGCGGTGGAAAGGGCGAAGCAGAGATTTACGGTACAACCTAGCACTAACGTACTAGGTTAAGCATAGTGTTGTCGCTCTGCGACAAGTAAATAGGTTGCGGAGCAACCGCACTATGGGTAACCCCATACGTCAGTATGGGGAAATAGTGGAGAAAATAAAAATGCAAATTTCTAAAAATAAGATTAATGCAACAGGTTTAATTTTAGTCGTTAAAATTAAAAATGCTTTAGAATTATCCAAAAATGATAGCCTTAATTTTACATTACAGAATTTTGATGACACTAATTTAAAATCTAGAACATTAGGAAATTGGATTTTAGCGAAAGAAAAAGCAGATAAAATTCAATATATTATCGGCGTAAATACAGGTGGAGAGAATTTAGTCGTATCTGCCTACAAAGTTACCCGCTATGAAAGGTTTCAAACAAAGAATGGTAGATGGAGATATCGTTTCCATTCTACTTCTAATAGTGATTCATTATTAAAAGAGTTAGGAATATATCAAAAGAAAATCTATGATTTGAATTTTGGTCACGGAGCCGAAAAGACTTACATTGAAAATTAGGTATTATAGATATCAAAATGGTCATTCATTCATACGGAAAACTTACTTTTAGTGCTGATGATACATATGAATATAGAATATGGAATCGTCATATATTTAATCCAGAGAATTATGGATTCATTCTATCTCAACACCGTAGTAAAATTGATAGTTTTTTCTGCTTTTATGCCGTATTAAATGATCAACTTTATCTTAGACATTTGATTATTGATTCAGAGAATTATCCAACTCTTAATAATGTAGTAGCTAAAGAGTCTTTCTTAATACATCAATATGATTGGATAGACTTAGATATTGGTGCCCAATGTGGATATTTTAATTTGAATCTAAAACTAGATTTCACTGGAACAATAGATGTATCTGATGAATTATCTGTTGAACCGAAGTATGAATTATTCTTTAAAAATGGAATATTTCAAAAAAAGAAAAAGCATAAAATAAATTTATACCCCTTAAATTTAAATAATTTAAAAAATTTTTTAATAAGACAGCTTTAATGAGAAATTAACAATGACAACACAAAACTTCCTCGCCGAGATCGGCACAGAAGAGCTGCCACCGAAGGCACTCAAAAAATTAGCGACCGCGTTTGCGGAGAATGTTGAAGCGGAATTAAACCAAGCAGGTTTGAGCTTTGACAAAGTGGAATGGTTTGCGGCACCACGCCGTTTAGCGGTGAAAGTATTGGGGCTTGCGACTGCACAGCCAAGCAAAGAAGTGGAAAAACGTGGTCCGGCGGTGTCGGCGGCGTTTGATGCGGAAGGTAAGCCGACCAAAGCGGCGGAAGGCTGGGCGAAAGGCTGTGGCATTACCGTTGAGCAGGCGGAGCGTATTGCTACCGATAAAGGCGAATGGCTGGTTCACCGTGCGGTGATCGAAGGTCAGCCGACCAAAAACTTGTTAGTCGGTATGATTAGCAATGCATTGGCGAAATTACCTATCCCGAAAACAATGCGTTGGGGCGATAAAACCGAGCAGTTCGTGCGTCCTGTTCACACAGTGACTTTATTGTTGGGCGATGAGCTGATCGAAGGCGAAATTTTAGGTGTGGCAAGCGGTACAACCGTTCGTGGTCACCGTTTCTTAGGCGAGCGTGAGTTCCAAATCAGCCACGCCGATCAATACCCTGCTTTGTTGAAAGAAAAAGGCTCAGTGGTTGCGGACTTCAACGAGCGTAAAGCGTTAATTCTTGCAAAAGCCCAAGAAAAAGCGACCGCTTTAGGTGGCGTGGCGGATATTGAAGAAGACTTGTTAGACGAAGTGACGTCTTTGGTGGAATATCCGAACGTGTTGGCGGCGAAGTTTGAAGAGCGTTTCCTTGCTGTGCCTGCGGAAGCCTTGGTTTACACAATGAAAGGCGACCAAAAATACTTCCCGATTTACGATAAAGAGGGCAAATTGTTACCGCACTTTATCTTTGTGTCGAACATCAACCCTGAAGATCCAAGCAAAATCATCGAAGGGAACGAAAAAGTGGTGCGTCCACGTTTGACCGATGCGGAATTCTTCTTCAAAACCGACTTAAAACAGCGTTTGGAAGATCAGTTACCACGTTTAGAAACAGTGTTGTTCCAACAACAACTTGGTACATTGCGTGACAAAACCGCTCGCATTGAACAGCTTGCAGGCGAAATTGCAAAACAAATTGGTGCCGATGAAACCAAGGCGAAACGTGCCGGCTTGTTGTCGAAATGTGACTTAATGACCAATATGGTGTTTGAATTTACCGATACGCAAGGCGTAATGGGTATGCACTATGCTCGTCACGATGGCGAAGATGAAGAAGTGGCGGTGGCGTTGAACGAGCAATATATGCCACGCTTTGCAGGCGATGAGTTACCGAAATCGCTGGTGGCAAGTTCTGTTGCATTAGCGGATAAATTCGATACGCTCACAGGGATTTTTGGTATCGGTCAGCAACCGAAAGGCAGTGCCGACCCATTCGCTTTACGCCGTGCGGCACTTGGTGCGTTACGCATTATTGTAGAGAAAAACTTACCGCTTGATCTGAGCGATTTAGTGGCAACTTCAGCGAAATTGTTTGGCGACAAACTCACCAATAGCAATGTTGTAGAAGAAGTGGTGGACTTTATGCTCGGTCGTTTCCGTGCGTGGTATCAAGATGAAGGCATTGCGGTGGACGTTATCCAAGCGGTACTTGCTCGCCGTCCAACTCGCCCGGCAGATTTTGATGCGCGTGTGCGTGCAGTGTCGCATTTCCGCACCTTAGACAGTGCAGAAGCATTGGCGGCAGCGAATAAACGTGTGAGCAACATTTTGGCGAAAGTAGAAGGCGAAATCTCATCAGAAATCGACCGCACTTTATTAGTGGAAGCGGAAGAAAAAGCCCTTGCAGAACAAGTAATTACATTACAAGCAGAGCTTGCGCCACTGTTTGAAAAAGGCGAATATCAAACCGCACTTGACCGCTTAGCCGGTTTACGTGAAGTGGTGGATAACTTCTTCGATAAAGTGATGGTTAATGCCGAAGATCCAAAACTTCGCCAAAACCGTCAAGCAATTCTAAACAACTTACGTAACTTGTTCTTACAGGTGGCGGATATTTCGTTGTTGCAGTAAGAGATTAGTCATTCAAATTTAGCCCTGTGTTTTCAGGGCTTTTTTCTTGTTAAATCAACCTGCGCAAACGTTTCCCTTTATTCTAAATTTCCTTTATAATACGCCCGATTTAAGGGCGTTTTGCCTATCTATTTTTCAATGAATTCTCAATTAAACAAGGAAATTCCTATGTTCCAAATCTTTCGTGGCTCTGCCGCTTTGTCTGACTTCCGTTTAAATCAACTTGCAACGCGTTTCCAAAATGCGAATTTGCCGGTGAAATCTTGTTATGCAGAATATATGCACTTCGCTCATTTATCAGCATCATTATCTGTTGAAGAAACTCAAGAGTTAGAAGAATTGTTGCATTATGGTCCAACCCTTGCACAGCATGAGCCAAAAGGTGAATGTTTTGTTGTCATTCCACGCGTTGGTACGATTTCATCTTGGTCATCAAAAGCAACGGATATTGCACATAACTGTGGTTTGGAAAAAGTGATTCGCCTTGAGCGCGGTTTAGCATTCTACTTTGAATTTGACCGCACTTTGACTGCAGATGAAGAAGATAAACTACGTTCGCATATTCATGACCGCATGATGGAAAGCGTAGTACGTAAAGCGGAAGATGCCGCGAAATTATTTGATCAACAAGAACCAAAACCATTTACTACTGTTGATGTGTTGAATGGTGGTCGCAAAGCATTAGAAACGGCGAATGTGAATTTAGGTTTGGCGTTAGCGGATGATGAAATTGATTATTTAGTGGAAAATTTCACCGCACTTGGTCGCAATCCTGTGGATATTGAACTTTATATGTTTGCCCAAGCCAACTCAGAACACTGTCGTCATAAAATCTTTAATGCAGACTGGGTGATTGATGGTGAAAAACAAGAAAAATCTTTGTTCAAAATGATCAAAAATACCTTCGAGAAAACCCCTGAATATGTATTATCTGCCTATAAAGACAACGCTGCGGTTATGGAAGGTTCAAAAGTGGGGCGCTTCTTCCCTGATCAAGATGGTCAATATCGTTATCATAATGAAGATGCGCATATTTTAATGAAAGTGGAAACTCACAACCACCCAACAGCCATTTCGCCATTCCCAGGTGCGGCAACAGGGTCAGGTGGTGAAATTCGTGATGAAGGTGCGACAGGTCGTGGCGCGAAACCAAAAGCAGGTTTAGTGGGTTTCTCCGTTTCTAACTTAGTGATTCCAGGATTTGAGCAACCTTGGGAAGCACCGCTCTCTAAACCAAGTCGTATTGCCTCTGCATTAGATATTATGATCGAAGGCCCACTAGGCGGTGCCGCATTTAATAACGAATTTGGTCGCCCGGCATTATTAGGTTATTTCCGTACTTATGAAGAAAAAGTCAACAGTTTTGGTGGCGAGGAAGTTCGTGGGTACCATAAACCAATTATGTTGGCAGGCGGCATCGGTAATATTCGCGCAGAACATGTGCAAAAAGGCGAAATCCCGGTTGGCGCTAAATTGATCGTATTAGGCGGTCCTGCCATGAACATCGGTTTAGGTGGTGGCGCAGCGTCATCAATGGCTTCAGGCAAATCAAAAGAAGATTTAGATTTTGCGTCTGTACAACGTGATAACCCGGAAATGGAACGCCGTTGTCAAGAAGTCATTGACCGTTGTTGGCAAATGGGTGCTGATAACCCGATTTTATTTATTCACGATGTGGGCGCAGGCGGTTTATCTAATGCAATGCCTGAGTTAGTTCATGATGGCGGTCGTGGCGGTAAATTTGAATTACGCAACATTTTAAGTGACGAGCGCGGTATGTCTCCATTAGAAATTTGGTGTAACGAATCACAAGAACGTTATGTCTTAGCGGTTTCACCGGAAAAATTGCCATTATTTGAAGAACTTTGTCAGCGTGAACGCGCGCCTTATGCAGTGATTGGCGAAGCCACACAAGAAGAGCATTTAACCCTAAGCGATGCGCATTTTGGTAATAATCCGATTGATTTGCCAATGAATGTGTTATTGGGTAAAACGCCAAAAATGACTCGTGATGTGACATCAAGTGCGGTGGAAAATGCGCCGGTTTCACAAGATGGCATTAGCATTAAGGACGCATTACACCGCGTGTTACGTTTGCCTGTGGTGGCAGAAAAAACGTTCTTAATTACTATTGGCGACCGTTCAGTCACAGGGATGGTTGCGCGAGATCAAATGGTGGGACCATGGCAAATTCCAGTTTCGGATGTGGCAGTTACCACTGCCTCTTTGGATAGTTACCACGGTGAAGCCATGTCAATGGGCGAGCGTGCGCCAGTAGCATTGTTAGATTTTGGTGCATCAGCACGTTTAGCGGTAGCCGAATCCATTACCAATATTGCAGCAACCAATATTGGCGATATTAAACGTATTAAATTATCGGCGAACTGGATGTCTGCCGCAGGTCATAAAGGCGAAGATGCAGGGCTTTATGAGGCCGTGAAAGCGGTGGGCGAAGAACTTTGCCCTGCATTAGGTTTAACCATTCCGGTGGGCAAAGATTCCATGTCAATGAAAACCACGTGGAATGAAAATGGCGAACAAAAGACCGTAACTGCACCATTGTCTTTAGTGATTTCCGCCTTTGCACGCGTAGAAGATGTACGTAAAACCGTGACGCCACAATTACGCACAGACAAAGGCGATAGCCGTTTATTATTAATTGACTTGGGTGAAGGCAAAAATCGTCTCGGTGCGACCGCACTTGCGCAAGTGTATAAACAATTAGGGGATAAGCCTGCGGATGTGGTCAATGTAACGAACTTAAAAGGTTTCTTTGACGCCATGCAAACCTTGGTTCAACAAGAAAAATTATTGGCTTACCACGACCGTTCGGACGGAGGCTTAATTGCCACATTAGCAGAAATGGCATTTGCAGGGCATTGTGGGGTATCGGTTGATATCAGCGCGTTAGGTGATAATGATTTAGCGGTCTTGTTCAATGAAGAATTAGGGGCAGTCATTCAAGTTCGCGAAAACGACTTAAATGCTGTACGTGATGTGTTGGCACAACATGGTTTACTTGCATTAACCAAAGAATTAGGTTCAGTGTCTGCAAATGATGAATTTGAGATTAAACGTGGTAATAAAGTCTTACTCAGCGAAAAACGCTCTGAATTACGTGGAATTTGGGCGGAACTAACTCATCAAATGCAACGTTTGCGTGATAATCCGGCTTGTGCAGATCAAGAATTTGCAGCGAAGAAAGAACCAAATGACAAAGGCTTCAGCGCACATTTAACTTACGATATCAACGAAGATATTGCTGCGCCATATATCGCTAAAGGCGTTAAACCACGCATTGCGATTTTGCGTGAACAAGGCGTAAATAGCCATGTGGAAATGGCAGCGGCTTTCGATCGTGCCGGTTTTGAAGCCATTGATGTGCATATGAGTGATTTACACGCGGCGCGCCGTAATTTGAAAGATTTCAATGCATTGGTCGCTTGTGGCGGTTTCTCTTATGGTGACGTACTGGGCGCAGGTGGTGGTTGGGCGAAATCCGTGCTATTTAACACCGCACTTCGCGACCAATTTGAAACTTTCTTCAATCGTGAAGACACGCTAGCAATTGGTATTTGTAACGGTTGTCAAATGTTATCTAACTTGGCAGAGATTATCCCGGGTACAGAAAACTGGCCACGTTTTGTGCGTAATACTTCAGAACGCTTTGAAGCCCGTGCGGCATTGGTGCGCATTAACGAGAGCAATTCTGTGTGGTTCCAAGGTATGGCAGGTTCACATATGCCAATCGCGGTTTCTCACGGTGAAGGTCGCGTTGAGTTTAAACATGAGGCACAACTTCAAGGCTTACGTGAGCAAGGTTTAATTGTCGCGCAATTCGTGGATAACAATATTCAACCGACAGAAATGTACCCGGCGAACCCGAACGGCTCGGTGGACGGGATTACCGCATTAAGCAATGCCAATGGACGCGTGGCAATTATGATGCCGCATCCAGAGCGTGTATTCCGTACAGTAAGCAATTCATGGCATCCGGAAGATTGGAATGAAGATGGGGCTTGGATGCGCTTATTCCGCAATGCACGTGTTGCGTTGAAATAATTATATGCCTAATAAAAACACCGCACTTTGTATTAAAGTGCGGTGAGATTGTTGACTAACCCTATACGAGCCGTATAGGGTTACCTAATCTGAGCCGCTCTGCGGCTCTTTTTTCAGCCCCAGCGAGGCTGGGCTTAATGAACCTAGCACGGCTCGTGCTAGGTTATTTTAAACCTGTTCCTTTTTAAATTCGTTTGGTAGTGGCTTTTAAAAGAATGTAACCTAAGACCGCAGAGAAACAAGATCCCATTAATATGCCCAATCTTGATAATGTCGTCATTGCACTATCTGATTCACCACTGAATGCCAGCCCGGAAAGGAACATAGACATGGTAAAGCCAATACCGCACAAGACTGCAATAGCAAAAATTTGTTTAAAATTAATGCCATCAGGGAGTTTCGCGATGCCAACTCTTACTGCGATGTAACAGAAACTAAACACACCAAGTGGTTTACCTAAAAATAAGCCTAAGGCAATACCCAGTGGTAAGGCGGACATCACCGTGTCAGCGTTAATATTGCCTAAAGATACTCCAGCGTTTCCGAATGCAAATAACGGTAAAATAAAAAATGCACTCCAAGGGGCAAGAGCGTGTTCGAATTGATGTAATGGGCTTTCACCATTTCTATCTTTTAACGGAATGCTAAAACCAATAATCACGCCGGCTAAAGTCGCGTGAACACCTGATTTCAATACAGACGCCCATAAAATTGAACCTACAACAAAATAAGGGGCAATATGCCCGATCTTAAAGCGGTTGAGTGTGAATAATCCCACAATGGCTACTGCCGCGAACATCAGCGCTTGCATACTCAATTCTTCGGAAAAGAATAGCGCGATGACGACAATCGCCCCCAAGTCATCAATAATGGCTAAGGCTAACAAAAACACCTTTAATGCCGTAGGCACTTGTTTACTTAATAACGCCACAATACCCAAGGCAAAAGCAATATCTGTTGCCATAGGAATTGCCCAACCGTTGTGTAGTTCGGGATTATTTTGCGTAATTAACCAGTAAACACTTGCAGGAATTAACATTCCCCCGAGTGCAGCAATGGCAGGAAACACGGCTTTTTGTACACTGGAAAGTGAACCTTCAAAGATCTCACGTTTTACTTCCATGCCCACAAGCACGAAGAACACCGCCATAAAGCCATCGTTAATCCAATGGATTAAGGTTTTGTGAATAATGAAAGAACCAAACTGAACGGCAACAGGAATATCGAGAAAATTAAAGTAAGTGGATTGCAATCCTGAGTTAGCAAAAAACATTGCAAGTAAAGCAAAAGCAAGGAGTAAAATACCACTTGCAGACTCCATTTTGAAAAAATCTTGTATGAACTTCAGCATAAAAAATAACTCTCCTAAAAATATCCTGTAAAAGGATACTATCACAAGTGCGGTTAATTTGTTAAAAGTTTGTTATAGCTATTGTCGAATGATATGTGGATGGTTAGACAGGCTCACCAATCTTTATTTCCGCTTTATGAAATGATGAATGCAGCATCTTACACCAATAATTTCCCTTGATTTTCTTGTAAGATTTTCACCGCACTTTCTTTATCTAAATTACCCAATATCATCATGATGGCTAATTTGGCATGGCCTTCTGCAAGTTGCAGCTTTTTTTCTGCCATTTCTTTGGTACATTCTGTGGCTTGCATTACGATGTGAACGGCACGCGCGCGGAGTTTTTCATTGCTCGCTTGCACATCAACCATGAGATTTTGGTAGCATTTCCCCATTTGAATCATGCTGGCAGTGGTGAGCATATTCAGCACTAATTTTTGTGCTGTGCCTGATTTCATTCGGCTGGAACCTGTTAGTACTTCTGCACCTACCAGGGTTTCAATAGCAATATCGGCAATATTTGCCATAGCGGAATTAGGGTTGCTGGCAATGGAAATGGTGATTGCACCTACTTCATTGGCATATTCTAAACCGGCTAAAACATAAGGTGTACGCCCACTTGCGGCAATACCCACTAATACATCTTTTTCGGTGAAGTGAATGGCTTGTAAATCCTGTTTCCCTTGTTCACGATTGTCTTCCGCACCTTCGATGGGGTGACGCAAAGCACGTTCACCTCCTGCAATTAACCCTACAACCATGTCTGGTGATACGCCATAGGTTGGTGGACATTCTGATGCATCTAATACCCCTAAGCGACCGCTTGTGCCTGCTCCCATATAAATTAAACGCCCCCCTTGTTGAAAGGCAGTGACAATTTTTTCTACAGCCTGAGCGATTTGTGGTAAGCACTTTTCAACCGCAAGCGGCACTAATTTATCTTCATCATTGATGATTTGCACAATTTCTAAGGCAGAAGCGCAGTCAATATGCATTGAGTTTGGATTGCGTTGTTCGGTGATCATTTGATCGAGAGTTTGTAATAAATTTTGTTTTGTCATGGTTTATTCCTTCGGATAAATGACACCCAAACTTACTGCACTTTTTGCCCCCGTTACTGTTGGCGCATTACTTGGTAAATTATGAATACGCTGATAAGCAAGCCATGCGAAAGCGGCTGCTTCCACAAAATCTACGTGTAAGCCAAATTCTGTTGTAACAGATATTTGCCACGATGGAAGTAACGCATGAAGACGTTCCATGAGTAGCGTGTTATGCGCACCACCGCCACAGACTAATAATAAGCAAGGTAAATGTTGTGTATTTAATCTATGCAGCTCATGGGTGATACTCACTGCGGTAAATTCAAGCAAGGTGCGTTGGACATCTTGCGCTAAAAGTGCGGTGTGTTTTGCTAATTTCTTTGTTAGCCAAGTTAAATTAAAGAGTTCACGCCCTGTACTTTTGGGTGGTGGTTGTTGGAAAAAGGGTTCATCTAATAAATCCGCCAATAAGCTCTCGTTTACTTGACCCGAACGCGCCCAATCCCCATTTTTGTCGTAACGCTTATTCTGGTGTTGTTCAATCCAACTATCCATTAGCGTATTGCCGGCACCTACGTCATAGCCAATCAACGGTTGGTTAGGTGCCAGTACGGAAATATTGCTGATTCCCCCAATATTTAATACCACGGTAAAACGTTGAGGATCTGCAAATATTGCCTGATGAAACGCTGGGACAAGAGGCGCGCCTTGTCCGCCCATCGCCATATCTTTACGGCGGAAATCACCAATAGTCGTTATCCCTGTTTTGGCAGCAACCAAATTCATATCGCCAATTTGCATGGTAAAGGGAAAATCTGCGGTGGGTGAATGCCAAACCGTTTGTCCATGACAGCCAATGGCTTGAATTTTCTCTGGGGAAAGGTGTTGTTTCTCTAGAAAATGATTTACAGCATCTCCATAAAGTAAGCCAAGCTGATGATCAATTTCCCCTAAATGCTGTAAACGGGTTTCCCCGGAATGTAAAAGTGCGGTCAATTTTTGGCGTAAATTTTCAGGCATTGGGGTAAAATCGCTCGCCACAATTTTAGCGGGCGAACAATCAAAATCCACCAGTGCCAAATCTACGCCGTCCAGACTGGTGCCGGACATAATGCCGATATATAAATTCGTCATTTGTTATTCCGCCTGTTCACTCAAAAAGCCGCCGCTTTGATGTTGCCATAATTTTGCGTACAACCCATTTTGGGCCAACAGTTCAGTATGCGTGCCTTGTTCTACAATTTGCCCTTTATCTAGCACAATAAGGCGATCCATCGCGGCAATAGTGGACAGTCGATGGGCGATGGCAATCACCGTTTTATTTTCCATCATTTTATCGAGACTTTCTTGAATTGCCGCTTCCACTTCGCTATCTAATGCACTGGTCGCTTCATCAAGTAGCAAAATCGGTGCATCTTTTAACATCACGCGTGCAATCGCGATACGTTGACGCTGACCGCCCGATAATTTCACCCCACGTTCTCCCACGTGCGCATCATAGCCACGGCGACCTGCCGCATCGCTTAAAAGCGGAATAAAATCTGCCGCTTCCGCGCGTTTGGCGGCGTTAATCATTTCTTCTTCGGTAGCATTTGGGCGACCGTAAATAATATTGTCGCGAACGGAACGATGCAGTAATGAAGTATCTTGAGTCACTAACCCAATTTGGCTGCGCAAACTTTCTTGTTGAACATCAAGCACGTTTTGCCCATCAATGGTAATGGTTCCTGCTTGGGCTTCATAAAAACGTAAAAGTAAGTTTACAATCGTGGATTTGCCTGCCCCTGAACGACCGATTAAGCCGACTTTTTCCCCTGCTTTAATGGTTAAATTAAAATCATTCAACAAGGTTTTTTCAGGGGAATAAGCGAAATGAATATGTTCAAATTTAATTTCCCCTTTGCTGACGTGCATGGGAACCGCATTGGGTTTATCCACAATGGTGTGCGGTTTGGATAGGGTTTGCATCCCGTCATTGACCGTACCGATATTTTCAAATAAACGCGCGGATTCCCACATAATCCAATGGGAAAGTCCGTTTACCCGCAACGCCATAGCGGTTGCCGTAGCAATTGCCCCAACACCAATGGCACCTTGATGCCATAAATAAATGCCCAGCCCTGCGGTAGATAAGGTCAGGAAAATATTGCTCGCATAGGTCAGTACATCCAATCCTGTGGCTAAACGCATTTGAGCGTGAACCGTGACCATAAATTCTTCCATGGAGCGTTTGGCATAGGCGGCTTCACGTTCACCGTGAGAGAATAATTTTACGGTGGTAATATTAGAATAAGCATCCGTTACGCGCCCCGTCATTAAAGAGCGCGCGTCTGCTTGGCGTTCTGCGGTTTTGGCTAATTGGGGAATTAACACATAGAGAATGCCGGCAAAAACAAACATCCACAAAATAAACGGCACCAGCAACCAGCCATCAAAGGCGACTAAGACCACGCCCGAAGTGATAAAGTAAACGCTAACATAAACAACCATATTGGCAACGGTTAATACCGTATCGCGTACGGCAAGTGCCGTTTGCATCACTTTTGCCGATACGCGTCCTGCAAATTCGTCTTGGTAAAAACTCAGGCTTTGCCCTAACATCAAGCGGTGGAAATTCCAACGTAAACGCATAGGGAATATCCCTTGCAAGGTTTGTAAGCGCACGGCAGAGGTTAAAAATGTCCAGCCGATACTTAGCAAAAGGACAATAACCATACCGATCAAGTAATGCCCTTTTTCCGCCCAAAGTGTGGCAGGGGAATATGCCCCTAACCAATCAACGATTTTTCCCATAAACTGGAATAACATTGCTTCGATAACACCGACACCAATGGTTAAAAAAGCAAAAAATGCAATCCAAGCTTTAAGCCCATCTAAACTAGACCAAATAAAGCCCCAAAGTCCTTTTGATGGTGTTTGAGGTTCATCATCAGGATAGGCATCAATACGCGCTTCAAACCAAGAAAAAATTTTATTTAACATATGTCTCACATCTCAAGAAATAAAAAAGGCAACATAAGCAATCTCTCTTAGTTGCCTAAAAGTGCGGTCATTATATCGTTTATTTTCGATATTATGTAGCAGTTGCATAAGGCGGTCGTTGAGCCTGTCGAAACGTAAGTCTTGTGCAGTAAACGCTGAAATAGCTTATGGTTCGACAAGCTCACCAACCGCCATTTCAGCTTTGTGTAGGTGTACATAATACCGTTTATTTTCGATCTAAAAATCATCCCCTACACCAACAAAATCCGCAAAATCATCGCTATGAAACCCATGAGACATCATATAACGCCAGATTTTTTGTTTGGATTTGGGATCTTGTTTTTGCTGATAGTCAGGGAATTTTTTTCGCAAGACGGACAGCGCAATTTCTGACCAATCTATCTCACTTTCTAACAGCACATCTTCAATCACTTCCGATTGAATACCTTTTAATTGGCGTAATTCTTGTTTAATACGCGCCAAGCCGTAGCCACGTTGTGCGCGAAAATTAAGATAATTTTCCGTAAAACGATGATCATTTTGCCAATTTTTTTGTTGGCAATGAAGAATGGTTTTTTCTATATCTTCTTCACAAAAGGCTTTTTCTTGCATTTTGCAACGTATTTCAAATTCGCTGTACTCACGGCGTGCCAGTAGGTTGACCACATAACCGAGTGCGAGCGATGAATTTGCATTTTCGGACATCATAAGGTTGTTTAATCAAAAGGATGGATGAATAAAAGTGGTGTTAAGTTGTTGTGTAAAGCAAAAGTGCGGTGAAAAATTACCGCACTTTGGTTTGTTTATTCAAAATCTTCGCCGGCAAAATCATCTTCGGCATCGTCTTTCGCGCCTTCTAAATCGGCGATTAATGCTTTTTCCGGATTGGCTTGGAATTCAGCACGAATACGCGCTTCCAGTTCAGCGGCTTTGGCTGGATTTTCAGATAACCATTTCATAGCATTCGCTTTACCTTGACCGATTTTCTCGCCTTCGTAAGAGAACCATGCGCCGGCTTTTTGAACTAATTTTTGTTTTACACCCAGCTCAATGAGTTCGCCATTTTTTGAAATCCCTTCACCGTACATAATTTGGAAATCAACGGTACGGAATGGTGCAGCAAGTTTATTTTTTACCACTTTAACACGCGTTTCGTTACCAATGATTTCATCGCCATTTTTCACTGCGCCAACACGGCGGATATCTAAACGAACGGAAGAATAGAATTTTAACGCGTTACCCCCCGTTGTGGTTTCAGGGTTACCGAACATCACACCGATCTTCATACGAATTTGGTTAATAAATACCACTAAGCAATTTGATGATTTGATTTGACCTGTCAATTTACGTAATGCCTGTGACATTAAACGCGCTTGTAAACCCACGTGAGAGTCACCCATGTCACCTTCAATTTCTGCTTTTGGCGTCAACGCTGCCACAGAGTCCACGATAATGACATCAATAGCCCCTGAACGAACTAAGGCATCACAGATTTCTAATGCTTGTTCGCCGTTATCGGGTTGCGAAATAAATAATTCTTTAACATCTACACCTAATTTAGCCGCATAAATAGGATCCAGTGCATGTTCCGCATCGATAAAGGCACAGACTTTTCCAGCTTTTTGAGCCTGCGCAATGACAGAGAGCGTTAATGTTGTTTTACCGGATGACTCAGGACCATAGATTTCCACAATACGCCCCATTGGTAAACCACCAATACCTAAAGCAACGTCCAAACCGATAGAACCTGTTGAAATAGATTCTACATCAAGGGTTTGGGTATCGCCCAGTTTCATAATTGCCCCTTTACCAAATTGCTTTTCAATTTGACCTAGTGCCGCGGCGAGTGCTTTTGCTTTATCGTCTTGAGATGCCATAATGAATTCCTTTATAAATGTCAGAGAGTTGAATGACTGTAAATTTGCGCATATATTATCTGTTATAAAAAACAGTATCAAGTATTTTTTGATCTTTTTTATTAAATCGTGATCTCAGTTCCAAATTTAGGGAATTGATTGAGAAAATTCTGCAAAATTTGCTCACCATATTCAGAAATATAAGATTCAGGGTGGAATTGCACACCGTAAATAGGCAAGGTACGATGTTGAAATGCCATGATAATCTCATCTTCACAGGTCGCGGTAATTTGCAGCTCTGCGGGGAAATTCACCTCTGAAACCGCCCAAGAATGATATAAACCGATGCGGAATGTGGTGGGGAGCTGCGAAAATAACGGTGACATTGACCGCACTTTCAATTGACGCGCATAACCGTGGCGCACGTCCGTGAGATTGTACAGCGTGGCACCAAAAAATTCGCATAGGGTTTGATGACCAAGACATACCCCTAAAATGCATTTTGTACGGTGATATTGTTCCAGCATGGCAAAGAGTTGCGGGTATGCCCGGGGGACATCAGGTCCGGGTGAAATTAAAAGGTGGCTAAAGTTTTCGACCTTATGGAGATTAAGTTGTTCCACATCTACCACGTCAAATTCCACATTTAGGCGGCGAATTAAATCCACTAAATTGTAGGTAAAGGAATCGTGGTTATTAATAATAAGTAGGCGTTTCATGGCTTTTCCTAGAAGAACTTTGCGCTCAATTATAAATGATCTTTCCCGAAATTTCGGCTACACTGTGGCATTATTTTGTCCATTTTTCAGTTTAGTATGCGGTTACAACAATTCATTGAACAAGCTAATGCGTGGGGAAAGTCGCGCACGCCCTTTTTCTTTTTAATTGATTTTGAACAACAAAACCCGGTGATTTGCGCTTTTGCACAGGCGGCGGCATCAGGCATTTATTTTGATATCCAAGGAGAGAAAAATGCTTCGCTTTCTGTGGCAAAAAATACCGCACTTTTTCAGCTAAATCCGCAGCCTTTGCCCTTTGCTGTTTATAAAAAAGGCTTTGAGTTAGTGCAAACGGCGTTACAAAAAGGGAATTCTTATTTACTGAATTTGACTTATTCTACCCCTATTTCTATCAATTATAATTTGGCGCAAATATATCAATCTTGCCAAGCAAAATATAAGTTATTGTATGACAACAAATTTGTCTGTTTTTCCCCGGAATCCTTTGTGCAAATTCGCCATAATCAGATATTGACTTACCCGATGAAAGGAACCATTCGCGCGAATATCACCAATGCTGAACAGTTATTGCTGAATTCAGAAAAAGAGCAATGTGAGCATTATACGATTGTGGATTTAATGCGGAATGATTTAGCCATGGTGGCGCAAAATATTCAGGTTCGCCGTTTTCGTTATGTGGAAAAAGTGGGCAATGATGAAAAAGCTGTTTTACAGACAAGTTCGGAAATTGTCGGCGATCTTGCAGAGAATTGGCAGGAAAATATTGGATCGATGCTGATTAAGTTATTGCCTGCCGGATCGATTAGCGGCGCGCCCAAAGAGAAAACCGTTGAAACTATTCAACAAGCGGAAGGGCAGCCTCGTGGCTATTATACGGGGATCTTCGGTATTTTTACGGGCGATAGCTTAGATAGCGCAGTGGCCATTCGTTTTATTGAGCAGCAAGGGGCGCAATTTTATTTTCGTAGTGGCGGCGGTATTACGCGCCATAGTGTGTTGGAAGACGAGTACTTGGAACTACAACAAAAAATCTATGTTCCGATGGAGACACCATGACGAATTTCCCTTTTTTTGAAACCCTTTGCATTGAACAGCAGCAAATAAAAAATTGTGCGTATCATCAACAGCGTTATGAACAGACGTTGCGTCAATTTTACGGTGAAAGTGCGGTTAAAATTCACGATCTTTTTGACATTATTCATCATCAAGCCGATTTCTCAACGCTCTCGGAATTAACACGTTGCCGTGTTGATTACAATGCAACGACCTGTCAAATTCAATTTTTTCCCTATCAACGGCGTAAAATTACTCGGTTTCAACCGGTGATTTGTGATGAAATTGATTATTCCTTGAAATATTCTGACCGCACTTGGTTAAACCAACTTTTGGCTCAACGGGGCGATTGCGATGAAATTATGATTATCAAGCAAGGTAAAGTGACGGATTGTAGCATTGGTAATTTGGCTTTTCGCTTGGGGGAGCATTGGTTTACCCCGGATAGCCCTTTATTGGCAGGCACACAACGCCGCGCTCTTTTGGAACAGGGTATTTTGCAAGAAATCCCTATTTTTGCCGAAGATGTGCTTAAGTTTGATGAAATTCGCGTGATTAACGCGATGAATGGGTTGGTTTAAAAACCGCAATCAATTCGCTGACTTTATGACGTTTTTTCGGGGTATGACTAATCGAACGTTGCACGCGAATTTTGCAGCATTTTGCGCCACGATAAATTTCACGGGTGAATTTCGTGTCGTGATTTGATATGAGTACCGTTTCGCAGCAATTTTTCGCCAATTCTGCTAACGCCTTTTGATCTTCCGCTGAAAATTCATTGCCTGCGTAGCTGGTAAAATTGCTGTCTTGAATTAATGGCGCGTAAGGCGGATCGCAATAGACCACGCAATCTTGTTCCACTTGTTCAAAAGTGCGGTGAAAATCTTGGCAAATAAAGACCGCACTTTGCGCTTTTTCTGCAAAGAAACGCAGTTCATCTTCAGGGAAATAATGGGTTTTGTATGAACCAAAAGGCACGTTAAATTCTCTTTTGGCATTGTAACGGCATAGTCCGTTGAAGCCAAAACGGTTGAGATAAACAAACAAAACAGAACGCTCAAAAATATCTTGCGACCGATTGAATTCATCGCGGCGTGCATAATAATAAACGGCACTGTTGGCTTCAGGATGAAAGAAAATGGGTTTTAAGGCGGCAATATAAGCCTCAACATCCTGTTTGACAGTGTTGAATAAATTAATCAAATCCGGATTGATGTCCGCCAAAATATAACGTTTAAACCGGGTGTTTAAAAAAACGGAACCCGCGCCGACAAAGGGTTCAATAAGGCAGGACTTGCGTTTGGGCAATAAACGGTTAATTTCGTCCACCACACGTAGCTTACCGCCCGCCCATTTCAAAAATGAGCGGTGTTTTTCAGTTTTCGTTTGGGGACGCTTTGCCATTGAGATTAGTCAAATTGCGTACAAGCGCGGATTGCATCAAGTACGAGGGATTTATCCGTATCGGTTGCCACATAGGCTTGACCGAGGGATTTGAGTAGGACTAAACGTAATTTACCTGCCAATACTTTTTTATCACGCATCATATGTGGCAAATAATCTTCAGGTTGCATCGTATCAGGGCTGACAGTCGGCAAATTCGCACACGCCAATAATTTTTCTAAACGCCCCACATCATTTTTGGATAAATCACCGAGCATTTCTGACAGTGCTGCTGCCATCATTGAACCTGCCGCCACCGCTTCGCCGTGCAACCAGTTGCCGTAACCAAGATGGGTTTCAATGGCGTGACCAAAAGTGTGTCCTAAATTCAGCAATGCGCGGTCGCCTTTTTCCGTTTCATCACGCGCCACCACATCCGCCTTGATTTGGCAACAACGCGCAATGCAATATTGCAATGGGGATTGTTCCAAAGCAACCAGTTCATCAATATGTTGTTCCAGCCATTCAAAGAAGGGTAAATCTAAAATAGCACCATATTTGATCACTTCCGCCAAACCTGCATTAACTTCGCGTTTTGGCAGGGTATTTAAGGTGGTGGTATCAATAATGACGGTAATTGGTTGATAAAATGCGCCAATCATATTTTTACCCAATTCGTGATTTACAGCGGTTTTGCCCCCCACCGAAGAATCGACTTGTGACAGCAAGGTTGTTGGGATTTGGATAAATTTGATACCGCGTTGATAACTGGCGGCAGCGTAACCTGCGACATCACCAATTACACCGCCACCGAGCGCAATGAGCGTTGTATCACGTCCGTGATTTTCGCGTAAAAGTGCGGTGAAAATTTCGTTTAAAGAATCGAGGGTTTTATATTTTTCACCATCTTTGAGTTGAACGCTGCTAACTTGGCACCCTAGGGATTCAAGGGTTGCAGTGACAGTGGATAAATACAAGGGAGCAATGGTTTCATTTGTCACGATCATCACTTTATCGCCCGATTTCAGCGGATAAACAGCAGGATCTCTGAGCAAATTTTCACCGATATAAATTGGGTAACGGCGTTCTTTTAATTCCACATTTACACACAACATATTTTGCTCCTTGCTTTATGTTAGATTTGCGTATTATCAATTAAATCAATAATTTGATTTGCCATTACCTTGGCGCTTTGTTCATCTGTCGGCAAAGTAATGTCCGCCACTTCTTCATAAAGTGGATTGCGAATTTTAGCCAATTCTTCTAACACTTGACGCGGATCTTCCACATCTTGTAATAAAGGACGTTTTTTATCGCGTTGCGTACGTTCAAATTGTTTATCCACAGTGGTTTCTAAGTAAATAACAATACCACGTGCGGATAAATGGTTGCGGTTATCCTTTGATAAGACCGCACCACCACCCGTTGAAAGAACAATGCCTTGTTTTTGTGTTAATTCATTGATGATACGTTCTTCACGCTTACGGAAACCTTCTTCACCTTCGATATCAAAAATCCAGCCAATATCTGCGCCCGCACGTTCTTCGATAACGCTATCGGAATCCACGAATTCCATTCCTAATTGTTGCGCCAATTGACGGCCAATTGTGCTTTTACCTGCCCCCATTGGACCGACTAAGAAAATATTACGTTTTTCTGCCATTGTTATTTTTCTGCTTTCACAATCATTAAAAATAGATCCTAATTTGCCAAAATCAGGCAGCAAAATAGAGATCACCTAAACTGAAGAATTATCGGCTAAAAGCCCCCTTTTTTCAAGTTTATTCGGGATTTTATCTGTAGATAAAATAAAAAATGCACGGTGGTCGTGCATTTTTAAACTTTATTTCAATTTATTTGATACTAACAATTTTTCTTTTCTTCTCTAGGCGTAATACACCCAAATGAGTCATATAACAACAGAAAATACAGCCACATACGGCGAATAATAGAAGATAGAAACCAGCATCCCAACCAAATTTTTCTGCTAAAATACCGAATAATGCTGTACCGGAGAAACTACCTAAAATATAACTTAATAAGCCACGCAAACCTGTAGCTGAACCGGCTGCAAATGATGGAACTAATTCAATGGTTTGTAGTGAAGATAGAAACATTGGTACATAAATCAAACAACCAATAATCCCTGCGCCGATAGTAACGGTTAACAGATCGTTACCTCCCCAATACACAAACATTGCGATACCGACCCCCGTTAACGTAATAATAGCTAACGGCATGCGGCGTCCTTTAAAGTAAGTGTCAGTCAACCAGCCAGCCAATAATGTGGATGGAATCGCAGCCCACTCGAAAATAGCAAATGCCGTTGCCATTTGTCCTTTAGAAAAACCTTTGGTTTCTAATAAGTAAAGTGGTAACCAAGTCAATACGCCGAAACGAATCATGTAGGTGAATACATCGATAAAAGAAACAAACCATACATTAATGTCTTTCACAATGTAATCGCGAAAAATTTCCCATGTGGTTAATTTTACTTCTTCAGATTTGGTTACAACTAATTCATCTTGTTCTGTACCAAGAATTTGAGCTGTTGGTGGTAAACCTTCATTATAAGTACGACCCGCACCATAAATATAAAAGATAAGCGCAATCACAGTAGCAATAGCTGTTGGTACAATAAAGTGTGCGGCTTGCCAATGTTCACTACCTAACCACGCAATACTTGCTCCAGCAATTGGTGCTACTAGACCACCGCCCACATTATGAGAAACATTAAATATCGCTGTGATTACCCCTCGGGATTTACGCGGAAACCAGTTTGCTAACACTACATAAGCAGGCCCTGCCCCCATTCCTTGGAAAATTCCGTTCAAAATACATAAAAACAAGAATACCCAAAAAGATGCACTGAAGCCCATCATTAGGTTAACCAATCCTGACATAACCAGACCAAAAATCATGAAATGTTTTGGGTTGGAGTTATCTGCAAAGGCTGACATAAAACCTTTACTTAAACCGTAAACCACCAGCATTGTTCCGGAAATAAATCCAATATCTTTTTTGGTAAATCCGAAATCGCTGATTAATTCAGGAGATGAGAGTAAAAAGTTATTGCGTAGAATATAATACGCAGTATAACCAATAAAAATACCAAATAGTGCCTGCCAACGTAATCGGTTATAACGTTGACGAATTTCTTCATTTGGCACAGGTTGGCCTGGCTTCGAGGCTAAAAAGGAAATCATAATATTACTCCATAAATAAATTATTGATTAAAGATTTGTATTTCTAATGTTAGAAATTAGATGGTATGTTAATATGGGTTAGAGCAAAGTCAATATATTGATTTTTAAGTCAAAATTGTCTCATTTCTTAAGATTGCGTGTCAAAAATGACACAAGTTAGAATATTTTAAATCTATAAGCATTAATTCTTAATTAATTGGGGCAAAATTGGGGTAATAATAGATTTGTAAATTTTTAGAAAATTTTTATTTTGTGATCGGAATCACATAAAAAGGCGACAAAAATGAAGAAATTTTGTTTAATACTTATTTTTCTTTTAAATATATTCTTTCCAGTCAAGGCAAAAGAGTTAGTCATTGCAACTTCATTTTCCCCTGATACCAGTGAATACTTAGCTCAACAATGGCAAGCTATCTATCCTGATAAAAAGATTAGATTAATAAATCGAACGGTGAATTCATTAACACAGTTATTAACGCGATCCAATGTGGAAGATGTAGATCTTATTATGAGTTCTTCACCTTTCCTATTTCAGCGATTACAGGATTCTCAACGTTTATTGATTTTACCGGAAAAATTACAGAAAAATCATCACTGGGTGCCTAAAAGCCTGGCAACCACCACGACCGCCGTCGCCTTTTCCGGTTATGGCATTTTTTACCACAAAGAACTCTTAAAAACACTGAATTTACCCGCGCCTACGGACTGGGACAGCCTGATGAATTCAAACTATTTCAATAAGTTATTAATCAGCTCGCCCTCTCGTTCAGGAACTAATCACATCATGTTGGAAATGTTGCTACAACAACGCGGTTGGCAGCAGGGATGGCAGGATTTTCTCACGCTGGCAAGTAATGTTTCTTTAATTTCATCCCGGAGTTTTAACGTGGCGGAAAAAATTCAAATGGGATTAGCCGCGGCAGGATTAAGTATCGACACCTATACGACTTATACTTACGACGATCCCCGGGTCGGATTTGTTTATTTTCCGCGTTCCGTTATTTCGCCGACATTTATTGCTATCCATAAAAACAGCCGAAATATTGAAGACGCACAAAACTTCATTAGCTATCTGCTTTCGGACAAAGGACAAAAAATCGTGGCCGAACACCGTTTCGCCAAATATCCCGTTGTGAGTTTACCGAAAAATGACCGTTTATACGCGCAACAACAGAAATTATTGACGGAACCTTTATTGGATTACGATTTATTACTGGCCCGCCAATATTTAGTCGAAAAATTATTCGATATCGCCATTACTTTCCGCTTAACTCAATTAAAAGAAGCCTGGGCGGTAATTTATGCAAAAGAGAAAAAAACAAACAAAAAACTGACCGCACTTCGTCAAATTTTAACAGCGATTCCCGTTGACGAAAAACAAGCCAATGACGAAATTTACTTATCCCGATTAAAAAATGATCGCAGTTTTGCCGTTCAACAGGAAAAACAATGGGCAATATTCTTTCAGCAACAAATTAATCGAGTATTAAGCCAAATTGAGGAAGAATAACAGTGAATAAATCCGGTATTATTAAAACTCTAAAAAATGCTTTAAATATGGGGTTATTATTTACCTGTATTATCGGCGCCGTCAGTTTAATTTCATGGTATCAGCAGCATAAACAGGTGAATTATATTTTAAACGATTATTTTCCTAAAACGAACCTAGCATTAAAGTTAGATGACAATGTCAATTCTTTTATCAACGAATTGGATCGTTTTTCCGCCGTGAAAAATAATCCGGTTCGTCAGACTATGTTTAAACAACTTAATCTGCAATTAATCGAAATTGAAAAAAACGCTTTAGCGTTAACCGAACCTGATAACCAAACAATACTTTCCCAAAACATATCCGATTTGAAATCATTAATCGGTCAAATAGACAATAATATTTCGCAATATTTTTATATTGAACAAAAGAAACAGGAATTATTTACTAAAATTCAATGGCTGCATGACGATTTTAATAATGAAATTGTGGCGTTAGGGCAAGAATTAAACTGGCAGCAAATCAACTTTACCGAGCCGGGCGAACGCGCACGAAAGACCTTAATGCTGAATCTACAAGATGAATTACAAAGCATGACCAAATTAAAAAATATGGAAGAACAAATAAAAAATGAAATCACACAATTTATTTATTCATTGGAACAACAAAATATTAGTGAAGAATATCAAAATCTAAAAAACATCATTCTGAATATTTATTTAAACGAACAAAATAAACCGAATAAAGCCAGTCTGGCGACTTTACAACAAATGGTAGAAACTCTGGTTAATATTACTAAACCGGGAGAAGAATTAGATCTGTTAATTACCAATATAAATAACCATCAGCAATCTCTGAATAATATTGCTTCGCATCAGGAAAAAATATTGTATGCTATCCGTAATTTGACCGATAAAATATTATCGAAAACAAAAGATAAATTCAGCATACTGAATGGTCAGCTGAAAACTCAAACGGAAATCAGCGGAATGATTATTTTGATGTCCTTAATGATTATTTTATTATTTATTTGGCTGTTTAATCGTTTTTATTTACAAAAACATTTGACCAAACGTTTTGAAGAATTAATCGAATCCGTCAAATTATTAAACCAAGGAAAAGAAGATCCGCCTATTCAAATCATCGGTAACGACGAAATTTCGGAAATTAATCGACTATTAAAGAAACATACCGAAATTTTGCAGGAAAGACGGATTATTCAACAAAATTTACAGGATACGCAAAACGAATTAATTCAAACGGCAAAACTCGCGGTGGTCGGGCAAACCATGACCATGCTGGCGCATGAAATTAATCAGCCGTTAAATGCGATGTCTATTTATCTGTTCAATCTGAAAAAAATGCTGCAACAACAAGATTACCACCAAGTGGCGGATTATACGGACAAAATTACCGGACTAACGGAACGAATAGGACGCATTGTAAAAGGCCTGCGCCAATTTACCAAGCGGACTAATCAAATGGAACCTTTGCAACCCATCGATCTGCATACGGTGATTAACGAAGCCTGGTCATTACTTGAATTGCGTCATCAACCGCTGCACGCGATCTTATCCGTTCAGGGAAATGCGACGATATTGGGTAATAACCTGCTGTTGGAACAGATTTTTGTCAATTTATTCAACAATGCGTTGGAAGCGTGTAAAAGCCGACCGCATATTTCGGTGAAAATCACCTCCGAGCGACAAAAAACTTATGTTTATGTGGAAGATAACGGTATCGGTTGGCAAACCGACAATATCAATAAATTGTTACAACCTTTTTACAGCAGTAAAGAAGTCGGTTTGGGCTTAGGATTAACAATCTGTCGCCATATTATGAACCAATTCAACGGAAACCTTTATATCGCTTCCAGTTTTCAACAAAGTGCGGTCATTATTTTAGAATTTCCGCAACTATCTCAAAAAATTACGGGTAACCATCATGAAAAATAAAAGCCAAGTGTTGTTAATCGACGACGATCCGGATGTATTGCAGGCTTATCAGGCATTGCTGGCTTTAGAGAGCGACGAAAAAGGCTATGAAATTATCGCACTGAATAATCCGTTAGACGCTGAATCCATCATTACGGAAGACTGGCAAGGCGTGGTGGTGAGCGATATTTATATGCCGCAATTGTCCGGCTGGCAGTTGCTTGAACGGTTGCACGAAAAGGATAAAAATCTCCCCGTCATTTTAATTACCGGACACGGCGACGTACCGATGGCGATCGACGCCATGCAAAAAGGCGCGTTTTATTTTATCGAAAAACCGGTGGATCCCGAACGCTTGCTGCAACAAATCGATCTGGCGTTAACCCAGCGTCAGGCGCAATTGGCGTTAAAACATTGGCAACAACAAGAGTTGGAAACCCATCTTATCGGACAAAGTAAATGGATAAAAAATTTACGCCGGCGTTTACAGCAATTATCGCAAACGGATTTACCCATTTTTATTTTCGGCGAAATCGGCACGGGAAAAACCTTGACCGCACATTATCTGCACGAATTGGCTAAAACGCGTTTTCCGCAAAAACAAAGTCTCGAACTTCTCGGCGAATGCGATA
>NZ_CAMEFX010000005.1 GCF_945915845.1 uncultured Actinobacillus sp. | reverse complement strand
TAAACATCGGAATGTAAGAAGTGCTTATCATAGTTTTAAACGTTATATGGATTATCTATTTACCTATGAAAAGTATGGCGATTTAAATATCGAAAAAACGACAAATAGACTTGAAAACTTATTTGGACAACTTAAGGAGAAATTATCCCATCATGCAGGCTTAACGAAGAAACATAAGATTATGTTTATAAAGGATTTTTTAAATAAAAAGAGTTGCTAAGAATAATTAAAAATATTCATTAGCAACCACTTTGTCATATAGGCATAGTTTTCACGAAATTAGCAACCATTTTGTCTACTATGCCTTTTTTTCATCTCACCAATAATGAAAAATCCCGAGATTATCGGGATTTTTCTAAAGGTAATTATAACGCTTGATTCACAAAGCTTGCCAATTGACCTTTTGGTAACGCACCAACTTGAGTTGCTACCACTTTACCTTCTTTGAAAAGTAATAAAGTCGGAATGCTGCGAACACCAAATTGGGCTGGTGTGCCTTGGTTTTCATCAATGTTCATCTTAACAATTTTAACTTTGTCACCATATTCAGCCGCCAAATCTTCTAAGATTGGCCCCACCATACGGCAAGGACCGCACCATGGTGCCCAAAAATCTAATAATACAGGGACATCTGAATGTAATACGTCAGTTTCAAATGACGCGTCTGTTGCATGTAATACTTCTGCCATTTTTATTTCCTTTTTGTTAAATGCTCTCTATAAATAAGAGTAAATTAGTTAATTTCAAGTGCTATTTTCACTTGGTTGAAAACGATATTAAATTTAACCGCGCTTTCGGTCAATTTATTAGTGCAATTTGCAAAACCTTATTTCGCTTATTTCAATTGTGCAAAAGCTTGTAATAAGTCTGCTTTAATATCTTCAGGATCTTCCAAGCCTACTGAAAAACGCAATAAATCGTTGGTTACCCCACGAGCGATACGCTCAGCTTCAGGAATATCCATGTGAGTTTGCGTTGACGGATAAGTAATAAAGCTTTCTGTGCCACCTAAACTTTCTGCAAAAGTAATTAATTTCATCGCTTTCAAGAATGTGTTTACCCATTGTTCATTTTGCAAACGGAATGACAACATACCGCCTTTATCTGCATAAAGTACGTCTTTCACCTGTGGTTGTTCAGCCAAGAATTTTGCAATTTCGCGCGCATTATCTTGATGACGTTTCATACGTAAAGAAAGAGTTTTTAAACCACGAATGGTTAACCAAGAATCAAACGGTGATAACACAGCGCCGGCACCATTTTGAATATAAAATAAGCGGTCACATAATTCCTTACCTTTAGCAACCACAATACCAGCCAATACGTCATTATGACCCGCAATATATTTTGTCGCGCTATAAATTGTAATATCCGCCCCTTGATCCATTGGTTTAAACAATACAGGGGTTAAGAAAGTATTATCCACGATCAACAATAAATTGTGCTTTTTCGCTACTTTTGAAATTGCCGCCACATCACATTCTTGCATTAATGGGTTTGATGGAGTTTCAACAAAAATAGCTTTTGTGTTTGGTGTAATTGCCGCTTCAATGGCTTCAATTGAACTGGTATCCACATAAACAGGTTTAACGCTATTGTTGTTTTTATATAAGTAATCCAATAAACGATAAGTACCACCATAAACATCACTAGAAACAAGCCATTCATCCGGTGCAGTAAATAATGTCATTAACACTTGAATCGCCGCCATACCTGACGCAAAAGCAAATGCCGCATCACCACCATCTAATTTTGCCATGGTTTCTTCTAATACCACACGCGTTGGGTTTTTCGTACGCGTATAATCAAATCCTGTACTTTCACCAATGCCATAATGCCCATAAGCCGTAGAAAGAAAAATCGGTGTAGAAACAGCACCTGTGCGAGAATCGGTTCGATTACCAGCCTGTGCTAATAAAGTATCGAGTAAATATTCTTTTGTCATTGGTTTCACCTAAGTTTGCATATAGTTAAATAGAAAGAATGACGTGCATTGTGGCATAAAGTGCGGTCGGATTAAAGGATATTTTTAATCGCTTATAATTTCGCTTATTTTTGTCTTATTTTTAGCTGATCTGCATTTTTTATAAGCAAACAAAAAGAATTTTGCATTTTTTTGAAATTTATTGTTGACACAAAATCGAAAATCCGTAGAATGCACATCCGTTGACAGCGACAAGCTGAAAACAACGCGGGAATAGCTCAGTTGGTAGAGCACGACCTTGCCAAGGTCGGGGTCGCGAGTTCGAGCCTCGTTTCCCGCTCCATTCTTAAATCAAGAAAATGCGTTGTGCCCGAGTGGCGGAATCGGTAGACGCAAGGGATTTAAAATCCCTCGCCTTTCGGGGCGTGCCAGTTCAAGTCTGGCCTCGGGCACCATTTAATACAATGTATTAAATAAAAAAACAGCACCGAAAGGTGTTTTTTTATATCTAAGCGCAACACTTTCCATGGCGTGTTAGCAAAGCGGTTATGCACTGGATTGCAAATCCATGTAGATCGGTTCGACTCCGGTACACGCCTCCATTACTCAACGTATAAATATTCATAACGCCGTAAATTATCATCAAAATACAATAACCCAAAGATATTTGCGAAGCGTAAAAAACTCACCTATACTTTCGCGCACATTTCTTTTTCAATCTTAATATTTATGGAATTTCGTTATTACATTATTTTTGCGGTAGTTGCAGTTGTGTTACAACTATTCTTATTTATTTTTGACCGCACTTTGCGTTGGCTATTAAAAAATAAACTCAGTAAAACATCGCTTTTGGGGCTTTCTCTTTTTGCGTTTTTAAGTATAAATGCCGTTATTTTACTTACCATTTTCCGTATTTATCCTAATTTCCGTTTAAGTGCTTGGATTCTTGCATTTTTACTCTACAGTAGTTTTGCCAGCTTAAGTTGCTTTATTCTCTTCAAGCTTGGAAAACAATGGCAAAACTCAACAAAATTTAACTGCACTTTGCGCCTGTTCTACCCTATTGTTCTTGCAGGTTTATTTGGTTTGAGTATTTATAATGCCTACACACCAAAGATATTGCATTATCAAATACAACTTAACAAGCCATTACCTTCCTTACGTATTGGTGTAGCAAGTGATTTTCATTTAGGGACACTGTTTGGTGGAAAGCAAATGGATGAACTGGCGGCAATTTTTAACCGCGAAAAAGTGGATTTAATTTTATTACCTGGGGATATTATGGACGATAATGTCAACGCCTATTTAGCGGAAAAAATGCAACCCCATTTAGCAAAATTGAAAGCACCGCTTGGGGTATATGCCACGTTGGGCAATCATGATTTTTTTGGCGATAAAATCCGCGTTGTACAGGAAATTCGCCGCGCAGGTTTGCAATTATTGGAAGATGAAAGTGTGGTCGTAAATCATCAATTTGTCCTTATTGGACGAAATGATGAAATGGCGGTTAATCGTCCTGAAACCAAGACCTTGCTTCAAACGGTGGATACCAAGATGCCGATTTTTTTAATGGATCATCGCCCTACTGATGTGATGAAACATAGCCAATTACCTATTGATTTACAGGTGTCAGGGCATACGCACAAGGGGCAAATTTTTCCTGCCAATTTATTTACCATGTTGATGTATGATTTGGCCTATGGTTATAAACAACTTGGCAATGGGCATTATTTTGTCACTTCGGGCTATGGCTTTTGGGGAATTCCATTGCGATTAGGATCGCAATCTGAAGTATTGATTATTGATGTCATTGGAAAATAACAAAACATAAGTCTTGTGCAGTAAACGCTGGAATGTCTTATGGTTCGACAAGCTCACCAACCGCCATTCCAGCTTTGTGCAAGTACTAAATAACACTTTTTTTGACCGCACTTTAGGCGTTATTAATGCCAAATGACATCACGTCTTCAATTTGCTCAGCCCCCAAGGCAATCATCAATAAACGATCCACCCCCAATGCCACGCCGGAGGTATTCGGCATACCTGCTTGTAACGCGGCTAATAGGCGGTAATCAATTGCGCGTTGCGGTAAGCCATATTTTTCGCGCTGACAATTATCTTGTTCAAAACGGCGTAATTGCTCTTTGGCATCCGTTAATTCATGGAAACCATTGGCAAGCTCTAAGCCTTTGTAATAAAACTCAAAACGTTCCGCCACGCGGTGATCTTCTGAGCTAATTTGCGCCAATGCCGCTTGTGTTGCAGGGAAATGATAGATGGCAACCGGACGGTCTTGCCCAATCTTAGGCTCTACAATTTCACTAAATAAAAACTGCAGTAACGTATCCCGTTCTTCGTCATCATCACACATAAAATGATGCGCTCTGGCGATTTCCACTAACTTAGCTCGCTCAACAGAAAGCGGATCTACGCCGACATATTCTTGGAAAGCAAACTGATAACTCATACTTTCCGCCGCGGGACAATCTAAAATCGATTGTAATAAATCATCCACTTCGTTAATTAAGCGATACATATCAAAGTGCGGTCGATACCATTCCAACATAGTGAATTCTGGGTTATGGCGGCGCCCTGCTTCTTCATTACGAAAAACTTTGCAAAGTTGGAAAATCGCCCCGGAGCCTGCGGCAAGCAAGCGTTTCATATGATATTCCGGGCTGGTATTCAGCCAAAGGGTTTTAGATTGTTCGCCTTGTGGGGCAATAAATTCTGTACTAAAAGTAGACAAATGCAAATCGGTAACACCAAATTCGCTGAGAACGGGTGTTTCCACCTCTAACACGCCGCGGTCACTAAAAAATTGGCGTATTTCGCGTATAATTTTGGCGCGTTTTAACAAGTTATCAATACTGGCTGACGGTTGCCATTGCTGTTCTGACATAATGATTCTCGGCTAATAAAAGTATGGCTATTTTAGTGAATCGCTGTGGGTTAATCAATTTATCTGCCCGCTCTTTACTTTTAAATTATCATTTTTCATTCAAAGAAAATCCATTTTTTGCGTTAGATCACAAAAAGAGAAATTAATTAACAAAATAGTAAAAAAGGGGTAGAAATTCAGAAGATTTATAGCGAAAATAGTAGCGTGATAGAGAAGCGCGGTTGAAATACGCCGTATTTTATCATCATTTTCTTTTTTACTATTATTGATTGGAGAAAAATATCGTGCAAACTGTTAATGTCGATATTGCGATTGTGGGTGCAGGTGGTGGCGGTTTACGTGCAGCGATTGCGGCTGCGGAAGCTAACCCAAACCTAAAAATCGCTTTAGTATCAAAAGTTTATCCAATGCGTAGCCATACCGTAGCAGCAGAAGGTGGTGCGGCAGCGGTTATCAAAGATGAAGATAGCTATGACAAACACTTCCAAGACACTGTTGCCGGTGGTGACTGGTTATGTGAACAAGATGTTGTTGAATATTTCGTACAACATTCCCCTGTTGAAATGACACAATTAGAGCGTTGGGGTTGCCCTTGGTCTCGTAAAGCAGACGGTGATGTTAACGTACGCCGTTTCGGTGGTATGAAAATTGAACGTACTTGGTTTGCAGCAGATAAAACCGGCTTCCATATGCTTCATACCCTTTTCCAAACTTCCATTCAATTCCCACAAATTCAACGTTTCGATGAACACTTCGTATTAGACATCTTAGTAGATGATGGTCACGCACGTGGTTTAGTGGCAATGAATATGATGGAAGGCACATTAGTGCAAATCAACGCCAATGCGGTTGTTATCGCAACAGGTGGTGGTTGCCGTGCATTCAAATTCAACACAAACGGCGGTATCGTAACAGGTGACGGCCTTTCAATGGCATATCGTCACGGTGTTCCACTTCGTGATATGGAATTCGTTCAATATCACCCAACAGGCTTACCAAATACAGGTATCTTAATGACCGAAGGTTGTCGTGGTGAAGGTGGTATCTTGGTGAACAAAAACGGTTACCGTTACTTACAAGACTATGGTCTAGGCCCTGAAACACCAATCGGTAAACCGGAAAACAAATATATGGAATTAGGTCCACGTGACAAAGTTTCACAAGCGTTCTGGCAAGAATGGAAAAAAGGTAACACACTCAAAACCGCAAAAGGCGTTGATGTGGTTCACTTAGACCTACGTCATTTAGGTGCAGACTACTTACATGAACGTTTACCGTTTATTTGTGAATTATCAAATGCTTATGAAGGTGTTGACCCGGTTAAAGAACCAATTCCGGTACGCCCTGTTGTTCACTATACCATGGGTGGTATCGAAATTGACTTCAACAGCGAAACACGTATCAAAGGTTTATTTGCTGTGGGTGAATGTGCCTCTTCAGGTCTTCACGGTGCAAACCGTTTAGGTTCTAACTCATTGGCAGAATTAGTGGTTTTAGGTCGTGTTGCAGGTGAATACGCGGCACAACGCGCAGTTGAAGCGCAACCTGCGAACCAAAGTGCGGTTGACGCACAAGCTAAAGATGTGGTGAAACGTTTAGAAGATCTTTACAACCAAGAAGGTACTGAAAACTGGGCGGATATCCGCGAAGAAATGGGTACGGCAATGGAAGAAGGTTGTGGTATTTACCGTGATGAAGCAAGCATGCAAACTGCGGTGAATAAAATCGCTGAATTGAAAGAGCGTTATAAACGTATCCGTATCCAAGACCGTTCAAGCGTATTTAACACCAACGTGCTTTATACCGTTGAATTAGGTTACATCTTAGACGTAGCACAATCTATCGCAAACTCTGCGATTGCACGTAAAGAATCTCGCGGTGCGCACCAACGTTTAGACTACACAGAGCGTGATGATGTGAACTACTTAAAACACACATTAGCATTCTACAACGGCGATGATGCACCACGCATTGATTACAGCCCGGTGAAAATCACGAAATCGCAACCGGCGAAACGTGTTTACGGTGCTGAAGCTGAAGCTCAAGAAAAAGCAGCAAAAGAAGCTGCACAAAAGGCATAAGGAGACGCAACAATGACGAATCAAGTAATGAACGTAGAAATCTTGCGTTACAATCCTGAAACTGACAAAGAGCCGCATTTGACAACCTATCAAGTGCCTTACGATAACCAAACATCATTATTAGATGCGTTAGGTTATATTAAAGACCGCTTAGAACCTGAACTATCTTACCGCTGGTCTTGCCGTATGGCGATTTGTGGTTCGTGCGGTATGATGGTGAACGGTATTCCTAAGTTAGCCTGTAAAACTTTCTTACGCGACTATAGCGGTCATATGCGTATTGAAGCTTTGGCAAACTTCCCAATTGAACGCGATTTGGTTGTAGATTTAAGTCACTTCATTGAAAGTTTAGAAAGCATTAAACCGTATATCATCGGTAACAAAATGCCTGAATTAGACGGCAAACCGCATGAAAATACAGAACTTGCGAAAAGTCGTACTAAACAAACACCAAAACAGTTGGAAAAATACCGTCAATTCTCAATGTGTATCAACTGTGGTTTATGTTACGCAGCTTGCCCACAATTCGGTTTAAACCCGGAATTCGTAGGCCCTGCAGCATTAACAATGGCTCACCGTTATAACTTAGATAACCGTGATAATGGTAAAGCAGAGCGTATGCCAATTATCAATGGTGAAAACGGTGTGTGGTCTTGTACATTCGTAGGCGCGTGTTCAGAAGTTTGTCCGAAACACGTAAACCCTGCGGCAGCGATTAACCAAGGTAAATTGGAAAGCGCGAAAGACTACTTAATCTCAATGTTAAAACCAAAAGCATAAGCGGGGAATACTATGAGCGAATTAACAAGTAAACGTAAAAAATACGTACGCGAAATCACCCCGACTTGGTGGAAAAGTTGGGATTTCTACAAATTCTATATGTTGCGCGAAGCCACCGCACTTCCAACAGTGTGGTTCTGCTTAGTGTTGCTTAAAGGTGTATTTGCGTTAGGTTCAAACACCTTTGAAACAGGATTTGTTGAATTCTTACAAAATCCGGTTGTGGTGATCTTAAACTTAATTTCACTTGCCGCATTATTGTTACATGCATTCACCTTATTCAATATGACAGGTGAAGTAATGTCCGGTACCACAGGAATTAAAGCTGATGTGATCAAAAAATCACTTCAAGGTTTATTTGTGGTTGTTTCAATCCTTGGCTTAGTATTAGCCTTTATCTAGGGAGCAAAGAATATGAGCTATCAAAATCCACAACGCTCTAACGAGCCACCTGTATGGTTGATGTTTAGTGCCGGCGGTATGGTGAGCGGTCTTGCGTTCCCTGTATTAATTCTAATCCTAGGCGTATTATTACCATTCGGTATGATTAGCCCTGAAGGTATTATCGCATTTGCCCATCACTGGTTCGGCAAATTAGTCATCTTAGCATTGACTATTTTCCCAATGTGGGCTGGCTTACACCGCGTTCATCACGGTATGCACGATATTAAAGTGCATGTTCCGGCAGGCGGCTTCATCTTTTACGGATTAGCGGTACTTTACACTATTGTAGCCATTTGGGGCGTAGCGGCGATTTAATCATCATCCAATACAAAGGGCATAATGAAAATATTATGCCCTTTTTTATTGGTCAAAATACAACAAAATTTCACCGCACTTAACGGGATTTTTCCGCGCAATCTCACCAATTCTGATACAATACCAGTCCAAATATTTCATCATAAATAGGACAAAAAATGACGGGAATTTATAAGCTAACGGGAACATTACAAAATTACGTTTGGGGCGGTGAAGATTATCTTCCTAACTTAATTCACTTTAATAAAGAACCAAACACACAATACGCAGAATGGTGGCTGGGTGCGCATGTTTCTTCGCCATCACAAATCGAAGTCAACGGCACAAATCAGTCTTTAATTGAATTTTTGAAGCAAAATCCAACCGCACTTGGCGAACAAAGCCGTCAAACGTTTGGGGATGAGCTACCCTATTTACTCAAAATTCTTGACGTAAAAGCTCCACTCTCTATTCAACTTCACCCAACTAAAGCCGAAGCCGAACTCGGTTTTGCCGCTGAAAATGCGCGTGGTGTTGATTTAAAAGATCCAAAACGAACTTATAAAGACAACAACCATAAACCCGAAATGATGATCGCGTTATCTGATTTCTGGTTATTACACGGTTTCAAACCTAAAGCTCAAATTTTGGCAACCTTACGCGAAAAAGCCCATTTCTCCGAGCTTGCGGATCAATTAGAAAAACAAGATTTACACAGCTTCTATGCCAACATTATGCAAGCGGATCAAGCTCAACTCGAAGCTTGGTTAAACCCTATTTTTGCGTCAAGAAAACAAGAAGATCTCTCGCCTGAAAACCCTGATTATTGGGTGCTTTACTGCCGTGATGCAATGCAAATCCCCGCAGATAAATTAGATGCGGGTTTGATGTGCTTCTATTTATTTAATATCGTTCACGTCCCACAAGGACAAGGCATTTACCAAGATGCAGGAATTCCACACGCCTATTTACGTGGTCAAAATATCGAATTAATGGCATGTTCAGACAATGTCATCCGCGGTGGCTTAACACCAAAACACGTGGATATTCCGGAATTACTCAAAATTGTAGATTGCCGCGAAGTCATCCCGGAACTCATCCCGGCCGCCCCACAAGGCAACGGCTCCCATGACTACTGGACACCTGCGAAAGATTTTGCCTTAGAAAACGTGAATTTTGCGCCGAATTTCAATATCCAATCTACTGCAAAAAATGCCACGATTTTATTTGTGATGGAAGGCAAACTAGAAATTCGCGCTAATTCAACCGCACTTGAACTCACGCAAGGACAATCTGCCTTTATTTGCGCTGATACCAATTATCAAATCATCGGCATTGAAAAAGGTTATTGCGTACTTTCCAAATTACCTTAAACATACAAAAGGGCGAATTTCCATTCGCCCTAAAGCCTCTATCCCCTATGTAAGTAATATTGCGTTCCTTTTTGCCGCAATAGTTGAATTACTACTATTAAGCATTTTAACTTGCCATAAATTTCATTATTCATTGGCTTTTGTTTTTAACAACGTGATAATTTCTTTCAATGCCACAATTTCCTCATTTTTCTGCATTAACATTTCATCTTTGTGCGCTATTGTCAGCTTTAATTTTTCAATTTCAGCAGTAAGGTTTTCAGGATTCCCATAATAGTTTGTGTTATTGGCATGTTCATTCATTAAAAACAGAACCCCTTTTCCTTCACTATGCATCAATTCTAATATGTCAATATTAAGGATTTGGGCAATCTGTTCAAGTTTATGCAAATTAAGCTTGGTTTCACCACGTTCAATTTTAGCGTAACCATTCGTTGACATATTCATTTTTGCCGCCATTTCTTCTTGTGACCATTGATTCATTTCTCGCATCATACGAATTTTCTCATTAACACTCACAAACTCCCCTCCATTGATTTGTCCACCCACAAATTGAGTGGTTTCGCCACACTATCTGTTGTTAGCGGAAGATTAAGTCTACTTTTAAAATAGCTCGTATTTTACACATATTTTTATTAAATAACACATTAAAATGAGGTCTTTCTATGCGTTTGTCAGTTAAAACAGCAGCAATGGCAATTTTAGTTTCATTAGGTGTCACAGCTTGTAGCTCGGGCGGTGGTGGCGGTGGTTCATCTGCACCAACGAATAATCCAGAACAAGCAAAACAAATCGAAGCATTGAAAAAACAGGTGGAAGTAGAGCAACAAGCGGTTAAATCTGCACAAAATAGTGCAAATGAAGCAACCGAAAAAGTAAAAGCAGTAGAAGCGGCTAAAGCTAAGGCTGAAGCTGAATTGGCAAAAGCACAACAAGCGTTAAAAAATGCAGAAAATGCCACTGCGGCAGAAAAAGCGAAAGCTCAAGCAGCAGCGGATAAAGCTGCAAAAGATCTTGCAGCTGCGCAACAAGCACTAAAAAATGCTGAAAATGCAACTGCTACAGAACAAGCAAAAGCCCAAGCCGCAGCGGATAAAGCCGCTAAAGATTTGGCAAAAGCTCGAGAAGATATAGCTAAATTAGAAGCTGAGTTATCCCCTTATCTTGAAGAGGCTAAACGTAAAGCACAAGAAGAAGCAGAACGTCTTGCAGAAGAACAACGTAGATTAGAAGAAGCTCAAAAAACATTTACTGCGGAGAGTTCGACTTGGCGACATACTGGCGAAAATAATAATGCTCGTTCAAGATATTTTTTACCTAGCGGTGATCATTTTGAATGGTTAGGAAATGATACTCAGAGTGGGTTTGATAGAGTTATGGCAGACAAAATTAATTTCTATGAAGCTCCGACTGATGATGAAGTTCATGCTTCAAAGATTACTGCTAAGGGAATTAGCCAACGTTTGCAAAATGGTAATATGGAAGATGTTGCTACAAATTTAGGTGAAAAAGGAACTATCTATTTTGTAAATCAACCTTATTCTACCTATGCTAGTTGGGTTGGAAATGGCGGTACAATTCATAATTCTAATTTCGGGCTAGATTATGAGCTATCATACACTACGGGAGAAATAAAAAGTAAATCAGGTTTTGTGGCGCTACAAACTGAAAATACTGCAGAATTTATTACACAAGGAAATTCTGCAACATATAAAGGCAAGGCAATTGAAACTGGATATATAGAGAAAGAAGATAATGCTGGTATGAAAACTTATACTCCATATCAATCTGTCGGTAATCTTACTCTTGATGCTAATTTTAAAACTGGAGTTGTTTCAGGAAATATTCAAAATTTGAAATCAGGAAACTATGATCTAAACAATGGTAATATCGTATCATCAAATGATGCTGTTGTATTTAGCGGTACGGTTAGTCAGCAAAATTCTGTTTTAAATGAATATAGTTATATAGGATATTTTGCAGGACCAAATGCAGAAGAAGCTGTAGGCATTGTAACTTATACACCAAATACACATACGATTAGTTTCGGAGGCAAACGTCAATAATCAATCGTAGGATATAAATTCACCCCACACATTAACAAGTTTTCTGTGTGGGTTTCATTCTTTAAATTGTACTTATTGTTCAAAAAAGACTACAATAGGACTACAAATGAGAAGGAGTATTCTATATGAGTGAAACTTATATCCGAGCTAGAATTGATAATGGCATTAAAGATGAAGCAACTGCTGCACTAAAAGCAATGGGCCTAACGATGTCTGAATTCTTACGCATGGCGGTAACTCGTGTTGCAAAGGAGAAGGCAATACCATTTGAAGTCAAAGTGCCAAATGCCGTAACACTACAAGCAATGCAAGAGGCTCAAGAAATCTTATCTGAAAAACGTGCGGTTTTTCCTCCAGAATTATTCTGACTTTAGCTTTAAGTGTAATTTGTTACTTCATCTTTAATGAAAACTTGTATAAACGCCTATTTGGGCATAGCAAATTACACTTAAATTTATGAAAAAATATCTCTCCCTTACCTTTTTTATTCCTTTAGCAGTAAACGCAACCCCCGAATTGGAAATCAAATCCGCCGAGCCTACATTACCACAACAAGCGGTTATTTTTTCAGAAAAATCCGCAAATAGTGAGGAAATCACTTTAACTAAAGAGCTTATTAGTAAGCCTGAACTGACTCGTCAAATGTTAAATCGGGCGATTGATAGCCGACAATTTCATTTATTGCCTGAACTGGTGTGGATTTATCAACAAACACCCAATCCCGATTTGATACTGATCGATTATGCCAACGGCATTATTTTGGCAAGTCAGGGGGAGTATAAAACGGCAATCGATCTCTATCGTGGCATTATTGCGAAACACCCTAATTTTCAGCCTGTGCGTTTTCGTTTAGCGCAGATGTTGTTTGAAGATCGGCAAAATGAAGCCGCACTTGCACAATTTCGTAAGTTACAAGCGGACGGATTACCACCGCAAATTGCAAATGGAGTGGAACAATATATTGCCGCTATTCAAAAACGTTCGGATTGGACATTCGACTTTGGTGTGAATTATTTGCACGAAAGCAATGTCAATAATGCCTCAAGCTCGCCTTATGTTCGGGTGGGGAATGTGCCGTTTAAGAAAACGGAAGAGTCGCTACCGCAATCGGCAAATGGGCTAAGTTATCATCTCAATTTGGCTAAAAATTGGAACGTCAGCGGTTCGCACTATCTGCATTTTGAGAACCAATTTAGCGGAAAATCCTATTGGGATAATCATCAATTTGACGATCAACAAAACCGTTCAAGTCTTGGCTACCAGTATCAAAATGCCCAAAGTCGTCTTTCCTTTTTGCCTTATTACGAAATGCGTTGGTATGGTAATCATCGCTACAATCACGGCTATGGAGTTCGAGTTGAAGCCGAACATTGGCTTACCTCCCAATGGCAACTTTCTACCGCAGGGGAAATGGGTAAGCTCAAACATCGGGGTGAAAATCAGCTGGCGGATAGCACAACATTATTTGGTTCTGCCACGCTACTTTATGCCTTTAATGCGAAAAGTTATCTCTATGGCGGTGTAGATGTGCTGCGAGATCGGACATTAGAGCGTTCTTTAGCCTCAAAACGCTATACAGGGCGAATCGGTTGGGGGCAAGAATGGTGGGGCGGCATTTCCAGCCGTATTCAGCTCAGTTATGGAAAGCGTGAATTTGACCAAGCTCACCGCATTTTTAATCAAGTACGTCAAGATAGAGAGTTAGGTCTGAACGTTACACTTTGGCATCGTAACCTGCATTTTTGGGGAATTACGCCGAAAATCAGCTATCAATATCAGCGTGTGAATTCAAATTTAGTGGATCTTTATTCATATAAACGAAATCGGGTTTATTTGAGTTTTGAGAAGACGTTTTAGTGATCAATCAAAAAAGTATCATTGCATTTGTAATAATAAGCTATCATCAAGGGCGAATTTCCATTCGCCCTACTCGCTTTACGCTCTGACAGAATAAACCTTAAATTTTCCATTCTTCGCCAGCACATCATGTGAACCAAAATATTGGTCAAGTAAATCAGGATAAGGCAAGAAAGCATTTGCCACAATGCGTAGCTCGCCGCCGTCTTTTAAATGCCATTTTGCCTGTTTAATCAATTCGTTCACGGCTCGATAAGCGGTATCAATGCCGTCATGGAACGGTGGATTAGAAATAATGAGATCAAATTTGTCTTGAATATGCGAAAACACGTCACTTGCCTGCACCTTACCGTCTAACTGGTTTTCCGCTAAGGTTTTCTTCACCGATTCAATGGCCATGGCGTGAATATCGGTCATCATAACATTGGCTTTCGGGTTTTGCTTTTTCAAATACGCGCCAATCCCCCCTGCACCACAGCCTAAATCCAACACATCGCCACGAATATGCGTATCAATGGTTGAGAGCAATAACGCCGTGCCATTATCCAATTCATTGGCACTAAATACCCCCGGTAAACTATAAATTCTTAAGCCCCCCAACAGCGGATTTTCATAAAGCGTCCAATATTTATCTAATTGAAAGTGCGGTGTTTTTTGTAGTTGAAAATGATACAAGCCACAACGGCGCGCGCTATCAATTTTGCCCACCTCCCCCAATTCGCCCAACAATTTTTCTACCGAACGCACACCACAACGATTTTCGCCAATGATCAATACTTCCTGTCCAACCTTTGCATTGGCAAGTAATTGCATTAATTGGAATTGGACTTCCGCTTTGTTTTTTGTCCAATAATACACAATCAAATCCGCGGTTTTATCCAAAACAACCGAAAAATTCACCGCACTTTGCGTTTTGGCATAATCAAAATACCACGACCAGATCTCAACATTTTTTGCCATTGGGCGAATTTGTTGCGGAAAATCATCGTTAATGCCGCCCGCAAATAAAATGGTTTTATCTTGAAATAAATGTAAATGGCGTTCTAAAACTTGGCTTTCGAGAGAAATCATTTGGGAAAATCCTATAAGGTAGGCTAAAATTATCGGCATTATAACGGAAAACGGAAACCGAATGAACAGACGCGATTTGTTACTACAAGAAATGGGGATTACGCAATGGCAATTACGCCGGCCTGATGTGCTAAAAGGGGCGGTGAATATTCCTGTGTCACAAGAAATCCGTCTTATTGTCATTGCTGAAACGGCTTTAGATTTTGATGAACCCTTTTTATGGGATCTTTTGCGCAGTGTTGAAATACAGAAAAATGAATGTTTGCTTATCGATTTTGATCATGCGCAACATTTAAAGGTTCAACAACCGGTGTATTATTGGTTGTTGTCAGAAAACAGCGAAAAAATTCACCGCACTTTTGAACAATTGAAAACGGATAATAGCCCTCTTTGGCAAACGGAAGAACTGGCGAAATTGAAACAAAATGCCAAACAAAAGCGTGAACTTTGGCGACAAATTCAGCAATCATTTATCCAATCCGTTTAATTTGTCGGCAATTGCACGATTTTGACTTGCAATCTTAAATGAAAAGCGTATATTTACGCACATCAGACGCGGGGTGGAGCAGCTTGGTAGCTCGTCGGGCTCATAACCCGAAGGCCGTCGGTTCAAATCCGGCCCCCGCAACCAGAATTTAAAAAAGGCGTTAACTTCGGTTAACGCCTTTTGTCTATTCGGCTCTTTGTCAAACACAAACGTGGCGGTTATCCCACCACGCTAAAATGCACTACACTCGTGACGTATAACCCCCCACAGCCACCCATTTATAAGTGGTTAAGGCTTCTAATCCCATAGGGCCTCGGGCGTGCAGTTTTTGTGTACTGACCGCCACTTCTGCACCGAGACCAAATTGTCCGCCGTCAGTGAAACGGGTGCTCGCATTAACATAAACCGCGGCAGCATCCACTTGCGCCACGAATTGACGTGCCAACTGCTGGCTTTCAGTTAAAATCGCTTCCGAATGTTGCGTGCCATATTCGCGAATGTGATCGATGGCGGCATGAATATCTTTAACCACCAATACATTTAAATTCGTGCAAAGCCATTCTTTACGCAAATCTTCATCTTGCACCGCCTGCACATCCGCACCAGCCTGTTTTAAAATATTCAGCGCAGTCGCATCTGCAAAATAGTTGACGTTTAAGTCTGCAGCGAGTTTTGGTAAAAATTCCGCGGCAATGCTCTCTTGAACTAACAAGGTTTCCAAGGTATTGCAGGTGCTAGGGCGTTGGGTTTTCGCATTTTTGATCACCGAAATTGCTCTATTTTGATCCGCACTTTGCTCTACAAAGGTATGACAAACCCCAATTCCGCCCACGATCACAGGGATGGTTGAATGTTGTTTACAAAGCTCATGTAAACTTGCGCCGCCGCGTGGAATAATCATATCCACATAACGATCCAACTTCAGCAATTCCATCACCAATGCGCGGTCAGGGTCAGTAATCGCCTTTACGGCTGCCTTCGGTAACCCCGCTTGTTCAAGGGCGTGTTGCACGACATTAACTAAAATCTGATTGGAATGTTGCGTTTCTTTGCCACCCCGTAAAATTACCGCATTGCCTGTTTTCAAGCAAAGGCTTGCCACATCAATGGTCACATTAGGGCGAGCTTCATAAATTGTACCGATCACACCAACGGGAACACGCAAACGCTCTAATTTCAAACCACTATCTAACACGCCACCATCAATAATTTTGCCCACAGGATCGGCTAAAGAAATCACATGACGCACGTCATTGGCAATGCCTTTCAGACGCTCAGGGGTTAATAACAAACGATCAATAATCGCCTCGCTAATCCCTTTTTCTCTGGCATTTTCAATATCTTTTGCATTTTCACGCAAGATCTCATCTTGTTTGGCTTCCAGTTGATCCGCAATGATTTGTAACGCACGATTTTTTTCTTGGGTTGAAAGCTGACTTAACTCAAAGGACGCTTGGCGTGCTGCTTTTCCCATTTCAATTAAATTGGTCATAATACATTCCTTAATTTATAATTTTCCACAGCATACTCGATTTTGGAATATAAAAAAAGTGCGGTGAAAAACATCATCAATTTTCACCGCACTTCATCCTGTCTTACGTCAATTATTTGGTATAACGTTTAAACACCAAGGTTGCATTTGTACCACCAAAACCAAAGCTATTCGACATAACTGTTTGTAAGCCAGCATTTTCTTTGGTTGCTGTGACGATATTTAAACCTTGTGCTTGTTCATCTAAGGTTTCAATATTGATACTTGGCGCAATAAAATCATTATCCAACATTAATAGCGTATAAATAATTTCATGTGCTCCAGCCGCGCCTAAAGAGTGACCTGTCATTGATTTCGTTGATGAAATTGCAGGAACGTTGTCGCCAAATACATTTTTGATCGCGCCTAATTCTTTTACATCACCCACCGGTGTTGATGTACCATGTACGTTGATATAATCGATTGGGCTATCTACGTTGGCCATTGCCTGTTTCATACAGCGTTCCGCGCCTTCGCCACTTGGTGCTACCATGTCATAGCCATCTGATGTTGCACCATAACCGACGATTTCTGCGTAGATTTTCGCACCACGTGCTAATGCGTGCTCTAATTCTTCTACCACCACAACAGCACCACCACCGGCAATAACGAAACCGTCACGGTTTGCATCATAAGCACGAGAAGCTTTTTCTGGGGTATCATTGTATTTTGTTGAAAGTGCGCCCATTGCATCAAACTCTGTAGCACATTCCCAAGATAATTCTTCCGCACCACCGGCAAAAACGATGTCTTGTTTGCCTAATTGGATTAATTCCCAAGCATGACCAATACAGTGCGCAGATGTCGCACAAGCTGAACTCATTGAGTAGTTCACACCGCGAATTTTATAAGGTGTCGCTAAACAAGCGGATACACTTGATGCCATTGTTTTCGTCACAGCATAAGGCCCTACTGCTTTTACACCACGTGGACCACGGACCGCATCACAAGCCACTAATTGGCTATGTGCAGAACCTGTCCCCGCCCCGATAACTAAACCGGTACGGTCATTAGATACTTGCTCTTCCGTCAAACCGGCGTCTTCAATCGCTTCTTTCATAGAAAGATAAGCATAAGCTGCCGCATCGCCCATAAAACGATAAACTTTACGATCAATATGCTCAGAAGGATCTAATTTAATCGTCCCGGCGATATGGCTACGCATCCCCATTTCGATAAAGCTAGGTACAGTTTCAATCCCTGATTTACCTACTTTTAATGAGGCTAAAACTTCTTCTTTGTTGTTACCGATACTAGAGATAACACCGAAACCTGTGATAACGGCTCTTTTCATTCTTTTTTCCTTTGTTACTAGGTTATTTTAAACTCGCCTTACACTTGTAAGCTGAATGGTAATTTACTATGAAATCAAAATAAATCAAGTTTTTATTACAACATTCGACCACTTTACATCATTCTGCGCTTATAATGTATCAATTACACCATAAAAGAAATCATTATGTTACACGTACAACCAGCAAAAATCCATTTTGATCAAACCAATACCCCAATTTCTGATGCTTTTGATGATGTTTATTTCTCAAATCAAAACGGCTTAGCCGAATCCCAATATGTTTTTCTTGAAGGAAATCGTTTATGGGAACGTTGGCAACAGTTTACGGATTCACATTTTGTCATTGCTGAAACAGGTTTCGGTACAGGATTAAATTTCTTTGCAGTAACCACGCTCTTCCGTAAATTTCGCCAAGAAACCCCACATTCACCACTTAAACGTTTGTTTTTCATTTCTTTTGAAAAACACCCTATCCCAGTAGAAAATTTAATTCAGGCACATCAAAGCTATCCCGAATTTCAATCGCTTTCCGCCACCTTACAATTAAACTGGCAAGATCCCATCACAGGCTGTACACGCATTCACTTTGCCGAAACCACATTAGATCTTTGGTTTGGCGATATTCAAACCCAATTACCACAACTTGGGGATGTAATGCAAAATCGTGTAGATGCTTGGTTTCTGGACGGCTTTGCTCCAAGTAAAAACCCCGATATGTGGAATGAACAAGTCTACACCTTTATGTACCGTTACAGCAAAACAAACGGCACTTTTGCTACATTCACAGCGGCAAGTGCGGTGAGAAAAGGGCTTGAATCTGTCGGCTTTCAAGTTGAAAAACGCAAGGGATTTGGACATAAACGAGAATGTTTGGCAGGAACCAAAACACAGACTTCAGAACAACACTCCCAAACTCCTTGGTATTTACCGCAAGCGGCGCAATTTGAAGGTCAAGCCGATATTGCTATTATAGGCGGAGGAATTGCTTCACTTTTCACCGCACTTTCCTTATTAGAACGCGGCGCAAAGGTCACTGTTTATTGTGAAGATGAAGCTCTGGCTCTCAATGCTTCAGGCAATAAACAAGGTGCTTTTTATCCACAGCTTAGCGATGACGATTTGCGAAATATCCGTTTCTACATCCATGCATTTGCTTATGGGCACCAACGATTACGCCAAGCCATCGTCAACAATATTGAATTTGAACACGAAATATGCGGTATTGCCCTATGCGGTTACGATGAAAAAAGTGAAGTGAAATTAGCAAAAATAGCTAGCTATCATTGGTCATCTGATTTATATCGCCCAATGACGTCCGAAGAGCTCAGTGATGCGATTGGCTTACCTGTACCTTGTGGCGGTGGATTTATTCCCAAAGGGGCATGGCTTGCTCCACGTCAGTTTGTACAAAATAGTTTCGCTTATTTACACACACTCGGTTTAAATATAAAAACATCGCAAAAAATCACCGCACTTGAACAAAACCCAGTGGGTTGGCAACTTATCACCGCCAATAACGAAAAATTTAGTCATGATATTGTGGTGTTAGCTAATGGTTATAAAGTTAATCATTTTACTCAAACTGAACAACTTCCACTCTACCCTGTTCGAGGTCAGGTAAGTCAAATTCAGACAACCGAAACCTTACGTAAACTCAAATCTGTCGTGTGTTATGACGGCTATTTAACACCTGTGGATTATGCGCAAACAAGTCATTGCATTGGTGCAAGTCATGTGCGTGATAGTGATGATCGCCAATTTAGTGAAATTGAACAGCAAGAAAATCAACAAAAAATCCAGAAAAATCTCCGTTTAGATTGGACACAAGATGTGAATACACAAAGCAACCTTGCAAGAGTTGGCATACGCTGTGCTGTGCGTGACCGTATCCCAATGGTAGGCAATGTGCCAAATTTTTATGCTCAAGCCGAACAATACAAAAACTTGTTTAACTTGCGCCGCCGTAAACAACCAATTCCATCTGCGGTAAATTACAATAACCTCTACCTCATCGCGGCTCTTGGTTCACGCGGTTTAACCTCTGCACCTATTTTAGGGGAAACGCTTGCTTCAATTATTTATGGAGAACCTGTACCATTAAGTGAAGATATTATGCACGCATTAAGCGCAAATCGTAGTTGGATGCGAAAACTGCTAAAGGGAGCTACAGTTGTATAAAAAAGGGTAATAGGCAAATTGCCTATTACCTCTAATTTATCTGCAATATCGTTTGATTACATCCAAGCATTGTTACGAATAATGCCTACAGCAATCCCTTCGATTGAGAAATGTTCTGTTTCACGTAAATTAACCACAATAGGCTCGAATTCTTCGTTTTCTGCATGAAGATAAATAACATCACCTTTACGCTCTAAACGTTTTACAGTCACTTCGTCTTCAATTCGTGCCACAATCACTTGACCATTTCGTACATCTTTCGTGCTATGAACTGCGAGGAGATCGCCATCCATAATACCGATATTTTTCATAGATTGACCATAAACTTTAAGCAAGAAATCTGCTTGAGGTTTAAACATATCCGGATCCACTTTGTAAGTTCCTTCAATATGTTGTTCTGCAAGAATAGGTTCACCTGCTGCAACTTGCCCAATTAATGGTAATCCTTCAAGTTCATCATTTGCTGCATCGAGTAGTAAACGAATACCGCGTGATGTCCCTGCTAAAATCTCTACAGCACCTTTACGCGCAAGTGCTTTCAAATGCTCTTCTGCCGCATTGGGAGAACGAAAACCCAATTCACGTGAAATTTCTGCACGTGTCGGCGGCATACCTGTTTTATCAATATAACTTTTCAAAAAGTTGTACACTTCTTGTTGACGTGCAGTCAACGGTTTGCTTAATTTCATTTGTTCTCCTTACCCTTATATAGTATATATTGCCATTATATACAGCCTGAAATTAATTTCAAGTTTTTATGTAAAAATTCTCAAGCTGTATGATTCTCATAAAAAAACAGCTCCATATTAATGAAGCTGTTTAATCTAGCCACGCTGGGTGTTTTTCATAATACGATCTTTTTGCATTTTCCATTCGCGTTCTTTGATATCTTCGCGCTTGTCATGCTGTTTTTTCCCTTTGGCCAAACCAACTTTGACTTTTGCCCACGCCCCTTTCCAATAAAGGGAAAGCGCGAGAATGGTGTATCCATCACGATTTGCTTTACCAAATAAACTATCCAATTCACGTTTACTTAATAATAATTTACGTGTTCGGGTTGGATCACAAACAATATGTGTTGAAGCCACACTTAAAGGTTGAATATTGGCACCAAACAGAAAAGCTTCACCGTTATTAAAAATAACGTAGCTATCGCTAATATTTGCTTTTCCTGCTCGCATAGACTTTACTTCCCAACCTTGTAATGAAAGTCCAGCTTCAATTTCTTCTTCTATAAAATAATCGTGACGGGCACGTTTATTTAATGCAATCGTATTAGAGCCTATTTTTTGTTTTTTCTTTGTCATATTTTTTATAATTCGTGTTAGTTATGATTTATTCAATTTCACCACAAAAACGATAACCTTCACCATGAATAGTCGCGATGATTTCAGGCGTTCCTTCGTGATTTTCAAAATGTTTACGAATACGGCGAATAGTAACATCAACAGTACGATCATTCTCTTTTAGTTCGCGCCCTGTCATTTTATGCAAAAGCTCTTCACGCGTTTGAATTTTTCCCGGATTTTCACAGAAATGAAGCATTGCACGAAATTCACTGCGAGGTAGTTTATATTCTTCCCCTTCCGGATTAATCAATACATGCCGATTAATGTCTAAGGTCCAACCGTTAAAACGATAAAACTCAACAAGCATTTGTTTTTCTTCACTATTTTTCATGGTGCGTTGCAATAAATTGCGTGCACGAATAGTTAATTCACGAGGGTTGAATGGCTTGGTAATATAATCATCCGCCCCAATTTCTAAGCCAAGAATTCGATCAACTTCATTATCTCGCCCCGTTAAAAACATTAAGCCCACATTGGCTTTTTCACGCAGTTCTCGAGCAAGCATTAACCCGTTTTTACCCGGCAAATTAATATCCATAACAACAAGATGAATCTCTTTTTCCGCTAAAATTTGGTTCATCTGTACCCCATCGGTTGCTTCAAAAACATCATAACCTTCCGCTTCAAAAATACTTTTTAGCGTTGTTCTCGTAATGGTTTCATCTTCTACAATAAGAATGTGTGGTGTTTTCATAACCGCCCCTATAATCCCTAGTTTTAATTAGGGGTATTTTATATTTGCAACAAATTTGTAACAATAGAAAATGTCGCTTATTAGCTAGTTTTTATGATTTAGATCATAAAAATAAGAAAAGCACGATGTTTTTTTCTTTTTTTCGGACAAAAAACGCACCTCGAAGGTGCGTATGCTATGCCATAAATAGATTAGAAGACGCGCTTATAAGGCTTAATAATCACTTCTCCATAGACACCGGCATCCACATAAGGATCTTGACTTGCCCAGGTTTGCGCTTCTTCAAGACTGGCGAATTTAGCAATCACTGTGGAACCTGTTACGCTAGAGCCATCAGCAGTAGGATTAGGCCCGGCAGTTAAAAGACGCTCTTCATCTTGTAACTGTTGTAAACGCGCTAGATGCTCTGGACGAACAGCAAGGCGTTTTTCTAATGTATTGGGGATATCTTGAGCGAAAATAACAAAGTAGTCCATGTTTCCTCCTTTTATCTATGCTTCGTTTTTACTCTCTTGCATTAACAATGCAAGTGCTTGTTCTAATTCTGGATTGTTTTCGGTTGGTACTGGACGTGGTTTACCATCTTTATCGATAGCCACATAAGTAAAAAGCGCTTCCGTTACACAATATCGATCTCGAACACCTTCATAGACTTGTTTGATCCAAACTTCCATTTTAACTTGCATAGAAGTGCGGCCAACTTTAAGTAATTTCCCGTAACAACAAACAACGTCGCCAACAGAAATTGGGCGTAAAAATGTGATCTTATCTACACAAACTGTAACGACACGACCTTTGGCAATTTCTTTTGCCAAGATAGCACCGCCCATATCCATTTGTGACATAATCCAGCCACCGAAAATATCGCCATTCGCATTGGTATCCGATGGCATAGCAAGTGTACGTAAAATTAACGAACCATCAGGTTGGCGAGCTTGTTTTTGTTCTGTCATAGCTTATTCTTTGTCCTTTGGTAGATAACGATAAATATAAATACCCGTTGCCACTGTGGCAACAAGTGTCATAGCAATAATGCCAAAAGATTTAAAATCAACCCAAATTTCTTCCGAATAATTTTGGCTGATATAAATATTCATGAGCATACATATAATAAAGAAAAGTGCCCAACCAAGATTAAGTTTATGCCAAACTTCAGTGGGCAATTCAAGTTCTTTGCCCAGTAATTTTTGAATTAAAGGTGTTTTAAAACCCAATTGAGCAATTAATAACACACAGGCAAAAAAAGCATAAACAAGGGTCACTTTCCATTGTAAGTATTTAACTTCGTTAAAATAGGCGGTCAAAGCACCAAAAAATATCACCGCACTTCCCATAATAACTTGTTGTTTTTCAATTGCACCATATTTAAATTTTAAAATGGCCAATTGAAGTGCGGTTGCTATCATCAAGGTTATTGCAGCGGCTTGAATGCCGGAAAGTTTGTAAACCACGAAAAAGAGTATGAGTGGTATAAATTCGAGTAGTTGTTTCATTTGGTCTTCACCTGTTGTGTAAAAATTGTATAAAAACGATATGTTAATACGAGTGAAAAAGTATTGATAAACGCACTCACCACAAATACGAGAAATAATGAAATACTATTGGCTACCAATAATGTCAATTGAAAAATGAACAATGGAAAGCAAAAATAAGTGATAAGACAGTATAAAAATAATGTACTGCCGCGGCGGTGTGTTAATTTTAGCATATATGGCAGCGCATTTTTAAAATGACAATCCCCCATTAAATAAGCAATAGGTGCGAGGCAAAAGCGTACAAAAACAAAAATCCCTAGAACGATTAAAACAAGAGCAAAAAAAGAAGGGGATTGTTTTAGTATAATTGCATATACCCCATTGAGAATGCCTAATCCTAGGGGCAGAAAGCATAACATGCTTAGCAAGAAAAAACCTAAAAAACGGCGTAGGGCTTGCATGACAGATATTTGTAAATTTAAATTTTTCCCTTGGCTAATATGATCAATTGCTACAAGTGCCCAAGCAGAGATAAATAAAGGAATGATTTTTTGCACCATCATACCCATATCATCACCTACATTATCAGAAATCATTGCTCTAGGTTGCTCTGGTGCAACCAATGCCAACAGCCATGTGATACCAACAAATATCAACACAAACGTCACAACAAATTGACGTTGATTACGTACAAAATTCCAGCTATCTTTAAATAGTTCAGTAAAGTTAATCGTCATAAACCATCCAATAAAACACATTAAATTTTAACCGCACATTATACCTACTTTATAATTAAATTCATAAAAAAGTGAAAATTTGATTTATATCAAAATGCCCCGACAACATAATAATGTAAAAAGTTCAGTAGATCAGGATATAAAAATTAGGTTAATTTTTAAAACTATGATCTAGATCACAGATTTAATCCCTCAATAGGGGTATAGTTTGTTTTGTGTAAATGCACAACAATATTAGGGTTATTATTTCATTGTAAGACATAGGAGTCGATTATGAAAAAAACAATGTTAGCATTAGGAATCGCAGCAACTTTAGTGAGCGGCGTTGCTTCAGCACATGAAGCTGGTAGCTGGATTGTGCGTGCAGGTGGTATCTATGTATCTGCAAATTCATCATCACATACTAATACAGCAACAGACATAAAATTAAATGTACATGATAATCAACAATTAGGTTTAACTGGAACCTATATGCTCACTGATAATATCGGGGTTGAATTATTAGCCGCAACACCATTTAGCCATTCTATTGATGCAAGCGTTCCTGCACTAGGAGCCGCATTAGGTGAAACGGTTAAAGTAAAACACTTACCACCTAGCTTATATGTTCAATATTATTTCTTGAATAAAGATTCTGGTTCCCGTCCATATATTGGTGCTGGTCTTAACTATACTCGTTTCTTTGACGCAAAAATTAAAAACGATAACATCTCTGATTTACGCGTTAAAAAACATTCTGTAGGTCCAGTGATTAATGCAGGTATCGATATTAAATTGACTGATAATTTCTATCTCAATACAGCATTGTGGTATACACATATTCGAACTAAAGCAAACTTTAAAGCATTAGGCGCAGAACATGAAGTTGCGATTAAACTTGATCCGATTATTGCTTTTGCTGGCTTAGCTTATAAATTCTAAATCATCTTACAATTCTTTAATTTCATTAATTCGAAATAAAGACCTTGTTTTTAAAGCAAGGTCTTTCATTATCACTGCTACAACGCAAGCATTAACATTTCTTGTGCATTTGCAAGCGCACTTTCTGTAATACTGGCCCCACCAAGTAATTTTGCTAAGGCTTTAACACGTTCTTGTGCGGAAAGTGCGGTCATATTGGTTTCAGTTTTGCCGTTTATGGTAAATTTCTCTACCGTAAAATGATGATGTCCTTGGCAAGCCACTTGCGGTAAATGGGTAACACAAATGACTTGGCATTTATTCCCTAAATGGCGCAAAAGTTTGCCTACAACACTCGCTGTGGCTCCACTAATCCCCACATCAATTTCATCAAAAATGAGCGTTGGAATAGCTGTTTTATCAGAAGTCAACACTTGAATGGCTAAAGCAATACGAGACAGCTCTCCTCCTGAAGCGGTTTTTGCCAATGGTTGTGCTGATTGCCCTAAATTACTTTGCAAATTAAAAACAACACTATCTGCACCATTTGTCGTTATTTTATTGTAATCTGTCTCTAAATGAACAAAAAATTGGGCATTTTCCATGGCTAGCTGTTTAATCGAAGCAGTCACTTCCGCCGCTAATTTATCTGCCCCTTGTTGACGGCTTTGATGAAGTGCGGTCGCCGTTTGTTGCATTTTATTAAAAGCTTGTTTTTCTTGTTCAATTAATATCTCTTCACTCTCTGAAAAATCTAACAATGCACTTAATTCAGCCTTTAAGGTTTGATGAAACTCAACAAGATCAGTAGGTTGGAGATTGTGTTTACGCGCAAGTTGAATCGCTTGCCCCATTCGTGTTTCAATTTCCTGTAACAAATATGGATCTTGCTCAATACCTGATGAAAGACTATGCATTGTACCGGTGGCTTCTTGCACTTGAATCAATGCCTCATTGAGCATTGTTTGTACATCCATATAATTAGGATCGAGTGATACTAACTCCTCTAAATGTTGAATGGCTCGATAAAGTAAACTATCTACACTAACCGTTTCATTTTCACTTAACACTTGTAATGCTGATTGTGAAAGTGCGGTCAATTCTTCGCTATTTGATAAACGTTTGTGATCTTCTTCTAATTCTAAAAATTCATTGGGTTGAAGATTAAATTCATCCAATTCACTGACTTGATATTGTAAAAGTTGTTTTTTAGCTTCGTTTTCAGCACATTTTTGTTTAAAAGTTTTGACTTGTTGCTGAAGTGTTTTCCATTGATGATAATCTTCATGCATTTGTGCTAACAAGGTAGTATGAGCGCAAAAGTTATCCAACGTTTCTAATTGAAAATCACTTTTGAGTAAAAGCTGTGATGCGTGTTGTCCATTAATATGAATTAAATGCTGCCCTAGTTCTTTTAATTGTGCTGCAGACACTGGGGTGCTATTAATAAAGGCTTTTGAACGACCTTCACTATTAATAATACGGCGTAAAATACAGTTCTCAGGGTTATCTTGGTCTTGCAAGTCTTGCTCAATAAGCCAGTTGGCTGCGGGGCTTTGTGGTTCAATAACAAAGGTCGCACACACATCCGCACGCTCTTGTCCTTCTCGTAACATCGAAGCTTCCGTACGTTGCCCTAAGCACAAACCTAATGCATCAATAGCGATAGACTTCCCCGCCCCTGTTTCACCGGTAATAACAGACATTCCTTTAGCCAGTTCAATATCCAAATGGCGGACAATAGCAAAATTGTTAATAGTGAGTTGAGTAAGCATAATAAAACCCTCTTTACTGTATACATTTAATATTAACAATATCTAAATATACAGTAAAGTGATTTTTTACAGTATTTTTTAGAAGAGTTTTTTTAGCCAGCCTAATTTTGAACTTAATACATTGTAATAATTATAATTTTGAAGATGTAGCAATCGGAACTTATAGGGTGATTTTTTCACAGTAATAATATCATCACTATTAAAGCTCAAGGTTAATTGGCTGTCACAACCTACCTCTAATTGTGGCGTATTATATTCAGCAAAACGTAAAGAAATTTCACTGTTACCATCAATCACTAGCGGACGTGATGAAAGCGTATGTGGGAACATAGGAACTAAGGCAATCGCATTTAATTGTGGTGTTAGAATAGGCCCACCAGCCGATAAAGAATAGGCTGTTGAGCCGGTTGGCGTCGCAATAATTAAGCCATCAGAACGTTGGGAAAAGGCAAATTTATTATCAATATACACATGAAAATCAATCATATGGGCTATTTTTGCCGGATGAATTACCGCTTCGTTAATGGCATGGCCTGTGGCAATAATTTCGTTATTACGCACAACGTTAACCTCAAGCATAAAACGCTCTTCCACAAAAAACTCACCATTCAAACAAGCTTGTAGTTGTGCATAAGTATTTTTCGGATCGATATCTGTAAGAAAGCCTAAATTCCCACGGTTAATCCCAATTAAGGCAATACCATATTTGGATAAAATACGTGCCCGCCCCAACATATTGCCATCACCACCAATCACAATCGCTAGCTGTGCTTTTTGACCGATTTCATCAAGATTTGCCAAATCTGATTCGACAATATCTAATGATTTCCCCACTTCATCTTCCACAAGCACTTGATAACCACGCTCTTGTAACCACAGATAAATATTTTTATGCATTTGTAAGGTGACATCATGGCGCGGCCGCCCGACCAAACCAATAGTTTTAAAGGAAGTATGTAGCGGATTACGGTGTTCTTGTTGGATTTCCATAGATTTTGCTTGAATTATCTTAAACAGCCCTTATATTACAACGAAACAAGCATAGCGCAAAGGTTAACATTCATAAAATCCTTTGCTAAAATGACCGCACTTTCATTGATAACATTGATAAAACGGAGAAAACAATGTCTGAACAAGAATTAAAGCAAGAAAATTTGGCTGAAAACACAGAAGAATTAGAACAGCCAGAGGTTCAAGCGGAAGAAACTGCCGCAGATCCTTTAGAAGAAGCGATTGCGCGCGTTCAAGAATTGGAAGAACAGCTTGCTGATGCCGCAAAAAAAGAACAAGATGCGTTGTTACGCGCTCGTGCGGAAGTGGATAACATTCGCCGCCGTGCTGAACAAGATGTGGAGAAAGCCCATAAGTTTGCTCTAGAGAAATTTTCAAAGGATATTTTGAATACGATTGATAACCTTGAACGCGCCCTTGCTACACCGGCTAATAAAGAAGATGAGTCCATAAAAGGGTTATTTGATGGTGTAGAATTAACCTTAAAAGAATTATTAGCGACAGTTGCTCGTTTTGGTATTGAGCCCGTAGGGATTGTGGGGGAAACCTTTAACCCGGATTTACATCAAGCGATTTCAATGCAACCTGCAGAAGGCTTTGAAACAAACCAAATTACCACAGTTCTACAAAAAGGCTATTTACTCAATAATCGCGTCATTCGTCCAGCGATGGTAATGGTTGCCGCATAATTGGTCAAACTTAATCAGTGCATAGTATAGATAAAAAGTGGCTAATATTGGTTTTCTTCAACTATTAGCCACTTTTTCTATTCAGCTTGATAGCCAATATCTTCTAAAGTCGGGTTTTCTGCCCCTTGTTTGGCTAATTCATCACAAATTTCATTTTCACGATGACCGGCATGTCCTTTTACCCATTTCCAGTTGATTTCATGGCGTTGAATTGCGGCATCAAGTGCAATCCATAAATCTTGGTTTTTTACAGACTTGCCTGTACTGGCTTTCCAATTATTTTTCTTCCAATTAAAAATCCACTGCGTAATTCCATTTTTCATGTATTGACTATCGCTACTTAAGGTAATTTTGCAAGGTTCTTTTAGGCTATCCAATGCTTCAATAACTGCTCGTAGCTCCATGCGGTTATTGGTTGTTTTAAAATAACCCTTTGAAATCGTTTTTTCATGTTGTTTATAACGTAATAAAACGCCAATACCACCTGCCCCCGGGTTGCCTAAACATGAGCCATCCGTAAAAATTTCAATGTATTTCTTCATAATCTGATACAATCGCCAAAGTTATGATGATCATACCGTAAATTTTGAGAATATTCTAATGACAACTCCAAAATCAGCATCACAAATCGAACGTCAAATTGTGCTAGATACCGAAACAACAGGTATGAACCAATTTGGCGCACATTATGAAGGGCATTGTATTATTGAAATTGGTGCCGTTGAAATGGTTAATCGTAAATATACAGGACGTAAATTGCATCTGTATATTAAGCCGGATCGGCCAGTTGATCCTGAGGCTATTCAAGTTCATGGCATTACGGACGAAATGTTAGCCGACAAACCTGATTTCCCAAGCATTGCTCAAGAATTTATTGATTTTATTAAAGGTGCAGAATTGCTCATTCATAACGCCCCCTTCGATGTGGGTTTTATGGACTATGAATTCAAAAAACACAATATTGACATAAAAACGGCTGATATTTGTGTTGTTACCGATACATTACAGCTTGCTCGCCGTCAATATCCAGGCAAACGAAATAGTTTAGATGCGCTTTGTGACCGCTTGCATATCGATAATAGCAAACGAACACTTCACGGAGCGTTACTGGATGCGGAAATTTTAGGGGATGTCTATCTTGCTATGACCGGTGGACAAGTCAGTTTGTTTGATGAAACTGAACCACAAACTCCTGAAATCAAAGTCGAACAAGTGCAGACCATGACAAAAAGTGCGGTTGAAATGGTGACTGATTTGAAGATATTACAGCCAACTGAAGAAGAGCGTCTTGCACATGAAGAACAAATTAAAGCCATCCAAAAAAAAAGTAAAGAGAATTGTATTTGGGTAAAACGCTTAATGCCACAAACTGAACTTACGGAAACCGTGCATTAATTAATCAACTATTTTAAATAACTAAAAAAAGAGTTGACGAAATGCACTTTGACAAGTATTATTCGCACCACTTAGCGGAGTGGTAGTTCAGCTGGTTAGAATACCTGCCTGTCACGCAGGGGGTCGCGGGTTCGAGTCCCGTCCATTCCGCCAATTTTTTTCATTTTGACTCCTTATATAAGTACTGCGGAGTGGTAGTTCAGCTGGTTAGAATACCTGCCTGTCACGCAGGGGGTCGCGGGTTCGAGTCCCGTCCATTCCGCCAATTTTTTAAAGCACAGTTCATTGACTGTGCTTTTATTTTATTTAAAGTTTGATCTAGTACACATTTCTGACATTCTCCTGTGTTTCTTCTGCTCGTTAACCAGTACAATTATCCCGTTTTAATTAAACTTAAAACACACAATTTGATCTTAACATTCGATATCACAAGGGTTTCATTATGAATATTTCAAAATGGCCTGTGGTTGCAGGTGCTGCACTTGGTATCATTGCTCCACTTCTAACCTACAATGGCAATCCAGCAAATATGGGATTCTGCGCTGCATGTTTTTTACGTGATACAGCCGGTTCCGTCGGGCTTCATCAAGCCGCTCCATTACAATATATCCGCCCCGAATTAATTGGCTTAATCTTAGGTGCATTAATGAGTGCATTAATGTCTAGAGAATTCAAACCGCGTGGTGGTTCCGCTCCTTTCACCCGATTTTTTCTCGGTCTTTTCGCCATGATTGGCGCCTTAGTATTTTTAGGTTGCCCATGGCGTGCTTATTTGCGCTTAGGAGGCGGAGATTTAACTGCAATCGCGGGTATTGCCGGCTTATTTGTTGGGGTACTAGGAGGGATCTTTTTTGCTAATAAAGGCTTTTCATTAGGCAGAGCAAAAGAACAATCAAGTGTGCTCGGTTTTCTGCCTATTATTATTGCTGTTGCTCTGTTTGTAGGCATTCTTACTCAATTCAGTTTTGGTGAAGGTTTACCACTCTACTTTTCACAAAAAGGTCCTGCCTCGCAACATGCAAATTTATGGCTTTCTCTTGGTGCGGGTTTAGTGCTGGGTGTACTTATGCAAAAATCTCGTTTTTGCTCTATTGGTGCATTCCGTAATATGGTGCTTTTCAAAGACCCAACGCTACTAAATGGCGTTATTGCACTAGTTGTATTTGCTGTAATCACAAACTATACGCTAGGACAATTTAATCTTGGTTTTGAAAAACAACCTATTGCCCACAATCAATGGTTCTGGAATTTCCTAGGTATGGCGCTATGTGGGCTTTGTTTCTCGCTTGGCGGTGGTTGTCCTGGCAAACATCTCGTTCATCTTGGCGAAGGTGATAATAATTCTAGTATGTTTATTTTAGGGATGTTAGTTGGGGCTGCTGCAGCGCATCGTTTAAGCCTTGCGGCATCTGGTGCTGGCATTAGCGACTACTCTCCTTATGCATTACTTATTGGTTTCATTTTCTGCATTTATATTGGCTTAACGAAAAAATCGAGCCTTTAATCCTGAAAAGTGCGGTCAAGAATTTTCTATTTTTGACCGCACTTTTGTCTTTTTCTACGTCTTCATTTTTCATCTAACAGAAAATCCGCTATAATGCGCGATTATTTATTTGCACCTAATGAGCAAACTTAGTGCAACTTTTCTAATTTATTGAGGTTTTTTATGACTACTCCAGTCGTTGCCCTTGTGGGTCGCCCAAATGTAGGAAAATCCACATTATTCAACCGATTAACACGTACACGTGATGCGCTTGTTGCTGACTTTCCGGGCTTAACTCGTGACCGTAAATACGGCCAAGCTAATATTGCCGGTTATGATTTTATTGTTATTGATACCGGCGGTATCGATGGTTCTGAAGAAGGTGTAGAAGAAAAAATGGCTGAGCAATCTTTGCTCGCTATTGAAGAAGCTGATGTCGTTTTATTCTTAGTCGATGCGCGCGCTGGCTTAACCCCGGCGGATATTGGAATTGCACATTATCTACGCCAACGTCAAAATAAAACCACAGTTGTAGTCGCAAACAAAACTGATGGTATTGATGCTGATAGCCATTGCGCTGAATTCTATCAATTAGGCTTAGGAGATATTGCGCAAATTGCCGCTGCACAAGGTCGTGGTGTCACTCAACTTATGGAAGAGGTGCTCGCACCACTGGCTGCCAAAATGAGTGAAGAAAGTGCGGAAGAAAAAGCGGAAAATTCTGAGCAAGATGAATGGGATAGTGATTTTGATTTTTCTGATGATAATGACACTGCTCTGCTAGATGAAGCTCTGGAAGAAGAAAATGAAGCCCCTGAAGATAAAAATATCAAAATTGCTATTGTAGGGCGTCCGAATGTGGGTAAATCTACTCTAACCAACCGTATTTTAGGCGAAGATCGCGTTGTTGTTTATGACTTACCCGGCACGACACGTGACAGTATTTATATTCCCATGGAACGTGATGGACAGCACTACACTATCATTGATACGGCAGGCGTTCGTAAACGCGGAAAAGTCCATTTAGCCGTTGAAAAATTCTCAGTAATTAAAACACTACAAGCCATTCAAGATGCAAACGTAGTGTTACTAACGATTGATGCTCGCGAAGGTATTTCTGACCAAGATCTGTCTTTACTTGGTTTTATTTTAAATGCAGGGCGTTCTTTAGTTATTGTGGTCAATAAATGGGATGGATTAGATCAAGAAGTAAAAGATCGCGTAAAATCAGAACTCGATCGCCGTCTTGATTTTATTGACTTTGCTCGTGTACATTTTATTTCCGCTTTACACGGTAGCGGTGTGGGAAATTTATTTGATAGTGTGCGTGAAGCCTATGCTTGTGCAACGCAAAAAATGACAACATCGATTCTCACCCGTATTTTGCAAATGGCAACAGATGAACACCAACCACCGATGATGAGCGGTCGCCGTATCAAATTAAAATACGCACACCCAGGTGGCTACAACCCGCCGATTATTGTTGTACACGGCAACCAAATTGAACGTTTACCTGATAGCTATAAGCGTTATTTATCAAACTATTATCGCCGTAGCTTAAAAATTATCGGCTCACCAATTCGTCTTCTCTTCCAAGAAGGTAACAACCCATTTGCAGGCAAACGCAATAAATTAACGCCAAGCCAATTACGCAAACGTAAACGCTTAATGAAATTTATAAAAAAATCGAAACGTTAATCCATCAAAAAGTGCGGTCAAATGATCTGCACCGCACTTTTTGCAATATAGTCCTCAAGTCGTCTTTTATCACTATCAATTCTTAACTGTCATTCTGGCCCATAATCAGAAATATGTGGTACTTTTACTTTATATCGTGAAAAATTTGTTAAAAATAAGTAAAATTTACTATCTTTCACTCAAAAAATTCTATAAAATTTCAAAAATTTTGTTAAATAGATAACAAGTTCGATTTTATCTGTTTAGGATTTAAGCGGCTTCTAAGTTGTAAGCCATTTGATTCACTCACTTAAAAAGGAAAGTACTATGTCAGAAAACTTAACCCATGACGTAGACCCAATCGAAACTCAAGATTGGTTACAATCACTTGATTCATTAATTCGTGAAGAAGGCGTTGAGCGTGCAAAATTTATCATTGAAGAATTGATGAGCAAAGCGCGTGTTGATGGTGTTTCTTTGCCGTCAGGCACCACAACCGCCTATGTTAACACTATCCCTGTCTCTGAACAGCCGGTTTATCCGGGTGACCACAAAATTGAACGCCGTATTCGTTCAGCGGTACGTTGGAATGCCATTGCGATGGTGTTGCGTAGTCAGAAGAAAGATTTGGATTTAGGTGGTCATATTTCGACTTTCCAATCTGCTGCTTCAATGTATGAAGTTTGTTTTAACCATTTCTTTAAAGGTGCTACTGAGAAAAACGGTGGTGACTTAGTGTTCTTCCAAGGGCATGCGGCGCCGGGTATTTACGCGCGTGCATTTGTTGAAGGTCGTATCACGGAAGAACAAATGGATAACTTCCGTCAAGAAGCCTTTGCAGATGGTTTATCTTCTTACCCACACCCTAAATTAATGCCTGATTTCTGGCAATTCTCAACGGTTTCAATGGGTTTAGGCCCGGTGAATGCAATTCGTCAAGCGCGTTTCTTAAAATATTTAGATAACCGTGGCTTAAAAGATACTAAGGATCAAAAAGTTTACGCGTTCTTAGGCGATGGTGAAATGGATGAAATCGAATCTAAAGGTGATTTGAGTTTTGCAGCGCGTGAAGGTTTAGATAACTTAATTTTTACGATTAGCTGTAACTTACAACGTTTAGATGGTCCGGTTCATGGTAACGGTAAAATCGTTCAAGAGTTAGAAGCGTTATTTACCGGTGCCGGCTGGGAAGTCATTAAAGTGCTTTGGGCGAGCAACTGGGATAAATTACTGGAAAAAGATACGTCCGGTAAATTAAAACAATTAATGATGGAAGTAGTTGATGGCGACTATTTGACCTTCAAATCTAAAAATGGTGCTTATGTTCGTGAACACTTCTTCGGTCGTTATCCTGAAACTGCAGCATTAGTAGCTGACATGACAGACGATGAAATCTGGGCATTACGCCGTGGTGCGCATGATACTGAAAAACTTTATGCGGCTTATGAACGTGCGCAAAAAGCAGATAAACCTGTTGTGGTTTTAGTTCACCAAGTTAAAGGCTATAAAATTCCTGAAGCTGAAAGTAAAAACACCGCACATCAATCTAAGAAAATGTCATTAGAGAGCTTAAAAGGCTTCCGTGATCATTTCCATTTACCATTAACTGATGAACAAGTGGAAAACTTGGAATACATTAAATTCCCTGAAGGCTCTGAAGAATACAATTATTTACACGGCAGACGTAAAGCCTTAAATGGTTATGTCCCTGCTCGCCGTGCAAAATTTGATGTGGAATATAAAGTTCCTGCATTGGAAGAATTCCAAGCGTTACTTGATGAGCAACCACGTGGTATTTCAACCACAATGGCATTTGTGCGTGTATTAAATATTTTATTAAAAGATAAAAATATTGGTAAAACTATTGTGCCGATTCTTGCGGATGAAGCCCGTACCTTTGGTATGGAAGGGATGTTCCGTCAAGTGGGTATTTATAGCCCACAAGGTCAGGTTTATGTACCATCAGACCGTGATTTAGTGGCTTACTACCGTGAAGCAACAGATGGTCAAATCTTGCAAGAAGGGATCAATGAGTTAGGCGCAACCTCATCTTGGGTTGCGGCAGCGACATCTTACTCAGTAAGCAATCAACCAATGATTCCGTTCTTCATCTATTACTCTATGTTTGGTTTCCAACGTGTGGGCGATATGATGTGGTTGGCGGGCGACCAATTAGCGCGTGGTTTCATGGTGGGGGGTACTTCGGGTCGTACAACCTTAAATGGTGAAGGTTTACAACATGAAGATGGTCATAGCCATATTCAAGCAGGCATTATCCCTAACTGTATTACCTATGATCCGTCATTCGCTTTCGAAGTCGCTGTGATCATGCAAGATGGTATCAACCGTATGTACGGTGAAAAACAAGAAGATGTGTTCTATTACATGACCACATTAAATGAAATCACAGAGCAACCAGCGATGCCGGCAGGTGCTGAAGAAGGGATTCGTAAAGGTCTTTATAAATTTGAAACCGTTGAAGGTAACGGCAAAGGTCGCGTTCAGTTGTTAGGTTCCGGTGCAATTATGCGTTTAGTGCGTGAAGCCGCGCGTATTCTTGCTAATGACTATGGTATTACTGCAGATGTGTTCTCTGCTCCATCATTCAATGAATTAGGTCGTGATGGTAATGATGCAACGCGTTGGAATTTATTACATCCAACTGAAACACCACGTGTTCCTTATGTTGCACAAGTATTAGCGGATCTTCCAACTGTCGCAGCAACCGACTATGTGAAAGCTTATGCAGATCAAATTCGTGCATTCGTACCAACTCAACACTACCATGTGTTAGGTACGGACGGTTTCGGTCGTTCAGACAGCCGTGCAAACTTACGTGAACATTTTGAAGTGGATGAACGTTACATTGTTGTAGCTGCATTATCGCAATTAGCGAAAGAAGGCACAGTAACCACTCAAGTGGTTGCAGACGCCATTACGAAATTCGGCTTGAATGTAGATCGTATTAATCCGTTATATGCATAATAAAAACGGTAAAAAATTTATAAAATTTTGCAAAATCGGGCGGGCATAAAATCCGCCCTACGAATAAAAGATATTTGTAGGGACAGGGTTTATCCCTGTCCGTTTACAAGAAGGATTACCAAAATGTCAAAACAAATTAATGTACCGGATATCGGGGCTGATGAAGTCAGTGTAACAGAAATCATGGTTAAGGTTGGGGATACTGTTGCAGTTGACCAATCCATTATCAATGTTGAAGGTGACAAAGCCTCAATGGAAGTACCAAGCCCTGAAGCTGGCGTAGTAAAAGAAATTTTAGTAAAAGTCGGCGACAAAGTAACAACAGGTTCGCCAATGTTCGTACTAGAAGCAGCAGGTTCTGCACCTGTAGCAGAAGCGCAGGCTCAAGCAGCACCGGCACCAGTTGCAACAGCCTCAGCGATCGTGGAAGTCAACGTACCTGATATCGGTTCCGATGAAGTAAACGTCACTGAAATTATGGTTAAAGTGGGCGACAGCGTTGAAGTTGATCAATCTATTATCAATGTTGAAGGTGACAAAGCTTCAATGGAAGTGCCTGCGCCAATCGCAGGTATCGTGAAAGAGATTTTAATTGCGGTAGGTGACAAAGTTTCAACGGGTAAATTGATTATGAAATTTGAAACAGGCGCACCAGCACCTGCGGTTCAAGCACCTGTTGAACAATCTGCACCGGCAACTACAAGTGCTGTCGTGAAAGATGTGAATGTTCCGGACATCGGTGGCGATGAAGTAAACGTTACTGAAATCATGGTTAAAGTGGGTGACACCGTTTCAGAAGAGCAATCTTTGATTACCGTTGAAGGCGATAAAGCGTCAATGGAAGTGCCAGCACCATTTGCAGGTGTGGTAAAAGAAATTTTAGTGAAATCAGGCGATAAGGTTTCAACCGGTTCATTAATTATGCGTTTTGAAGCACAAGGTTCTGCACCGGCTCAAGTTGCATCAGCACCTACTCAAGCACCTGTTTCAACACCGGCACCGACTCAAGCATCAGCGGCATCTGCGCCGGCTCAATCTTTAGCACCAGTCAATCAAGATACCGTAGCTGCAAGCAATAGTTATGCTCATGCAACCCCTGTTGTTCGCCGTTTAGCACGTGAATTTGGTGTTAACTTGGATAAAGTAAAAGGGACTGGTCGAAAAGGTCGTATCTTAAAAGAAGACGTTCAAGACTATGTGAAAAACGCTCTTAAAGCACTTGAGAGTGGCGCGGCAGCTACCGGTGCGGCAAATGGTGCAGGTTTAGGCTTATTACCATGGCCAAAAGTGGACTTCAGCAAGTTCGGTGAAACCGAAGAAGTGGAATTAGGTCGAATCCAAAAAATTTCAGGTGCAAACTTACATCGTAACTGGGTGATGATTCCACATGTTACCCAATGGGATAAAGCGGATATTACTGAGCTTGAGCAATTCCGTAAAGAACAAAATGCCTTGCTTGAAAAAACGAAACAAGATGTGAAAGTCACACCGCTTGTGTTTATTATGAAAGCGGTGGCAAAAGCCTTAGAACAATATCCACGTTTCAACAGCTCAATTTCAGAAGATGCGCAACGCTTGACCTTGAAAAAATACATCAACATTGGTGTAGCAGTTGATACGCCTAATGGTTTAGTAGTTCCTGTATTTAAAGATGTAAACAAAAAAGGCATTATTGAGCTTTCTCGTGAATTAGCGGAAGTATCGAAAAAAGCCCGAGCAGGTAAATTAACGGCGTCCGATATGCAAGGCGGTTGTTTCACCATTTCAAGCCTTGGTGGTATTGGTGGTACACACTTTACCCCTATCGTGAATGCGCCTGAAGTAGCGATTCTTGGTGTGTCAAAATCAGAAATGACACCGGTATGGAATGGTAAAGAATTTACCCCACGTTTAATGTTGCCATTATCATTGTCTTATGACCACCGTGTCATTGATGGTGCAGATGGCGCTCGTTTCATTACATTCATTAATGGTGTATTATCTGACTTACGCCGTTTAGTTATGTAATTAATGGCAAAAGTGCGGTGAAAAATCCGCACATTTTGAGAAAAGGAAGAAAAATGAGCAAAGAAATTAAAACACAAGTTGTTGTACTTGGTGCAGGTCCGGCAGGTTATTCTGCCGCATTCCGTTGTGCAGACTTAGGCTTAGATACGGTTTTAGTGGAACGTTATTCAACATTAGGTGGTGTTTGCTTAAACGTAGGCTGTATTCCATCTAAAGCCTTGTTACACGTAGCGAAAGTCATTGAAGACGCAAAACACGTTGAACATCACGGTGTTGTTTTTGGCGAGCCAACCATTGATTTAGACCAAATTCGTGCGGGTAAAGATGGCGTAGTAAGCCGTTTAACAGGCGGTTTAGCCGGTATGGCAAAAATGCGTAAAGTCAATGTAGTTGAAGGTTTAGCGAAGTTTGCCGATAGCCATACCTTAGTGGCAACCGATCGCGAAGGTAATGCAACAACGATTAAATTTGATAACGCCATTATCGCGGCAGGTTCTCGCCCAATCCAATTACCATTTATTCCACACGAAGATCCACGTGTTTGGGATTCAACGGATGCCCTTGCTTTACGTGAAATTCCAAAAAGACTACTTGTTATGGGCGGTGGTATTATCGGTTTAGAAATGGGAACGGTATATAGCGCGTTAGGTTCACAAATCGATGTGGTTGAAATGTTTGATCAGGTGATCCCTGCCGCAGATAAAGACATCGTTAAAATCTACACCAAACGCATTGAGAAAAAATTCAACCTACTTTTAGAAACCAAAGTGACCGCCGTTGAAGCCAAAGAAGACGGTATTCATGTTTCCATGGAAGGCAAAGCGGCAAATGAAACGCGCGTTTATGACGCTGTGTTAGTAGCGATTGGTCGTACACCAAACGGCAAACTAATTGACGCAGAAAAAGCAGGTGTTGCTGTTGATGAACGTGGTTTTATCCGTACCGATAAACAAATGCGCACCAATGTGCCACACATTTTTGCGATTGGTGATATTGTGGGTCAACCAATGTTAGCGCATAAAGGTGTACATGAAGGTCACGTTGCAGCAGAAGTCATTGCCGGTAAAAAACATTACTTTGACCCGAAAGTAATCCCATCTATTGCTTACACTGAACCAGAAGTAGCTTGGGTCGGCAAAACTGAAAAAGAATGTAAAGCGGAAAACTTGAATTACGAAGTGGCAACATTCCCTTGGGCAGCCTCAGGTCGTGCGATTGCTTCAGATTGTGCAGATGGTATGACGAAACTTATCTTCGACAAAGATACCCACCGTATTCTTGGCGGTGCTATCGTGGGGACTAATGCGGGTGAATTGTTAGGTGAAATTGGTTTAGCCATTGAAATGGGTTGTGATGCAGAAGACATTGCGTTAACCATCCACGCTCACCCAACTTTACATGAGTCAGTAGGTTTAGCTGCTGAAGTCTTTGAAGGTTCGGTAACAGATTTACCTAACCCTAAAGCGAAGAAAAAATAATCGCTAAAATAAACTAAAATATAACCGCGCTTTTATGCGATAAAAGTGCGGTTTTCTTTTTATTCATTTTGTGATTTTGCATAATTATGCAGAGCAACATCTCACAAAGGGAAAAAATCTGCATAAAAATGTGATTTTCATCACAAAAAGTGCTTAAAAATGAAATTAAAGGTGGTTTTACCAGTATTTTTTTGATAGACTCTCGGTCGAGTTTATTTTTATCAAAATATTTTTATTTTTTATATTATGTTTAAGAAAGTTATTCTATTAACAAGTGTATTATTTTTAGCGGCTTGTTCGGCTTCACCGAAGCAAGCAGGTGGTGGTTCTGCGTCAGAAATGACGCAAAACGATGCTGAATTGACGGCATTGATTGGAACATTAAAAACGAACCGCCCAAATTTCCCGTTAATCACTTCAACCTCATCAAAAGCGGGTGTTCAAAATTTAGCGAAAGTGTATAACCAATGGGCTGGAACACGTTATCGTATGGGGGGAACCACTCGCCAAGGTATTGATTGTTCTGCCTTTATGCAAGAAACTTTTGCGGCAGCGTTTGGCATGTCACTCCCGCGTTCAACCAGTGAACAACGTTATCTTGGTCGCCAAATCCAAAAACATCAATTACAACAAGGGGATCTCGTATTTTTCCGCAAGAATAGCCACGTAGGGGTGTATATTGGCAATAATAAATTTATGCACGCAAGCACTAGCCAAGGGGTAACCATTAGCTCGTTAGATGAAAACTATTGGGCAAGAACCTATACTCAATCTCGCCGTATTTTATAAAAAGCATAGAACATCAAAGGGAAGCAACGCAAGGCTTCCTTTTTTATTTATCTTTTACCTCGCCTGCTAAAAAATGAACGGACTTCATTCTGTTAATAACAAATAAAAAAGACCGCATTTAAGCGATCTTTTTATGAAGCACAAACCGTCTCTAATTCCCTGAAATTTTCATATTTTCAAGCAAAATAGACCCTGTTTGGATATTTGAACGATGTTCAATATCATCAGCCACTGCAACGATATTGTGCAACATGGTTTTCAAATCCCCTGCAATAGTAATTTCAGAAACCGGATATTGAATTTCACCATTTTCCACCCAAAAACCAGAAGCACCACGGCTGTAGTCCCCCGTCACCATATTAATGCCCTGCCCCATTAAATCCGTGACCAACAACCCTGTTCCCATTTGGCGTAAAAGTGCGGTGAGTTTTCCTTGCAAATTCGGTTTTACTAACCAGTTATGAATCCCACCGGCATGCCCTGTACTTTGCATCCCTAATTTTTTGCCACTATAACTGGTGAGTAAATAGGTTTGCAAAACGCCGTCTTTGATGATTGCTTTATCTGAAGTACGAACGCCCTCGCTATCAAAAGGCGTTGAGGCTAAACGTCCGATTAAGTGCGGATGTTCATTGATTTCAAACCAATCCGGTAACACTTGTTTGCCTAAATGATCTAACAAAAAGCTGTTTTGACGATACAGGCTGCCGCCGCTAATCGCTGCCGCTAGATGGCTAATCAATCCCGTTGCCACATCGTTCAAGAAAATGACCGGGCTTTCTTGGGTTGCGATTTTTTGCGGATTTAAACGCGCAATGGCTTTTTGCGAAGCGTTGTGCCCGACCCATTCTGGACTTTCTAACGCTGTGACGTTCCGTGAAACCGTGTATTCATAATCGCTCTCAAGTTGGTCATCCGCGCCGCTTAATACCGAACAAGAAATAGAATAACGACTGGATAAATAGCTTTGCAACATTCCATAGCTATTGCCATAAACACGCACACCTTGATGAGAATTAAAACTGGTGCCATTGCTGTTTACGATACGCTTATCATAATCTAATGCTGCGCTTTCCGCTTGCAACGCCAAGTCAATTGCTTGATCCACGTCAATCTCTGCAGGGTGATATAACTCTAAATCAGGGGCATCAAATGCCATTAATTCTTTTGGTGCAAGCCCCGCACAATCATCCGCTGAAGTATATTTCGCAATGGCCAACGCTGATTCCACAGCATTTTTAATGGCTGCCGGACTTAAATCAGAGGTTGACGCATTGCCTTTTTGCTGCCCTAAATAAACGGAAATGCCTAGAGCACCATCGTTATTAAATTCCACGTTTTCCACTTCGCGCAAACGGGTTGAAACGGATAATCCGCTGACTTTTGTTACCGCCACTTCGGCTGTTGCACCTGCTTGAGTGGCAATTTCAACGGCATAGCTCACGGCTTCACGTAATTCTTGTTCTTGCACTTTTAAAAGCGCGGTTGAATGTTGTTCTGTTTTGACCATTTTTCCTTTAAATCCATACGACTTGGTAGCTTCGCCTATTCGCCCTACCTGAAAATTTGTCGCATTGTAGCTTATTTGCTAAAATGGCGCAAAATTTGAATAAATAGGATTTGAAAGAATGAAAAAACGTGGCAAAAAGCCTGAATTAGATTGGACTGATGACGAACAAGAAGAAATTATTTGGGTGAGCAAAAGCGAAATTAAACGCGATGCGGAAGAATTAAAAAAGTTGGGTTCAAAATTAGTGGAACTCACACAAACGAATTTGGATAAAATCCAACTGGATGAAACCTTGCTAGATGCCATCAATTTAGCACGCCGTTCTCGTTTAGAAGCCAAACGCCGCCAATTGCAATTTATCGGTAAATTACTTCGTTCGGCAACGGAAGAGGAAATTAACCATATTCGCGAAAGCCTAGATAAAATCGAAAACAAGCATAATCAGCAACAAGCCATATTGCATAAACTGGAATTGTTACGCGATGAATTAGTGGAACAAGGTGATGATGCTTTAGCGAAATTGTTGGACGAACATCCAAATGCCGATCGCCAACACTTGCGCAATTTAATTCGTTCCGCGCAAAAAGAAAAGGCACAAAATAAACCGCCTAAGGCGTATCGTGACATTTATCAATATTTGAAAACATTGATTTTGCAAGATTAAAACAAAAGGCATAATAGACGAAAGTCAGATTTCTGACAAAGCTCATCGTTGAGACATAACCTAGCACGAGCCGTGCTAGGTTCATTAAGCCCAGCCCCGCTGGGGCTGAAAGGAAGAGCCGCAGAGCGGCTCAGATTAAGTAACCCTATACGGCTCGTATAGGGCTTGTCATCGGTCTGAAAAGTGCGGTGAAATTTCACCGCACTTTTCCTATGTATTTACAACACAAACCGCTGAAAAATCTCGCCTAAATGGGTAAGCAAACATGCTTTTCCGGCAATGTCTTCATTCTGCCAACTCTCAATTAAGATCGCCGGGGTGAATTGTTGCGCGGCAATTTCTGCCAAGGGAAGATAGCTGATATGCCAAGGTTCGCGCCCAACTTCAAGGGTTTTGTGGGATTGCATAAACGGCAAAGCAAAATCAAATTTTTCCAAATTATCCGCCAGCCACGCGCTTAAATCCGCAAAATACCCCCCTTGTTCATATTCCCAAGGCTCCAGTTGCAAGCCTTGATTTTGAGGCAATAAATCAGGATCGAAGAAATCGACTTCCGTTCCCCAATGATGACGGCTTGCCCCCGGCATCGCTGACCAACGTAATATCGCCTGCAATTTTTCCCAATCGGAAAGTGCGGTTAAATCTAAAGCCTTTCCCTGATCATCATGCACTTTGCGTTCGCCGTTAAATTTGCCGTTCCAAATCAGCTGTTGACGCTGAAAATCGCGAAAACTGCTGGCAGGTTGTAAATTAAAGCCATTTTCCACCGCACTTTTTTGCAAAGACAGGAAAGCTCGCGCCGCTTGGGGTTGTAAAAAATGGTTCGGCGAATGGGGACAAGGTAAATTCACCAGATGCGAACGCACCTTGCCGGTTAATTGTTCCGCAGTTAAGGTCATATTAATCCAACAAGTTTACCAACATTTGTTTGTACACATCGCCAAGGGTGGCTAAATCTGTCACACTGACACATTCATTCACTTTGTGAATCGTGGCGTTCAGTGGCCCTAACTCCACCACTTCACCGCCCATTAAAGCGATAAAACGGGCATCAGAGGTGCCGCCGCCTGTGTCTAATTTTGGCGTAATACCGACAATTTGCTCAAGGCTGTCCACCACCGCTTTCACTAATTTATTCGGTTTAGTTAAGAATGGCTTACCTGATAAATTCCATTCAATTCGGTAAGTTAAACCGTGTTTTTGCAGCATTTCCGCCACTTTATTTTTAATGATTTCATCGGTGACTTCCGTGCAATAACGCAAATTAAATTGCACATAAAGTTCCCCAGGGATCACGTTATTACTGCCTGTGCCTGCTTGAATATTGGCAATTTGCAAACTGGTCGGTGGGAAAAATTCATTGCCCTTATCCCATTGATATTGAGTTAATTCTGTTAAAAAAGGCGCGGCTTTATGCACAGGATTATCCGCCAAATGCGGATACGCCACATGTCCTTGAATCCCTTGAATATAAAGGTTGCCTGTAATAGAACCGCGGCGACCGTTTTTCACAATATCACCAAGAGTTTGGCTACTTGACGGCTCGCCCACCATACAATAATCAATCAATTCGCCACGTGCCATTAAGGCATCCACTACTTTCGTTGTGCCGTCTTTGGCAGCGGCTTCTTCGTCAGAGGTAATCAAAAATGCAATGGTTCCGCTGTGATTAGGATTGGCTTTGACATATTCTTCCGCCGCCACAATCATTGCCGCAAGAGAACCCTTCATATCTGCTGCCCCACGTCCATAGAGCATATCGCCCACAATTTCTGCGTTAAAAGGCGGATATTGCCATTGGCTTTCATCCCCGGTTGGCACCACATCCGTATGCCCCGCAAATGCAACTAAAGGCTTAGTTGAACCATGTTTTGCCCATAAGTTGGTGGTTTCACCAAAATTCATCCATTCGATTTCAAAACCTAAATTTGCCAAACGTTCCGCGATCATTTGCTGACAACCTTGGTCATCAGGGGAAATAGATGGACGACGAATTAAATTTTGTGCAAGATTGATAATTTCGTTTTTCATTATTTTAATTTTTCTGCATAGTCTTTTTCATTAAACCCAATCAATGCGATGTTATCTTGTAGAATAATCGGGCGTTTAATCAAGGTCGGCTGTTCTGCCAACACACGAAGTGCGGTGGGTTTGTCGAGTGTTTTTTTGATATTCTCATCCAAATTACGCCACGTGGTGCTGCGCTTATTCACCAAGTTATCCCAACCGAATTGGTTTTCCGCTTGCGTTAAAAAATTCGGGCCTAAGCCGTCCACGCGGTAATCGTGAAGTTTGTGTTCAATCTGATGATCCGCCAGCCATTTTAGGGCTTTTTTCACGGTGTCGCAGTTTTTAATGCCGTAAACAATGATCATAAAAATTCCTTAATAAAAAAGGTGGGGCAAGCCCACCCGTTATGGTTGATTATTTCAACAAATAAGCACGTAATTGTGCAAAATCCGCGTCCATTTCATCTGAAAGCAATGGTAATTTATTGTGTTTATCCAAGGCTTCCGGCAATGGTAGTTCGATATTTAAAATACGCTCAACGCTTTCTTTAAATTTCGCTGGGTGTGCGGTGCAAAGGAATAAGCCTGTCTCGCCAGCTTGTAATTGATCTTTTAATACTTGATAAGCAATTGCACCGTGTGGCTCACACAAATAACCTTTAGCATACTGAGCTTTTAATGCCTCTTCCGTTTCAACATCAGTCAATGCCCCCGCACCTAGCTCAGATAACCCCCATCCATTGCGTTTAAACAACTCTTCCACACGCGGCCAGTTGTTCGGACGGCTCACATCCATGGCGTTAGAAAGGGTGGCAACGGTAGCATTTGGCGACCATTCGCCTGATTTCAAATAACGCGGAACCGTGTCGTTGGCGTTGGTTGAGGCGATAAAGCGTTTGATCGGCAAACCTAAGGTTTTGGCGATTAAACCTGCGGTTAGATTACCAAAGTTACCACTTGGTACCGAAACCACTAAATTTTGACGCTCAGCCGGGCTGAGTTGTGCTGCGGCCTCAAAGTAGTAACAAATTTGTGCCAATAAACGGCTGATATTGATGGAGTTAGCTGAATTTAAACCGATAGCTTGACGTAATTCTGCGTCATCAAAGGCTTGTTTCACTAAGGCTTGGCAAGCATCAAAGTCTGCGTTAATCGCCACAGTGCGAATATTACCGCCTAACGTACAGAATAATTTTTCTTGTAATGGGCTGATTTTGCCTTTTGGATACAAAATTACCACATCAATATTTTCCAAGCCATAAAACGCATGCGCCACTGCTGCACCGGTGTCGCCTGATGTGGCGGTTAAAATGGTAATTTTGCCATCACCACGCACAGCGGCTAAGGCTTGTGCCATAAAACGACCGCCAAAGTCTTTAAACGCCAGAGTTGGACCATGGAATAACTCAAGGGCATAAACACCCTCTTCGACTTTTTCCACGGGCGCAGGGAAAGTAAAGGCGTTTTTTACCATCGCATTTAATTTATCTGTTGGGATTTCATCACCGATAATTGCCCCTAAGATTTTTTGGCTGCGTTCAACTAATGGTAACGCTAATAATTCATCAATATTATCTAAGGTTGGGATAGTTTCAGGAAAGAATAAACCTTGATCTTTACCTAAACCTTGGCGTACCGCTTGCGAGAAATTAACTTGTTCTTCTGGGTGTTTAATGTTGTATAACTTCATATTTGTCTTCCAATCTTTAGTAAAACAGACCGCACTTTGAGGTAAAGTGCGGTTAAATTTTGGGGTATTTTACGCTAATTCCCGTGCGCCTGCATTATCCACTTTACAAATATGCACAAAACCTTCGTTATTTTGTAGATAATGTTGCTCAAGATAGTTTTCTATCTTCATCGCGGTTTGTAAATCAGGAGCAATGCTGAACATCGTTGGGCCAGAGCCTGAAATACCGCTTGCCAACGCACCTAAATCACGAGTAGCTTGTTTCACCTCCGCGAAGTTAGGTAACAACTGTGCACGATAAGGCTCCGCGATCACATCTTGCATCATAAGTGCAGCTAAGACTTCTTGATGGGTATGGCAAGCATGTACAAAACTACCTAAATGACGACCATGGGCTATCACATCTTGGCGTGTATAGCTTTTTGGTAAAATCGCACGAGCTTCTGCTGTTGACACTTCAATACCGGGATAAGCCAACACCCAATACCAGTTATCAAAAAACGGTAAGGTTTGACTAATATTACCAAGGCTTTCCACCATTAATTGCACACCACCTAAATAACAAGGCGCAACGTTATCATAGTGAATTGAACCTGAAATTCGCCCTTCCAATTCCCCCATCATTTCTAATAATTCCATTTTAGAAAAAGGTTCATTATGGAACTGATTTAATGCTACCAATGCTGCTACAATCGAACAAGCACTTGAGCCAAGCCCTGAACCAATCGGCATATTTTTTTCAAGGGTTAAACGTAACGGTTTAATATTCCCACCACGTAATTTAAAACGTTCACTAAATAATACATAGGCCTGATAAACGATATTTTTTTGTGGTTCTTTTGGTAATTTACGCACAAAATAGCCCGCACTTTCCAATTCAAAACCAGTTGCAATATCATCAATTTGTACCACATCACCTAACAATGAGCCATCAATGGGGGAAATTGCTGCACCAAGCGTATCAAAACCCACGCTAATATTGGCACTTGATGCAGGGGCATAAATACGTAAACTCATTACGCGCCTCCTTGTAAAGTGCGGAGAATATCTGCAAAAATTCCTGCGGCAGTCACATCAGTACCCGCCCCATAACCACGTAATAATAATGGAATCGGGCTGTAATAACGCGTTAAGAATGCAAGGGCATTTTCTCCATCTTTCACTTTATAGAGCGGATGATTTTCATCTACCGCTTCAATCGCAACACGGCATTTGCTACCATTAATTGAGCCCACATAGCGCAACACTTTACCTTCCGCTTTTGCTGCTTCAACACGCTTATTAAATTCAGCATCCACTTCCGGCAAAATTTTCAAGAATTCTTCTTTGCTCATCCCCTCAGAAAAACCTTTAGGTAATACACCTTCCACCTCAATATCTTCAAATTCCAATGGTAAACCTGTTTCACGCGCAAGAATTAACAACTTGCGAGCCACATCAGCACCTGAGAGATCATCACGCGGATCAGGTTCGGTAAAGCCTTTTTCTTTCGCAATAAAGGTCGCTTGAGATAACGTTAATCCTTCTTCTAATTTACCGAAAATGAAAGATAACGAACCTGAAAGAATACCTTCAAATTTTTCGACTTCATCCCCTGCTGCCAGTAAATTTTGTAAATTCTCAATCACAGGTAAACCTGCTCCCACATTGGTTTCATATAAGAATTTATGGCGACCTTGGCGTGCAGCTTGGCGTAATTCTTGATAATAAGCAAAGCTACCTGTATTGGCTTTCTTATTCGGTGTAACCACATGGAAACCCTCACGCAATGCTCTCGCGTAAAGATTAGAAACAGATTGCGCCGCAGTACAATCAACAAAAACAGGATTCACCACATGATGCAACTTAATAAAAGACAACAACACATCAAAATCTGATGGCTGAATCGCATTCTCTAAATCGTCTTTCCAGTTATCTAAATTTAAGCCGTTTTCATTGAGTAACATTTGATCTGCATTGGCTAAAGCACAAACACGAATTTCAATATCTTTTTTCGCTAAAAATTCTTTTTGGCGTTTAATTTGCTCGATCAAAGCCCCACCAACGCCCCCTACGCCAACAAGGAAGACGTCAATAGACTTTTTATTGTTAAATAGCCCTTGATGTGTTGCTTTGACCGCTTCAATCGCTTTATTCATTGGTACAACTGCAGAAATTGAGCGTTCTGATGAACCTTGTGCAATCGCTACAATGCTGATGTTAGCTTCTGCTAAGGATGAGAAGAAACGTGCTGCAATCCCTTTCGCTGAACGCATACCATCACCGACAACAGATACAATTGACAATTCACGAATAATTTCAACCTTATCTAAGTCGCCTGTTTGTAGTTCATGGGCAAATTCTGCATTCAACACATCCAAAGCAAGCTCTGTAGATTTTGCCGGGACACAGAAGCTAATACTGTATTCGGATGAAGATTGGGTAATTAAAATCACTGAAATGCCTGCTTTCGACATCGTGGAGAATACGCGTGCTGCCATTCCTACCATACCTTGCATTCCGGCACCTGAAACGTTAAACATTGAAACGTTATCTAAATTAGTAATGCCTTTAACCTGTAATTCTTCAGACGCATTTTCATCGCTATCAATTACAGAGCCGGCCGCACTTGGGTTGCCTGTATTTTTAATTAAGCACGGAATATTTGTTTGAACCAATGGACCGATTGTACGTGGATGAATCACTTTTGCCCCAAAATAAGACAATTCCATGGCTTCACGGTAAGATAGGTGTGGCAATAAACGTGCGTCAGCCACTAAACGTGGGTCACAAGTAAACACACCATCCACATCCGTCCAAATCTCACACACACTTGCGCCTAAACAAGCCGCTAAACAAGCAGCCGAATAATCCGAACCATTGCGACCTAATAAAACCAACTCTCCTTTTTCATTACCTGCGGTAAAACCGGCCATTAAAACCACATTCTGTTTTGGAATAGAACCGGCATCCATTCGCTTAGTCGATTCTGCAATGTCCACGCTACTTTCTAAATAAGTACCATATGCCAATAATTTTTCCACTGGATTAATCACGGTCACATTGTACCCACAGGCTTCAAACCACGCTTTCATCATGGCAATAGATAATTTTTCACCACGGCAATCAATGGTCGCTTTTACCGCATCTTCCACTTTACCGGCAGCGCGAATGTTATCTAACAAATCTGCAATTTGAGCAAATTCTGCGTCAATTAACGCTTTTGTACCGGCTAAATCGAAGTTGTTATTTTTGGCGTGTAATCCATTGATAATGTTGTAGAAGATTTCTACTGCGTCATTGAAATGGCTATCGGTAGGTTGGTTTTGGCTGGCTTTTTCAGAAAGCGCGACGAGATGATTGGTAATTTTAGCCGGAGCTGAAAGCACACCTGCCGCCTGTTCTTCTAAATGGGCTTTTTCAATCAGCTCTGCTGCTTGTAAAAAGCGTTCTGGATTGGCAAGCGATGTGCCACCGAATTTAAGTACACGCATAATATTTTCCTTCTTAAAATTTGTTGAGTTTGCTAAATCGGCATATAAAAAAACCCGCTTAAGTGCGGGTCTCTTGGTATTCTTTTGTTCGCACTACCCCGCCACAGACAACGTCATGGTAATCATAATAATGGTGGTAGTTAAAGTGCGGTTAAAATTCATAGTATTTTCTTTATTGAAACTAATGTTGTTATAAATACCTAGATTTTATGTCGTTGTCAAATAGAAAATAAAAAAATAAGCATGAAGTTTGATTTTCATGCTTATTTTAATCAATTTTGTCTTATTTAATTACGCCACAAGCCATTCTTGCACCGCCACCACCTAATGGTTTTGGTTCATCAGAATGGTTGTCACCACCAGCATGAATCATAATTGAACGGCCTTTAATATCCGCTAATGATTTTAAGCGTGGTGCTAATACTGGATGAGTCGCATTGCCTTCTGCATCCACATAAAGCGCGGGTAAATCGCCTAAATGCGCTTCATCAGACCATGGGAAACCATGTGCTTTGGCACCATTAGGATTCCAGTGACCACCTGCAGCTAAACCAGCAGTTAACTTGCCGTCTTTTTCTTTAGCATCACAGCTTGGGTTCTCATGAATATGGAAACCGTGAACACCTGCAGTTAAACCTTTTAATTCAGGAGTAAACACTAAACCATATTTTGATTCCGTGACTGACACAAAACCAACATCTTGATTACCCTTTACAGGATCTAATAATTGTACATTAATTTTTAAGCCTTCTGTTGTATTTGGCTTATCCATGTGTGCAACTGCTGTACCTGTTGCTGCAACTAAAGCAAGTGTTAAAAGTGCTTTTTTCATAAGTTACCTATTTGTTTGTCTACTCGTCATAGTATAATTGAGCTAAAATACATCCTTATCAGGACAATTTAAATATAAAGATAAATAAATAATTATGCAAATAAAAGATAACTTGGCCACCATCCACCAACAAATTCAAGCCGCCTGTCATCAAGCCCAACGCCCACAAAGTGCGGTGAAATTATTAGCCGTTTCTAAGACTAAGCCCGTAGAAGCTATTCAAGAAGCCATTGACGCAGGGCAAATCGCATTTGGTGAAAATTATGTGCAAGAAGGTATAGAGAAAATTCAATATTTTGCGGATAAACATCCTGAGTTAGAATGGCATTTTATCGGCCCGTTACAATCGAATAAAAGCCGTTTAGTGGCAGAATATTTTGATTGGATGCAAACCATTGATCGTACAAAAATTGCTGATCGTTTAAATGAACAGCGTTCGGCTTATAAAAAGCCATTAAATGTACTAATTCAAATTAATATTAGCGATGAAAGTAGCAAATCGGGTATTCCGCCTACAGAAATGCTAGCCTTAGCTAAACATATTGAAAATCTACCGCGCTTGTGTTTACGTGGTTTGATGGCAATCCCTGCTCCAACAGATAATATGGCAGAACAAGAAAAAGCACTGAGTGCGATGCAAGCCTTATTTGAGGAATTAAAAGCCGCTTGTCCAAATCAACAAATTGATACACTTTCCATGGGAATGTCTGATGATATGAATACAGCGATTGCTTGTGGTTCTACTATGGTACGAATTGGTACGGCGATATTTGGGCAAAGAAATTATTCCTAAATCATGAATAATGTTTAACCATAAAAATGGCGGAATTAATCCGCCATTTTCATATTAAACCCATTACTCTTCGCCGGTTTCTCTAAAACGTTCAATCTTAGCACCAAGCCCACGCAGTTTTTCTTCGATATGCTCATAACCACGATCGATATGATAAATACGATCCACAACGGTTTCGCCATTTGCGATACAACCTGCGAGTACTAAGCTGATTGACGCACGTAAATCTGTTGCCATTACTTGCGCGCCCGATAATTTTTCAACGCCATGAATTAAGGCAGTATTGCCTTCAATTTCACCTTTCGCCCCCATACGAATAAGTTCAGGAATATGCATAAAACGGTTTTCAAAAATCGTTTCGGTAATTTTACTTGTTCCTTCAGCAACAACATTAAGTAACGTAAATTGTGCTTGCATATCCGTTGGAAAACCGGGGTGAGGCATGGTGCGGATATTCACTGCTTTAGGACGTTGTCCATGACTATCTAAACTAATAGAATCTGCTGTCACATTCACTTCCATACCGGCTTCACGTAATTTTTCAAGAACGGCATCCATGGTGTCAGGTTTGGCATTTTTACAAACAATCTTACCGCCGGAAATTGCCGCTGCAATTAAGAATGTCCCTGTTTCAATACGATCCGCAACGACAGCGTGTTCACAACCAGTAAGACGTTCTACCCCTTCAACTGTGATCATATCTGTTCCTGCACCAGAAATCTTCGCACCCATTTTATTTAAGAAATCTGCCGTATCCACGATTTCTGGTTCACGAGCGGCATTTTCGATCACAGTCGTTCCATTAGCTAATGTTGCCGCCATCATTACGGATAAAGTTGCGCCAACGCTCACTTTATCCATATATACGCGTGTACCGATCAAACGCCCATCTACTGTGGCTTTAACATAACCTTCATCGAGTTCGATTTTCGCGCCCATTTTTTCTAGACCCGAAATATGCATATCCACAGGACGAGCACCAATTGTGCAACCACCTGGTAATGAAACCTGCCCCTCATGGAAACGCGCTAATAACGGTGCTAAAGCCCAAATTGATGCGCGCATCGTTTTTACCAGTTCATAAGGCGCAACATAATGATCAATTTTACTTGCGTCAATTAATACCGCTTTATTTTCATCACGTTCAACGGTTACACCAAGTTGTCTCAAAATTTTAAACGTGGTATCAACGTCTTTTAATTCAGGTACATTGGTTAATTTCACCGGCTCTTCCGCTAAAATCGCAGCGAAAAGAATCGGAAGTGCCGCATTTTTTGCACCAGAAATTTGCACTTCACCACTCAACGGTGTTGATTGACCATAAACACGAAACTTTTCCATTTTTTATTCCCCTTGCCTTTTATTAGTTCATTCCATTTAACATACGATCCATTTTCCATTTTTCTTTGGTATAGGTTTTAATGGTCAACGCATGAATTTCTCCGGTTTCAAAATAAGGCATTAAAGGAGCATAAATAGTTTGCTGTTGCTTAACACGTGATAACGCCGCAATATCATCATTCACAACAATTACCCCAAAATGGGCATTTTCCCCTTGAGCATAAACCTCATCAAGTTGTAAAGATTCTTTTAAAATACGTTCAATTTCTATTGGTTCCATTGTATGTTCCGTTAATCAATAAAAGAGTTTAACCAGTCACCTAAATCAAATAATTCAGCCAGTGTAATCAGTTCATCCGGCACATTTATTATTTTTTGTGATGTCGCTATTTTTTGTATGTCATGCAATAATTCGCTAAATAGCGCAAAGCCTGCTGAATCCATACGTATTAATGATGAAAGATCCCATTCAATAACATGATTCGCCATGTGCACGGTACTTAAAACAGCAAAACGTTGCTGCCTTTTCCATTCATTCCAAAGAGGCAACAACGTATTACGAGAAAGCTCCCCAGCAAGCTGGAGAGCAATTTTATCATTATTTTGTATTGCCGACCACGTCAGTTTTACATTGGTCTGGGCTTGTTTTTCTACTGTCATCTTAAATTATTTAATCACTACAGGGGCTGCCGCAGCTTTTTCTACTTGAATGGTTAAGGCATCAATCCCCTCTTTACGTAACACCCCACTCCACTCTACTTTTTTACTATCCACCATACTCAAGCCATCAGCGGCAATCATATCGTAAACTTGCCACTTCCCTGTTTTACTATTCTTACGCCATAACAGAGTAATATTTAACGTTTCATTGCCTGAAGTCGGTAACAATTTGACAAGCACACTCGCCGTATTGCCTTCCACTTGCTCTTTTTGAACTTGAATGTCTTGGTTTGCATACAATGTTAAAGCCTGTGCATAAGCTTGTTCGATATATTTTTCAAAGGCCGCAAAGAATTTCTCGCGCTGTTCTGGTGTTGTTGATTTAAAATAAGGTCCTAATACCAATGAACCTGCATAATTCACATGTACATAAGGGATTAAATCATTGCGTACAATTAAGCGCAAATGGTTGGGATTTGATTTAATTTTTGTTTGTTCAGCTTTAAGATCAGAGAATAATTTCTCTGCAGCTTGTTTAGTTAATTCATAAGGGCTATCTGCTGCCATTACTGCTTGCACCGCAAAAAGTGCGGTGACCAAAACTAATATTTTTGAAAACCAGGTTTTGAATTGCATAGTCATAAACACTCCGATTAATCACTTTCCGAATTATTGAGCCGCAGGCTCTTCTTTTTTATTCTTATCGCCATATAAGAACTGACCAATAAGATCTTCTAATACCAATGCAGATTTAGTATCTACGATTTTACTTCCCTCTTTTAACATTTCTGTTTCACCATCATCAAACCCAACACTTAAAGCAATATATTGTTCGCCAAGTAAGCCTGAGGTTTTGATAGAAAGAGAACTGTTATCAGGAATTTGATTAAATTCTTCATTTACTGCAATGGTGACTTTGGGTAAATAAGTCTTTTCATCTAAAGCGATATTGGTCACGCGACCAATTACCACGCCACCGACTTTTAATGGTGCGCGCACTTTAAGACCTCCTATATTATCAAAAGTTGCAGTGACGTGATAAGATTTTGCTTCATTAAAACCTTGCACATTTGCCACTTTTAAACCCATAAACACCAGAGCGGCGATACCTAAAAGTAAAAATAATCCCACCCAAAATTCGTATTTAATTGTTTGTCGCATAAAAATTTCCTAATTTTCACCGCACTCTGATTGGTTATGCACCAAACATCATCGCAGTTAATACAAAATCTAAACCTAATACCATTAATGACGAATGCACCACGGTTTTTGTCGTTGCTTGGCTAATGCCTTCCGAGGTCGGCACGCAATCATAACCATTGAATAAAGCGATCCACACAACTGCAAAAGCAAAAACAATACTCTTAATAAAACCATAAAGTAAATCTTTACTATCTACTGCATTTTGCATCACAGACCAAAAGGAACCACTGTCAATACCTTTCCAATCTACCCCCACAAGAGAGCCGCCAATGACACCAACAGAAGTAAACAATATCGCTAGAATAGGCATCGCAATCACACCGCCCCAAAAACGTGGCGCAATCACACGGCGTAGCGGATCCACTGCCATCATTTCTAAGCTAGAAAGTTGTTCTGTGGCTTTCATTAAACCGATTTCCGCTGTTAATGCAGAACCTGCTCGCCCGGCAAATAAAAGTGCGGTCACAACGGGGCCTAATTCACGTAATAACGAAAGTGCAACTAATTGTCCAACATTCGCTTCGGCAGCAAAGTCCACTAAAACCACATAACCTTGCAACCCTAGCACCATACCGATAAAAAAGCCTGAAAGCAGAATAATCAATAAAGACTGCACACCCAGTACATAAAGCTGCTTGATTAATAATGGCGCATGCTTACGAAATTCAGGTTTCCCCACTAATGCACCAAAAAACATAAAACCGGAACGCCCCAACGCGCGTACTGATTTAATTACCGCCAGACCTAAGTGAGAGATTAATTGTACAATCATTGAAATAAATCCTCTAAATAGTCATTGGCCTGATAATGGAAACGCACAGGTCCATCTTCCTTACCCTGAATAAATTGTACCACCTGCGGATCCGCACTTTGAAGCAATGAAGTAGGCGTTCCTTCTGCAATCACACGTTTATCTGCAATAATATACGCATAATCTGCAATACTTAAGACTTCTTGCACATCGTGGGAAACCACAATAGAAGTCAATTTCAAGGCTTCATTAAGACGCTTAATCAAACTGATAATGACACCCATACTAATAGGATCCTGCCCGGTAAAAGGTTCATCATACATAATTAAATCAGGATCAAGGGCAATCGTTCTAGCCAGAGCCGCTCGACGCGCCATACCGCCTGATAATTCTGATGGCATTAAATTTGCCGCACCACGCAATCCTACGGATTCCAATTTCATTAAAACAATCTTACGAATTAATGCTTCAGGCAAATTCGTATGTTCGCGAATAGGGAACGCGACATTATCAAAGGTAGAAATATCCGTAAACAATGCTCCCGACTGAAACAACATTCCCATGCGTTGGCGAACATGATACAGCTCTCGGTTAGACATTTGGCAAATATCCTTGCCATCAAATAAAATCTCGCCTTGCTCAGGATGCAACTGCCCACCGATTAGCTTTAACAATGTTGTTTTACCGATTCCAGAAGGCCCCATAATTGCGGTAATTTTACCTTTTTCTACACGCAAATTAAGATTGTCATAAATGGTGCGCTCACCTCGTTTAAAGGTAAGATTTTTCACTTCAACGAGTGCTTTCTCACGCATTATTTTTTCCATTTTTTACTCATTTAGGGTTCATTGGACTCATTAATTTTAAAATCGTTCATTAGGGTCTGTTTATCTTTCAATAAAAGCCCACGACGGGCTTATTTTTTACCTAATCCGCCTTTTACGCGCCAATAACTGCCTGGCTAATTTGTTCAATTAAGCCTTTGTAAACATTTGCACCATCACTTGGGCTAACTTTAATTTCAATAATAGTCGTTTCTTTACGAGCATAAGCAAGTTTTAAGGCTTGTCCTAAATCCGCCCAAGTGTAAGGTCGTGCATATTTCAATTCAAACATCGCCGCAGCTTCAGAAAAATCTAAATGATGTGGCATGCGATAATAAGCATTTTTTACCTCTGCGCCCACCGGCAACATATCAAAAATCGCACCACCATTATTATTCACCACAAATAAAACTGTTGGTTGCGTCACTTTTCTTAGTAACGCGAGCGAATTCAAATCATGGAGTGCTGAAGTATCACCAATCACTGCCGCAACAGGCTGATTGGCGCCAATACCTATACCGGCAATTGTTGCAATCAAACCATCAATACCGCTTGCGCCACGGTTGGTATAAACAGGGTAAGTCTCAGATAGTTTCGTTAATGCATCAACCAAACGAACAAATAAACTATTCCCTAAGAATAACGAGCAGTTTTTCGGTAATAGACGCCCAATATGATGAGCCAAAGACGCTTCATTCAACCCGCCCCCGACTTGCTGTTCAATAAAGGTTGCACAGAAATTAGAAAGAGCCAAAGGTTCTAACAACCAAGGTTTTTGGCGTAATGGTGGATGCGCTCGTAGCCAATGATGAACTTTCGCGATAAAACGCGTTTGCGTATGATGAAAAGGATCTACTCGAGATTCACTTTCATCTACAACCCAGTACTCACCTTGAAAATCATGCAAAAATTGATTAATTCTTTTACTCACAAAACGCGACCCCAGTTGAATAACCAAATCTGCTTGTAATAATTTTTCCCGTACGGTTTTATTCGCCAACCAAATATCCACATAAGGCAAATTCGGTTCAACGCCAGATTGAATATCCGTTAGCATCACCCACCCCATCGTTTCTGCCCAAGCTTTGATTCCCATCGCATGGCCATGTGGTAACTGCCCTACCACTAATACACCACGTTTGGTTCGCCAATGATCCCAATGTTCATGAACCATCACTTCTTGTTGTGGCTTTTGATGTACTGTCCAAGGTTGATGCTGACCTAACCAACGCTGAATAGGTGCAAGCCAAGGATGAATATCAATATTATCTACATCTGCATCGTACAGAGGTTCAGCAAATGGCGCATTAATATGAATAACCCCATTTTTCTCTGCTTGCTGATAACAAGCCTGTTCAATAGTTGAAATGAGCCATTTTGCCGCATAATCTTGATGAGGTTTAGGTAAATTCAATGTAGCGACAGGATAAACGCCAAACATATTTTCTTGAAGGATCGCCTGATTTGCACCACATTCTAATAATTCTGCCGGGCGATCTGCCGAAATAACAATTAAATTCACCGCACTTTGTCTTGCCTCAATGACTGCCGGATATAAATTGGCCACTGCAGTACCTGAAGTCACAATAATCACCACGGGAGACTGAGATGATTTAGCCAACCCTAAAGCAAAAAAACCTAAACCACGTTCGTCAAAATGCGTGTGACATTGCACTTTCTGTTGAGATTGCAGACGTACAGCTTCGAGAGTTAACGGGGTTGAACGAGAACCAGGCGCAATACAAACATGCTTCACACCATGACGTGTTAATGTTTCTAAAATCACTTTCGACCAACAACGGTTAAAGGTGCTGACTGACATATTACTCTCCATTATTCGACTAGTGTCTACTTTCCTGTGCTTAATAAAGTGACTAACCCCGATGCCTTGCGTTCAATTTCCTGCCATTCCAATAAAGGAACTGAACCTGCAACAATACCGGCGCCAGCAAAAATCCGAATTCTATTTTGTTCAATAAACGCGCAACGAATAGTCACACAAAATTCCCCATGAGATTGAGTCATTATTCCCAAGGTTCCTGCATACCAAGTGCGGTCAAAATTTTCTGTTTTTTGTAAAAATGCCAGGGCGTTTTGCTGCGGCAATCCTGACACTGCTGCCGTAGGGTGAATCGCATGTAAGCAAGCTGCATCAGCAAAGTGAGCTTTTAACTCTGCTTGAATACAGCGGCGTAAATGTTGGACTCGACGAAGCTGTTTGAGTTCCACTTGCCCCACTTGAATATGACGCACAAACTCCTGTAAATTATCACAAATATCTTTTACCACAAGCCGGTTTTCATCATCATTTTTTTGATCATGTAACAACCAATCCGCTTGCGCTTGATTTTGCTTTGCATCATCAGACATTAACGCTGTACCTGCTAACGCTTCAGTTTTGACTTGTTCACCACAGCGTTCAAATAAACGCTCAGGCGTTGACCCAACAAAAACACTATCTGGCGTTTTTGCATACAGAAAATGGTAACAACCTGTATTTTGTTTTTCGCTTTCTGCAAGAAAATCTTGGGCATTAATCGGTTGCGTACTTTCAAACAAGCTTTCATTCGCTAACACGACTTTATTTAATTCACCTTGCTCAATGGCACTTAACGCCTGTTCAACCCAATGACACCATTCCTCTTGGTTAGCCTTTTGCGAAACTAAGCGAGCCTGAGAATTTAACGGTTCAAGCTCCGCAAAACAGGTTAATGCCTGAATCGCGCTTAATGCTTGTTGTTTTTCTTCTACTAAATTGGCTTGATTATCAATAAAGACAGAAATCACTGTTTGTTGTTTTTGTTGCTCAATCAACAAACGCGGTAACCAAAAATCCCCCTTTTTATTAAAGGTTAATCCGCCAATTAAAGGCTGTTGTGTCTTTTCAATAAATTGTTGTGCTGAAATCTCATCCCCAAAAGACCGCACTTTTCCCACTGCCACCAGTTTATTATCACTATCACGGAAATTTAAATAATATTGGGGAAACACATGTTGTGCTTTAAGCCATGCTAAAAGCTCACCAAATTCTGTTATTTCAAGATGAAATACAGTAATCATCGGTGATTGTGCATCAATTTGGTGAGATTTCACTTTTTCAGCAAGTAACTCAAACATCATTTAGTTCATAAATTCCTGACAAAATTGTTCTGCATTTTACCCCAATTCAAAAATTTTTTTTAGTAAATCTTTCATTCTGTTAAAAATAAGGGTAAAGTGCGGTTAATTTTTCACAAATTAACGCCCTATCTATTTATTTTTTATCAAAAAAAGGAAAGCTAAATGAACTATTTTCCTAAATCCGATAAGTTGGAACACGTTTGTTATGATATTCGTGGTCCTGTCCATCAAGAAGCCTTACGCCTTGAGGAAGAAGGCAATAAAATTCTCAAATTAAATATTGGCAACACCGCGCCCTTTGGGTTTGAAGCACCCGATGAAATTATGGTGGATATTATCCGCAATATGGCTACTTCTCAGGGGTATTGTGATTCAAAAGGCTTATATTCTGCACGAAAAGCAGTAGTACAATATTACCAATCTAAAGGTATTCACGGTTCCACTGTCAACGATGTGTATATTGGCAACGGTGCGTCAGAATTAATTACCATGTCAATGCAAGCCTTACTAAACAACGATGATGAAGTCTTAGTGCCAATGCCTGATTATCCGCTTTGGACCGCTGCAGTAACGCTTTCCGGCGGAAAAGCAGTGCATTATTTATGTGATGAATCATCCGATTGGTTCCCTTCTATTGAGGATATTAAAAGTAAAATTACCTCTCGTACTAAAGGGATTGTGATTATTAACCCTAATAACCCAACCGGTGCTGTGTATAGTAAAGATTTATTGGAGCAAATCGCTGATGTTGCACGAGAGCATGGTCTCATTATTTTTGCTGATGAAATTTACGATAAAATTTTATATGACGGTGCCGTACACCATCATATCGCAGCGATTGCCCCCGATCTTTTAACCGTCACCTTTAACGGCTTATCTAAAGCCTATCGCATCTGTGGTTTCCGTCAAGGCTGGATGATCTTAAATGGTCCCAAAGATAAAGCTCAAGGTTATATCGAAGGTTTGAATATGCTTGCTTCCATGCGTTTATGTGCCAATGTACCAATGCAACACGCTATTCAAACCGCCTTAGGAGGCTATCAAAGTATCAATGAACTCATCGTCCCAGGTGGGCGACTCTATGAACAACGCCAACGTGCGTATGACTTACTCAATCAAATTCCCGGAATTAGTTGTGTAAAACCGAAAGGTGCGCTTTATATGTTCCCGAAAATTGACATTGAGAAATTTGGCATTTATGACGATGAAAAATTAGTGCTGGATTTATTACGTCAGGAAAAAGTATTATTAGTGCATGGACGTGGCTTTAATTGGCATGCCCCAGACCACTTCCGTTTAGTGTTCTTGCCACATATTAGCACCCTAGAAGATGCCTTAGGCAAATTCTCGCGGTTCTTGAGTAATTACAAACAAAAATAATAAATACAACAAGGGGCGAATTCTATTTGCCCCGCCATAAATGGGCTAAAACAGCATTTCCATTTCTTTCGATCTTGCCACACAAGCCTGCATAGCTTGTTCAACAGTGTCGACTAAATGCTTGTCATTAAATACGGCTAACGCGGCCGCTGTTGTGCCACCTTTAGACGTGACATTTTCACGTAAAGTCGTCAAACTCGTTTGTGGGTTATCCACCACCATTTTTGCCGCCCCAAAAGCAGATTGTTGAATAAGTTCTCGTGCTTGTTTTTCTGTTAATCCCATATTTAATAACGCATGTTGCATGGCTTCCATGAATAAGAAAAAATAAGCCGGACTAGAACCTGAGGCCGCAGTTACCTTGTGCATATCATTTTCAGCTGTTACCCAACAGGTTTTGCCCACGGCATTTAATAGTTCTTCAGCAAAGGATTGAAGCTCTGCCGCTACAGAAGATGGTGCAAACAATCCTGCCATGCCCTCTGACACCAATGAGGGTGTATTTGGCATAACGCGTACAATATTTTGCGCTGTGGGCAAAAGTGCGGTTAATCGTTGAGTTGGAATAGCGGCCATAATAGAAATCACCAATTTATCACTAAAATCGACCGCGCTTAGGGTGATACAAGTTTCTGCCGCGCTCTGAGGTTTTACGGCTAAAACTACCACATCTGCCAGCGCGGCTCCCTGAGCAGGATCCGTTGTCGTATTGACGCCCTGTTCAGCAAATAATTTTCTTTTGCTTTCATTCCGATCACAGACGGTAATTAAATTCGCCGTATAGCTTTTTTTTAATAATCCAAACACTATTGCCTGTGCCATATTACCGCCACCAATAAAACAAATAGATTTCTGTTGCATATTTTTCCCTAAAATCGATTAGAATATGGTGACATTTTACGTTTAATTAAAAGGAATGCCAATGTACTGGTTTAAAAATGCTCTTATTTACCGTTTAACCAAAGAATTGGATTGGTCGGATTTACAAAATCAACTAGCCCAACATCAATATTACCCATGTAATCAATCAGATATGAGTAAATTTGGTTGGAGCACCCCTTTACGAGGTTCTGAGTTATTACATTTTTCCGTGGGTAAACAAATACTGTTAGTGGCGCGTAAAGAAGAAAAAATTTTGCCCAGTCATGTTATTAAAGCGGAATTAGATGAACGAGTACGACAAGTAGAGGAAAAAGAAGCGAGAAAATTAAAGAAAACCGAAAAACAGGCCTTAAAAGATGATGTTATTGCCATGTTATTACCACGCGCATTCAGCAAAAATCAGCACACCGCGATTTGGATTAATACTGAAACTAATCTGATTTATGTGGATGCTGCTGCAAGTAAACGAGCAGAAGACGCGCTAGCCTTATTGCGTAAATCCGTAGGTTCCTTGCCTGTCATCCCCCTTGCGTTTACTATTGAACCGGCTTTAGCCATGACGAATTGGATCGCGCAAAATAATATTCCACAATATTTAACCGCACTTGAAGAAGGGGAACTTAAAGCCTCGGATGATAAAGGGATTATTCGCTGTAAAAATCAACCATTGGAAAGCGAAGAAATTTTATCACATTTAGAAAAAGGCAAGCTTATCACTAAGTTAGCATTAGATTGGGACGAACATTTAAGCTTTGTATTCTGTGATGACGGCTCATTAAAACGCTTAAAATTTGCCGATCAAATTCGTGAAAAAAATGATGATATTCTCAAGGAAGATTTTGCACAACGATTTGATGCCGATTTTATTTTAATGACAGGCGAACTCGCAAAACTTACTGCATTTTTATTGGATGATTTAGGGGGAGAAAAAGAGCGGTTATAGCTGTAAAGGATGTACCAATCAGACCTACTCGTAAAAACAAAATTTCTCTACTTAACCCAACCGCCACTACGGCGGTTTTCTTTTGCTAGCATTGCAATAAGACATAGTAAGAGTATAATACATTTCACTAAGGAGAGTTGAGATGTATACCATTATCGAATATCAGAAATTTCAGCGTAAAGCCAGAGAGATTTGGACAGAGGACGAACGCCTCGAATTTTTTAGTTATATTGCCCAAAATCCTTTAGTTGGAGATGTCATAAAACATGCTGACGGCTTACGCAAAGTTCGTTGGCAAGCAAATAGCAAGGGAAAAAGAGGAGGAGTAAGAGTAATCTACTTCAACTTACTAGAAGATGGCGTTGTCATTATGATGGATATTTACACCAAAAATGAAAAAGAAAACTTATCAAACCAAGATTTAAAACAATTAACAGGAGCGAAAAATGGATAAGATTCATCAAAAAATTCAAGAAAAAGCCAAACATTGGAATATAGAAACTATCATTCAGGCTGTGATTGAAGACGATCCAGAAATGGCTGAACACGCAGAAGATTTACGAGATACTCTAGAACTTGTCAAACAAGGCGACTTTACAGGCGTTCGCTTAACGCAAATTGAAGTCTCCCCTATTGTTGAAACTCGTCATGCCGCCAAATTATCACAACCTAAATTTGCGGAGAAGCTCGGTATTTCAGTTGCGACCCTTCGCTCTTGGGAACAAGGCTTACGCAAACCAAGTGGTGCCGCCAAAACGCTGTTAGACCTACTACACCGCAAACCTGAGCTTATTAACGAATTACAGGCTTAAGTTAGACCGCCAAGTGGTTGGTTGGAAACTGAGTCGACACCACGATGCGCAATGGGTTATCGATGCATTAAATCACGCTATGTTGCAGACCAAACGTAGGAAAACGATGTTGTTTCACTCAGACCAAGGCAGTATTTATGGGAGCAAGCAATTTACCCAATGTGTGCAAAACCACAAGTTAACACAAAGTATGAGCCGACGGGTCAACTGCTGGGATAATGCCCCGATGGAGCGTTGGTTTAGAAGTTTTAAATATGAGTGGATGGCATATGGTGGTTATGTTGATTTTGAAAGTGCGGTCAACGATGTGAAAGATTATTTGGTTCAGAAGCTGTTAGGACACAAGGATATCAGCGTAACACTTGGCTATATTGAACATGATGTAGAAATGCTGAGAGAATCAGTAAATATGCTGTAACTTTTTTATAAAGATCATTAGAAAAATGAAGGGGAGCATAAGCTCCCCATTACATACTTTGTTAGCCGCGCCTAACAAACCCAATCTAAGATTGGTTCGTACAAGTACTCGGATCCCTGCCTTTTAAATGATCGAGGGGACATTTTCCCAATCATTCAGTACTCTTCACACTGATGAACTATAAGTATATTATTTCTGTGCTATCTTGTAAATGAATGGACTTAATATGAGTTACTTTATTTCCGTTTGGAAAATTATTTATAAATTTAAGATTAATCAATGACAGCGGAATAAATGTATTATCATTATTGCACTAATGTTAGTGCAAAGACTTTTTTTCTTGTTTTTAACGCTTTATCAAAAGACAAATTTAGATAAAAAACACCTTCGGTCAATGTGATATCTGAAGTAAGTAAAGAATTTATTGAGCTTAACACTGATAATTTTTGAAATGTTGTCCCATCGGTTTTAATAAAAATTTTGCTAAGATCGATTTGTTTTATTAAGGCTAGATTAAAGAATTCTGAGGCACCTTCACTATATTGAATTCCGCATAGGTGCATAAAATTACTACGTTTAAATATAAGAGAAATGGATTCATTATTAGTACTATAAATCATTTCTTTATTAATAAAGTGTTTATTAAGGAAAACTGCTGCACATTTCAATGTGAGTTAAAAGATATTCAAATTTTTTTAACTCATTAAAATTTGGTCTTTTATATCCACAAATTTAGTACTCATTATTATTCCTTCAGAAAGCATTAAGCCCACAAACGTGTGGGCTTAATTGTTGGTTTATTCTGGTGTCTGCCACCGCTAGGCCTTTGCATCCTAGATTTATATCAGAGTTTTCTGGTGCCTGCCACCGCTAGACCTTTACATTCTAGATTAGTTTCAGATTGACGATGAGCCAACAACCTCATTGCGTTATTTAGGCTACGCTACCTATGAGTATATTGGGGGTTTTATGAATCAATGTCAAGTTTTTTTAGAGATGGCTATAAAATCTCTATATTGGGGCTTTACATAACAAAGCCGCACCGGATTACCCACCATTTAACCCAATCGGATCACTCGAAATATAACTCCCACTTTCAGGATCGTAGTAGCGGAATCGGTTATAATATAGAGCTCTCCCAACTTTCGCCGTTATTATAGCTGATTTCTTTTTTATCTATAAGCCACTTATCATTTTTTAATATTAATGTATATCTAAAATTATTTTCAGCTTTATTTTTTTGTTTTGTATATATGATTGTTTTTTTAGTTTTGTATTCAATGTTATATATTGGTTGTGTTGATAAATCATAGCTCGAAATAGAACTTGCAGATAGAATATTGGGTTTCCCTCTTTTTCTATCTTTTGGCGTGCAATATTTATTAAATATATTTCTTACTATTTCTCTATGCTCATCAAGATTGTTCGCTAATCCAATATTAGTGGCATAACTTTCCCATTTGTGCATTTCGTTCATGAAACATATAAAAGTATCTTTTTCTGTCATATAAAATCTCTAATTTATAAATGTTAAAGTATCTAAAAGTTTTCCGTCATGAAAGACATCATAAATAATTTCATTTGGTCTTGTAGAATTTACATTAGGATAATTAAATTTCCACTTTAAGTCTAAAGAACCATGTTTTTCTAACATTTTGCGAACTGACTTTTCAAATTCTCGATATGTACCCCCCGATAGCACCCGTCTCCAGACGGGGGGCTAAACAATTTATCTAAAATATGAGATATAGGCACTCGTCAGAGACGAGCGCCATCGGGGGGATGTATATAATTAGATATAATGTTTTTCCCATTTGTTATCAAATTCTACAAGCCAATCTTTTTTATCTATTAACCATACTCCATTTTTATGGATAAGAGTATATTTATAAAGACTCTTGGACCTATTTAATTCTCGTATGTAAAATGCTATTTTATTTTTATTAATTTCATCAGTTCCTTCTAGAATAAGATTATTTTTATCATATTTTGGTATTTCTGAACATTTCACAGAAATTTGGTCGATAATTTTCTTAGTGCAAAATTTTCTCACTATGGGTTCTAAGCTTGAAAGTAATACTTTTTGAGTTTCAATTCCAAATCCATTTTCTTGTGTGTATTGATAAGCTTCTCTATTCCATAAATACATTTCATCAAAAAATTTAAATAATATTTCTTTTGCATTTTCCATTAGCCACCTCTTTAGTTTGGGAATAGTTCATCTAATATTTTTACTCCGTCTTTGAATACATCATATTGAATTCCTGTCGGTCTTGTTCCTTTTCCGTTATATGTGAAACTCCATTTAAGATCTAATGGACCGGAGCCACTTTTTAGCAAATCTCTTATTTGTTTTTCAAATGCTCTATAATCCCCACGATTAATTCCTTTTAATTGAGGGAATATATTTCCTTTTCCTCCTTGACCACCTAGAATTTTAGCTAAAATATGTCCTGCATCATCTCCTTGATTACCCATTGCTTTTGCATAAGCTCTAGCACTATTATTAACTCTCGTTCCCGTTCCAATCATCTCTTTTGTAATTGTTGCACTGGATTCTTTTATCCTTCCTAGGTTATCTTTAATTAATGTAGGACAAACAGCCAACCCAAACGGATCAAGAAAATCTAAAACATTATGAACATAAGAATAAGGCGTTTCTCAGCCAGCTTATTTAGGTAAATTCATAAGTAAATAATGAACAGCTCCTAAACCAGCAATACCTTGGTTTTTATATTTTTTATAATCCTCTTCTGTACAAATCCTGATTTCATCATCTTTAATCATAATAGCATTTGCTACTCTTCGTGTTGTTAGAAGGGATTCTGCATTTGTCGTATCTTGATGTCCGATAATATTCCAATTGCCATTTTTTAATTCTATATAATCTGTATAAATAACAGTTTTTGTAAATTCTATTTCTTGGATATTTTGCGGCGGAGTACTAAAAGTTTCTTTTGAAGGAAGAAACCCAATCATTCCCTTAAACAAAGAAGAGATATAAATTAACTTACCTACTCGTTTTTCGTTTCCAAAGCTGAGAGTCTTATTTTCTGTTTTTCCTATTAGCTCTATATCATTGATAAAAAATAAGTCTCCCTCTTTAAATTCGATTTTTTTCATTTAAGCTCCTATAGTTTATTTAAAATATCATCAAATATTTCTTTTCCCCAACTTGCCGAATCTCCAGCAATATCATATATCCCGGAATTAGGATTAGATGGAGAGTAAGATCTTATTTTATTCATTAAATTAGTTAGCGGATTTATTGATTTAGCTCCACCCAAATGATACATCATGGAGCGTTGGTTTAGAAGTTTTAA